>CAKOYB010000005.1 GCA_934130435.1 uncultured Clostridia bacterium
ATCATTTGTAATTTCTCCTTTTATATTTTTCTTGCGTTGTCTTTTTCTTTAATTAACTGTTTTTATTATTACATAAGAAAATTTAATTTTCAAGAGTTTTATTCAAAATTTATGAATGTAAATTATGTTTTGTCTAGCCTACCTTTTGTATATTTTTTAAAAAGATTAAACTCTCCAAGGCATACGCGGGTATTCCCCCGCCTCAAAGGGCTGTCGAGATTTAACTTTTTTAAAAATATACAAAACGGCTAGTAATAAATACTAATATAATCCACTCAAACTATATATTATTTTCGATGAATAAAAAAATTAATTGTTCGTGCTGCTTAGAACATTATATTTTTTTATGAAGAGAAAAAATATATAGTTGGGTGGGTTTATCTTTTTATACTTTAAAGCTCGATAAATAAAAAACTAATTGTTCGTGCTGCTTAGAACATTATATTTTTTTATAAAGAGAAAAAATATATAGTTGGGGTGATGCTATATTTCTATAATTTAAAACTTGATAAGTAAAAAACTAATTGTTCATGCTAATTAGAACATTATATTTTTTTATAAAGAGAAAAAATATATAGTTGAGTGATGCTATATTTTTATAATTTAAAACTTGATAAGTAAAAAACTAATTGTTCATGCTAATTAGAACATTATATTTTTTTATAAAGAGAAAAAATATATAGTTGAGTGATGCTATATTTCTATAATTTAAAATTGATAAACAAAAGACTAATTGTTCGTGCTACTTAGAACATTATATTTTTTATGAAAAGAAAATATAAACAAAAAGGACTATACATTTATTCTAATTAATAAATATATAGTTCTTTTAATTTATTCATATCTTGATTATGTTTTAGAAGATTTGCATTTTTGTTTTTTTCTGTCAAAATTCTTCGTCCCATTTGACAACTTTTAGTAAATTAATTTATAGCTGTTCCATTAACATATAATTTATATCCATTAAAATTAATGTTACTATAAGTTTCGTCTTCATCTTCTATTGAAGTTATATAAGAATCTCCAGTTAGAGTAATTTTTGAGTTCTTATCTAGTTTTATTTTTATTTCTTTTGCTGTATTTGCAGAATTAATTGTTCCTGTGTAAGAACTATTATTTAAGTTCATACTTAATGTTGATATGTTATCAATATCAATATTTCCTTCAAGTGTTTGTTCATTTGCATTTAATGTTGTATTTCCGCCATTGCTTCTTGAATTTCCCCATTGTGTTGTTCCCTTGCTACTAATTAATACATTACTTCCATATGAAAGTGTACATTTAGTTAAGTTTATTACAGCATTTGTATTTGTTACAAAAAACATTGGTGCTGTTTTATACACACTAGAATTAGCTTGAATACTTAGTTTTGAATTTGTTGCATTAAATGTTCCTGTTCCTTCTGATGCATCTCCAGACATTGATTGGTAAATCATTATTCCTGCTTTATCAGTTTCTCCTCTATTTCCAAGTCCACTTGCACTTAAAGTAGAATCTGTTACTGTAGCTGAATTTTTTCCTTCTATTACAACCATCTGAGAACCATTAGCTGTTCCTGTAGTATTTGATATTGAAATATCGCCTGTTGAATATATAACTGGTGATCCGCTTCCGTTTGTTTCTAGTTTTGAGTTTTTAGCTATTATAGTTCCTTCTCCTCTGTCTGTTGCAAGTGTAGCACAACTACCACCTGTTGTTTTTATATTAACATTATCTGCTTCAATATATCCACCATATGTTGCATCTAGTCCTCTTGCAGAACTACTTCCAGTTGTTGTTATATTTGAATTGCTTATATAGATTCTTGAATTAGATCCAGTTGAAAAAACTGCATTACTGCCTCTGGCATTTGTTGTTATATTACTTTCTTTAATAATTGCTGTAGAATCACTGGTAACTAAAACACCTGAATTAATTCCATAAAATTCTGAATTTTCTGTATTTGTGCTATCTCCACCAGTTTTTGAAACTTCAGCTCCACTAATTGTTGCACTTGCGCTATTTTTAACCAATATAGTGCTCTCATCTGCGTTTGATGTTGTATAGCTTTCTGATAATGTTTCTAGAGTACCATCAACTTCTTTGCTTCCTTTTGCTTGTACATTTGATGTTTGTTCTTGAATATTGTCTTTATTATTTGGTATAGTTTGATTACTATTGTTTTTTCTTAAGCCTTTAAAATAAAATAATAATCCAACTAAAATAGCTATTAAACAAATTACAATTATTATTTCTATAATCGTTTCTTTTTTCATAATTTCCTCCTACATTTCATTTGTAGTATTTAGTTTATTTGTACTAGAATTTGCATTTTGCATATTTTCTGCTGGTTTCTCTGGTGGTGTTCCTTGATTACTTCCATTCATACCAGGTCCTTGCATCATTTGAGAATTTTCTTGACTAGGTTTGTTGTTGTTTTCATATATAATAAAACCTACAGTTGATATAATCGCTCCAACTAATAATCCTATTATAAATATTAAAACTTTATTTTTCATAATCTTACCTCCTTTTATTTGTTTTATTATAATAGTCTAATCTTAAAAAAACATTGAATATATTAAATATATTTTCTTATTTTTTCTACTAACTATAGTATTGCAATATAGTTTTAAGTTGTTATAAAATATTATGTATATGTTATACTATTTAGGGGGATAAAAAAATTGAACTATATAATTTGGATTATTTTATACTTAATCTTTGCTACAATTTTTGCTCAAGAATTTAAGAATTTAAATAGAACAATGAAAAATGCATCTGCTTTAACTGTTTTGCTCGAATTTTTTACTGCTGTTTTTGCTTTATTGTTGTCTCCATTTTTCGAATATAAATTTGCCTCTGGCACTATGCCATATATAATAATAGCTATTGTAACAATAATATACGCATTTACAGATAGATTAAATATCGAAGCAAGATATGGACTGGACCCATCAAGTTTTAGTATGTTAAAGCAGCTTTCAACAGTATTTTTAGTAATTTTTGGATTTCTATTCCTTAAAGAAGCTTTTATAATAAAAAAGTTTATAGGAATAGTTATAATAATCATTGCAAATGTTTTGCTTTCTGTTAATAAATCTGGCAAAATAGAATTAAATAAATATTTTATTATGGCAGTTCTTTCAAACTTTCTATTTGCAATTGCAATGTTTATAAATGTTAATATTGCCACAGAATTTAATATTGGTATTTATACTGTATTTACGGTTTTAGTTCCTTCTATATTAATAAAAGTCTTTAATAATTTATCTTTTAAAGATTTAAAAGAAGAATTTAACTTGTACAATAAGAAAAAGTTTTTAATGGTTAGCCTTGCTTGGTGTATAATGCTAATATCATCTGTAAAAGCATATGAATATGGTAGCATCTCTGTTGTTGCACCATTATTAACTTTAACAACTATTTTAAATACTATCTATGAATATTTTGTAGATAAAAACAGAAAGAACCTATATTACAAATTGATTATTAGTATCTTAATAATTATAGGCGTTATTCTTATAAAAACTTAGATAAAACAAAGAGCGACAAAAAATCGCTCTTTATTTTATCTTATTATATTCTTTTATATATTTTCACTATCTTTTATTTCAACATTTTCTATTCCTACTATGTCTTCTATTTCACATCTAATATCGTTATTTAAAAAAATAGTTCCACAATTTAAAAGTTCTCCATTATTTTTAACTTTTACTTTAATATTATTTTTTTCACCAGAGAAGAATTTTAATGCTCCTCTAAGTTTTTTCTTTTTGCTCTCATTTAGATTATCTATATTTAATATAAGAACTCTTTCTTTTGATTCTGAAAATGTTTTTATTGAATATGCTACAATTTTTACTTCTTCGTCTTCTCTAATACTTAGCCTTCCTTCAACAATTACTATATTATCATTTACAATGCTATCTACAGAATTTTGATATGCACTTTCAAATGCTATAATCTCAGCTGTTCCATATAAATCTTCAACTCCAATAAAGACCATTAATCTATTACTTTTTGTATATTTCTTTTTTATTGAATTTATTATTCCAATATACTTAACGCTTTGTCCATCTTTATATTTTACTTCTTGTCCAAGTTTTATATTCTCCATTATTTCTTGCATTTTAATTGTATCTATATTACTATTTTTTTCAATTTGCTCTCTCATTTTTTCTAATGGATGTCCAGATATATATATTCCTAGCATTTCTTTTTCCATTGAAAGAAGCTTCTTTTCTTCGAATTCTTTTAATTCAGTAAATTTATATTTTAATTCTTCTTTTTCTGATTCATCAATTGATGCTAAATCGAACATACTTACTTGCCCTTTGAAATTCTTTTTTGCTGCTCCTTGTATTGTGTCAATTATTTCTTCAAATGATGCAAGTAAAGTACTTCTAGTTTGTCCAAACTTATCAAAAGCCCCAGCTTTTATTAGACTTTCTATACATTTTTTATTTACTGCTTCATCTTGAATTCTTTCACAAAAATCTGTAAAGCTTATAAAATCTCCATTCTTTTTTCTTTCGGCAACTATACTATCTACAACAGCTATTCCAACATTTTTTATACTTCCTAATCCAAATCTAATTTTTCCATTATCAACTGTAAATTTAGTAATACTTCTATTAATATCTGGCTTTAATATTTCAATATGCATTCTTCTACATTCATCAATATATAGTGGAATTTTATCTAGGTTTCCTAAATAGCTATTAAGAGTCGCTGCCATAAATTCTTCTGGATAATATGCTTTTAAATATGCTGTTCGATATGATACAACTGCATATGCTGCAGCATGAGATTTATTAAAGGCATATTTAGCGAACTCTGCCATCTCATCAAATATTTTATTGGCTGATACTTCATCTATTCCATTTCTTACACAACCAGGAACTACAACATTACCATTTTCGTCTACTTGACCATGTATAAATATTTCTCTTTCCTTAGCCATTATATCTAGCTTTTTCTTTCCCATGGCACGACGAACTAAATCTGCTCTTCCTAATGAATAACCAGCTAAATCTCTAACTATTTGCATAACTTGCTCTTGATAAACCATACAACCATACGTTACTTTAAGTATTGGTTCTAGTGATGGATGAGTATATACAGCATGTTCTGGATCTAACTTATTTTGTATGTATCTTGGTATTTGGTCCATAGGTCCAGGTCGGTACAAAGAAACACCAGCTATAATATCTTCTAGACTATCTGGTTTTAGCTCCTTCATAAAGCTTGTCATTCCTGCACTTTCAAACTGAAAAATACCAACTGTTTTTCCTTCTCCCCAAAGTTTAAATACTTTTGGGTCATTCATATCTTTGTCAAATTCTACATCTATTCCTCGGTTCTTCTTAACTAGATTTATTGCATCTTGGATAACCGTAAGTGTTCTTAAACCTAAGAAATCCATTTTTAAAAGTCCCAATTGCTCTAAAATTGTCATTGTATATTGTGTTGATATAGCTCCATCATTTACATACAAGGGTACATATGTATCTACTGGATCCTTAGTTATAACTACACCACATGCATGAGTAGAAGCCTGTCTTGGCATTCCTTCTAGCCCCATAGCAATATCTAGCAATTTATGTATTTCCTGATTACTTTCGTATATTTCCTTTAATTCTTTATTTTGTTCCATTGCTTTTGCAATTGTCATATGTACTGCAAAAGGAACCATTTTTGCAAGTTTATCTGTTTCAGCATATGGAAAATCTAAAGCTCTTCCAACATCACGAATAACCATTCTTGCAGACATTGTTCCAAAAGTTATAATCTGAGAAACATGATCTCTTCCATATTTTCTTGCAACATAGTCTATAACCTCTTGTCTTCTTTCATAGCAGAAATCAACATCAAAATCTGGCATACTTATTCTATCTGGATTTAAAAATCTTTCAAAAAGTAAATTATATTTTATAGGGTCTATATCTGTAATTCCAATAGCATATGCAACAATAGAACCTGCACCAGAGCCACGCCCAGGTCCAACTGGTATTCCGTTAGATTTTGCCCAGTTTATGAAATCCCAAACAATTAAGAAATAATCTACATATCCCATTTTTTTAATTACTGATATTTCATATTCCATTCTGTCTAAAATTCCTTTGGGTGGCACTTCTCCATATCTTTTTCTGATACCATCATCACACAATTTCTTAAAAAAGTCATAATGTGTTGGAAATTCCGCTGGTACTTCATAATTTGGAAGTATTGTATGTCCAAATTCAAATTCCACATTACATTTTTCAGCAATTTTAACTGTATTCTCCAAGGCTTCTGGTAAGTTTGGAAAAAATTCTCTTACTTCTTCCGGACTTTTTATATAGAAATCATCAGTTTCAAACCTCATTCTATCTATATCAGACATTTTCTTGCCAGTTTGAATACATAAAAGAACCTCATGGTTATATGCATCTTCTTTTCTTGTATAATGTGCATCATTTGTTGCTACTAGTGGTATATTAAGTTTTTTAGATAACTCAACCATCTTTTGATTTACCAATGCTTGTTCTCTTAATGTATTTGTTTGAATTTCTAAATAGTAATCATCTCCAAATAACTTTTTATACCATAATGCTGTTTCTTCTGCTTTTTGCATATCACCAGAAAGTATCGCTTGTGGCACACTTCCTGCTAAACATGCACTACAACAAATTAAACCTTCGTGATATTTTTCCAAAGTTTCTAGATCTATTCTTGGTTTATAATAATATCCTTCTGTAAATCCTATTGAAACCATTTTGCTTAAATTTTTATATCCATTATTATCTTTTGCAAGTAATATCAAGTGATTATATTTATTATCTATTCCTGCTTCTTTATCAAATCTTGTACGAGGTGCAACATATACTTCGCATCCTATTATTGGCTTTATTCCTTCTTCTTTACATGCTTTATAAAATTCTATTGCTCCATACATAACTCCATGGTCTGTAATTGCAATAGAATCCATACCTAATTCTTTTGCAACCTTAGGTAATTCTTTTATTCTATTAGCTCCATCAAGTAGACTATATTCGCTGTGTATATGTAAATGTACAAAATCTCCCATTGCCATTCTCCCTCTATAATTTTCAAACAAATTATATTACATTTGTATAAAAAAAGCAAGAGTTCATACTCTTGCTTTGGTTTGCTCTATTTGGCTTGAAAGCCATATTTTATTTTGCTTTATTTACTGCAGTCATCATTTGACTCATTCTACCATAAACTAAATTTACCCATGTTCCAGATGGACAGAACTTCTTTTTAACACCTGCTAGAGTTTTTCCTCCATAGAATTTTGCTCCTGGTGTTAAATAATTATAATGCAACTTTTTAGCAGCAACTTCTAGACCTTCTTTTACAGATGAATAATGTATTAGTTTTCCTTTTGACATTAAACTTATGTAGTTATGTGTTTTTCTATGGTTTGCTGCAATGTTCCAACCTGATTCTGCTGATATCAATCCACAGAAAAATATTTCGTTTATTTGGTATTTCTCGCATAAATCATATATTGTATCTGCATTATTATAAAAGAATTTTGATGTATCTTGTTTTAAATTCTTTATTACTTTTTTAAAATCCTCTTTTGATATTCCTGTTCTTACAGTTAAGTCCATGTTTTTACTAATTTTTACGTCTTTTAATTTTTTATAAGTAGTAGTCTTTTCTTCGTTTTGTTTTTGGGTTCTTTCTTCTGAACTTCCTCTTGAAGTTGTTTTTGTTATATCTCTTTGATAATTAGTTTCTAATTTTGTTTGTTTATTTCTTATTAATTTTTCAATATTAATTTCTTGTGCTATTTTTATTTCTTTAATCCTGTCTTTAGTGTCGTTTATGCTATTGCTAGCATATGATGCATTACCAAACACTGCAATTCCTAAAATAGCCATTGGAATTATAATTAACCCCTTATTTGATAACACATTTTTTAACTTTAACTCTATAATAATTCCTCCTTTTTTCTTAGAGCAACTATTTAATTATAGCATATTTTTACAGCTATGTCAAATTTTTGAATCTTCTTGTACTATATAAACCTAATTATCCTGCCATATTTTCATATCTTTCTTTGTTTATAGGTCAGTTTCTAATACTCTAGAATAATACAAAAAAGCACCAAACTATATAATATTATATTCTTTATAAATAGAAAATATTATATAGTTTGGTGACCTTAATTAAATTTCTACTTGTTATTTTACATATTTATCATAATCAGCATTTCTTACCATGTATCCACTCATATCACTTTCTTTTCTATATTCTTTATCACTTTTGGGACTAAATAGCAAATACTCCTCTGAAAAGTAACAATCGCCATTTGAAAATGTTAATTTAATATATTTACTTGAATTTATTTCTTCTTTTTTTTCATCTAAATATACAGTAATAGGATCAAATTCAGATGAAAAATCTGTTACTATATATGCTCCCCCTCCTTCGTATTCTGAACTTGCATCCTCGCCGGTTTCTATTTTAACTGCTTTTAAATTCAGTTTTTTTCCTTCTGCATCTTCAATAATTGAATATATCATCATATTTCCATCTGATTTTGCCTCCCAAGTATATGCCTTATTTATTATTTTTTCTATATTTACCTTCTCTGGCCCAATGTTATTTTCATAATCTTTTAATATATCTAGTTCATTACTTTTTGCACTTTCATATTTTTCTTTTGCTGTTTCTGCTTTTCCTAGAATATTATCTCCTGTTATTGCTCTTATGCTTACTACTGCTAATATCAAAAGTATTATTATTGTTATTATTAAAGCAACTAATGTTATTCCTTTCTCATTTTTTGTTAACTTTTTCTCCATCTTTCTTCCTCCTTTATTTTTTTGCAACGCAAAAAGAGATGAATTTCTATCCATCTCTTTTAATATATCCAAAGTAAAGCAGCTTCGTTTTCTGCTCTTCTTATTTCTTTTAAATTACATTGTGTGTGTGTGTGTGTGTGTGTGTGTGTGTTACAGCCTCAATCATTACAAGCTTCGTCATTTGTAATTTCTCCTTTTATATTTTCTTGCGTTGTCTTTTTCTTTAATTAACTGTTTTTATTATTACATAAGAGAATTTAATTTTCAAGAGTTTTATATAAAATTTAAATTGCAAATTACAATAATTTATCTAGCCTACCTTTTGTATATTTTTTAAAAAGATTAAACTCTCCAAGGCATACGCGGGTATTCCCCCGCCTCAATGGGCTGTCGAGATTTAACTTTTTTAAAAATATACAAAACGGCTAGTTATAAATAATAATAATAATAATAATAATATAAATATAAAACACCCAACTATATATTATTTTCGATGAATAAAAAAATTAATTGTTCGTGCTGCCTAGAACATTATATTTTTTATGAAAAGAAAAAATATATAGTTGGGTGATGCTATCTTTCTATAATTTATATTGATAAATAAAAAAACTAATTGTTCATTATTTCTGATTTTTCTTTTACTAGTCTTCCTGAATAGTAATATTCTATTTCTAGTTTGTTATTTCCCAGTAATTGATTATTTTCTAAAGTTTCTCTTAGTCTTTTTGCTACTCCTATACTTCCATCAATTATGCATATATTTTCTGGAAATATTGTTTTAAGCATTGGTTTAAAGTATGGAAAATGTGTACAGCCAAGTACTAAATATGAATACTCATCCAAATTAATTTTTTCTACTTTTTTTAGTATATATTCTCTAACTTCATCTGTTTCAAATTCGCCTTTTTCTGCAAATGTTACTAGTTCAGGCATTGCCATTAATTCTACAATATTTTCGGCATTTAATTTTTGTATTAAGGCTTTAACTTTTTCTCCTTTTACTGTAACTGGTGTTGCCATCAGTAAAACTTTTTTATTCTTTCTGTTTTCTACTGCTGGTTTTATAGCTGGTTCTATTCCTATTATTGGAATAGAATAATCCTCTCTTAATTTATTAATTGCTACACTTGTAGCAGTGTTACATGCTATAACTATTGCCTTTACTTTTTTTGAAATAAAAAAGTCTACTGCTTTTTTTACATATCCTAAAATCTGTTCATTACTTTTTAAGCCATAAGGTACATTATCTACATCTGCATAGTAAATATACTTTTCATTTGGCAATATTTTAATAATCTGTTTTAAAACAGTTAATCCGCCTATTCCTGAGTCAAATACTCCTATTGGATTATTATTCATTATTCCTCCCATCTTTTATCTTTTCTACAATCGCCAAATTCTCTATCAACTTTTCCTTTTCCTTCTTTTCCTTTTCCTTCTTTGTTTACTTTTTTTGGTTTCTTGTCATTATCGTCATCAGTATCTAATGCTTCTTCTTGCAAGTTTAATACAACTTTATCAGGACTTAATCCTTCTTTTATTTTTTCATCATATTTTTGCATTATTTCTTCTAACGGAATTCCTGTAATATTAGAAAGATTTCTCCATGTCATTTTAAATGAAACTCCTGGTATTTGCTTTTCATAAACATTTTCACATTCTTCTCTAGTCATTTCATTTCCATCTGAATTTTCAATTGATATTTCATCATCTCCATGCTCTATATGCTCAGTCGCTTCTTGTGTTTTATTATCTGCATTATACTCTCCCCTATTAGGATCTTCTTGTGCACGTACTTCTCTTGAAGTTCTTTTTACATTTGAAGTCTCTATTTGTGTTCCATTAAATACATTTCCTTCATTTCCATTTATTCCTCTAGTCATCTCTCCATAATATGCCTGTATTTCTCCATATTCTCCCATTTCAAAAGAAAAATTCTTATCAGTTCCTCTTACTTTATACATTGATGCATTTCCATTTTCTTCTCTTGTAATTCCATCTGCGTCAGTTTGAATTCTACCTTTACCTGCATTCGTTCCCGCAGACATATTAGGCTCTAATTTGTCATCCATACTTATAGAAGTGCCATCATTCATTATAGCTATCATAGAATATCTAGAATTATTTCTATTACCTCCTTCAGATATTTTTGCTGCAGCTTCTGAGTAAACAATAACAAACTTCTTTACTCCTTTCATGCCTAAAACATTTTCCATATTTTCATAATTATTAACTTTAGTATTTGCTTTAATCTCTTGCAAATTATTTAAGCTTTCCACCTTTGTGGTATCAAGTTCTTCCCCTTCTTTTGTATCCTGCTTTTTTTCCTTATCTTCGCCTTCTATCTCTGATATGGCTTTTATATCATCCTTGTTTATTCCCAATATTTCAGAGTATTCTTCTTCTTTCTCATTTAGCAATTCATTTAAACTGAAAATTCCATTTTCTTCTTTTTCTTTTTCATTCATTACTTCACTGTTTTGCTTTAATTCTTCAATCCTTTGAGCAATTGCTTTTGCCTCATCTATATTAACTTTTAATAACCCATTTATCGCAGCTTGTCCATCTTTTTCTATTCCTATAAGTGTATTATCAGCATAATATTTTAAGATTATATTGTCCGTGTTTATATCTAGTTCTTCTACCAAATATAATGTACATTCTTTTTCTTCTCCTGGTAATTGTACTGTTCCAAGTCTTTTTATATCTTGAATCTTTGTTGTCCTATCTTTTCCTTGTTCTATTAAATCTAACTCAAGCTTATTTTTCATTGCATTTAGTTCTTCAAAAACTTCTTGCTTTGAAAGTTCATTTTTCATAATACTCTACTCCTAAACTATTTTTAAATTAACTTAGCAATCAAGTCATATTCTTTAATCTGCGTAATCTTGCATAAAACAAATTTATCTACCAAATTGTTTTCTTTATTGTTCTCTATATATACAATCCCATCTATTTCAGGTGCATCCATTTCAGTTCTTCCTATATAATACTTACCATCAAATGTTTTATTTTCTATTAAAACTTCTAATTCTTTATTTAGATATTTTTTAAGATTTTCTCTAGATATTTCATTTTGCAATTTCATTATCTTATTGTATCTTGCCCTTTTGGTATTTCCATTTATTTGATTTGGAAGTTTTTCAGCTGGTGTATTATCTTCTTTTGAATACATAAATACTCCTAATTTATCAAACCTAGTTTGTTTTACGAATTCATATAATTGTTCAAAATCTTCTTTCGTCTCTCCAGGAAATCCAACTATCAAAGAAGTTCTAAGCACTACATCTGGAATTTCTTTTCTTATTTTTTCGATTAACTGCTTTATTGATTTTGAATCACTCTTTCTATTCATTCTCTTTAAAACAGAATCAGATATGTGTTGAATTGGAATATCAAAATATTTACATATTTTTTTATTCTCTTTTACTATTCTTATTAGTTCATCTGTTATTGTTTCAGGATATGAATAAAGAAATCTTATCCATTTTACTCCATCTATTTTTGATACTTGTTCTAATACCTCACTTAGCATTGTTTTTCCATATATGTCAATGCCATACTTTGTTGTATCTTGTGCTATTATAATTAACTCTTCGTATCCTTTCTTTGCTAAGCTGTTTGCTTCTTCAAGAATGTCTTCTATTTTTCTGCTTTTAAATGGTCCTCTAATATATGGTATAGCGCAATATGTACATCTATTACTACAGCCTTCTGCGATTTTTAGATATGCAGTTTTATTTCCTGTAGTAATTGTCTTATTTAAATAATTTTCCAACCTGTTATAATCATTCTCTATTGTAGTTTTATTGCTATCTATTAACTGATTTATTTTGTTTTCAAAATCATTATATTCTGAAAATTTTATAAACAAGTCTACTTCTGGAATACTTTTTTGTAAGTCCTCTTTATATCTTTCTACAAGACATCCCATTACTATTAAATACTTGCACCTTTTCTTTTTATATTCTGCCATTTCTAATATTGTATTAATTGCTTCTTCCTTTGCAGATTCAATAAATCCGCAAGTATTAATTACAATAATATCTGCATCAGCTGCTTCGTTAACTATATTAAATTTTTTATTCTTAAATATTCCTATTGCAATTTGGGTATCTACTAAATTTTTATTGCATCCTAATGATATAAATCCTACGTTCATTGTAACTCCTCTTTTTATATGTACTTATTAACTAATAGTATATTTCTTCCACTTTTAGTTTGCCCTTCAATTTTTTCAAGAACAAATCTGCCTCTGTTTCTTATTGTTATTATATCTTTTTCTTTAACTTGTTTTGTCCCTTTTGTTATATTTTCAAAATTTACAAAAACCTTTCCTAAATTCAGTAGTTCATTTGCTTTATTTCTAGAAGTTCTTGCCAATTCAGAAACAACTGCATCTAGTCTCATAGATGGCACTATAATCTTTATCTTAAGCAAATTTTTGGTTATAGTTCTAATATCTTTTAAGTCAATTTTGAATATTTCTGCTTTACTGAATCTTGTTAAACTTTTTAAATTTGATAGTGCAAAATTAGTTATTTCATTTTTTATAAGTATGTCTGCGCCATCATTACTTACTATAATATCACCAATTTTTTCTCTTGCTATTCCAATTTTTATTAGTGCTCCCAAATAATCTTTATGAGTATACATTCCTTCAAGCTCTTTTGGAATACATATTCTAATAACTGATATGTCAAGCAATGAAATTGGGTTTTCATTTGCAACTTGAGTTAGTTTTTCTGGATAAAATAGTATCGTTTTTCTTTCTGCATCATTAGCTCCGCCACTAATAATATAATTATCTATATTATTTGCTTTTAGTATATTTTTTAGTATGTATTCTTCATTTAAGTTTAAAAAATCAGTTGATGTAATTTTATTATTCTTTCTTGATAATTCCTCTTGATCAAGTAATTTTGATATTAACAATTTATCTTCTGGATTATTGTACTTTTTTAATATATTTTGTTTGTCCATAACTATTTATTTGTTGAGCCAAATCCTCCTGTTCTTTCTCCTTGTACATTGTCATTATCAACCTTTAAGAATTTTTGAAAAATACCTTGTCCTATGCATTCTCCTTTTTTTATTGTTATGTCTTCTTCTTTAATATTATAAAATGCAAACATTATATGTCCATCATTATCTTGATTTCCATAATAATCAGCATCAACTACTCCTATACTATTAGATAATATTAACCCCTTTTTCTTTGGGTTAGAACTTCTATTAGCTAATATTAGCACTTCATCTTCTTGCATATATGCTTTAATCCCTGTTTTTACTAATGTTGGATTCATTCCCTTTTTAAATGATGGTACAATACAATCCTCTGCAGCTTCTATATCGTATCCTGCTGAATTCTTAGTTTTTCTTATAGGCAAATTTATATTTTGGTCTTCAAATCCTTTTGCTACTTCAAATCCTCTTAATTTATTCATTATTTTATCTTCCTTTCACTTTATTAATATCTATAATTTTATATATTTTTTTTATATTTGTCAATGTTCTAAACGTTTATATATTGCAAATAGAACAAGCAAATTTGTTCACTCAGATTTGATCTTCCCAATGTAATGAGAAAACTTAATCTTGTTGTATGTGGAACAAAGCGACTTCAGTCGCCCTTTGTTCTTGCCGATTTGAGTTTCCTAATGCAATGAGGAAATCTCAAAGGCAATAGCGATTATAGCATTTTTTATATAGTAGGAAATTAGTAATTTCCTACTATATAAAAAAATACCAAACCTAAAGTTTGATATTTTCTATTATATCTTCAGCTGTTATTTTATAATATTTCATTAACTCTTCTGCTTTTCCAGACCTTCCAAAAGTATCATTAATTCCCATTCTTAATACTTTCGTTGGATAGTTCTCTGAAAGTACTTCGCATACAGCCGTACCTAATCCTCCAATTATGCTATGATCTTCAATTGTTATTATTTTTTTAGTTTCCTTAGCTGCTTTTATTATTATTTCACTATCGATAGGTTTAATTGTATGCATATCAATAACTCTTATGTCAATACCCTCTTCTATCAACTTTTCTTTTGCTTTTAAAGCTTCTGCAACTGTTATTCCTGTTGCAATTACTGTTGCATCAGTTCCATTTCCAAACTGACATGCTTTTCCTATATTAAATTCTGTATCTTCATCATATATTATTGGCGAAGCAAGTCGTCCAAGCCTTAAATAAACAGGCCCATCTATTTTAGATATTTCTTCCACAGCCCACTTTGTTTGAGTATCATCAGATGTTGAAATTACAGTCATATTAGGCAAAGTTCTCATCATGCTAATATCCTCAAGCATTTGATGTGTAGCTCCATCTTCTCCTACTGTTACTCCACAATGCGTTGCACAAATCTTTACATTTAAATTTGGATAGCAAACACTATTTCTTATCTGATCATATGCTCTTCCAGCTGCAAACACAGCAAATGTACTTAAATAAGGTATCTTTCCCATTGTAGACATTCCTGCTGCTGTTCCAACCATGTCTTGTTCAGCTATTCCCATGTCAAAAAATCTTTCAGGAAACTTTTGGGCAAATATACTTGTTTTAGTTGCTCCAGACAAATCTGCATCTAATACAACTATATTTTTATTAATATCACCTAAATTAGCCAAAGCTTCTCCATAACTTTGTCTAGTTGCTATCTTCTTTTCTAAGTTCATAATACCTCCTCTATTTAAGTTCATTTATAGCTTCTTCATATTCTTCTTTATTTGGTGCTTTTCCATGCCAAGAAGCTTGATTTTCCATAAATTTTACGCCTTTTCCTTTTATCGTCTTAGCAATTATAGCTGTAGGCATTCCTTTACATTTTCTTGCCATATCAAATGCATTAATAATTTGTTCATAATTATGTCCATCTATGTTTATTGTGTTAAAACCAAAACTTTTAAACTTTTCGTCTATAGGATATGAATTCATTACATTGGCTATTTCTCCATCTATTTGAAGATTATTATTATCTACTATTAAGCACAAATTATCAAGTTTATAATGTGCTGAAGACATTGCGGCTTCCCAAATTTGCCCTTCCTCTATTTCTCCGTCTCCAACTATACAATAAACTCTTATATCCATATTTTCTCTTTTAGCAACAATAGCCATTCCATTTGCAGCTGAAAGTCCTTGGCCTAATGAACCTGTTGTCATGTCTACTCCAGGTATTTTTTTCATATCTGGATGACCTTGTAAGAAACTATCAATCTTTCTAAATTTTTCTAACTCATCTTTTGAGAAAAAACCTTTTTCGCTTAGTGCAGCGTAAAGTGCTGCAGAAGCATGACCTTTTGATAATACAAATCTATCTCTATTTAAGTTTTTACTGTCTTGTGGAAACACTTTCATTTCATTAAAATATAAAACAGTGAGAATATCTGCAATTGAAAGTGCCCCACCTGGATGTCCTGATTGTGCATGATATACTTCTTCTAAAATACTTCTTCTTATATTTTTAGAAATATTTTTTAATTCATTAATATCTGTAACTTTAGACATAAAAATCTCCTATATTAATATTAATTCTTTTCACTAATCTTTGCATATTTCTTAAGTTTTTCATATACTAGATAATTAACTGTTCCAGCCGGAAAACTTCCATTTTGATTTCTTTTTCCAGCAGGTACCCCTGTTAGAATTTCAATTCCCTCTTCTATTGTTGAAACAGCATATATATGGAATTTTTTATTTTTAACTGCCTCAACCACTTCGTCAGATAGGTTTAAATTCATTATATTTTGTATTGGTATCATAACTCCGTGTGTGCCATCAAGTCCTCTCATTTTACAAACCTGATAAAATCCCTCTATTTTAGCATTTACTCCACCAATAGGTTGAATCTCTCCTTTTTGATTTACAGATCCAGTTACTGCTATAGCCTGATTAATAGGTAAACCAGATAAACTTGACAATAGTGCATATAACTCTGTACTAGACGCACTATCACCATCAACACCATTATATAACTGTTCAAAGCATATACTTGCAGTTAAAGATAATGGTATATCTTGTGCAAACATTTCTCCAATATAACCATTTAAAATTAGAACTCCCTTTGAATGAGTAGAACCAGAAAGTTCAACTTCTCTTTCAACATTTATTATTCCTGTTTTTCCTATATAAGTATTAGCTGTAATTTTAGCAGGTTTTCCAAACGTATAATCTCCTATTGTTAGTACTGTTAATCCATTAATCTCGCCAACCTTTTCTCCTTTAGTATCTATTAGCAATGTATTCTCCTGAATCATTTCATTATATCTTGCGTCGTATTTTTTTACTCTTTCGATTCTTTCTTTTAATGCTTTTTCAACATGTTCAGCCTTTACTACTTTAGATTTAGACATTTTAGCCCAAGTACATGCTTCTCCTATTATTTGAGATAAATCATTAAATCTTGTAGATAATTTATTTTGATTCTCAGCAAGTCTTGAAGCATATTCAATTACCTTTGCTGTTGCATATTTATCAAGATGTGCTAATCCCTCTTGTTCACAAAATCCATGTATAAACCTAGAAAGTTTAACAACATTTTCTTCGGTTCTTGGAGCGTCGTCCTCAAATTCAACCTTTGCTTTAAATAGTTTCCTAAAGTCTGAATCCATTGCAAGTAATGAATGATAAATTGAAGCATTTCCAATTAAAATAACTTTAACAGATAATGGAATTGGTTCTGGCTTTAACGATACCATTACCATTGAAGATCTTTGATCTGCTGTATTTTCAATTGTTGTTTCTTTTACTCTTAAAGCTTTTTTCAAAGCTTCATAGCACATAGGATTTGCAATTAAGTCTTTAGCTTGAAAAACAATATATCCACCATTTGCTTGTTGTAAAAGTCCAGATTTAAGCATAGTATAATCTGTTTTTAAAGAGCCATAATAATTCTCATATTCAAGTTTTCCAAAAATATTATGATATGAATAATTTGAATCCATAATAACAGGAGCACCTTCTAGGCTACTATTATCTACAAAAAGATTTACTCTATAATTTAACCATGGTTTGTTAACCATCTGAGGTTGTGGTCCACTTGCTTGAGTAGTTTGCCCCTTATTTTCATCAACATATGCTGAGATATTTTTTAGTATATCTTGTTTAATATCATCTAAAAATTTATTAATCTTTTTATTTCTTTTAAAGTTTGCCTTAACCAAATTTATTCTGGCATTTACAGTAAGTAATGCTATATTAGACTGCCATTCTTGAATTTTGCTTTCAGATTCTTTTTCTATCGCTCTAATTTGACTAATTGCAGATATTATCTGTTCCTGAACAATATTAGACTTATCTTCATATTCTTTCTTAATGCTTTCATCTAATTTTTCGAACTCTTCTTCTCCAATAGTCTTTCCATTAACAATTGGTGTCATATAAATTCCATTTTGTGCAGCCTTTACCTGAAATCCATATTTAGCTGATTCACTATTTAGTTTTTCTAGTAGATTAGATCTCTTCTGTTCAAATTCTTGCTTAATAAGAGTTTTTTCTTTCTCAAAATCCTCATTATTAAATGTACTACTAATGTCATTTTTTATGTCTTTTATAAATTGATCCATTACATTTTTAAATTCTTTTCCTTGTCCTGCTGTAAGAGGAATAGCAACTGGTTCATTTGGGTTATCAAAATTATACACATAACACCAATCAGAAGGTATCTTCTTTTTCTTTGATATTGTATTTAAAAACTTTTTTACATACATTGTCTTTCCAACACCACTTGGACCCTCTAAGTAAAGATTATAGCCTTTTATATCAACATTAAGACCAAACTCTAATGCTTTTATTCCTCTATCTTGGCCTATTCCAGTTGATATTGGCTCTAATTCTGCAGTTGTTTCAAACGGTAACTTCTCCGGGTTACAATACTTTTTTAGGTTTTTATATGATAATTCATTTTTCATTTGTTTTCCTCCACTTTTAAATTATCTTTTATAGATACAATGTCATAATAAGTGCATCATCTATATTATGATAATATTTTTTCCTTAGTCCAATTTCTTTAAAATTGTACTTTTGGTATAAACTAATTGCTATTTTATTATTTACATTAACTTCTAATGTTATATCTTTTATATTCCTGCTCTTTGCTATTTTTAGTAGTTCTTCTAGCATTCTAGTTCCAATTTTTTTATTTCTATATATTTTCTTAGTAACAATATTTGTTATGTGCGCTTCATCGTCTGGTTGCCAGATTCCTGCATATCCAATGATTTCATTTTTTTCATTAGTTGCAACAATATATTTAGACAATGGATTTTCAAGTTCACTTTTAAAAACATTATATGTCCAAAAATCGTCAAATTCTTCTTTTAAACTTTCTTTGATTCTTTCTAAATCTTCTAATTGCATATCTTTAATTAATATTTCCATCTTTTTCTTCCAGTAACCTTTCTGCATTTGACTTTCTTAAGTATAGTGGTCTAATTTCGTTTTTTCCTTCATTGAAATTTTTATATGCAATTATTGCAAGGTTATGTGCATTTAATTTATTTTCGCTGTCATCTTTAAATATGCTATTTTGATTTAATTCATAAATTATTTTTTCTTTATAGTTACTTGCTCCATCTCCGACAAATATTATCTTATCATTTATTTCTTTAAGCTTTGTAATTACATTGTCAATAGAATCAAATTTAAAGTTTTCTATAGCTTTAATTTGCTCTTCTTTCTTTTCAAAAAGTCCAAAATACACATTATTATTTTTAGCATCTATCAATGAACATATAATTCCAGATTCCTTAACATTATATGCTAAATTTTCTAATGAACTAACTCCATATACATATTTATTGCTAAAATCTGCAAACCCCTTTACAGTTGCAATTCCTATTCGTATTCCTGTAAACGACCCAGGACCTATATCACATGTAAATAAGTCTATATCATCTAATTCTAATTTGTTCTTTTTTAATATTTCATCTATTGTTGGCATTACCTTTACTGAATGCGTATTCTCATCTTCAATTAAAATTTCATCAATTATTTTGTCATTTTCAGAAATGGCAACTCCACATATTTTACTAGATGTTTCTATTGCTAAAATCTTCATTTATGTTTTACTACATTACCCTTCTATAAATTACTATGCTTTATTACTTGATCCAAATACGTCTCTTATTTTGTGTTGTACAGTTTGTTTTATTAAATCTCTAGCAGGTCCCAAGTATTTTCTAGGGTCAAAAACTGCTGGATTTTCTGAAAATTCTTTTCTTATTGCTCCAGTCATTGCAAGTCTTAAATCTGTATCTACATTAATTTTTGAAACTCCAGAAATACTTGCCTCATGTAATATTTCATCTGGAACTCCTTTTGCTCCAGGAATATTAGCTCCATACTTGTTGCACATCTCAACTAATTCTGGTATTACTGTTGATGCTCCATGTAATACTATTGGAGTATTTGGAATTAATTCCTTAACTTTTGCTAATATATCAAATCTAAGCTTTGCTTCTCCTTTAAATTTGTAAGCTCCGTGGCTAGTACCAATTGCTATAGCTAATGAATCACATCCTGTTCTTTCTACAAATTCTCTAGCCTGTTCTGGATCTGTATACATTGCATCACTAGCTGCCACATTAACATCATCTTCTATTCCTGCTAACTTTCCAAGTTCTGCTTCTACTACAACGCCTCTTTCATGTGCATAATCTACTACTTTCTTAGTTAATGCTACATTTTCTTCAAAATCATATTTTGATCCATCTATCATAACAGATGTAAATCCTGCATCTATGCATTCTTTACATGTTTCAAAATCTGGACCATGGTCTAAATGTAATACTATTGGAATATTTGTTTCTTCAACTGCAGCTTCTACCATCTTCTTTAAATAAACTGGTCTTGCATATTTAATTGCACTTGATGAAGCTTGTAATATTACAGGTGAGTTTTCTTCTGATGCTGCATCTACAATCGCTTGTATAATTTCCATATTATTTACATTAAAAGCTCCAATTGCAAATCCTTCCTTCATAGATTTTTCAAACATTTCTTTAGTTGTAACTAATGACATAAAAATTCCTCCTTAAATTATTTTTTATAAATTTTCTTATTGTGTATTATTTCATAATACTATAAAAATTGTCAAATTCATATCCTTGTTCTCTTAAATAGTTTATTACATCTTGCAGAGTTTCATATGTTAAAATTTTGGTTTCTGCATCATGCATTAATATAACTAATGAACTTTTTCCATCTGATGTCTTTTTTAGATTTTCTATTATAGATTCTTTAGTTTGTATTCCTTCTGCATCTTTGGTTAAGCAATTCCAATCTATAAAAGATATATTATTTTCATGTAAAGTCTGCTTTGCTTTGCTTTTTAATTTACTATATTTTCCTCCAGTAGATCCACCAGGAAATCTAAATAAATGACTAGAATATTCATCTATGCCTAAAGCACTCTGTATGCTTTTTTCTGTTTTATTATACTCATTTAGAACTTCTTGTTCAGATTTATATATTTTTGAATATTGATGTGAATATCCGTGATTTGCTATATAATGTCCTTCATTATATTCTCTAATTAGTATGTCTTTATTTGCATTTACATTACTTCCTAATACAAAAAAAGTGGCTTTTATATTTTCCTTTTTTAATAAATCTAAAATTAATGGTGTAACTGCCTTTGATGGTCCATCATCAAAAGTTAAATAAGCAATTTTCTTCTCGGTGTTATATATGTTTTTCATTTTGTTTTTTGCTTCTTCTGTATACTGAGGCAGTTTTATTTCTTCTTTTTGTTCCTTAATTTCTGTGTTTATAATCTGATTTGTATTAAAGTTTTGTTTTAGTTGATTAGTTGAATTTATAATTCCATTTTTTCTTTTTTGTTTTGATATATATTTTATATTATACATATTTGCTGCATATATTCCTAATAAACTAAGCACAATTATAGTTAGGACTGTTAGCACAATTATTATTATGATCTTTTTTCTGTTATTTCCATTTGCACTTTCAAGTTCTATCTGCAATTTTTGTCACCTTTTTTCTTTTTTTATCTAATAATATTATATCCATTTTTTTTATAAAATCAATATTAATTTCTTGAATATTTTTTATTATTTAGAAAATAATATATTTAGTATTTATTTATATGGAGGTGCTTAAAATGGAAAAAAGTAATAAGAATAAAAATGGAAATAAAAATACTAATACTAATAATCAAAATAATAAATAATAAAACTCTAATTTTTAGTATATAGTTTAAGCCAAAAAGAAAAAGTGTTAACTAAAGTTTTTACTTTGTTAACACTTAGTTCTATTATAGGAAAGTTCTCCGAACTTCCTATAATAGAACTATATTGCACAGAAATTTGCTTTGCAAATTTCGCACACGAACAAAGACGCGGACTTTAAAATATTTTAATAAGTACAAAAGTTATTAATGTCCGCTTTTGTTCTTTTTTACGTATTTTGTTCTTCCAGAAACTTCTTTAAAAATTTTCCTGTATATGACCTTTCGTTTTTTATAATCTGTTCTGGTGTACCAACTTGTACAACTGTTCCTCCTGCATCTCCGCCTTCTGGTCCAAGATCAATTATATAATCTGCCGTTTTTATTAAGTCCAAATTATGTTCTATAACTATAATTGTGTTTCCTGTATCAACTAATCTTTGTAAAATATTAACTAATTTATGAACATCTGCTATATGAAGTCCTGTAGTTGGTTCATCTAATATATATAAAGTTTTTCCTGTTGGTTTTTTAGATAATTCTGTAGCAAGTTTAACTCTTTGAGCTTCTCCTCCAGATAATGTTGTTGAAGACTGTCCTAGTTTAATGTACCCTAACCCTACATCATATAAAGTCTGGATCTTTTGTTTTATTCTAGGTAAATTCTTAAAAAATTCTAAGGCTTCTTCCACTGTCATTTCTAAAACATCTGAAATTGTTTTTCCTTTATACTTTACTTGTAAAGTTTCACTATTATACCTTTTTCCATGACAAACTTCACATGGAACATAAACATCAGGTAAAAAGTGCATTCCAATTTTTATAATTCCATCACCTTGACAAGCCTCGCATCTTCCACCTTGAACATTAAAACTAAATCTTCCTTTTTCGTATCCTCTTAACTTTGCTTCGTTAGTTCCAGCAAATAGTTCTCTAATAAAGTCAAAAACTCCTGTATATGTTGCCGGATTTGATCTTGGTGTTCTACCTATAGGAGACTGATCTATATTTATAATCTTATCTATATTAGATAAGCCTTTTATCTCCTTGCTTTTTCCTGGCTTTTCCTTTGCCCCATTAAGATCTCTTGCAATTGTTTTATAAAGTACATCATTAACCAATGTACTTTTTCCAGAACCAGAAACACCTGTAACACATGTAAACACTCCTAGTGGGAATCTTACATTTATATTTTTTAAATTATGTTCTCGTGCTCCCACAACTTCAATAAATTCTTTTTTTGGTTTTCTTCTTTTTTCTGGAACTTTAATTTGTTTTTTTCTTGATAAATACTGCCCTGTAATAGATTCTGGGATATTCATTATTTCTTTTGCTGTACCTTGTGCCATAACCCTTCCTCCATGTACTCCAGGTCCTGGTCCTATATCTATTATTTGATCTGCAGCTAACATTGTATCTTCATCATGCTCAACAACTATAACTGTATTTCCTATATCTCTTAGTTTTTTAAGTGTAGCAATAAGTTTATCATTATCTCTTTGATGTAATCCAATACTTGGTTCATCTAATATATATAACACTCCCGTCAGTGCTGAGCCTATTTGTGTTGCAAGTCTTATACGTTGTACTTCTCCTCCAGACAAAGTACCTGCTGATCTAGATAATGTCAAGTATTCTAATCCTACATCCATTAAGAATTGTAGTCTTTTGTTAAGTTCTTTTAAAATCTGATTAGAAATTAATTCTTCCTTTTTAGTTAGTTTTAAATTATTAATATAATCTTTAATCTCATTTATTGGCATATCTGTTAATTCTTTAATATTTTTGCTTCCAACTTTAACTGCCAAACTTTCTTTTCTTAATCTTGCTCCTTTGCACTCTGGACAATCGCTTTCACTCATATAGAACTCATAAAAATCTCTCATTCCCTGTGATTTTGTTTCTGAATGACGTCTTTCCAATGTTGGTATAACACCCTCAAATGGCGAAGTGAATTTTCTCGTTCCAGAAGGTGAAGTATATTCAAAGCTAATTTCTTCGTCACCTGTGCCATATAAAATTTTTTCTAAGAACCATCTTGGTAGTTTTTTAATTGGTACATTAATATTTACATCATAATGCTTTGCAATACTTTCAAAGTACATTTTAGCCATTGTTTCCGATTTTTTCATCGTACTTGCACCAAAAGCTTTCACCCCATCATAAAGAGTTTTGTCTTTATCTGGTATTATTAAATCTTCATCCATTTTCATTAAATAACCTATTCCTGCACATGATGGACATGCTCCAAATGGATTATTAAACGAAAACATTCTTGGCGATAATTCTTCAAAGCTTATACCACATTCTGGACATGCATAATTAGTACTGTATAAAATATCTTCATCTTTCTTGTTTGTAGAACCATTCTCAGCTGCATTTCTGTTTGATACATTAATCATTACAATGTTATTTGCGTGTTTTAATGCTATTTCAACTGATTCAGTTAATCTACTTTTTATATCTTCTTTTATAACTAATCTGTCTACTATTAATTCAACATTATGTTTTTTCTTTCTATCAATTTGTAGATCATCAGATAGTTCAACTACTTCTCCATCTATTCTTGCACGTACAAATCCTTCTTTTTGGAAGTCTTGTAACATTTTTATAAATTCACCTTTTCTTCCTCTAACTATTGGTGATAGAACTTGTATTTTAGTTCCTTCTTGTAGCTTCATTATTTCATCCACTATTTGGTCTATAGTTTGCTTCTCTATTTTCTTTCCACAGTTTGGGCAAAAGGGTACACCAATTCTTGCATATAATAGTCTAATATAATCATAAATTTCTGTAACTGTCCCAACTGTAGATCTAGGATTTTTGGAAGTTGTTTTTTGATCTATTGAAATGGCTGGTGACAACCCTTCTATTAATTCAACATCTGGTTTTTCCATCAAACCAAGAAACTGTCTAGCATATGCAGATAAACTTTCTACATATCTCCTTTGACCTTCTGCGTATAAAGTATCAAATGCTAAAGATGACTTTCCAGATCCAGATAATCCTGTTATTACTACCAATTTATCTCTTGGTATTTCTAAGTTTATATTCTTTAGATTGTGTTCTTTTGCTCCCTTTATTATTATTTTATCATTCATTATTTATAAAATCCCCCTAAATAATGTTTATATTATAAAACAAAAGTTTGTATGTGTCAAGAACAAAGCGACTTTAGTCGCCCTTTGTTCTCGCCGATTTGAGTTTCCGAATGGAATGAGGAAAACTCAAAGGCAATAGCGATTATAGCATTTTTTATATAGTAGGAAATGACAAATTTCCTACTATATAAAAAATGCATGTGCTCAGAAAAAACTGTGCACATGCTTCTCTTTAATTGTGATAATACTCTTCCAATGCAGAAGAATTCCAGTCTTGAGCATCCCATTCTGGGGGATCAAGCTTATGAATTTCCTGTCCTACCTTGCAAAAGTTAGCACAATCAAGAGGATCGACGACTTCAAAATTTCTTTCAGCTCTTTCTTTACATTTCATGCATTGCTGATTCAAAATTTTTAGTCTTTCATCTTTCTGCTTCTGAGTCATTTACTCTCACCTCAGAATAATTATACCACTTTTTTAAGTATTTATCAATAAATTTTATGTTTACTTTAATAATTCTACTGCTTTTTTTAGCTGTGTGTCTTCCTGCTCTTCTATGCTATATAAATTCTTTACTTCTTCCGGAAGTTTATCTTCATAGTCCGGTTGTATTCCCACTTTATTTATCTTGTTTCTATTTGGAGTGTAATACTCTTCTGTTGTTATCTTTAATCCAGCCCCAGTACTTAATGTAATTAATTCTTGTATTACCCCTTTTCCATAGGTAGTCTCTCCAACAATAGTTGCTTTATTGTTTTCTTTCAATGCAGCTGCCAGTATCTCAGATGCACTTGCAGTATTTTTATTGGTTAGAATCACTATTGGCACTTTTATTTCTGGATCATTTTTAGATTTTTCTATTTCCTCATCTCCATTTTTGTTTTTTGTAATTAATATAGTTTGTTCTTTTTCTAATATATAATCTGCTATTTCTAATGCTCCATCAACAATTCCACCACCATTATTTCTTAGATCTATAATTAACGATTCTATTTTCTTTTCCTCTAAAAGTTTATATTGTTTTAAAAATTCTTTAGAGCATTTTTCATCAAATGTTGATAAATTCATATATCCAATATTATTATTTATTACTTTAGTTTTTATAGGATATAAGTCTACATTTTGTCTTTCCACTTCGATTGTTAGACGTTCTCCGTTTCTCTCTATTTCTAGTTTTACCTTTGTTCCTTCTTTTCCTTTTATATTGTTGGCAATCTTGTCAAAATCATCTGCTGTGTATTCTATATCATCAACTTTTCTTATTATATCTCCAGATTTCACCCCCGCCTTCTCTGCAGGTGAATTGTCTATTGGAGCAATCACAACTATTCCATCGTTTTCTGTATCTTTTGTCATATATATACCTATTCCAACATAATTTCCTTTAGTGTCTGTAACAAATTCCTCCATTTCTTCTTTAGTAAAATACTCCGAATATTCATCGCCCAGCCCTGCAACATATCCTTTTAAAGCTCCATTGATTAAATCATCTTCATTAATTTCTCCTAAATAGTCCTTGTCTATAATTTTTCTTATTTTTTCAATATATAATTCTAGCCTTGAGTTTTTTCCTGAAAACACTTTATATGCTTTTTCTGTTCCATCAATTTTATTATAGAAAAAAGCTGTAGTAATTATAAATGTTACAAGTGATACCACTATAATCAACATTATAATCTTATAAAAATTCTTTTTATTTTTCATATACCCTCCAAATTATTAATTACATTTAAATTATATTATAATAGATATATAATTATAAGTCAAAAAAAAGAGGAATAATTCCTCATTTTTTTCTATTTCAAATAAGTTAATGGATCGACATTTGAACCTTTTACAATTACTTCGAAATGTAGATGATTTCCTGTTGAGTATCCTGTACTTCCGACTCCCATTATTGTTTGTCCTTTTTTTACTTTATCCCCTATTTTTACTCGTTTAGAATTATCTAATCCATGTTGGTACAATGTAATAACTCCGCCTCCATGATCTATCATTAAATAATTTCCTCTAGCTCTATTTTTTCCACTTCCAACAACAGTTCCATCTAGTGCTGCAACAATTGCTGCTCCTGCTGAAGCTCCTATGTCTATTCCTTTATGGTTTGTGCTTCCTACCCCTCCAGGTGATTTTCTTCCGCCAAAATAAGATGTTATTCTCTTAGATGATGGACATGGCCAAAGCATAACTCCACCTACATAGTCTCCATTGCTATTTTGAGAAGCTCTTCTTGCTTCCTCTTCTAACTGTTTTATTGCTGCATTATATTCATCAATTTTCTTTGAAAGTTCTTTTTCTTCACTAGATAACTTTGATATGTAATTTTCTTTTTTAATTTTTTGATTCTTTAAAGCTACATTTATTCTTTCTTGTTCTGCTTTTTGTTCTTTATAAGACTTTTGTTTTTCTTCAAGTGATTTTTTGTCTGTTTCAATCTTTGTTTTTTCTTGCTCTATAGAATCAAGTAATTCTTTATCATATTCCATAACTTCTTTTACCAAATAATAATTTGAAATAAAATCAACTACATTATATGAGTTTAAAAGAACATCTAAATATGATGTATCACCATATTTATATTGAACAACCAATCTTTCTTCTACTAATTTATTTTTTTCTTCATATTCCTTCTCTTTTTGATCTATTTGAGTTTGTAAACTCTTTATTTCTTTGTTTAAATCTGATAATTTACTTGATAGGTCGTCCAATTTATCTTCATTATCTAAAATAGAAGAGCTTAAAGACTCAATTTCTTTCATTGCCTCAGATTTATTTTCCTGTACTTCTTTTTTTTGTTCAGTCGCTTCATTCTTTTTTTCTTGTAATCCAGATATTGTTTCTGCCAAAGAAGTACTAGTAATTGAGAATAGTAAAATAAAAGTCAACATTAATGCTGTGATTTTTGTTTTCATATTCTTCCTCCTTTAAGGTTATACCTCTAAATATTTTCTCATTGATAAAATACTTCCTAATGTACCTATACCTATTCCTAAGACTAGATAAACTATTATTATTAAATTAAACATGTCTCCAAAAGTAACTAAGCTAACTCCAAGATTTTGAACTACTGTAGTTCCCATTAGTTTTCCAGCAATTACATTATATGTGATTCCAATTGCTAACACAGATATACAAGCTGAAATTATTCCAATAGTTATACCTTCTACAATAAATGGCCATCTTATAAATGAATTTGTAGCTCCAACATATTTCATAATTGAAATTTCTCTTCTTCTTGCATATACAGTTAATTTTATTGTATTTACTATAATAAATATAGATGCAATAACTAATCCAATAAGAATTACTATTGTAATAATTCTTATTCCTTTTGTTATCTGATCTAAAGTATTCATTGTTTGATCTTTACTTGTAACCTCATCTACGTTACTAAGTTTTGAAATTTGTTCCTTTACTTCTGGTGCAAGTTTTAAATCTGTAAAAGTTACAACATATGAATCTGGTACTTCATATCCATCTAATAAGTAATCTTTATCGCCATAACTTTCTTTTAACTTTTCTAATCCCTCATCTTTAGAAACAAAAGTAACAGAATTTACACCATTTATGTTTTGTATTTCATTTTTCATTGTTTGTATTTGTGCTTGTGTTGTGTCTTTCTTCATAAAAACTCTAAGTGCCTGTGCATCTTCTACACTATTCATAATATGGTTAACATTTTCTCCAATTGTAAAGAAAAATCCAAATATTAACATTGAGATACACATAACTAATATTGCAGAAAATGTTGACTTTTTGTTTTTAAAAACATTTTGAAATCCTTCTTTTAGTAAATATCCTATAATATTAAACTTCACTACTATACCCACCTTTTTTATCTCTAACTATTACGCCTTTATCTATTTTAATAACCCTTTTTTTCATTTGGTCTACTATATCTTTAGCATGAGTTGCAACAACAACTGTTGTTCCCCTCATATTTATATCGTTTAATAAATTCATTATATCCCAGGCTGTTTCTGGATCTAGGTTTCCTGTGGGTTCGTCTGCAATTAGCATAGAAGGATTATTTACAAGTGCTCTTGCTAAAGCTACTCTTTGTTGCTCTCCTCCTGATAATTCATTTGGATACATTTTTGCTTTTTCACTAAGTCCTACAAGTGATAATACCATTGGTACTTGTCTTCTTATATGTCTAGGAGTTGCTTTAACTATATACATTGCAAATGCTACGTTTTCATAGACAGTTTTATCTGGTAATAATCTAAAGTCTTGAAAAACCACTCCCATGCTTCTTCTTAGAAATGGCACTCTAGACTTTTTTATAAAAGTTGTATCTTTTCCATTTATTATAATACTTCCAGAAGTTGGTTCTTCCTCTTTTAATATTAGTTTTATAAGAGTAGATTTACCAGAACCAGAAGATCCTACTAAGAATGCAAATTCTCCTTTTTCAATTTTAAAATTCGCATTTTGCACTGCTTCTGTACCTGTACTATATGTTTTATTTACATTTCTAAATTCGATCATTTATTTCGCCATCCTGACATTATATTCTACTTTTATATCATAACAATTTTCTACAATTATTTCAAGTATTTTAGTAAAAAAACATTTTCATATTTTTAGCAAAAAAATATACCCTCAAAATATAATATTCTGAGGGTGTATACAAAAAAATTTATTGTCTAAAAACTAATTTCTTCTTCTGATAGTAAAGAAGTATCAAAATCTGTTAATAATGTACAAATGCTATATTCTGATTCCTCTTCCATAAGTGATTCTTCTTCATTTGCGTAATACCAGTTACTTGGATCATTGCAAGCTTCCGTATCTGAAATCAAAAAAATATCTGTTGTTGAATAGTGAACATTTTCAATTATAATATCATCATCTCTATATTCACTCTCATCTTTACTTATTCTAGCCCAAACTTTATCATAATTGTGTATACTACCACTTGATTTTACTTTTGTGTTCAAACTAATTACGTAATATCCATCATAATTTGATTGTGGGATCTTATAATATGGTCCACTCTCTTCCCCTCTATAGTAAAATTCAAGTTTATTATTAGCCATCTTAACTATAATTTCCCCATCTGCTATACCTCTAAAATATTTTGCATTTGATTCATTATTTTTATTATTTCCGTTTGTCTCTATAGAATTAGCATAATTTCCTAATTTATCTGCTTCATCTTTCTTTGCACTTTCATATTTTTCTTTTGCTGTTTCGGATTTTCCTAGAATATTATCTCCTGTTATTGCTCTTATGCTTACTACTGCTAATATCAAAAGTATTATTATTGTTATTATCAATGCAACTAATGTTATACCTTTCTCGTTTTTTGTTAATTTTTTTTCCATATTTCTTCCTCCTTTATTTTTTTGCAACGCAAAAAGAGATGAACTTTTATCCATCTCTTTTAATATATCCAAAGTAAAGCAGCTTTGTCTTCTGCTCTTCTTATTTCTATTAAATTACATTGTGTGTGTGTGTGTGTGTGTGTGTGTGTGTGTGTTACAGCCCCAGTCATTACAAGCTTTGTCATTTGTAATTTTTCCTTCTATATATTTTTCTTGCGTTGTCTTTTATTTTAATTAACTGTTTTTATTATTACATAAGAATATTTGATTTGCAAGAGTTTTATTCAAAATTTATGAATGTAAATTATGTTTTGTCTAGCCTACCTTTTGTATATTTTTTAAAAAGATTAAACTCTCCAAGGCATACGCGGGTATTCCCACGCCTCAATGGGCTGTCGAGATTTAACTTTTTTAAAAATATACAAAACGGCTAGTTATAAATACTAATATAAATCACCCAAACTATATATTATTTTCGATGAATAAAAAAATTAATTGTTCGAGCTGCTTAGAACATTATATTTTTTTATGAAGAGAAAAAATATATAGTTTGGGTGATAATATCTTTCTATAATTTATATTAATAAATAAAAACTAATTGTTCGTGCTGCCTAGAACTTTATATTTTTTTATGAAGAGAAAAAATGTACTCTAACATTAACATTTTTGAGCAACAACTACTCTTTGTATTCCTTGAATATCTTTTCTAAAATATATATTAAAAAATTCTTTGGAATTCTCAAGTATTTTCTGTACTTCTTTACTTTGATTATATCCAATTTCTAATGCAAGATATCCCCCATCTTTTAAGTACATACTTGCATTACATATTATGCGTCTATAAAACATTAATCCATCTTCTCCACCATCAAGTGCAAGTCGTGGCTCACTTTGCACTTCTTTACTCAACTTTTTTATTTCTTCTGTTTCTATATATGGTGGATTTGATACAATTATATCAAATTTAGAATTAATATTTTCAAATAAATCAGAATTAATGAAGCTACATTTATCGTCGACTTTATTTAATATTGCATTTTTCTTTGCAATATTTAGTGCTTCTGCACTTATGTCCGACATTACAACATTTGCATTCTCCATATATTTTGCAATAGAAACTCCTATAGCACCGCTTCCTGTACATAAGTCCAAAATACTATTTGCTTTTATCTTCTTAGAAATTTCTATTACTTCTTCTACAAGATTTTCAGTATCTGGTTGAGGAATTAATACATTCTCATCAACATAAAAATCAATATTCATAAAAGACTGACTATTTGTTACATATTGTAATGGAGTCCCAAGCTTTATTTTTTGTATGTATTCTTTAAATTTCCTTTCATCTTTTTCTAGTAAATCTACATTGTCGTTAATTATTAAATATTGTTTATCTTTGTTTAGTACCTTTTGTAATAATCTTATTGTGTAGTTTCTAGGTGTTTCAACACTAGATAATTCCATTATTCCAAATTCAATTGCTTCATTTATTTTCATTTTAAATCCTTTTCTATTATTGTTTTTGCAGATTCAAAACCGCTTCTTGCAGCCCAAGCCACAGTTTGTCTGTAGCCAGATAAATCTCCTATTGCATAAATTTGCGGATCTGATGTTTTAAAAGTTTCATCAACTATTATATAGCCATTTTCATCTTTTTTTACATTCAATTTATCTGTTATACATTTATCCGCTGTAGATCCAATTGCCATTATTACATAGTCTATATCAATTACATAATTGCTGTTTTCTATATTAATAGGATTTTTTCTATTCTCGTTTTCTTTATGTACTAATTTAGTATTTATACATTCAATTTTTCCATTTTTACCATCTTTAAATATTTTTAAAATATTGGTTTTAAATAGGAAATCAATTTTTTCTTTTTTTGCCTCTTGTATTTCTTTTTCTTCTGCCGGCATTTCTTCTTCTGTTCTTCTATAAATTATTTTTACGCTATCTGCTCCCAATTTTTTTATTGTTCTAGCAGAATCAATAGCTACATTGCCTCCTCCTATTACTGCAATCTTTTTTTCTCTAAAGTTTGGCATGTTTTTGTATTCTAGTAATTCATTTCCACCTAAAACAATATCTAAGTTATCTCCAGGAATATTCATTTTTTTAGACTTATTAGAGCCAAATGCCAGTACAATACAATCATAATTTTCTTTTATTTCATTTATCTGTATGTCTTTTCCTAATTCTTTATTAAACAATATATTGATATTTTTATTGAGAATAAATTTCTCTAACCATTGGTCTAAAATTTTTTTATCTAATCTAAAATCTGGTATTCCGTATCTTAATAATCCACCAGCTTTAGAATGTTTTTCATATATTGTTACTTGAAAACCATTTTGCGATAGCAAATATGCACAAGCTAGTCCTGCTGGTCCTGATCCAATTATAGCAACTTTTTTATTAATGTTTTTTACATTTACTTTCTGTGCTTCTTTTTGTTCTAACATATAGTCTCCTATAAATGTTTCTAATTCTCCTATACTTACACTTTTCCCTTTTATCCCTCTTACGCAACTTCCCTCACATTGTTTTTTATGTGGACATATTCTACCACATATTGGCTCAAATACTGTGGTTTCTTTAAGAATCAAAAATGCTTCTTCATATTTTTCCTCTTTAATATATTTGATAAAATCTGGAATGTTATTTTGTAAAGGGCATCCCTTTGTGCAAGGTTTAGTTTTACAATTTAAACAATATTCTGCTTTTTCTTTTATTATCTCTTTATTGTATTTCATTTTAACTCCCTATATTTTTCTTTTACTAATTTTAAATCTCTCCAAAAATCAATTTTTTTGTTTTCATCTCTTAGCAAAGCCGCTGGATGAAATGTTGGCATATAAAATATTCCTTTTTTTTCTATCCATTTTCCTCTGGCTGATGTTATTCCATATTCTTCACCAAGTATGTTTTTAAGTGCAACACTTCCCAAAAGTACTATTATTTTAGGCTTTATAAGCATCACCTGATTTCTCAAATAGTCCATACATGTCACTGCTTCGTCTTTTTCTGGATTTCTATTTTGTGGTGGTCTGCATTTTACTATATTTGCAATATAAACATCTTCTCTATTAATATCAAGCCCTTCAAATGCCTTGTTCATTAATTGCCCTGCTTTTCCAACAAATGGTTCTCCTTGAGCATCCTCGTCTGCTCCTGGACCTTCTCCTATGAACATTATATCGGCCAATTTATTTCCACAACCAAATACTATATTCTTTCTTCCTAAACTCAACTTACATTTCTTGCACTCTTTTATTGAATCTTCAAGTTCTTCCCAGCTATTATACATTTTTTTGCTCCTTATTTTACACACTTTTCTAATAATTTTATTTTTTCTACTTCATTTGTATTAATTCTTGCTTTTATACCTATTGGAATTACCGTCTTTGTTTCGCAATGTCCAAAATTATTTGATTTTATAATTGGAAAACTATATTCATCTCCAAGAACTTCCTGTACTATTTCCTCTAAAGATACCTTGCTTTCGTGCTCATAATTTCCAAGCCACAATCCTTTTATTTGGTTGAAAACTCCATTTTGTTTCATGTAATACAAAAAGTTATTAACTACTGCTGGTTCTGTTTCTATTCCTAATTCTTCTAGGAATAGTATCTTATCTTTAAAAGATATTGAATATTTTCCACATACTAATCCTCTTGTTAAAAATAAATTTCCTCCAACCAATTCTCCCTCTGCTATTCCTTCTTTTATTGTTTTATAGCCTGTCATTTCTTTGCCTATTTCAAGACTTCCGTTTACAAATCTATTTATTGCTTCTTTATAACTGTAATCTGTTTCATCTGTTGCTATTGTCTTGAAGTTTGTTCCACTAAATGTTACCAGTCCTGTTTTTTCATGTATTATATTAGTAAGTGATGTTATATCACTATATCCACATATAATCTTTGGATTTTGCCTTATTAAAATGTAATCTAAATATTCAAAAACCGAATTTGAATTATTTCCACCTTTAGCACACCAAATCATTTTCACAGCTTCATTCTTAAACATTTCATTTATATCTTCTGCTTTTTCTTTTGCTGTAGCTGTATATCCATATGTATTTGAGAATATGTTTTTAGAAAATAGCACTTTAAATCCATCTTGTTCTAGTATCTCTTTTGCTTTTTTTAATTCTTCTATATTTTCTCCAACAACAGGATTGGACGGTGCAACAACTCCTATTGTATCTCCTGTTTTTATCGAACTAGGTATCATATATTTCCTCCATATTAATTAACTATTTAACTTAATTAATGCAATACTCCTTCCAGATTTTTCTTTTTCTGCTCTAAAAGAATGACAAATGTCACTATCGCAAACTGTACAAATTTTACTATCTATTATGTTACTTTCCTTTAATCCAGCACTTAGTAAATTTTCAGTGTTTATTCCTAAAGTATCAATATGATATTTATTTTCTTTTTTATAAATATATTTTTCAATATTTTTTAAATTTCTAAACTTATTATAGAACATATCTTTAACATCATTTTCAACTTCAAAATGGCACTTTCTTATATGTGGACCTATACAGCAAATTATATCTTCTGGTTTGCATTCAAACTCTTTTGTTAGTTTTTCTACTGTTCGTATGCAGATTTCTTTATATGTTCCCTTCCATCCCGAATGTGTATTTGCAATAACATTTTTTACTGGATCATAAAATATTAGTGGTGTGCAGTCTGCAAAACATAATATTAATGCCTTATTAGGTAAATTTGTAACCACTCCATCTATATCATTAAATTTTGGATTATATATTCCTTCATCTCCTTCATGTATTGCTGCAACAGAATCTGTATGTGTCTGTTTTGGTCTGCATAATTCATTATAATTAATTTTAAGTTCATTACATATTCGTTTATATGAATCATCAACCATTGATTTTCTTTCTTGATAATTATCAAATCCGGCAAAATCAAGTGGTTTAAGTGTAAAACAGTGTGTTATGTTTTTATAATTTAACAATTTTCTAAATTGAATATACTCAATATTATCGTTTTTTACATGGATAATATTTTCATTTGATAAATCTTTCATAAGAACTCCTTTATTCTTTTAGTTTTTCAATAATTTCGTCTTTTTTTAAATTTGGAACATAATTATAATTATTTCCACACATGTTCGGATTAAACTGACATATTGATTTATATTTGCAATATTCACAAGGACTTTGTTTTGTCTTAGAAATATACACAGGTTTTTGTTTTATATTTCCATCTAATATTTCTTTTGTAATTTGTTTTAAAATATTTTTTACTTGTTTTTGTAGAATTTTAAATTCGCTTTTATCTAAACTATTAGATTTCGATTTGCTAATATTTCCTTCTTTTTCAATATATACAGGAAGTAACTCTGATTTTCCACTCTTTAAAGTATTATCCATCATTTTCACTACTTTAACATCACCTAGCACTATTCCATTCATCTTAAAGTTGCTCTTGATTTCTTGTTCTAATTCTTCTGAAGTCATATTTTTATTTTTGGATTTTATTACTGGCTCAATTAAATTAAAATATAGTATTCCTGCTGGTTCAACTTTTTCATTTTCTGTTATAGCATCTAAATAAGTTAACAACTGTATTTGAATTCCAGCCATAACTTGATTTAAATCTATATTTTTAATTGAAGATTTATAGTCTATTATTCTAATAAACTTTTCTTCCTCATTTTCGGCTATGTCAACTCTATCTATTTTTCCTATAATTTCTATTTTTCTTTTATTATCTAATTTAATTTCAATGGGTTCATATTGTTTGCCAGTTCCAAATTCCACTTCATTGCCAAAAATTTTAAAATCACTATTCTTTATTGTAGTAATTATATATTTTATTGATGTAAACAAAACTTTTTTCAACCTATTTGTCAAAACCACATATTTAGGGCTACTAGTAAATATATAATTTTTATTATTTGATAGTTTTTCATTAACTATAAAATTTAAAATTTCTTTTATTTTTGTTTCTTCAATTAGTTTTATATCTAAATTATTGTCGTTTATGTATTCAAAGAATTCATCTATTACTTCGTGCATAAAGTTTCCTGTATCTAATGTTTCAATTTTATAATCTGTTCTATCTGATAACTTTAATATGTATTTTACAAAGAAAGAAAATGGACATCTTCTATATGTTTCAAGTTTTGATATACTTGTTTTTATTTCATTTCCATATATTTTTTCGATATTTTCTATTTGAATGTCTTGTGCAATATTATTATAATACATTCCTTCTATAGAATTTGCTAATTTTTCTTTATATTCTTCATCATTCAAAAAAATATTAAATAATTCAAGCCATACTTTGTCTATATCTTTTCCATCAACAATCTCCCTTAGTTTTAACAACATTTCATTAAAAACTGCTTTTTTATTAGATATGTATATTTTTTCCTCAACTATATCACTATCTTCTTTTAAATTAGGAAATAATCTATTTATTTTATTTAGCAAATTAGATTTTCTTAATCCTTTACCATTTATGTCTGATGATGAATAAGTTAGAAACAACTTTTCTTCAGCTGTTGTAAATGCTTTATATATGTTAAAATTTTCATCATATATTTGTTCTTGCACTGTTTTTGCAAGTTCAAGACCTTTTGTTTTTAGTAGTTCTCTTTCTGAATCATCAATAAATCCTTCATTTTTATTAATGCTAGGAAATTTTCCATCATTTAGTCCTATAATAAATACTACTTTCTTTTTTGAACTTCTAGATCTATCAATATTTCCAACAATAACTTCATCTAATGTTGCAGGAATTTTTCCTAATGATGTACTATTTAATCCAACTTTCAATAAATCTGAATACTTTTCAAAACTAGCTTTTTCATTTTTTAGTGTGCTTGCCAATTCATCCAAAACATCTATTAATACATTCCAGCTTGTTCTATATGTATTGGAAAGCTCAACCTGTCCATTATTTTCTAACGTATTTGCTTTTTCTTCTAATATTTGATCTATATTATTTTCTATTAGAAAATTGTATATTTCTTTTGTTATTTTCTCAATTGTTTTATCTGTATCAATACTATTCTTTAGTTTTATTAATGGAAACACTATTTGTTTTCTTATTCTATTTAATTCATTGTATTCCGCTTCTTTCAAGTTTCCCATATCAAAGTCATTTGAATATTTTTTGTATCCTCTTATATTCCACAAATTACAGTAACTTTGAAATTTAAATATTTCTTCTTTTGATAGCTTAATAAAGCCTGTTTTTGCATAATTAATTACAGATTCTTGAGACCATCCCTTAGCAAATATATCTAATATTGATACAACATATTTTATTAATGGATTTTGATTTAAATTCTTGCTTTCATCAATAAAAACAGGTATATCATATTGTTCAAAAATTACACTTATTAAATTTGAATAATTATCTAAATCATTAGTAATAACTGAAATATCCTTGTAACGATAATTGCTGTTTTTTACTAAAGTAATTATATTTTTAGCCACATATTCAATTTCTGAATAAGGATTAATCGCTAAAAATACTTTTATATTTTCATTTTCTTGATTATAGTTTTTAAATGATTTGCTATACATGTTTTGTTCCAAAAACTTTAGTTCATCATTTTTAAATCTAAAAGTATTTTTTAATTCTATATTCTTCTGTATTGTAATATTATTTTTCTTAGCTATATCTAAAATTTTATTTACAGCAATCTTATTGGGATAAAAAACATCTATATCTGGATTTGAATTATCTAGTAAATCATCTGTGCAAATTGAAATGTTTACTTTTTTGGCAATTTGCATTAATTTTTCTATTATAAGTAATTCTTGTTTTGTAAATCCAGAAAATTCATCTATGTATATAATTGAATTATTAAAAATACTAGTTTTATCTATGTTATTGTATAAAATTGTTAGCAAGTCATTTTCGTCAATATAATTTTCTGAAATCAATTTATTAAATTCTTTATACAATATTAAAATATCATTTAGTTTAGATTGTAAGTACTTGTCCTCTAGGTTTTTCTGAGTTTTTTCTAAACTTTCTTCTGTTATACTATGTTTTTTTAGCTCTGATATAGCTCTTGAAATTGTATCCATGTTCTTTGGCGTTTTTCCTAAGAAAGTTAGTTTTTCTTTTTGCTTATCCAAAGCTTCATATAACAATATTGATCTTCCACTTTCAGTTAAGCTCTTTTTATAGTTTCCTTGAATTTCACTAATAATTCTAAATGCCATCCTATTAAATGTTAAAACTTCGGCATTAATAACTGCTTTTGTTTTTACTTCTGACATTAAATGTTGTTCTGCTGAAAATGAAAATTGTTCTGGAGTAATAATAAAAATTTTTTCTTCTTTTTCTAATATCTGAGCTATCTCTTTAAAACAAAAACTAGTTTTTCCTGTTCCAGCTCTTCCATATATAAGTCTTAGTTCCATTGGCACCTCTATACTATATTTTTAATAAAAGATTTTCTATGCAATTCACATGGTCCATTTTCTCTTATTGCTGCCATATGTGCTGCAGTTCCATACCCCTTATGTCCTGCAAACCCATATTGTGGATATACTTCATCCCACTTTCTCATAATTCTATCTCTAGTAACTTTTGCAATTATTGATGCTGCAGCTATAGAATAGCACTTTGCATCTCCTTTTATAATTGACTGATACTTTATTCCTAAGGTATTAATATCTTTTAATGCATCAACTAATATTAAATCTGGTTTTTGAGATAGCTTTAAAAGTGATGTTGTTAAGCCTTCTTTGGTTGCATTCAAAATATTTATTTCATCAATTCTTTTTTCATCTATAATTCCTACTCCCCAAGATATTGCATTATTAATTATTTCTTCATACAGCCTTTCTCTCTTTTTTTCTGAGACTTTTTTAGAATCATTTACACCTTCTATCATTGAATCTTTTGGCATAATAACACTTGCTACAACAACTGGTCCTGCAAGTGGTCCCCTTCCTGCCTCATCTATTCCGCATATATATTTAACATCTTCGTTATATAAACTATTTTCAATACTTTTTAAATTATTTAATCTTTCTATTTCTTTTTCTTTCATCATTTTCTTCTCCAATTGTTAGTATTTTATCACATATATTTTTAAAATACTATACTTTTATTGCTTTATATAAAATTTAAAAATACCAATTATAACTTTATCTAGCCTAACCTTTGTATATTTTTCAGAAAATTATACTATGCCAATTTTATCTGTAACCATTTTTTTATGTTCTGAATAATATATAGCATATACAAAAGAACATAGACTTAAGAGTTCACATAGGGAGGTCTGTTATATGGGAAATTGTTGTGGTTGTAATAGTGAAATCTTATGGTTCATTATTCTTTTCATACTACTTTTCTGTTGCGGATGTGGCAATAGATGCTGCTGTAATAATTAGTTACCCTAATTCAGAAAAAATGTACATTTAATTGTTGAAAGGAGGGAATTTAGCTATGCCAGAAAACAGAGGATGCGGATGTGGCGGTTTCGGTTTTGGTGGAGATTGCTGCTGGATAATCATATTAATAATAATTCTTTGCTGTTGCTGTGGTAACAACAATGGATGTGGTTGCTAATAAGTTTTAAATAAAAACTGCAGTAAACTAATTGTTTACTGCAGTTTTTTATATAGTAGAAAATCTCTTATCCATTCGGAAACTCAAATTGGCGAAAACAAGGGGCGACTAAAGTCGCTTTGTTCTAATCTGATATTTCATTTTTTCTCTACTAAAGTTATATTATAAATATAGTTATGATATGCGGTATTAAAACTTTCTGTGCTAACACGTTCATATTCGCTATTGTCAAATAATTCGCTAAAGAATCCATTGTCTTGAGAATCAATTATCCATACTCTTCCTGTACAATATTTTAAAAATTCGGTTGTAGTCCATGTTTCCATCTGTGGAGCCCATACCTTGTATGCTTCTTTTACCCCCCAATCTTCTTTATTATAAAAATATTGCTTATTATTTAAGAAATTTGCTGCAAAAATCGAACCATTTCCTATGTTGCTGTATACCAGTACATCATCCTTTTCTATTTTTTCTTTTAAATATTTTATTTGCTCTCCATTTTCTTTCGCATAGTTTTGCCTGATTTGAATTATATTATTAAAAACTGCTAATATAACTGTAATAGTTAAAATTATATTTAATATCAGTTTATTATTAGATTTTGCAAGTATATTGCTAACTGCAAAAATATATAAACCTGTTATAACAAATAAATATCTATAATACAAAATTGAGCTCTTTAATATTAAAGTAATTATAAGTGCGGCTATTATTACCGTAAAATATATAACTATTGATATTATAGCAATTTTAAACTCTTCTTTGTTTTTGTTTCTTTTTAAAATAATTGCTAAATAAATAAACAATAACAAATTTACTCCAAAACCTATAGCTAAAATTGGGACAGAATTTAAAGTTCCATTCATTTGGCAACCAATTAACTCAAATAAGGTTTGTGGGAATTCAAATCCAATCCAAAATCCTTTTGAAACATGTTCCATCTGTTCAAGTAATGATAGTACCCATGGTATATATGCAATTATTTGCATTATTCCAAAACCAATTATTAATTTTATTTCTTTTGTTTTTTTATTTTTTATAAAATAAATAAGTAAAAATAAATTTATAATTCCTGCTGCCATTAGTCCATAGTAATGTATATATAAACTTGCTAAACTAGATATTACAAATATAGCCCAATTTTTGATTGTGCTCTCACCTTTATAAATTCTATAAGAATATATTGCTAAAATTGTAACTATTAGCAATGCCCATGAATACATTCTAATTTCATTTGCATACACTGCCATCATTGGTAAGAAATATGTAAAAAACGAAAATAATATTCCAGTTTTCTCTCCAAAATCTTTTCTAATATGTGTATATCCAAGTATTCCTAATAAAATTATAGCCATCGCCGAAAATATTCTATATGCCATTACTGACCCATTTGTTAATATACAAACAATTCTTAGCATCCAATAATATAATACTGGATGTACATCATGACCACCAACTTTCCATATATCAATAAGGTTTTGATTTGCAATGCCTACTGAATATGCTTCATCAAACCATATATTTGAATGAAAAATGCTTAATAATATAAAAATACTTCCTAAAAAAATTAACAATATGTGCTTTTTCTTCATTCTTTTTCTCCTTCTTTCACAATGTTTTTGTTAAATACAAGTGTTACTATCTTTTTATATAGTTTATTTTCTATTAAATAATTTATAATCATTGATATAATTAAATCTATTACTAGTAAAACAATAAAAGTAATTATCTCTAGTATATATAGGTTTTCTACAGAAAAGATTCTTTGTATGTTCATTACCAGTTGTTCTCCAATTAATGTGTTAATTAACCCATGTACTACAAAGATAGAATAGCTCGATTTTTTTATTGTTTTAAGCCTATTACAGTTAAATATTTTTTCTAGTATAGGTAAGCAATATATAGAAATTATACTAATGGCACAAGCGATTGCACATCTTAAATACAATTTATTGCTTTCAGTTCCAATAGGTAAATACCATATTAAAGGAATTAATATTAAAATGTAAACATATTTGAAAATATGTCTTTCTTTTAGGTATTCACATATAGCATAAGTTAATGCACCAATTAGAATAGCCATTACCCAGATCTTTTCCATTTTATATAAAATTGGCAACATTAGTACAAAAATAATCGCTTGGATCTTTTTGTTTGGTATTATATCTAATATAATTCCTATTAATATATTTCCAATAAAAAGCTCTCCAATACAGTATAGATGATCATTTATTGTTATGCTTCCAGGATATAATATACCTAACAAATAATCATGTAATGAATAATTATATCCTGTGATTTTCCTTATTACAACAAATATTGTATTAACAAAAATTATTGGCAACATTAATCTAATATATCTTTTGAAGATAAATGAGCTAAAATCAACTTTTCTATCTCTAAACTTCATTGTGGTTAAAAATCCACTAATTATACACATCATCGCAACTGCATACTTTCCTTTAAACCCAGAAAGTAAATAATATGTCCATAAACTTTTGTTGTAAAAAAAACTATCTAAGATATTTTTTTCCATAATTTTTCCAAACACTTGATAATTAAAATGTGCAAAAACTATAAATATCACTGCCATAAACCTTAGCGTATTTAAATACTCCAATTGTTTTTTCTTTTCCATTTTTTCTCCCAGCTATTATCTTTCAAACTTGTAATAATAATATCTTACACCTGGTAATAAATCTCTTACTAAAATTGTGCTTTTATCTTTCAGAGTAATTGTTAAGTTTGGATATGTTATAACCATTTTCTCATCGCCCCAAAACTTGTTTATTAATTCTTTATTTTTCTCATTTGAGTACTCTTTTTCATATATTCTCTGTGCATATTCTTTATTTTCTATATCTAAATTATTTTCTACTGACTGTCTTACTAAATATAAAAATATTGCTCTCCCAGAAATTATACAATTTACTATAAAAAATAATGTCATAAAAGCAGTAAAACTCTTTAAAAATTTAATATTTACTTTGCTCTTTATAAAATCTATTAGTCTATCTATTTTGGGATTTATAACCTTTATTAAAATTAATCCTAGTCCGCCCCAGAATAATGAATACAACAAGCATATTCTACCATTAATATTTAGGAATCTATTTGAATAATCCCACCATCTTACATTTAATATCAATTCTCCAAAGTAACTAACTAAATATTCTACAATTCCTCCTACTATTGCTCCACCAATAAACAATAACGCATCACTTTTTTTAAAGTATTTTAATGATACTATCATACAAGCTGCACCTACACCATATATTGCGCAAAACGGTCCATATAAAAAACTTTGTCTACTTTCGAATACTCCATATGATGCTAAAGCAAATAATGTTTCTATTAAAAATCCTATAAAACTATATATTATGCAATATGCCATAACTCTCCAAAAGCTAGTTTTTTCAATTTTGTTTTTCATACATTATCTCCTACTTCTATTTTTATATATAACTACTATCTTTTCTTAAATTAGCAGTAATAATTTTATCATAAATATTTATTATAAGCAATATTTGGGTTAAAATACTCCATCCTTTTGGGCCCTTGAATATTTTAAGTTACTAATATATAATATAATTATGAAAGAATTAGTAGTAGATAAAAAAGATAATAATAAAAAAATAGTTTCTGTTCTTATGCATAATTTTAATGGTTTGCACACTTCAACTGTCTATAAAGCATTAAGAAACAAAGATATTAAAGTAAATGATAAGAGAATTCATGATAACGTTACAGTTTTTGAAGGAGATACCATCTGTATATATATAAAAGATGATCTGCTTTTTTTATCATATTCAATTATTTATGAAGATATAAATATTTTGATTGTAAATAAACCTAAAGGTATTGAGATTATTTCAGAAACATCTCCCAATTGTTTAAAAAGTGTTTTAGAAGATGATTTAAAATGTCAACTTTTTCCTTGCCATAGATTAGATTTAAATACAAGTGGTTTAGTAATATTCGCTAAAAATTTAGAAGCTCTTAATATCTTAAAAGAAAAGTTTAAAAATAATGAAATTTCTAAATTTTATTTGTGTGATGTAATTGGTCTTTTAGAAAAAAAAGAAGCTACCCTAGAAGCATATTTATTTAAGGATAGTAAAAAGTCTATATCTTATATATCAAATCAAATTAAGCCTGGATATAAAAAAATAATCACATCATATAAAGTTATTAAGGAAGATTTTAAAAAAAATATATCTACTTTAGAAGTTGAATTACATACTGGAAGAACTCATCAAATTCGTGCTCATTTATCCTATATTGGCCACCCAATTGTTGGAGATGGTAAATATGGAATAAACGATGTAAATAAAAAGTTTAATAAAAAAAGCCAAGAACTCTTGGCTTATAAATTAATATTTAATTTCAAATCAGATAGTAGTATTTTAAACTATTTAAATAATAAAACCTTTACAGTTTAACTTTTCCTTATCTTTCTTCATCATAGTCATCATAATCTGTTCTATCTTCAGCTTTAGCCTTTTCAGCTTTAGCTTTTTCATCAGCTGTATTATTACTAACCACTAGTGCATCTATAGAAGATTTGTCTGCAATTTCATTTATTTTTTCTCCTACTTCTCCTTCTCCTTTTATAATATCAGGTATACTTGCGCTATCTAATGTGCTGCAATACTTTTTCACTTTTTTGTTTCCAATTTCATAACTAAATCCACCACTATCAAAACCTTTTGTGTATTTATCTGTGCAGTCGAATTGACCTTTTGTATTACTATTATTCATTGTACCTGAAACTGCAATGAAATAATTTGTATCATTACCCTCTTCATGTTCTCCAAAGCTAACTTTAACATCTGTGACCCAAGCTTCAGCTCCTTTTTCTTTTAATGAATTATTAATTGCAATCTTCATCCCTCTATTCAAAGCTAATTTTTTAACTTCCTCGTAAGCCCCTGTTTTAACTCTTCCATCTTCATCTATATATTCACTTTTAATGTCATCAGATAGTTTACTGCCATATATACTTTTTAAACCATTAATTACTTCTTCTGCTTTTTGTTCTTGATATGCGGAATAAACTCCAACAGCAGCTCCACCAAAAATAGTAGCTCCGGCCAAAGCTCCTGCTCCTATTCTAATTGCTGTATCTTTTCTCTTTTTTCCGATATATGAATCTTCTATAGCTCCATTCAAAAAACTGAACTCATTTCCTAATGTTTTCTTATTTGGTTCTAATTCTGATGAAAGTTCTGAAATTTTACCTAATACAAGAGCTGTTGCTATATCTTCGTTTTTATTATTTTGTACTATTTCTTCCATTTGGGCTATAATCTGTTTCATTTTTCTTTGCATTAGTTCTATCTCTAATTTTACATTTTTATTATCAGCACATTTCAATTCGTTAAGTTTGTCTATTAAACTATCTAAATAGTCTTCAACCAGTTTAATATCTTCATGGTCTATTCCTTTTTCTAGTGAACATTTTTTTAAATAACGTGCAATTTTGTCAATAGTACTTCTAGAACTCATATTTAAAGTATTCGAATATTGTAGTTCCTCAATATATCCTGGTGTTGGTTCAAGGTCGTGTTCTAATTTTCTAACTGTCATCATATCACTATTTTTATTTCTTTTATTCGCTTTTATATAGTGGATTATATCTTTTAGCTTTTCGCCTTTTTGATTTCTTCCAGATTTTGCTCCTTTTATACTTCTTCCCATAATTCTTCTCCTTACTAAATTATATACTTTTATGTAATAATCTATCTAATTAAAATTATAGCATCTATGGAGTTTTATGTCAAATTTCTTAATTTAGTGCATGAAAAACCTGTGCTAGAATTTTTTCTTTAGCTTGTTCCAGATTTCCTTTTATTGTGCATCCTGCTGCTCTCATATGTCCACCGCCATTTAACGGTATACAAATATCAGACACATTAATATAATTATTAGATCTTAAAGATGCTTTAAATCCTCCTTCTACTTCTCTTAAAAAAACTGATACTTCAATTCCTTTTATGTCTCTTCCAACTTCAACTAATCCTTCATGATCTCCTGGCATTGCTCCTGTTTTTTTCTCATCTTCTAATGTAATATATGTATATGCAACTTTATCATCACATAAAAATTCCATTCTATTAATTATAAGTTTTCTAAGTAAAAAATTTGCTTTAGATTTAACTTGAAGAACTCTCTTATAAACGTCTGATACATCCACTCCTTTTGTTAGAAGCCATGACGTAAACTCAAATGTTTCTGCAGAGACTCCCTCATATTTAAATCCACCTGTATCTGTTATTATTCCTGTTAGCAAACATGTTCCTATTTCCTTATCTATTTCTACCCCAAGTTTCTCTATAATAAGTATTAGATTTTGTGCACATGCTGGAGAAGCAGGATTTACAAAATTATAATCTGCAAACATGTCATTAGCTTCATGATGATCTATTTGTATTTTAGTTTTAGCATCTTCAAAATAATTACTAAAACCATTCATTCTTTTAATTCCACTAACATCAACAGATATTGCTAATGAATATGGAGTATCTTTTCCTTGTTTTTTTATTTGGTCCGCTCCAGGTAAAAAATTAAAAATATCTGAATACTCTGGAATAATTACATCTACTTCTTTTCCTAGTTTTTTTAAAGTTAAATACATTGCTAATGCAGAACCAACTGCATCTCCGTCTGGAGATTCATGTGTTAGTATTACAATATCTTTAGCTTTTTCTATTTCTTCTTTTATATTATCTATTGTCATCTATTTCCTCCTAGTAATATAAACTTACAAATCTGAATCGTCTTTCTTTACATCTTTCATTATCTCTTTTAATATAGAATCTATTCTCTCACCATATTCCATTGAATCATCTAAAACAAATATAAGCTCTGGAGTTATTCTTAAGTTTATTCTTTTAGCTAATAAACTACGTGTTAGACCTGATGATTTTTTTAAAATGGCTAAATCATTTTTTGTATTTTTTGCATTTAGTATACTAATATATACCTTAGCATATTTCAAGTCTGGTGTAACTTTTACTTTTGTAACACTTATTAACCCCGTAAGGTTTGGATCTTTAATATCATTCATTATGATATTGCTAATCTCTTTTTTTATTTCTTCATCAACTCTATTTAGTCTATTACTTCCTTTTTGCATTTTTCTCTCCTTATCTAAAATTTAAAGTCAGAATATTAGAATTTAGAAGTTAAATTAATATGTGTAGAATAATTTTTTATTAAACCTATCCATTTAACTTCAGTGTTATTTTTTTATTTCTTCCATAACATATGCTTCTAATGTATCTCCTTCTTTTATGTCATTAAATCCTTCAATTTGAATTCCACATTCATATCCTGTAGCAACTTCTTTTACATCATCTTTAAATCTCTTTAAAGAACATAAATTTCCGTCATGTATAACAACATTGTCTCTAATAACCCTAATTCCAGCATGTCTTTGTATCTTTCCATTTAAAACATATGCTCCTGCAATTGTTCCAACATTAGAAACCTTAAATGTTTGTCTAACTTCAGCATTTCCAATAACCTTTTCTTCAAATTCAGGATCTAACATTCCTTTCATTGCTGCTTCTACATCTTCAATAGCTTGGTAGATTATTGAATACTGTTTAATTTCTACTTCTTCTTTTTCTGCCATTTCTCTTGCCATTGGTTCTGGTCTTACGTTAAATGCAATTATAATTGCATTTGAAACTTTAGCCAAAGTTACATCTGATTCAGTAACTGCACCAACATTTGCATGAATTACTTTTACTTGTACATTCTCATTTGAAAGTTTCTCTAAACTTTGTTTTACTGCTTCCACACTACCTTGAACATCTGCTTTAACTATGATGTTAAGTTCTTTTAATTTTCCTTTTTCTATTTGGCTAAACAAATCATTTAGTGATACCTTTGCTGTAGCATTAATTGTTTTTTCTCTTTCTTGTCTTTTTCTCTTTTCAATTAAGTGTTTTGCAGTTTTTTCGTCTTTTACCTCATAGAATGTTTCTCCTGCTGTAGGTACTTCTGTTAGTCCTATTATTTCTACTGGTGTTGAAGGCCCTGCTTTCTTTACTTTTTTGCCTTTATCATTATACATTGCTCTAATTCTACCAATAACAGATCCAACAACTATTGTGTCACCAACATCAAGAGTTCCTCTTTGAACAAGCATTGTAGCAACTGGCCCTCTAGTTTTATCTAGTTTTGCCTCTATTACTACACCCTTAGATTGTTTTAAAGGATTTGCTTTAAGTTCTTTCATATCTGCAACTAAAAGTACCATTTCTAATAATGTATCTATATTAGTATGTTGCTTTGCTGATATAGGTACAAATATTGTATCTCCACCCCATTCTTCTGGTACTAAGTCATATTTAGTTAGTTCTTCTTTTACCTTTTCTACATTTGCTCCAGGTAAATCAATCTTATTTACAGCAACAATAATTGGAATTCCTGCAGCCTTTGCATGGTTAATTGCTTCAACTGTTTGAGGCATTACTCCATCATTTGCAGCAACTATTAATATGGCAATATCAGTTACTTGTGCTCCTCTTGCACGCATTGCTGTAAACGCTTCATGTCCTGGTGTATCTAAGAATGTAATTTCTCTACCATTAATGTCTACCATATATGCACCTATATGTTGAGTAATTCCTCCAGCTTCACCTTCTATTACATTTGTTCTTCTAACTGCATCAAGTAGTGAAGTTTTTCCGTGGTCAACGTGTCCCATAACAACAATTACAGGTGGTCTTGGTTTTAGATCTTCTTTTTTGTCTTCTGACTCGTCAAATAGTATATCTTCTTCTGTTACAGTTTCTTTCTTTTTAGCAGTTATTCCAAATTCTCCTGCAAGTAGGTATGCTGTATCAAAATCGATATCATTATTTAATGTTGCCATAATTCCATATCCAAGTAATTTTTTTATTACTTCTCCTGTTGTCTTTTTTATTTCGGATGCGAAATCTTTTACAGATATTGATTCTGGAATTGTTATTTCAGTTAATTTAAATATTTTTTGTTTTGTTCTCTCTTCATCATTTTTATTGTTTTTCTTCTTATTTTTTCTTCCTCTAGCTGTAGTTAAATCATAATAATCTAACATTCCACCTTCTTGGTCATTAAACATATTAGATAAACTTTTTTGTTGCTTAAGTGATTTTAGTTTGTCCTCATTAAAATCTCCATTATCTCTTCTATTCTTGTTTTGTTTTTTATTTTTATTTTCATCAAATTTGTTATTTTTTTGTTTAGAATATGAAGATTTATTGTTATATTCTCTAACACTATCTTTAGTTACAACATCACTAGCCATAATATCTTTTATATTTTTTTCTATTTTCTTTTCAGTTAACCCCTTTTTGTTAGAATACTGGTTATTGTATCCATTATTCCTATTAAATGGTTTGTTGTTATTGTTGTTTCTTGAATAATTATTTTCTTGATTGTTTTGATTATTATACCTATTGTTTCTATTATAGTTATTATTGTATGAATTATTTCTATTAAATTGTGTTCTTTCTTTATTATTCTGTATATGAGTTTTCTCTTTTTGAGATTTTACTGGTTCAGGTTTTACTTCTGTTTCAGCAGTATTCTCAGCTATCTTTTGTTCTTCTTTTATCTCAATTGGTTTTTCTTTTTTAACTTCTTTTTTCTCTTCTTTTTTATCATTTTTCAATCCAAATAGTTCGCTTACAGTCATTGGTTTTACTTGTTTATTTCTATAAACAATATTGTAGTCTTTGTTTCTATTTCTTTCAACAAAGCCAACTTGATTTTCTCTTGATTGTTTTTTCTTTTTTTCAAGTTCTTCCTGTTTTTTTATTTCGTCATCTGAAATAATTACTTTTCTTCTAATTATAACTGGATTTTCATTTTTTTGAACTTTCTCTTTTTTACTTTTTGTTTTATTTTCTTCCACGTGTGTTTCTCTCATTCCTTCTTCAATTTTTTTAACCATATCATCATCCAATGAGCTTAAATGATTTTTTACCTCTATTCCCAATTTTTCTGCTACTGCGATAATTTCTTTACTTGTTTTATTTGTCTTCTTTGCCAACTCATATACTTTCATTTTACCCAATAACATCACCCCCGTTAAATATTTTTTCAATAGCTCGTGCTAAGTTTTTATCTCTGATACCTATAACCGTTTTATTAGATTCGCCTATGCTTTTGCTCAATTCTTCTTTTGTTCCAAAAATATACATTGGAATTCCTTTTTCTTTGCATTTTATCTGGAAATTCTTAATGGTTCTTTGTGCTGAATCACATGCAACAATAACAATTTGCAATTTATTTTTTGTTATTGCCTCAGTGCAACTCTCCGTACCCATTACGATTTTTCCGTGCCTTTCTTGATATACCTATCAAACCATACACTTTTTTATTGTTTATCATCTATTACCTCTTTTAAACTTTCATAAAGTTCTTGATTTATTGTAATGTCTAAAGTTTTTTCAAGTTTTTTATTTTTCACAACTTTTTCAAGGCATGTTACACTATTACAGATATATGCTCCTCTTCCTTCTGCCTTTCCTATTTTATCAACAAAAACTTCATTGTTTTTATTTTTTACAATCCTTATTAATTCTTTTTTACTCTTTTTTTCGTTGCATCCCATGCATGTTCTAATTGGTACTTTTTTCACTTTTACACTTCCTATATAATTTAGTTTTCACTTTCAGAATCGTTTGTGCTTTGTAGTTTTTCAATCATTTCTCTAAATTGTGTCTCTGACTTTATATCTATTTTCCAATTTGTTAGCTTAGCGGCTAATCTAGCATTTTGCCCAGCTTTTCCTATTGCTAATGATAGTTGATCATCTGGTACAATAACTTGTGCAAATTTTTCTTCTTCTTTTATATCTACCGCTAATACTTGTGCTGGAAGTAATGCAGCAGATATAAAAATTGAAGGGTCTTGACTCCATTCTATTACGTCAATTTTTTCTCCGTTCAACTCATTTATAATGTTCTGTATTCTTATTCCTTTTTGTCCAACACATGAACCAACAGGATCAATGTTTTCATTATTTGAATATACAGCTATTTTACATCTGTTTCCAGGATCTCTAGCTACGCTTTTTATTTCTATTAATCCTTCATATATTTCTGGAATTTCAAATTCGAATAACTTTCTCACAAAATCCCCTGCAGCTCTAGAAACTATAACTTGTGGTCCACCTTTGCTTCCTTTATTAACGTCTAATACATATGCTCTAATTTTATCATTCACTTTATAGTTTTCGGTTGGTATTTGTTCCTTTGTTGGCATTATTCCTTCTAATTTTCCAAGATCCAAAACAACAATACCTTTATCTGACTTTTGAACTATTCCAGTTACTATTTCTCCTTTTCTATCATTGTATTCACTGTATATAACATCTCTTTCAACTTCTCTTAATTTTTGTATAATTACTTGTTTTGCTGTTTGAGCTGCTATTCTCCCAAAATTTCTTGGTACAATCTCTAAGTTAATTTCATCTCCTATTTTAGCTTTTTTATCAATTTTTTTTGCTTCATCCATAGAAATTTCAAAATTCTGATCTTTAGCTGCTTCAACTATTGTTTTTACTGAATAAATATGTGTTTCTCCTGTCTTTTCATCTATTGTAACTTTTACATTTTCAGCTGAGTCAAAATTTCTTTTATATGCTGTTATTAAAGCTGTTTGAATTGATTCTAAAATATACTCTTTTTTTATCCCTCTTTCTTTCTCTAGTTCATCTAAAGCAATTATTAGTTCTTTATTATCTATTGCTTCTTTCATTTTTCTTCCTCCTTTATTAACTTGTTTTTACCAATTATAAACTGTTTTTACTAATGAAATATTGCTTCTTTCAATATTTATTGTTTGATTATTATTTAAATTTAATATTAAATATTCATCGTCAAATCCTTCTAGAACTCCAACAATATCTTTCTTGTTTTCAATTTTTCTAAATAATTTTACTTCTATCATCTTTCCTATATTGCTTTTAAAATGGCTGTTTTCTCTTAAGTTCCTTTCAATTCCAGGCGATGATACCTCTAAAAAATATTGGTCTTTGATATAGTTTGATTCATCAAGTATATCACTAATTGAATTACTAACCTTTTCACAATCTTCTAATGTAATTCCCATATTTGAGTCAATATAAATTCTTAAAAAATAATCTTTTCCTTCCTTTATATATTCAACATCATAGAGTTCATAGCCAAGGTTTATAATAATTTCTTCTAGAAGCTCTTTAATTTTTGTTTCTAGTTTAGTCAATTTTCTCTCCTTATCAAATTAATATATTAAATATATTAAAGAGTGGGATTTGTTCCCACTCTCTCTTATTATGTCTTTAACATTATACTATCTCCATTCTGCGTTTGTCAACAGTTTTGCATCTTTTTTATTTTTTTAATGTAAATAAAATCATTCTAAATTTTATTTTTCAAATTAAAAACCACTTTTTTGTTTAAACCTCTTGTTTTTTTGGTGTTTTTGTTAGATAATATATGTAATAATTTTTAGGGAGTAGATTTAAATGAAATTAATTGATAAATTTCTCAAGTTCTTAAAAACAGATAGAAATACATTTTTTACATATATACTTACTTGTCTTACAATATATATAGTTGTAGATAGAATTGTTGAACTTATGTTCATGATATTAACAGGAATTTCCTTAGACTATTGGGGACCCGTAAAATACACATTTGCGTTAGCTTGTCCTATATTTGCCTTTTTATTTTCAGGTTCCTCAAAATTCATTTCGGGTCAAGATACAAAAATTACATTTTTTAATATGTATTGTATTTTCCTTTATATTATTTTTATATCTATGGTAGTTCAATGGATTAATATGTTGGCTTGGTTATTATTTACTGCTGTTCCTTGTTACATAGATATTGTTACTAATTTTTCTTCTTTGGTTGCTCCAGCATTTAAAGCTTTAGCACTTTATTTGCCTGTAACAACAATATATCCTTTATTCAAGTGGATGTATGCTAAAGTAAATGATACAAAAGCAATTAAAGATTCAATCAAAGACTATGGTGGAATAGATCTTTCCAAGAAACCAGATACAGTTGGTCCATATACTTGTGAGATGCCTCTATTTGCAGACAAATCATCTGGCAATATAATAAAAATAACTGAATCAGGTAGATTTCAGTCAACATTCATATGTGGTGTTTCTGGAAGTGGAAAAACATCTATGATGTTTGAACCAATGATGGCAAAAGATCTTGAAAAAAAAGCTTTCTATATGGATGCTTCTAAAGAATTAGGATATGCAGCTTTAAAATCTGGTCTTGCAACTTTAAAATATCCTTATAGTAATGATTATTTAAATTCAAATTTTGATTTAAATTTATTAGTGCCTAATCCTGATAAAGAATCAATATTAAAACTCTTTTTAAAAAAGATGATTTACTGTGATTCTCCTAACATAGTATATAGAAATTTAGGTTTCACTTCAATGTCTCCAGACTATGAATCAACTTCACGTATACTAGAAGTTGCAAAAAATTTCAATATACCTGTCAATTTAATAGATCCATTAAATAATAATTCAATAGGTTTAAATCCATTTGCTTTTGATGATCCTATTAGAATTGCATTAATTATTTCTTCTGTTTTAAAAGAAATGTACTTATATTCTGGAAGAGATATTGAAGAATCATTTAAGCAAAACTTTACTTTACAGGCAGTAGAGAATGTAACCATACTATTAAAAGAAATGTACCCTAGACTTAATAATGGAGATCTTCCAACTTTAGAAGATATGTTGAATATGTTTAATGACCTTTCACTAGTTGAGGATATGTGTAAGAAAATGGAAGATGATCCAGCACTATCTAATAAGTATAAAACTCAAATCGGATATTTTAAAAACAATTTTTATTCTGATGGTCCAAATACCTCAGATACGCAAAAATATCTACACTCTGTTACAAGTCAATTAGATACACTTCTTAGAGTTGAAGGAGTTAAAAACATTTTGTGTAATAGAAATAATAATCTTGACTATGATAAAGTATTATCCAATGGTGAAATTACATTATTATGCACAAGACGTGGTGATCTCGGTGCTACAGTACATACAGCATTTGGTTTATTTTTCTTATTATTAATGCAGTACTCTGTATTAAGACGTCCTGGGAATGAAAAAAGTAGAATTCCGCATTTTCTATATATAGATGAATTCCCTGATTTCATCACACATGCAACAACAAACATGTTTACTTTATATAGAAAATACAAAGTAGGATTAATAATATCTGCTCAAAACTTACGACAATTAGGAGAGCAGCAAAAAAGTAAATACCGTGAAACAATTCTTGCCAACTGCTCTAACAAATTTATTTTCGGAAATAATACTCCAGAAGACAATTCTTGGTGGGAATTAGAATTAGGTCAAAAGAGAGAATGGACATTTAGTTATGATTTTGATTCTACAAAAACTGCATATGATCCAAAATGGAAAAACGCAACATATAAATGGAAATCAAATTATGCTGCAGGAAAAGTTCAATCATTAAAAGCTAAACAGTGTATTTATAAAATTAAGAACATATCAGGAAAAACTATAGTTGGTATTATGAGAGTTGATTTCTTAAATTCTAAATATAAAGAGCCTCATGTTTCTAAGAAGTATAATTTTACTAAATTTACAAATGGAATATTAACTGATGATAAAGCTGAAAAAAATAAACATCCAAAATTCGATTTAAAAAATATTAACTTCGAAGCATCAGCTAATGGGGAAGTTGATCCAATAAAAAATAATACTACCGATTCAAAGTTTTTATTTGACAACGAAGATGCAATAATATTTAACTTCAACGATAAGAAAAAAAATAATAATTAAACAATAAAAAAGATATGAAAATTTCATATCTTTTTTATTGTTTAATTAAATTTAATGCTTAACATTAATCTCTATTAATTTCTTTTAATAGTTCTAATTGTGATATCAATAGTGATTCCATTTTTGCTTTATAAACTTCAAATTGTTTATTAATATCTTCTAATTCTTTCTTCTTTAGATTAATAGAATTTTCTAGTGATATAGCCTCTTTTTCAGCATTCGCTTTTGCTTCATTTATTATTTGATCTGCTTGTTGTTTTGCAACATTTCTTACGTCTTCTGCTGTTGTTTGTGCCATAACTAATGTATCTTTAAGTGTTGATTCAATTGCTTTATAATGTTCTAAATCGCTGTTTAGTTTTTCTATTAATTCTTTATTTTCCATGTTCTCTTTATAGATTTTTTCATAGTCAACTGTCAAGTCATCTAAAAATTCATCAACTTCATCAGTATTATATCCTTTAATTGTTTGTCTTGCAAACCTTTTATTTTCGATATCAAGTGGTGCTATCATTTTTTCCTCCATTTAATAAATATTATTAAAACAAATATCGGGCGGACAGAATTGTCCGCCCGAACAATATCAAACTAATTATTTTTTAGCCAAGAAACTGAAAGTTTATTTTTTATTTCGTCTCTAGCCATTTCTGTAGATATCTCATAATATGTTGGTGCTATTAAAAATATTGAATTTGATATTTTTTGAATATGCCCATCCAAAGCATGTACTGCTCCACTCATAACATCAACTATTCTTCTAGCAACATCTTTATTTACATATTCTAAGTTAACTATAACAGATTTTTTGTTTTTTAAATATGTACAAATCTCTTCTGCTTGTTCAAAATTTGTAGGTTGAGATATAACCATTCTTACTGATTGAGTTTGTGGCATATTAATAACTTTGCTTTTTTTAGAGAAGAACTTTCTTTCTTCTGGTTCTTCTTGTTCATCTTCTATTTCTTCGTTTTCATAATCATTTTCATAATCTTCATCTTCTGCTTGATTCATTCCAAATACTTCCCAAAATTTGTTTACTATAGCTCCAGCCATTTACTAAAACCTCCTAATTACTTCTCATTAGTAATAACTATAATAAGTATCTTACTTTTTATTATTATTGTCAATATCTTTTCTTTATTGTAACAGTTTTTTAATATTTTTGTAATTTTGTTGTAATATCATTTTGTCGGATATAGTAAAATTTCATCGTATAAGCTTATTTTCTTTTGATTATTAATTTCCTCTGTGCTATATCCAAGTTCTTTAAGCTCTAGAGTCGTATAATTATCTATAATTGAATAGCTCTTACTTTCTTTTAGTATTTTTACTAGAATTTTGTCAGAATATCCCGCTCTTTTTCTGACAATATAACTTTTGTCATCTTCTTTTAATATAGAAGAATTTGGAACTTTCAATCCACTTGCACTCCACCAAATTATATTAATAGCAACTTTTCTATAATTCATTAAGTATTCAACCTGTTCAGTTGTTTTAAATGTTATTATTCTATCTCCGTTTTTCTTGTTCAGATATGTATTTAACTACTCCTCTTATTTCTTTTCCTGTTGATAAAGAAATCTTTATATTATCGTCAATCTGTATGTTTTTTGATTCTTCTGAATTTAATACACAAGAAATATAGCAATAATAATTATTTACTATTTTGGCACTCTCGTCACTAGTTTGAACAATTTGTCCTGTTTTTTCATTAACTTTATTAAGATCTTCTTTCGTTAGTTCTCCTATTTTATCCACTGTAAGTACATTCTCTAAACCATCAACTCTATATGAAACGCTACCACTTATAGTAGCATCAACATATTCAGCTCCGTTATTAAGCTCAGTTTCGTATTTGCTTCTTTGTGATATAAGTTTTCTTATATATGACCCAGATGGGCTAAGATTTCCTACCATTTTTGCCCTTTTAGTTAAAAGTTGGTCAATGCTTTTCTTGGTTTCCTTTATGTCACTTGCCCTATTTTTATTTGATATATCTTTTAATTGGCTCTCTATTGTTTTTTCTATTGTTATAATATCACTAGAATAAATATTATTGTTTTCTTCCATAGCATCTTGTATTTGTAAATCTAACTCGGCTATTTTTTTAACTAATTTTTCTTCATTGTTGCTATAATATCTAAAAATATGCTCTCCTTTTGCAATTCTTTGTCCTTCTGACTTTATTTGTGATATTCCATTTTTATAGTTTTGTCCTTGAAAGACGCTTTCTTCTCTAATAATATAGCCTACTGCTTCTTCAGAAACTGATATTTTTCCATTATCTATCATAAACGTATCTGATGGATTTATAAATAGTTCAATAATATTATATACTATGGAAGCAGCTAATATAATAGCTATGATTGCTGTAATAGTAACTTTTACATTATTAATCTTTTTAGTTTTCTTTGTTTTAGCCAATATTACTTTCCTCCATAATTATTTTAATATTTTCTGATATGCTATTTAGTCCATTAATCCATATTGTATTATCATTCTTTTTAAACCAAGTTATCTGTCTTTTAGCATATCTTCGTGATTCTTGTTTTATTTTTTCAATCATTTCTTCTTTTGAAATTTGATTTTCCAAATACTGTTTAACTTCTTTATATCCTAAACCTTGCATTGCTGTTGGAAATTCTTCGTACTTATTTAATAGATTTTGAACTTCTTTAATTAATCCGTTTTCTATCATAATGTCAACTCTTTTATTTATTCTATCATACAATTTTTTCCTTTCGTAATCTATAGCAAAAACTTTGTAATTGTATGGGATTTCTTTTAATCGTGACTCAGCCTCTTGCTGTGTTTTTGTTTTTCCTGTTTCGTGGTATATTTCTAGTACTCTGCTAATTCTTTTGTAATCATTCTTACTTATTTTTTTCATAGCTTCTGGATCAATTTCTTGAGCCATTTCATATAATTTCTCTAGTCCTTCATTTTCTTTAATACTTTTAAGTAGTTGTCTATATTCTTCATCTATTTTTATATTGTTATATTCTATTTCATAAATAAGTGAATCTACATATAAGCCTGTCCCTCCAACAATTATTGGTATTTTACTTTTTTCTAAAATTTCCTTAATTGCAGCTTTTGCTGCTTTTTTATAATCTGCTACGCTATATCTTTCATCTGGTGAAACGATATCAATTAAATAATGTTTAATTCCATCCATTTCATCTTTTGTAACCTTTGCACTTCCGATATCCATGTCTTTATATATTTGCATTGAATCGGCCGAAACTATTTCTCCATTTATTTTCTTTGCAAGTTCTATAGACAATGCTGTTTTTCCAGAAGCTGTTGGTCCACAAATAACTATTACTGTTGGTTTTTCCATAAAAAGATTCCTTTCATTTTATTTCCTACGAGCAAATTTTTTCTCTATATCTTTTAAATCCATTTTTATAGCTGTTGGCCTTCCATGTGGACATGTAAAAGGATTTGGTAATGCAAGTAATTGGTTCATTAAGCTTTGTACTTCCTTTTCGTCTAAAGCCATATGTGCTTTTACTGCAGCCTTACATGCAACAGTTGCAATAAACCTTTCTTCAATTTCTTGTTTTGCTGTTCTAGCAACCGTATTAATTTCATCTAATGTTTCTAAAAATAACTCCTTTGTATCTAAGTCAAAACAAACAGTTGGAACTCCATTAAGTTTTATTGTATTTTCTCCAAATTCTTCAACCTCAAAACCGGCTTTTCTGAATATTTCCATGTTGTCTCTTGCAATTCCCATTTCTTTATTTGTTAATGTAATAACATCAGGAAGTAGTAAAAGTTGAGAATCTTTATCTGTATCTGAATAGTAATTTTTCTTTATTTTTTCATACATTATTCTTTCATGTGCAGCATGTTGATCTATTATATACATTTCGTCTTTTATCTCAACAATTATATATGTAGAAAATGCTATACCAATAAATTTATAATCTGGTTTTGATGTGTAGTTTTCTTTTTCCTCAAATACTGAAATATTATTATCTTTTATTATGTCAAAAGCTTTTATTGGTTCATCTTCTTTTTCTTCTGTAATAGGCATTTTACCAAATGTCTTTTCATACATTTGTTCAAAGCTTTCTGAAATTTTTAGATTATCCAATTCTTCAACTTGTTTCTTTAATTCTTCATTATTTTCCTCAAACTTAATTGGATTGTTTATATTGTTTTTTTCTTCCTCTATATTTGCTTTTATACTTGCTAAATTAGTTAATATTTCTCCTATAGAAGTATTGTCTTCCTTAATTTGTTCACTCTGTGGCATTGCAATACTTTGGTTAATGTTCTGTTCTTCCTGTGCTAGTTTTTCTTTTATTTCGTTTACATCAACAACCTGTGTATTATTAAGTTGTTCTCTTTGCTTTTCTTTATACATTTCCTCAATTATATTATGTTTTTCTTCTTGTTTTACTATGTTATCTCTCTTCTTAAATAAACTGCTAAATGCACTTTCTTTTTTTACTTCTTCTACAGCTTCTTTTTTATCTTCTATTTCTCTTTCTGGAGAGGCAACTAGTTCAGTTTTCAATAAATTTTCTTGTATTGCATGATATATTGCCTTGAATATTTTGCTTTCTTCTTCAAATCTAACTTCTAATTTAGATGGATGTACATTTACATCTACTTTTGATGGATCCATTTCTATGTTAAGTATTACAAATCCATACTTTCCTATAGGAATCATTCCTTTATATGCTTTTTCAGTTGCTCCTGTTAATACTTTATCCTTTATGTATCTTTTATTAACAAAGAACATTTGATTACTTCTATTACTTCTTGAAATTTCTGGTTTTCCTATTACTCCATTAATGTGTATATCTTCAAAATTAAAATCTACGTCTATTACTGCACTTGCTATGTCTTTTCCATATATTGAATATATTATATCTTGCATTTTTCCGTTTCCACTAGTTTGTATAATGGTCTTTCCAGAATTAATTAATTTTATTGCTATATTAGGGTTTATTAAAGCAATTCTTGTTACAACGTCTTCTATATATCCTGCTTCTGTAAAATCTTTTTTTAAGAACTTATATCTAACAGGTGTATTAAAAAATAAGTTTTTAACTGTTATTGTTGTGCCAATAGGGCAGCCAACCTCTTCAAACTCGAGTGTTTTTCCAGCTTCTACCACTATTTTATTTCCTATAGTGTCACTAGCTGTTTTAGATATCATTTCTACATTTGCTATTGCTGCTATACTTGCTAAAGCTTCTCCTCTGAACCCCATTGACTTAACAACATCTAAATCACTAGCTTGTCTAATTTTACTTGTTGCATGTCTTTCAAATGCAATTTCCATGTCATCTTTTTCTATTCCTTTTCCGTTATCTGTTATTCTTATGTATGATATTCCACCGTTTTTAATCTCTACATTTATTATTGTAGCTCCAGCGTCTATGGAATTCTCAACCATTTCTTTTACTACTGATGCTGGTCTTTCAATTACCTCTCCAGCAGCTATTTTATTAATTGTTAGATCATCTAATAAAACTATATTTCCCATATTATTACTCCTCTTATTCTAATTATTTTGTATTATATCATTTATATAATATTTTGTGTATATATTTTATTATTTTTTTATTTAGTTTAAAATACTGTCTAACATAATCTAGCATATTTTAAAAGTCATTATTTTTTTGTTTTTCAGATTAAATAATTGAAAAAAAACACCAAACTATATATTATTCATTGAAAAATAATATATAGTTTGGGTGATACTATATTTATATAATTTAATATTGATAATTAATAAACTATTATTCTATATAATTTGAAACATCTATTGAACTGTCTAAGTTAAAGCTTGTTTGTATTTCGTATCTATCATCAAACACTTCAAAATTATACAATACTTTCTTGTCTTTTGATATTCCCATTCTAAATCCCATATCATCGGAAAACTTTGCATCAAAGAACTTACCTACTTCTATTGATAATTTTTTAACCATCTCACTTTGATCCCCAATATCTTTAATTTCTGTTCTTCCAATTCTATTACCATTGTTATATACGATTACTTCGTCATTAGGTGTAATAATAAAGATTGCATTTAATTTCTTATTTACATATGCCTTTGCATTATCTTGTGTATTACTATCTATATAATCGACATAGTTTTTTAGTCTAGCTTCTTCCTCTTCTTTTGAATTAGTATATTTCTCTTTTGCTGTTTCTGATTTTCCTAGAATATTATCTCCTGTTATTGCTCTTATACTTACTACTGCTAAGATCAAAAGTACTATTATTGTTATTATCAATGCAACTAGAGTTATTCCTTTCTCGTTTTTTGTTAATCTTTTCTCCATCTTTCTTCCTCCTTTATTTTTTTTGCAACGCAAAAAGAGATGAACTTTATCCATCTCTTTTAATATATCCCAAATAAAGCAGTTTTATTTTCTGCTATTTTGTTATTTATTAAATTACATTGTGTGTGTGTGTGTGTGTGTGTGTGTGTTACAGCCTCAGTCGTTACAAGCTTCGTCATTTGTAATTTCTCCTTTTATATTTTTCTTGCGTTGTCTTTTACTATAATTAACTGCTTTTATTATTACATAAGCCAAAACAATTTTCAAGAGTTTTATATAAAATTTAAATTCCAAATTAAAATAATTTATCTAGCCTACCTTTTGTATATTTTTTAAACCTAATAACATAAATCACCCAACCTATATATTATTTTAGATGAATAAAAAAATTAATTGTTCGTGCTGCTTAGAACATTATATTTTTTTATAAAGAGAAAATAATATATAGGTTGGGTGATTTTTACTTTCTATAATTTAGATATTCATAGATAAAAAACTAACTGTTCGTTTCAAAATTTTTCGTTCCCATTATTATAACCTTATTTCTTAAAATTCATATTGTGATAAATCTACATCATTTACAAGTTCAGCTGTATTTTCACGTAAGCTCACATGATTGCCATTATTATCCAAAGTATATACTTTATTTTCTTTTATAGCAAATACTATCCATCCATTATCACATATAACAAACTTATCTAAGGCTTCTACATCTTCATCTATGGTATAATTATTGTCTTGATAATACTTTATTTCACTTGCTTTAGTACCTTCGCTATATTTTCCATAATAAGCTTTTTGTCCATTTTCAATCAAATAAGTATTATTGTTTTTTAATATTACTAAATATGCATTTGCTGCCTCTTCTAGTCCTCTAAATACATATTTTATATTACTTGGTGCTTTTTTTGTTATATTTCCATCTTTTGATACTAAATATTCATTTTCAGAATTTTCTATTGTTACTAAAAAATCATTATTAGATTCATTTACTTGCGTATTTCTTGGTTTAAATTGATTCTTGACAGCACTTTCCAAATGTTCTTTCTCTATATTTCCTGTTCCATCAATCGCAGCCTCATGTACAGCTAATTTCACCTTTTCTTCTTCCTCTGCTTCTGAATATGTTTCTTTTGCTGTTTGTGTTTTACTTAGTATTCCGCCATCTTTTATTGCTCTTATGCTTACTACTGCTAAGATCAAAAGTACTATTATTGTTATTATCAATGCAACTAGAGTTATTCCTTTCTCATTTTTTGTTAATTCTTTTTCCATCTTTCTTCCTCCCTTTATTTTTTTTGCAACGCAAAAAGAGATGAACTTTTATCCATCTCTTTTAAAATATCCAAAATAAAGCAGTTTTATTTTCTGCTATTTTGTTATTTATTAAATTACATTGTGTGTGTGTGTGTGTGTGTGTTACAGCCTCAGTCATTACAAGCTTCGTCATTTGTAATTTCTCCTTTTATATTTTTCTTGCGTTGTCTTTTACTTTAATTAACTGCTTTTATTATTACATAAGAATATTTGATTTGCAAGAGTTTTATATAAAATTTAAAATTACAAGAATTTATCTAGCCTACCTTTTGTATATTTTTTAAACCTAATAACATAAATCACCCAACCTATATATTATTTTAGATGAATAAAAAAATTAATTGTTCGTGCTGCTTAGAACATTATATTTTTTTATAAAGAGAAAATAATATATAGGTTGGGTGATTTCATACCTTCTATAATTTAATATTTATGAATAAAAAATTAATTGCTCGTGCTGCCTAGAACATTATATTTTTATGAAGAGAAAATAATATATAGTTAGGTGATCTTTACTTTCTATAATTTAATACTTGATAAATAAAAAACTAATTGCTGTTGTCAAAGTTCTCCGTCCCAAATGGCTCATTTAAAAAAATTATTTTCAAGCTTTCTTTAAGATTTTTGTTTTATAATTGCTTTATAATAAATTTATATTAAATATAAAAGCATTAGACTTTTGGTATTTAGTACTAAATATTTTTTACTTATTTATGTTAAAAATCTATTGCATTATATGTTTAATTTGAGTTATATTATATATAATATTATTTAGAAAGGTCTGATTATAATGAGTGAGAATTTTAATAATACTACATACAAAACAATATCTGATGATTCTGCCAAAAAAGGAAATTCATTTTTAAAAAGTGTTATTATTCCTTTTGGTTGTAGTGCTTTAGCAACTTTTCTAGTAATTGGATGTTGTTTTGGTGTTCCAAGTATTAAATCTAAACTAATAGGAACAAACAATTCCTCAAATTCTGGTATATCTATTACCAAAGGAGCTGTAAATAGCACTGTTTCAAACAAAGATTATTCAAACACATCTATATCTGTTGCAAATAAAGTTTTACCATCAATTGTTGGTATTTCTGTTAAATATAATGTAAATAATGTTTTTGGAAGATCTTCATCTGCTGAAGCTTCTGGTTCTGGTATAATTGTTAGTAATGATGGCTACATTTTAACTAATAATCACGTTGTTAATAGTTCATCTTCTTCATCTTACTACCAAATAACAGAAGCTACTTCTATAAAGGTTACTCTTTATGGAGATGAAACTGAATATGATGCTAAAATTGTTGGTAGTGATTCTCAAACAGATTTAGCAGTTATTAAAATTGAAAAAGATAACTTAACTGCTGCTGAACTTGGTGATTCCGATTCTGTTCAAGTTGGTGAATTTGCAATGGCAATAGGTAATCCTTTAGGATTACAAAGTAGTATATCTGCTGGAATAATAAGTGCAACTAATAGAAAGGTTGATGATTCTGAAACTGGATTAACATATAACCTAATTCAAACTGATGCTGCAATAAATTCTGGTAACAGCGGTGGTGCATTAGTAAATGCAGATGGAAAAGTAATTGGTATAAATACTTTAAAATTATCTGGAACAGGTATTGAAGGTATTGGTTTTGCAATTCCAATTAACTCAACTATAGATGTATATCAAAAGCTAATTAAAGATGGAAAAATAAAAAGACCATCTATTGGAATTGCCGGAATAGACATAACTGAAGAAATGTCAAAACAATATAATTTAAATGTAGGTGTTTATGTTAAATCTGTTGATTCTTTCTCTGCTGCTGAAAAAGCAGGTTTAAAGGTTGGAGATGTAATCACTGGTATTGATGGAAAAACTATAAAAACTATTGATGAATTAAATGAAGTAAAAAATTCACACAATATAGGAGATACAGTTACTTTAAAAGTTTTCAGAGATAATAAAGAACAAGAAATAAAGTTAACTCTTCAAGAGCAATAATAGTTAAAGAATAAATCTGAAAATTGAATTTTTCTAGATTTATTCTTTTTAATTTTTATGTTTTAAATTGAAAAAATCAGTATAGAAATTCTATACTGATTTTTTTATCCAAATATTCCTTTTTTTCTTACTGGTGGTTGTTCATTCATTGTTTGAGCAAGTTTTTCAAATAATTCTCTTTGTTCCTTAGAAAGTCTTTTTGGGGTTTGAACTATTATTGTAAATATAAAGTCGCCAACAGAACTTCCATTAACATTGTTGAATCCTTTACCCTTTATTCTGAACTTAGTATCTGTTTGAGTTCCCTCAGGTATTTTAAATTTTTCTTTTGTGCCATTTACCATAGGCACTTCTATTGTAGCACCAAGTGTAGCTTGAGTTACTGTTACTGGAACATCACAATAAACATTATTTCCCTTTCTCGTATACAAATGATGTGGTTTAACATGAACATTTATATATAAGTCGCCATTTGTTCCGCCCTTGTTTCCAGCTGCTCCTTCGCCTCTTAAAACTACGGTTTGATCATTATCTATACCTGCTGGAATTTTTACACTTAACTTTGTTGCTTTTCTAACTTTTCCTTTTCCTCTGCAAGTCTCACATGGTTCCTTTATAACTTTTCCTTCTCCATGACAGTTTGGACAGGTTCTTGTTGTCTGCATTTGTCCAAGTATAGTTGTTTGCATTTGAGTTATCTGACCTGTTCCTTTACACATTGTACATGTTTGTGCTGTTGTTCCTGGTTTTGTTCCTGTTCCATTACAAGTTGTACATTTTTCTTCCCTGTTAAAACTAATACTTTTTTGTACTCCCAGATATGCTTCCTCAAATGATATTTCAATATCATATCTTAAATCTGCACCTTTGCTTGGTCCATTTCTAGTCCTTGATGATCTTCCAGATGATCCAAATCCTCCACCAAAAAATGATGAGAATATATCTCCTAGATCGCCGAAATCGCCCATGTTAAATCCATCAAATCCTTGAGAGTAGAATCCTCCACCATTTGTTCCTCCAAAACCTTGTGGTCCGTCTGGTCCAAACTGGTCATACATTCTTCTTTTTTCTGGGTTTGATAAAGTTTCATATGCTTCATTTACTTCCTTAAACTTTGCTTCTGCTTCCTTTTTATTGTCTGGATTTGCATCTGGATGGTATTTTTTAGCAAGTTTTCTATATGCTTTTTTTAATTCATCCTCTGTTGCATTTTTATCCACTCCTAGAACTTCATAAAAATCTCTTTTTTGTGCCATTTGTTCCTCCAAATTAAGAAGTTAGAAGTTTGATGTATGAAATTAGTATTTTGGCATTATTATAAATAGAAACCTAAATTCCAATTTCAAACATCTCTCCTCTAACGTCTAACCTTTAATTATTATTTATTCTCATCTTTTTTATTGTCTTCATCTTCTACAAATTCAGCATCATAAACTTTTTCTCCGTTATTTTCAGAAGCATCTCCAGCATTTTCTGCTGTACCTTCTGAATTTGCTCCTGCTGCATTTGCTTGTTTATATAGTTTTTCAGAAATTTCATAAAATACTGTTGTTAGTTTTTCTGTAGCTTGTTTAATTGCTTCTGTATCTGTTCCTTCTAAAGCTTTCTTAGTATTTGCAATCTCGTTTTCTACTTTAGTTTTTTCTTCTCCGCTTATTTTATCTCCTAAATCTTTTAAAGTTTTTTCACTATTGTATACAAGGCTTTCAGCATTATTTCTTATTTCAATTTCTTCTTTCTTTTTCTTATCTTCACTTGCATGTGCTTCTGCATCTTTTACAGCTTTTTCAATATCTTCATCTGATAGATTTGAACTTGCTGTAATTGCAACATTTTGCTCTTTTCCTGTAGCCATATCTTTTGCAGATACATGAACTATACCGTTTGCATCAATGTCAAATGTTACTTCTATTTGTGGAACTCCACGTGGTGCTGCTGGTATTCCTGTTAATTGGAATCTACCTAAAGTTTTATTGTATGCAGCCATTTCTCTTTCTCCTTGTAGAACGTGTATTTCAACACTTGTTTGACCATCAGCTGCTGTAGAGAATATTTGTGATTTTTTAGTTGGTATTGTTGTATTTCTCTCTATTAATTTTGTAAATACTCCACCATATGTTTCTATTCCTAATGATAATGGTGTTACGTCTAATAAAACTAAATCCTTAACATCTCCTGATAAAACACCACCTTGAATTGCTGCACCAATTGCAACACATTCATCTGGGTTAATTCCTTTATCTGGTTCTTTACCTGTTATTCTTTTTACTAATTCTTGAACAGCTGGAACTCTTGTAGATCCTCCAACTAATAAAACTTTATGCAATTTATCTGCTGTTATTCCTGCATCTTTTAATGCTTGGTTAACTGGTCCTGCTGTTGATTCAACTAAATCTCTTATTAATTCTTCAAATTTAGATCTTGTTAATGTAACATCTAAATGTTTTGGTCCTGTGCTATCTGCAGTAATAAATGGTAAGTTTATTTGTGTTTGTTGAACACCAGATAATTCTATTTTAGCTTTTTCTGCTGCTTCTTTTAATCTTTGCATTGCCATTTTATCTGCTGATAAATCAATTCCATTTGACTTTTTAAATTCTGCAACTAAATAATCTATAATTTTTTGGTCGAAATCGTCTCCACCAAGTTTATTGTTACCACTTGTAGCCAAAACTTCAAATACTCCATCTCCTATGTCTAGTATTGAAACATCAAATGTACCACCACCTAAGTCGTAAACCATTATTTTGCTATCTGTACTTTCTTTGTCCATTCCATAAGCTAGTGCTGCTGCTGTTGGTTCGTTTATAATTCTTAGTACCTCTAACCCTGCAATTTTACCTGCATCCTTTGTTGCTTGTCTTTGACTATCATTAAAGTATGCTGGAACAGTAATAACTGCTTGGTTAACAGTTGTTCCTAAATAATTCTCTGCATCTGTTTTTAATTTTTGTAATATCATTGCTGATATCTCTGGTGGTGTAAATTCATCACCTTCTATATTAACTTTCTTGTCTGTTCCCATTTCTCTTTTTATTGATATAACTGTATTTTCTGGGTTTGTAACAGCTTGACGTTTAGCTATTTGTCCAACTAATCTTTCTCCATTTTTGGTAAATGCAACAACAGATGGAGTTGTTCTATTTCCTTCTGCATTAGGTATAACTACTGCTTCTCCTCCTTCCATAACAGCTACACATGAGTTTGTTGTTCCTAAGTCGATTCCTATAATTTTTCCCATAATAATTTTCCTCCTTAAAATTTAAATAAATTATTTCTTTTTGCTTTACTCTTTTGTATTATTTATAAAATTTAAAATTAATAACTTTATCATGTATTTGCAACTATAACCATAGCATGTCTAATAACTCTATCTCCAATTTTATAACCTTTTCTAAAAGTTTCTTTTATTTCTTGTTCTCCTAGGTTTTCATCTTGTATAGTGCTTACTGCTTCGTGAAACTCTGGATTAAATACTGTTCCATTTGTTTCTATTTCTTTTACCCCTAGTGATGATAGTACGTCTGTGAATTGTTTTAAAACTAACTCTACGCCTTGTTTATATCCTTCATCTTCTGTTTTGCTATTTACAGCTTTCTCAAGGTTATCTACTACAGGCAAAAAGCTTGATACTATATCAGATACTAGTGATCCATATAGGCCTTCCCTTTCCTTTGCGCTTCTCTTTTTAAAATTATCAAATTCTGCCATCAATCTTTTTAGTCTGTCTGTTGTATCATCTAAATCTGCTTTTATTTTATTAATTTCAGTGTCTTCTTTACAAGTTTCTTGATTAATCTTTTCTTCCTCTTGTTCTTTTATTTCCTCCATACTTTCTCCCTTCTTCACTTTTCAAATTTTTTACCTTCTCCTAGTAGTCCGCCTTGGTTCATTTTTCTGTTTATATATTTAAGTACTGATATAACCTTTGAATAATCCATTCTCTTAGGTCCTATTATTCCTATAGTTCCTAATGACTTTCCATGTACTTTATGGTTAAATGTAATAATGCTAAAGTCTTTTAGTTCTTCATTTTCATTTTCGTCTCCAATGTAAACATTAATGTCATCTGCAATTCCAGAATTAAGTGTATCTATTACCATTTCCTTTGCATCTAAAACATTAACAAAGTTTTTTGCTAGTTCAACACTCTTAAACTCTGGTAATTCGAAGGCTTTATTAGTTCCTTTGTAATAAATTGTTTCTTGCTTGTCTATAACTTTTTTCATTTCTGCCAAAATTGGCTTTATTACCTTTATACTACTATTCATTTCTGAATTTATATATTGTTCTAATGGAATATCAATTTCGTCTAATGATTTTCCTTTTAATTTGTTATTAAATAGGTATGAGATTGTTGAAATTTGTTGTTCTGTTACATCTTCGTCAAATTTTATTATTGTTTCTTTAATTAATCCTGAATCTGTAAGTATAATTGCCATCATTGTTCTAGAGCCAAGAAGTACAAATTTAATATCTTCTATCATTTGATTATGCTTATCTGGTCCTATGCTTACTGTTGGATAGTGTGTTATTTCGGACAAAGTATTAGTAGTGATTCTAGTTAAATCTTCTATTTGGTTAACTTTTGTTTGAAGTTTAGATTGAATATAAATAACTTCTTCTAAGCTAATATCGTCATCTTTTATTAATTCATCAACATAAAATCTATATCCCTTTGCTGATGGCACTCTACCTGCAGAAGTATGTGGCTTATCTAGAAATCCTAATTTTTCTAGTTCTGCCATTTCATTTCTTACTGTTGCACTACTATAATTTAAATTGTACTTTTGTACAATTGCATTAGAACTTACTGGCTCTGCTGTTTGTATATATTCTTCTATAATCGCTTGTAAAATTTCTTTTTTTCTATCATTCAACATTTTTATTCCTCTCCCAATGTTGACATTTTTAATTTTTTTAGCACTCTTTGCTATTATTTGCTAACCACATTTATATTATACAATATTTTTAGCACTTGTCAATAACTTTTGCTAAAAAAATAAAACTTTTATGATTATCACAAAAGTTTTATTTTTTATATTTATTTAACTAGAACTATTGCAGTTCCTATTAGTTTATAATTTTCATTTCCCTCATTTACCTCTTTATTATCATTATAAATATTTATTTCTAATTCACCTTTTAAGTCAATATCTCCTAATATCACTTCGGTTTTACCTCCCATTAATACTCTTTTTATTCCTTTATTTAATATTATCTTATTATTTTCTTTATCTTTTATTTCTATTGTAAGGTTCATTAATGCTTCTTCGCCATATTCTGTTTTTTTATTTCCTTTCCATACATATCCTGAAAGCCAAGTTCCTTCTGCGTTTATTTGCATGATATTTAAATTATTTATTTTTTTAATGCTCTCTATATTTATTTTAGGTGTTTCATATTTATCAGTTAGTTCTTGTTGTAAATTTAAAATTTCTTTTGTAAATATAAATTGGTTATTTACTAATTTATATTCATAGTAATTATAATTGGTTTGACTATTTTTATTAATGTCAAACTTAAAATTCCATTCTCCTTCTATTTCATTTCCAAAACGTTCAACTTCTATATCTTTATCTACACCAAAAGTAGAACTATATACCTTTTCTTCATCTGCTATTAAAGAAATATTAACTTCTAAATTAACACTTTCTGCTATTTCATTATCTTCTAATTTATATATTTCATAAACTTTATATTCATTCTCATTTATCTTTTCTGACAATGTACTGTTTTCTCTTTCTATATCTATATTTTTATATTCAACATCATATTTTTTATTATTTATATTTAAATATTTGTTTCCAAATAGATATATTTTTCCTTTTAATGGTACATTTGTGTTTATTTTATAGCATACCATTACTATTTCTTCATTAATCATAGCACTTTCTACTTCTATATTAGTTTCGTTAGAAATTGCATTAATTTTAATCTCTTGACTCTTTTCTTCATATTCTTTTTGCATTCCTATTTTATTTAATATCCATGAATAAATATTGTCTTCACCCTTTGCATATGCAATTCCGTTTCCTGCTAAGAAAACTACTATTACAAATGATGCAGCTAAACTTAATACTTTGTTTAATTTAAATTTACTTTGTTTTTCCATATTTCTTCCTTTCTCATTTTCATCTATTTGCTTATATGCTTTTTGTATTTTATCATCTATTGATACTGGTACATTATTGAGTGTTTTTATTTGCTCCAACTTTTTTTCAAATTTTTGATTATCCATTTATTTCACTCTCCTCTCTATAAGTCAATTCTTGATATAGTTTGTTTTTTGCATTGCTTAGTCTTGATTTGACAGTTCCTTCTGGTATATTTAATATTTCCGCAATTTCATTAATTTTCAAGTCATTATAGTAGAATAGCATTATTACATTATAATACTCTGGACTTAATTTCTTTAAAGCATTTTGCAAATCAATATTTTCTTCTTTATTTATACTATTTGTTATTGGCTCTTGATGGTATTCTTCTATTGAAATGACTTTTCCTCTAGAAATTAATATTTTTTTACTTTCATTAATTAAAATTCTCGTAATCCAAGTTTTAAAAAATTTAGATTCTTTTAATTTTTTAATGTTTTTATATGCCTTTATAACTGTTTCTCCTATTGCATCACCAGCATCTTCTTCATTGCTTAATATAGAAATTGCTATATTAAATAAGTACTTTTTATTTTTCTCAATTAGTCTTTTATATGCTGATTTATCTCCTATTTTTGCTAGTTCTTCATCTACCACTTTTTTACCTCCTTTTTTTCTTTTATTAATTAGATACATTATAATGCCAAAAAGTTCACTTCTTTTTTAGATTTTATCAAAACTTATAAAACAAAAAAGAACATCATATATAAATTATTGTATTATTTCAATAACTTATTTACTGTCCTCCTTTGAATTTTTAAAATATCTATTAGATTTAAAATTACTTTCGTTAAATCTATTGTTATCAATGTTCTAATAAAGATTTCCTGTCTTTTAATTTCCTTTTAGTTTGAACTTTGAAGTTGCTATTAAATTATAAGAAATATCATGATTGTCATCTTCAGGTATTTGTTTTTCATAGTATTTAAATACACTAATAACATATTCTTCATTTTCATACATTTTTGATGTAAAAAAAGTACTAATATCTCCTATATGAGTTTTATTTAGAATAATTTTTTCATTACTATCCTTTATTTCAAAGGCATAATATGGTCTCATTATAGATTCATCTACCATATTTCCTTCTTCAATATTTGAATTAACTTTAATGGTACATCCTAATTTTGAAATGCAAATCTCTTCTAGGCTTATTTTTCCTTTTTCTCCCTCTGTTATTTTAACCATTGGTTCATTCTCTTTTTGTTTTGTTTTTCCGTCCTCTCCGTATGTCCATCCATACTCTTCTTCAACATTAAAGCTAAGATCTGCTAAATTTTTATATTCCTTTGTTTCTGTTGTTCTGTAAAGATTTTTATTGATATTAATTTTCCAATTTCCATTTAGTACTGGTTCTTGAACTTGTCCAAATTTCAAATAAGCCCCTGATACATTTATATTACATTTATATTGTTGATTAATATTTTGACCTGATATATCAATTATTTTATAAACTATTATTTGTTCTAATGTGCAATTGGCAATAGTATATATTTCTTTTATTTGATTATTGTTTTCAATTTGATTTCCATAAGATATGCTTTTTTGTTTATCTTCTATTTCTATTTTATAGTTTATATCAAAACAATTATTTACAGTTTCTTTCTGGAATTGCTCTATATTAGTTTGCTCATTTTCAAAATACCCTTTTTTCTTAATATTACTATATAAATTATTTATCAAATCTTTTTGTTGAATGTTCAATCCAAAAACTAAGTAGTTTTCATCACAGGCAATATCTAATAGCATAACTTTTACTCCATTATTTTCAACTGCTTGATTTACATTAGTTTTTATCTCATCATATTCTTTTTGTATTCCTATTTTTTCTAGTACAGATGAATATGTATTTAAACTTACTTTTTCTGGTTCTGCTTCTACATTATTGTCTTTAGCTTTTGTTTTTTCTAGTACCCATGAGAATATATTAGTCTTCCCTTTAGAATATGCTACTCCATTGCCTATTAAGAATACTACTAATACAATTAGAACAGTTATACAGATTATTTTTTTAGTTTTTTTATTTTCTTTCATAAATTATCCATTCCTTTCATTTTTATTTATTAGTTTAGATATTTAATATCTAAAAATAGTTTATTTTTATTAAGATTTAAAACACTAAAAAGAAATTTATGAAAATTTCATAAATTTCTTCTTGGTTATTTCTTTATATATACTGGAGTTCCAATACTTATCATATTATATAATTGTCTAACTTTTGCGTATGGCATATTTACACAACCATGGCTTCCATTATACTGATATATTTTTCCTCCAAATTTGCTTCTCCATGATGCATCATGAAATCCAAATGCACTTCCTTTGAAAGCTATCCAATAGTTTACAAAACTCGCATAATCTTTTCCTTTTAGTATAATGTTAGTTGCTTTATTAAGAACTTTAAAATTACCTATTGGTGTTTTTCCATTTATACCAGTTACTACATTTGATGATAGTACAAGTTTATCATACTCATAATAGCTTAAAGTCTGATTAGATATAGAAACAACTACATAAGGATTTTTCTTTTTCTTTACATGAATAACAATGGTATCTGTTGTCTCATTTCCACTTGAATCACTAACCAAATAATTAATCTCATATGTTCCATTTTTGTTTAAGTCCAAATTTGATTCAACTTTTACATTTTTAGTTATGTCTCCATCATGGTTGTCTATTGCTGTATAATCAGGATATGAAAATTCTTCACCAACATCAAGTGTTCGTTCTTTTTCAGATTCAATTGTTAACTGAGGTTTAGTAGTATCAACAACTTTTATTTTTCTAAATAGTGTTTCGTTAATCCCTAAATACCTAATTCTTAAGTTATACTCTATCTCATAATTTCCTAATTTATTTTTATCTATATTTGAAAAAATACTTACCTTATTTTTAACATCTTTTTCATTAGCTGTTGCAATAAATCCTTCTTCTACATAGTCATTTCCAGCTTCTATCGTAACATTCTCATTTCCTATTAGTGAAAAATTAATATTAGTTTTATTTGCAAAAACAGTATATGCTAATGTAATAATGTAAATTATTACCAAACTTATAATAATCCTTAATAAAATAGAAAGTGGTATACTTACTTGTTTCTTTTGTTCATTCATTTTTTCCCTCATTAATTCTTATCTATATTTTTCTTCTATTTTATCATAAGAAAAACAAAAATCTACATTTTTTGTTAAATTTATTTATTTTTTTAACTTACAGTTAAAAAATTTACTCTATCAGTTCTAAAGCCTCATTTGAAGTTACTCCTTCAATATTGTAATAAGAACTTGGAATTTCACCTACAATAATATTTTCTGCAATGATTAGTTCACTTGAAACCTTTTCTTCAATTGTATTAAAAGGTGTTAATACACTAATTTCACACTCCATTTCTAAATATAATCTATGCAAAGTCTGATTTATTCCAGAATTAACAAATTCACTTTTTATACTTGTTTTTATATTTCCAAGTGTAGATATCTTTATTGGAACTTTAGGTCCCATTGCAGAAAAAATATTTATTCCAGTAAAACTTCCTAATCTGATTGAAATTTTATCATCTTCTACTTTGTTAATTTCATTTTGTATTTGCTCTGTTACATCACCTATAAAATTGTTAACATTTTGCAGATTTGATTGTATCATTTTTATGTTATTATTTTTGTCTCTATGTATTGTTATGAAATCTGAATATGCATATTTATTCATAACTCTTGTTGTAACTTGATTTGTAATTAATGTTGCTGTTGATATTGCTTTTTCTTTGCATAACTTATTAAATAATGGTTCAATTGTTTTTATAATAACAGTAATAATAATTACTGTTATTATAAAAACTAATATGAATTTCTTCTTTTTTGAAATCTTTTTTGAATTTTTTTTAAATTTTACAATTTTTATTCTTGGTCTCGAATAAATATAATCCATAATTTCACCTAAGTTGTATATTCTAATTTACTTCTTGAATACCTAGGTATTAGTAATCTCTGCCCTATTTGTAATCTATTTACATCTTCAATTTTATTCAAATTTGCAATTTCATCAATTGTAGTTCTGTACTTTTTAGCAATATTCCACAGAGTATCTCCTTTTTTTACTATATAAATAACTAAACTGCTATCTTCACTATGTCTGTTTTCCAACAAATTAATGTTGTCAATTAAATTTACTGTAGAAGAATTACATATGTCAATTTTGAATTGCAGTTTAAGACTACACTCTATTGTTCCGCTTTGTGTTATATTAAAATCTTCTTTTTCGCAATATACACTTGTATTTACATTTTTATCAGTATTTAAACCTTCTATCTCTTTTTCAAGATTAAACGGAATTATAAATTTTCTAGAATTAGTTACTGAATTTTGAGCAAATATAAAATTAATTTCTGCTTCTCCTTCATACATAATTCTTCCATTTACAACTCTCTGGCTCTTTATAACAGGATTAACCTCCATATTATAACATTCATTACCTTCTAATTCTGTGGCAGATATATTTTCTCTAACTTCAAGGCTACAATTCTCATACTTTTTAGCTGTCATTGCCTCTATGGATTTCATATTAAATTCTATTTCTTCACATGGTGAATAAATATCTTGTATTAATTCTATCTGTTTAGAAGCATATGCCGTACAAGAAGTTTCTAATTCTATTTCTACATATATAGAGTGTTCTTCTTCTGTATTTGGTTTTATTATCATATTTCTTATTTCATAATTTGTATTTATTATATTGTTTTCTGATACGTCATTCATATCTACAAACCCCATAACTGGTATGTTTGAATTTATCATTTTTACATTTCCATTGTCAGTTAAATACAATATTTTAACATTTACATCTGCTTTTAATAAAACTTTATTGTAACTTACTTTTTCTTCTCTATTTATTACATTAGCCTTTGCAGATAAAATCTCGCAAACATTTTCTTCCCCTTCAATATTTAATGTATCTTTAGCATATGCTCTTGAACTTCCGCTTCCAATTAATGTATTAATTTGCGTTTTCTTTTCTAGTTTCTGTAGGTCTTGTATATTATCAACTGCTTTTAGAATTTCTACACTTTCATTTGAATAAACAAGAATATCAGTTTCCAAAGTAAGTTTAATATTTATTTTTCTACCGTTTAATACTTTTGATTCTGAATTTATTATGTTGGTACTAAGTTCAAGCATCATGTTATTTTGTACCCCATCAATATTTATCATTTGGCTAAAATCAATTGAAGTATTAATTCCTCTTGTTGAATCAGTATCAGAATCGGCTAAGTACATAATATACGTATTTGCACTTCCCTCAATTCTTACTTTGTTTTCTAAAACTTCTTTTTTATATGTGCAAATATTTCCAGTAACATTTATTATGTTTAAAACATCTGGTTTTACATCTGGAACTATCATGTCCCCCTCTATTGTAAAAGTTTCTCTTTTATGTGCCACTAATTTATTTATAATTAAGTTTTCTTTACTTGTATTTACCTCCATTTTCTACCTCCTTATTCATTCTATAAATACATACTTAATTATATTAAGGACATAAAAAAAAATTCCTATTTCTAGGAATTTTATATACTTCTTTTTAATTTATCTTGTTCAAGTTCGGATATTAATGGACTATATCCATCTCCATTAAACACTTGAACCTCTACTGTTTTTGTTAGAACATCTTTGTAACTATATGTTACTTGTCTTTCATTATCGTCATACTTAACTACAAAAATGTTTGGGTAGGTTTTTTCTATTGTAGCTTCCTTTTCAAAAAATTTGCTTCTTCCTAATGTACCTTTTACTAAAATCTTTTGTCCTATTTTTTCTGTAATATCTGTTTTCAAGTTTGTAATATCATTTTGTAATATCATTTGACCACCTACTTCTAAAATCTGGTATTATATTATCATTTTCTACATAAAAAGTCAAAATAATGTTTATTTTATAATTCTTTGAAACGCCTGGTATTTCTTGCTTTAATAATTAATTTTATGATAATATTAAATTTATATTACAAAAATATTACAAAAATATTACGCTTTGTTTTTTCCTCTTACTCCACTTCCACTAATTCCTTTTCTTCCGTCTCTTAACTCTGCTTCTACATCTTCTATTGTTAGGAACTTCCTTTCGTTTGTAGTGGCTATATTTTCTGCAATTATTAATGGATCCATAAAATCTATCAAGATTCTTGCTGGAGACGAAGCAAAATTTGCTCCTGCTGCCATAATTGCTTCAAAAAAACTTTGACAAGCTCCTGCAAATATAGCAAGGTTATTTCCTGAACTTTCAATTTTTCGTGCCTCAATAACAGTTCTTATAAAATATTTTGAATTTCTATAATTTGATAAGTCTGTATAATTCTTTCCATTTTTTATCATACCATCATGTCCTGTTATTATTAGAATGTCTGGTTGTATTTTTTTTAACAACTGTCCTACTATTAATGGTTGCTTGCTCTCACTTATATTTTTTACAATAGCATTTAGGCCTTTCTTTTTGTAATATCTATTTGATTTTTCGGAATATCTTTTATCTCCATCTAAATGGAGAATCTTTCCTGAATTTATTACATTCTTATTTTTACTTATATTTTTAAATAAATAAGAGATTTTACTCTTATTTGAATCTTCAATACTCTGTTTTATTTTATTATTTAAATTTCTTAAATTTTCATTAACTTCCTTTGTTTCAATTCTAATTAAATCATCCAGATAAGCATCTGCCATAATCCTTACAGTTATTCCTTTTAAAAGTGCAATATCTCTTTCACTATGAATAATTCTTTCTACAATAAATATTATATCTGCTCCATATGATTTTCTTGCTACAATTTCACCTTGTTTAATTTTATCCATAGTATATCACCTCAAAATCTTTTGTTCTTATATATACTATGAATATGTAATTAATACTGTGCTAGTAATGTTGTACTATTGCTTTAAGTTTTCTAACAGTTCCATACAATCTTTTAGATTTAATATTTTTATCTCGCTATATTCTTCTTCTAAGTTTTCTACTATTTTTTTTGTTTTGTCTTTTGAATTTAAATCAATAAAAAAAATATTTTTAATGTTTTCCTCTCTACCATATATAATTTTAAATAATATTGTTCTAAAAAAACATTCTATTCTATTTTCTTGATTTTTAGCTGCTATTATAAAGTATAATCCATCTGAGTTAAGCTTTGTATATGTAGTTAAATATATTATGTTCTTAACAATTTCAAAAAGTCCATATAATGCTAGTGTCCATATTAATATTGATATAAGAAAATTCATATTTACCTCTTCCTTTTAAATCCTTTGTTTTTTATTATTTTATTCTTTTTTTGTTTTTTTTGTGATTTTCCTTTACTTATCTGGACATGCTATATTATAATTGTTAAAATATATTATTAAAAGAAAGGATTGGTATTAAAAAATGGATTTTAAACAATGGAATGGATTCAAAAAATCAAACTGGTCAGAAGATATTGATGTAAGAACTTTTATTCAAGATAACTACACACCTTATACAGGTGATGATACATTTTTAGCTTCTGCAACAGAAAAAACAAAAAAACTATGGAAAAAAGTTTTAGATTTATATAAAAAAGAAAAGGAAAATGGTGGAGTATTAGATATTGATACAAAAACAATTTCAACTATTACAAGTCATGCACCTGGTTATATCGAAAAAGACTTGGAAGAAATTGTAGGTCTTCAAACTGATGCTCCTTTAAAAAGAGCTATTATGCCTTTTGGAGGAATTAGAATTGTTGAAAAATCATGTGAAGCATATGGAAGAAAAGTTGACCCTGAATTAGACAAGATATTTCATACAATAAGAAAAACTCATAATGATGGAGTTTTTAGTGCATATACTCCAGATGTAAGAGCTGCAAGAAGTTCTCATCTGCTTACTGGACTTCCTGATGGATATGGTCGTGGTAGAATTATTGGTGACTACAGACGTATTGCACTTTATGGTGTTGATTATTTAATAGAAAGAAAGAAAAGTAATTTAAAATACTTTGATCCTGACTGCTTTGATGAAAATACAATTCGTGAGCGTGAAGAACTTTCAGAGCAAATAAAAGCTCTAGAAGAGTTAAAAGCTATGGCTCTAAGCTATGGATTTGATATATCACTTCCTGCTGCAACAGCTAAAGAAGCTATTCAATGGACTTATTTTGGATATTTAGGTGCTATAAAAGAACAAAATGGTGCAGCAATGAGCCTTGGAAGAGTATCTACTTTCTTAGATATTTATATTGAAAGAGATTTAAAAAATGGTACTTTAACAGAAATTGAAGCACAAGAATTAATTGACCATTTTGTTATGAAATTAAGAATGGTTAGATTTTTAAGAACACCTGAATATGATGAATTATTCAGTGGTGATCCAGTTTGGGTTACAGAATCAATTGGTGGTATGGGAATAGATGGAAGAACATTAGTTACTAAAAATTCTTTTAGATTTCTTCATACTTTATCAACTCTTGGACCTGCTCCAGAACCAAACTTAACAGTTCTTTGGTCAACTAGATTACCTGAAGGCTTTAAAAGATTTACTACAGCTTTATCTATAAAGACTTCTTCTATACAATATGAAAATGATGATTTAATGAGAAATTTCTGGGGTGACGATTATGGAATAGCTTGTTGCGTTTCTGCTATGAGAATTGGAAAACAAATGCAATTCTTTGGTGCTAGATGTAATCTTGCAAAAACTCTTTTATATGCAATAAATGGTGGTAAAGATGAATTAACTGGAAAACAAGTTGCTCCTAAATTTGAAAGAATAACTTCAGAATATCTAAATTATGATGAAGTTATAGAGAAATTTGAGAACATGATGGATTATGTCTCTAGAATATACATTAAAGCATTAAACACAATTCATTACATGCATGATAAATATTCTTACGAAAAATTAGAAATGGCTTTGCATGATAAAGATGTATTTAGAACAATGGCTTGTGGTATTGCTGGTCTTTCAGTTGTTGCCGATTCTTTAAGTGCTATAAAATATGCTAAGGTAAAAACTATTAGAAATGAAGAAGGATTAGTTGTAGACTATGAAATAGAAGGTGATTTTCCTAAGTTTGGAAATGATGATGATAGAGTAGATAATATTGCAATATATCTTGTTAGAACATTTATTAATAAGTTAAAAAGACATCAGACATATCGTAATGCAAAAACAACCATGTCTATTTTAACTATTACTTCTAATGTAGTTTATGGAAAAAATACAGGTAATACTCCTGACGGTAGAAAATCTGGAGAACCATTTGGTCCAGGAGCAAACCCAATGCATGGAAGAGATATTAATGGTTCTTTAGCTGTTTTAAACTCTATATCAAAATTGCCTTATCACTATTCTGAAGATGGTATATCATATACATTTGCAATAACACCAAAAGCATTAGGAAAAGATGATAACATTAGAATTAATAACTTAATAAGTATGATGGATGGTTTCTTCTCTAAGATGGGACATCACTTAAATATAAATGTTTTTGATAGACAATTACTACTTGATGCAATGGAACATCCAGAAAAATATCCTCAACTTACAATAAGAGTATCTGGATATGCTGTTAACTTTACAAAATTAACAAGAGAACAACAATTAGATGTTATTAATAGAACAATTCAAGAAAAAATATAGTATTTTCAAGGAGAAATAATGAATAAGCAAAACTATGCAAAAATACATTCAATTGAAACTTTTGGAACAGTTGATGGACCTGGAATAAGATTTGTAATATTCTTTCAAGGTTGCAACTTAAAATGTAAATACTGTCACAATCGAGATACTTGGGATATTAATGGTGGAAAATATATAAGTGTTGATGAATTATTAACAAAAATACTAAGATATAAAGAATACTTTGATGCTTCAGGAGGTGGCGTAACTGTTACTGGCGGTGAGCCACTTCTTCAAGCAAAATTTATTATTGCCCTATTCAAAAAATTAAAAGAATATTCAATTAATACTGCAATAGATACTTCTGGTATTATAGGAATTACTGATGATATAAAAGAATTATTAAATTATACTGATTTAGTTTTGCTAGATATAAAACATATAGACTCAGAAAAATGTAAGAACCTTGTTGGTTTTGGTAATGAAAATGAACTTAAATTTGCAAAATATTTAAGTGATAATAATATTCCTGTATGGATAAGGCAAGTTATTGTTCCTGGCATTACAGATAATGAAGAAGATTTAAAAAAACTTAAATTATTTTTGGCATCTCTAAAAAATGTCAAAAAAGTAGAACTCCTTCCATATCATAATATGGGAAAGTATAAATGGGAAGATTTAGGATTCGAGTATGAGCTTTCAGATATTAGAGTAGCTAATGATGACGATATAGCTAAAGCAAAGAAGATTTTAGAAATCCAATAAATTTATGGAGGACTTTATGGATAGGTTTCAAAATACAAAAAAAGCAAGTTTATTTGGTTTATTTGGAAATTTTTTTCTATTAATAATAAAATTCTTAATAGGTTTAACTTGTAGATCTCAAGCTATGATTGCTGATGCAGCAAATAGTTTGGGTGATATTTTTGCTTCTTGTATGACTTTTATTGGGAATAAAATAGCAAGTGAACCAAGCGATGAAACTCATAATTTTGGTCATGGTAAAGCAGAATATTTATTTTCACTTTTTATAAGCATTTCGATGATGTTATTCTCTACAAAGATTTTTTATGATTCTGTAAAATCTTTAATTTTTCAAGATAAGTTTACATTTTCATGGCTTTTGTTATTAGTTTGTATTATTACCATAATTGTAAAACTATTTTTATTCTTTTATACAAGAAAATTGTACAAAGAATATGGTCATTTACTTTTAAAATCAAATATGTTAGATCATAGAAACGATTGTATCTTAACTTTATTTACTTTAGTTTCAATATTATTAAGTTTTACTGGTATATATTGGTTTGATGGAGTAGTGGGTATCGGTATTTCCTCTTGGATTTTTTATTCTGGAATTAAGATTTTTATAGAAAGTTTTAATGTTTTAATGGATATGTCTATAGACTCAAATACTCAAGAAATAATTTTAGACTTGGTACATGCAGATAGTAATATAAAAAAAGTTGATAAAATTTATTCTTCTCCAATTGGTGATCAGTACATAATAACTTTAACAATCTATGTTGATGGAAATATTTCAACATTTGAAAGTCATAAAATTGCAGATGCGTTAGAGAAAAACATAGAAGCAATTGATAAAATTTCTAAAGCAATTATCCATGTAAACCCTATTTAATTACATGTATTTTAAAGTGTAGAATTCAAATTTTAAATTCTACATTTTTTGAATGTTTTATAGTTATTTTATTTTGAATATAAATTTCAATAACATCAAATCTAATAAATTCTTTTTCTAAGTTTCGCTTAAAAATATAATAACTAGCCGATTTATAAATGTGCTTTTGTTTATAATTATCTACTGCATTTATTCCTTCTCCAAATTTATGGTTACTTCTGGTTTTCACTTCTATAAAAACTAATTCTTCTTTATCTATTGCTATAATATCTATTTCCCCTTGTTTACATTCAAAATTTCTTTCTATTATTTTAAAATTATTTTTTTCTAAAAACTTACAAGCAATATCTTCTCCAATTTTTCCAATATCGTTACTGTTACTCATTACTATCTCCTATTTTAATGTATTCATTAGAATTAATTTGTTTTATAACTCCATCAAGTTCAAGCATAAGTAAATCTTCGGATAGTTTCCCAATATTAGTTTTTGTTTGTTTTGACAAACTATTAATATTAACTGCTTTATTTTCTTCAAACAGATTAATTAAATAATTGTACTTTTCATCTATTATTTTTTTATAATTGCTATCTTCCTTAATATTCAAGTTTCTAAGTATATCTTCACTACTTATTGTAAGCTTAGCTCCATTTTGTATTAGTAAATTTGTTCCCATTCCATTTGTTGAATCTATGTTACTCGGAATACAATATACTTCCTTTTTTTGTTCTTTTGCATATCTTGCTGTTATAGTACTTCCACTTCTTTTTCCTGCTTCTACAAGTAATACTCCATCTGCTAATCCACTTATTATTCTATTTCTTTTAGGAAAGTTTGTATTTTTTGTTTCTTGTTCATTTGAATATTCACTTATAGCAAGTCCTCCATTTTTTATTATTTGTAGTAGAAATTCTCTGTTTTCTGGAGGATATATATCTTTAAGTCCTCCTCCTAAAACTGCTATAGTTTTGCCTTTGTATTTTATTGCTTCCATATGTGCTGCTATATCAATTCCAACTGCTAATCCACTTATTATACAAACATTTTGTTTTGAAAGTTCTTTTGCAAATTTAGAAGCAACTATTCTTCCATATTCACTACATGCTCTTGATCCAACTATAGCAATTATTGTTTTTTCTAATAGACTAATATTTCCTAAGCAATATAGTTTCTTTGGTGCTCCACTTATATTCAATAATTTTTTGGGATAATTTTTATCTTTAATAGTAATTTCTTGTATTTCTTTCATGTTCTAATTTTTCCAATACTTTCTATCTAAATTTCTATATTGAATAGCTTCTGCAATATGTTCAACTCTAATTTCTTCCTTTTCATCTAAGTCTGCTATTGTCCTAGCAACTTTTAGTATTCTTCCATATGCTCTAGCACTTAGCCCTAGTTTTTCAAATGAACTCTTTAAAATTTTTCTGCTTTCTTCATCAATTTTGCAATATTTTTCTATAAGTGATGGAGTAAGTTCTGCATTGGAGAATATTCCATTTTCCTTATATCTTTCTCTTTGTATTTTTCTTGCGTTATTTACCCTTTTTCTTATTTCTTCAGATGTTTCAACTTTTTCATCTGAATCTAACTTTTGATATTTTATTGGCGTTACCTCAATTTGTATATCAATTCTATCTAATAATGGTCCACTAATTTTTCCCATATATTTTGTTATTGAGTCTTGAGAGCATGTACATTCTCTATCCTTTGATCCATAATAACCACAGCTGCATGGATTCATTGATGCTATTAGCATAAAATTACAAGGATAAGATAGTGTTGCATTAACTCTACTAATGGTAACTTTTCCATCTTCTAATGGTCCTCTTAACACTTCTAATGTCTTTTTATTAAATTCAGGGAGCTCATCTAGAAATAATACACCAAAATGTGCTAAACTTATTTCTCCTGGTTTTGGTATTCTACCTCCTCCAACTAAAGAAGTGCCAGAAACTGTATGATGTGGAGCTCTAAATGGCCTTGTTGTGATAATTGGTATATTCTTTGGCAAATTTCCAGCAATACTATGTATTTTAGTAACTTCTAAGCTCTCTTCAAAACTTAAATCTGGTAAAATTGTAGGTATTCTTTTAGCTATCATTGTTTTTCCAGATCCGTGGGCTTCCTATCATAAGGCAGTTGTGTCCTCCTGCTGCAGCAACTTCTATTGCTCTTTTAATGTTTTCTTGCCCCTTAACTTCTGAAAAATCTATATTGTATTTTTTAGAATTATTAAAGAAAAGTTCTAAATCTACTTTCTCTTTTTCTATAATCTTTTTTCTATTTAAATATGATACAACATCTAGTAAATTCTCTACACCAATAACTTCAATTCCATCAACCACTGCTGCCTCTTTTGCATTTCTTTTTGGTAATATAATTTTATTAAATCCTAGTTTCTTTGCTTCAATACACATTGGTAAAATTCCGTTTAATTTATTAAGTTTTCCATCAAGTGAAAGCTCACCAATAAAAACTATTTTGTCTAATTCATTGCAATTAATTAATTCTAAGTCTATTAATATACCAATTGCAATTGGCAAGTCAAAAAAAGAACCTTCCTTTTTAGTGTCTGCTGGTGCAAGATTAATTACAATCTTTCTGCTGAACAATTCAAAGCCAGAGTTCCTTATTGCTGTTTTTACTCTCTCTTTTGACTCTTTAACACTTGCATCTGGTAATCCTACGGTTTCCCATGAGGGTAAGCCAGAGGAAACATCTACTTGAACTTCTACTTTATATCCTTCCAGCCCATTTAAAGACATACTATTAACAATAGATAACACTTTATTATCTACCTCCCTTGTTTTATTTAATTTTTTAAAAAATGTGAAATAAAAAGAATTAAAAATAATTGATTAAAATTTAATAAAGAAAACTACAAATTATTAATTTTATTTAAGAGATCTTTAGGAAAATTAATCGTAGTATCAAATTCTTCTATTGTCTTTTTTATGCATAAATCATACATTTTTTCTTTTTGATTAATTCCATTAAAATTTGTATTAAATTTATTGTTATAACTAATAATTTTTATCATTTTCTCCTCCATTGAATATTATTCTATAATTAATGTAAAATATTGTCAACAGTTTTATTTGATTTTTTATTAAGCTAAGCAACTTAAGTCACTTTTTGTTCTCGCCAATTTAAGTTTCCGGATAAAATGTTTATACCATTATATATAATATAAAAGACTATATATTTCTTATAAAAATATATAGTCTTATGACATACTTATTTTCTAAAATTTAAAAATTAGTAAACATTAGGCTTAGAAACGGCCTCCGCCACCTCCACCGGCCTCCGCCGCCACCTCCGAAGGATGAACCTCCACCAAATCCTCCACTAGAAGAACTTGATGATTCTGCATAAATCGTACTATTGGCTGTTGATATAGAGCTGTTAACCGCTCTATTAATTGTTCTTGTTAAATTGTGGTTCATGTTGCTTATTAAATACATATCCATGAATAAGTTATCATCATATTCGTTTATATTGGCAATTTTAAGTTTCATAGCTTCCTGGACCTTATCTGCGCATCCAAGAACAGTTGCTGTAACCATATATTTTTCCCATAGTTTAACTTCTGGAAGTTCTTTTTCGTCAAATTTGCTAAAATCCTTTAGAAATCTTTTATGTGCCATCCATTTTGAATATTCTAATGCACCATTTGGTGTTCTCTTTTTAAAGGTTAGTGTAATAAACAATAGTGTAATAAATATAAATAAACAGATTAATACATATATAATATTAAATCTTCCACTATTAGCTTTTCCTAATGAAACACTTGGAGTTAGAATCATCATATATATAAACATTATTATTAAATAAAATATTTTTAGTACTTTTCCTTTACTCTTTTCAAAATATTCTTTTGATTTACTTTCTTTTATTGCTTCATCTCTAAAGTTATCAATTGAATTAATTATACTCCTTGCTTTGCTTTCACTTTTTTTGCCATAATTCTTCAGTTCATTTAAATTGCACTTTCCACTTTTTCCTACTTTTTTAAATAGCAATTTTAATATTTCATTTTCAGCATTTGTTCCACTATAGTTTTCTACTACCAATATAAGAACTACATCTTTTTTGTTTTTTGAATTAAGTACTTCTTCTATTTTTATTATATTTCTAGCTATTAAGTCTAGAATTGTTGCTGATACACTTAAATTAGTTATCTTTCCTTTTATCAAATATTCAATAACATAAGGAGCATCATCAGTTGGAAAATCTCTATAATATTTTTGTCCAAACGCATTTTTATATTTTATTTTTTTAATCAAGTCTTTTCCACATATAATAATCCCAATTATTCCTAACATAATTGCCCCAAGCGTACTAGCTGTGCGTATTTTTTTTTCTTTTCTAGTTAGTTCGTTTTTATATGTTTCCAATTGTTTGTTATAATTTTTTTTATATTCTTCATCAAATCCATACCCTATTTCTTTTTCAATCGATTTAATATCTCTTGAAAGTGTTGAGTAACTATCATTCATATCTAAATAGCTTATTCTGCTTTCTATGCTATTTTTCCATTTTGTATTTACTACATCTTTTAACTTATAAATTTCATTTAGCAAGTCATCTTTTTCGTCTATATTACTTGGCAAATTCTTTACATTTTCTAAAGCTCTATTATAAGCATACATACTTGGAGATTCCTTTAGTTGAATTACATAGCTACTTGCTGTATTTATTTTTTCAAGTTTATTTTTTTCTCTTTGTGCATTTGCCTGGTCTGCTTGTGATGCCTCATATTTTAAAATGTTTTCTTTTCCATTCACTCCAGATTTCTTGGTTGCCAATGGAACTAATTTTTTGTTAAACATTATTCTTACAGTTTCTGCTTGGTACGGATCTACATTTCTATCCTTAAAACTTAATGTTTTTTTATCAACAATTGCATTAACTCCAGATAAAGGGCCATGCGTCCAAATTCTTACATCTTTATCTTCTTCTGGTAAATGAATTAGCACTTGGAAATCTGCAATTATTTCCTCATATACACTTCCCATAACATTCCAATATAGTTCTGCAATATCATTATGAACTACAACTGCATTTTTTATTGTATATTCCATATAAAAAACTTTATTTCTTGTAGATGGGCAATAAACTTTAAAGTTTGCGCCATAATCTGATATTGTTAATTCATATTTTCCATAAGCTCCAGAAGAAGCACTTGTAACTTCAGTATACATTTTTTCAATTTTACTTATATCATCTATTGTTTTAAAGTTCTCTTCGGATATATCTCCTATTTTAATATTAGTAATTTCACTACCATCATATATATCTGTATTTCCGGTAAAATTACTGTAAATTCCACTAAATTTATTAGCATATTTATTTCTAAATTCAATATTTCTTCGTCTTCCATTATACTCGCCAGAAAGAACAGCTGCTTCCTTAACCGTAATGGAACCATCAGTATTTATTTTTATGTCTTGATATAATTTTTGAGTGGTTTCTGTTGCACAAACTGTGTTTTTTAATAAAAACAAGCTAATTACAACTAATATTAGCATTATTATTCTTTTATGTAGCTTCATTATTATCCCCCTTTATATTTTATACTTTGAATTTTAAAAAATAATTACAAATTACAAACTAAATATATCATATGCATAAAAAAAATGCCATTAAAAATGACATTTTTTTATATCTTTTTATTAAATATAAGTATCCACTTATTAAAACTCTGTTCCTGGTACTGCTGAATTTATTATATTTCTAATTTCATCATTCAATTCAGTTTTAGTAAATTTCTTTGAAGAATCATCATCTGATATATATAAATTATCTTCATTTATTATAATACAACCATCTGAATCAATATCCTCATTTGATACCAATACTTTTGTTCCTTTTGAAATTACTATTATATTATAGATATTAATATCTTCTTCTAAAACCTTTTCCATTAAAGCTATCTCTCCACTTTCTGTTACATATTTTTCTCCATCGAAAATATAACTCTGTCCTTTTGCTAAATTATCTTTGCCCATTTTAAGTGCATAAACTGCTGGTTTTACTACTCCTTCAAAGTCAAAGTCTGGTATGTAATAATACATCCACTCTTCTTCATTTCCTTTAGTTTCATTATCAATGGATTCTTCGAAATCTGCTAATTTCTTTTCTTCTATTTCTTTAGAATTGGTATATTTTTCTTTTGCTGTTTCTGATTTTCCCAAAATATTATCTCCTGTTATTGCTCTTATACTTACTACTGCTAATATCAAAAGTATTATTATTGTTATTATCAGTGCAACTAATGTTATTCCTTTCTCTTTTTTTGTTAATTTCTTATCCATTTTTATTCCTCCTTTTATTTTTTTGCAACGCAAAAAGAGATGAACTTTTATCCATCTCTTTTAATATATCCAAAGTAAAGCAGCTTCGTTTTCTGCTCTTCTTATTTCTTTTAAATTACATTGTGTGTGTGTGTGTGTGTGTGTGTGTTACAGCCCCAGTCATTACAAGCTTCATCATTTGTAATTTCTCCTTTTATATTTTTTCTTGCGTTGTCTTTTTCTTTAATTAACTACTTTTATTATTACATAAGCAAATTCAATTTGCAAGAGTTTTATATAAATTAAAATAATATAAAACAAATCTTTGTCTAGCCTAACTTTTGTGTATTTTTTTAAAAAATATACAAAACGCCTAACAATAAACACTAACTTAAATCACCCAAACTATATATTATTTTCGATGAATAAAAAAATTAATTGTTCGAGCTGCTTAGAACATTATATTTTTTTATGAAGAGAAAAAATATATAGTTGGGTGGTTTCATACTTTCTATAATTTATATTGATGAATAAAAAAATAATTGTTTATTCTGCCTAGAACATTATATTTTTTTATGAAGAGAAAAAATATATAGGTTGAGTAGTTTCATACTTTCTATAATTTATATTGATGAATAAAAAACTAATTGTTTGTGCTGCTTAAACATTATATTTTTTTGTAAAGAAAAAATATATAGTTTGAGTGGTTTCATACTTTCTATAATTTAAACAAAAAAGAGACTATACATTTAATTAATAAACATATAGTCTCTTTAAATTTATTCATATTCCATTTATATTTAAGCCTTTGCCACTTTTGTTATACTAATTCATATAATCTTTTAATTTTTTACTTCTACTTGGATGTCTTAATTTTCTTAATGCTTTTGCTTCAATCTGTCTTATTCTCTCACGAGTAACGTCAAATTCTTTTCCAACTTCTTCTAATGTTCTTGCTTTTCCATCTTCAAGTCCAAATCTTAGTTTTAAAACCTTTGCTTCCCTTGGTGTTAATGTATTCATAACTTCTTCTAATTGTTCTTTTAACATTGTATATGCAGCTGCATCTTGTGGTGCTGGTGAATCATCATCTTGAATAAAGTCTCCTAAATGGCTGTCGTCTTCTTCTCCAATTGGTGTTTCTAAAGATACTGGTTCTTGTGCAATCTTTTGAATTTCCATAACTCTTTCAACTGGAATCTCTAATTCTTCTGCTAATTCTTCTGGTGAAGGCTCTCTTCCCATTCTTTGCAATAGTAATCTTGAAGTACGAATTAGCTTATTTATTGTTTCAACCATGTGTACTGGTATTCTTATTGTCCTTGCTTGATCTGCTATAGCTCTAGTAATTGCTTGTCTAATCCACCAAGTAGCATATGTGCTAAATTTATATCCCTTTGTATAATCAAATTTTTCAACAGCTTTTATAAGCCCCATGTTTCCTTCTTGGATTAAATCAAGAAATAACATACCTCTACCCACATATTTTTTAGCTATACTTACAACTAGTCTTAAGTTTGACTCTGATAGTTTCTTTTTTGCTTCTTCGTCTCCTTCAAGTGCTCTTTGCGCTAATTCAGTTTCTTCTTCATAGTTAAGTAATGGTATTTTTCCTATTTCTCTTAGATACATTCTAACTGGATCATCTATATTTACTCCATCCATATTTTCTATATTTGTATCTTCTATTTTTATATTTTCTACTTCTGCTAAGTCATCTACATCTGGTTCTTCATCCTCAAAATCATCAGTTAAATCAATTCCTAGTTCTTCAAATTTATCAAAAACTTTATCAATATTTTCTGGGTTTACCTTTTCAAGTTTATTTGCTAGTTCTGCATAAGTTATTTTTCCACTCTTAACCTTTTGAACTAACTCGTTAACCTGATTCTTTAACTCATCTGGTAAATCATCTTCTAAAGAATTTACAGTTAAAGTAATTTCAGTTTCTTTAGATATTTGAGTTCCCTCATCTACGCTTTGTTTTAAAACTATATTATTCTTTTTTTCTTTATTACAAGATTTTTTTATGTCAATTACTTTTAATCCAAGATTATCCAATTCTTCTTTTGCCTTTTCCAATTCTTTATCTATAAGATTTGGCATTACAATTTTTGATTCCTTATCTTTTTTCATTCAATTAACCTCCTACTTTAACTTAACAAGCTTTGCAATAATCTCAGTTAATTCTTGCTCTAAACTTGCTTTTTCTTCTTTAGTCAATTGTTCTTCTAGTTTTTCTAAAATTTCTGCTTTTCTATTTATTAGTTTTTCTTTTCTATAAATATTAATAATATCATTTGTAGCTTTATTTTTGTCTGTAATTTCTATATTACTAGACATTATACTGGCTATTCTATTGGTCAATTGTCCACTTTCTAGATTGTCTAATATACTATTTATATTTACACTGCTATTGCTATATTCATTATATATCTTAAGTAATACTTGTTTATTTATATCATCAGTAAATATTTCTGGATGAATTTCATTTTTAATTTTACTATATATTTCGTAATCTCCATTTAGTAATAAGAAAATAATCATACATTCTCTTTTATAATTATTATTGTCAGGATTGGCTTTTTTAGGTAAAACCTTAGCAGCTCTACCTTCTAAAATCTTCTGTCCTTTATTGTCCTGATATATAAGTTTGTTAATTTGGGCATAAATTGCTTCTTTAGACACATTATAATCTTTTGATATTTTTTCTATATATATTTCTTTTTCTATATTATTCTCAACTTTAGAGAGAATATTTGCAATTTGATTTAAGAATTTAATCTTATCACTTGTCGTATCTATATTTAAACTATTTTTTAGAACCTTAACTTTAAATTCTACTAATGAAATGGCTTTGTCTACACAATTGCTAAATCTTCCGCTACCATATTTTAAAATATATTCATCAGGATCTTTAACATCTTTCTCATCTAATTGTAAGACTCTAACATCATATCCCAGATTTTGTAATATTTCTAATCCTCTCATTGTTGCAGCTTGTCCAGCACTATCTGAATCATACCCTATTATTATTTGATTACAGTATTTTCTTAGAAGTCTTCCTTGAGCTTCTGTTAATGCTGTTCCTAATGAAGCTACTACATTTTTAATTCCTCGCTGATATAATGAAATAGCATCCATATATCCTTCAACAATTATTATTTTATCTGAGCCACTTTGTTTTGCAACATTAAGGCCAAACAAGTTTCTTCCTTTGCTGTAAACTATACTCTCAGGAGAATTTATGTATTTAGGTTTACTGTCATCTAAAACTCTTCCTCCAAATGCTATAACTCTGTTTCTAACATCTTTAATTGGTATCATAAATCTTTTTCTAAATCTGTCTACAAATTTTCCATTGTCATTTTTAATTACCATACTTGAGGCAATAATCTCTTCCTCAGTATAACCTTTAGTTCTTAATATTCTGAACAATTCATCATAATTACCTGCAAAGCCTAGTGAAAATGTTTTTAATGTATTGTTATCCATTTTTCTTTTCTTAACATATTCTTGTGCATTTTTGGATGTTGGTCTATATAGATTTTGATGATAAAACTCTGCTGCTATTTCGTTTATTTCATATGCTTTGGCTTTTAATTGTTGTTTTCTATCATCTTCTTTATTATCACTTACTGGAAGTGGAATTCCAGCCTTTTCTGCTAACAAAGAAACAGATTCTACAAAGTTTATATTCTCTATTTTGCTTATAAAATGAAATACATTACCGCCTACTCCGCATCCAAAACAATGAAATATCTGTTTATCAGGGGAAACAGAAAAAGAAGGCGATTTTTCTTTATGAAATGGACATAATCCAAAATAATTTCTACCGCTTCTTTTTAATGTTACATATTGTGATATTATATCAACTATATCATTATTATTTCTTATTTCGTCTAATAATTCGTCACTATATCGTACCATTTTATTTCCTTTCACTAACTTATATATACTATTCGACAAATATTTATCAAATCCTTCTTTATGTTCACTTGATTAGTCTATTTATTGTTCCTTGTAAGTTGACTAGGTTTGATTTTTATCAATTATAAATTTTTTTAATTCTTTAGTATACAAAAAAGATTCTAATAAAATATTAGAATCTTTATATTTATGTTTTATAATTAATTAACCTCATCAAATGGTACAAACTTATTTACTACTCCAGATAGAGAAGTCATATCCCCATCTCCATTATCAAGTTTAAATTCTCTAAATGATTGGTTTATTTTATTATCAACTATTCCTTCCATTTCTTCATAAGATGAATGCTCTGCAAGTACTAATTCACTAACTAATATTTGTTTTGCATTTAGTAGCATCTTTTTCTCTCCTGTTGAAAGTCCTTTTTCTTTTTGTTTAAATGTTAAATTTCTAACTACATCTGCGACTTCATATATATCCCCACTTTTCATCTTGTCCATATTATCTCTATATCTTTTGTTCCAATTAATAGACATTTCTGTCTGATCTTCTTCTAGTATTTCAAAAACCTTTTCTGCTGAATTTTTATCTATTACGTTTCTAACTCCAACTTGTTCTGCTTTGTTTATTGGTATCATTATTTTTACTTCGCCTGGCATTTTTAAAACATAATAAGATTGCTTCTCTCCTGAAATATCTCTTTCCTCAATCGCTGATATTTTTCCTGCTCCGTGCATTGGGTATACTATAAAATCTCCTACATTAAACATGTAAGTCACTCCTTTCAAAAGTCATTTAGGACAGAAAAAAATAAGACTCTCAAATATGTTAATTCTTTTATCTAATGACAGTAGAATCTATATTTTTTTTAACTTCCAACTGTATTAATTATACTACAAAATTTTGAAAAAGTCAAAAGTAAATTTAACTTTTTAAATAATTTAAGTGCTTAGTATTTTTTTATTTTTTAATTTGTTATTTACAATTAATTTATCACTATGAAGGAAAAAATCTTAAAAATACAGCAATTATAATTTTTATATAATAGTAAAGTAAAACTCTCCTATTACATAAAAAAACAGCTAAAAGACTTTATCTTTTAGCTGTTTCAATTTTATTTTGCATAATCTATTGCTCTGGATTCTCTTATTACATTTACCTTTATTTGTCCTGGATATTCCATTTCATTTTCTACTTTCTGAGCAATGTCTCTCGCAAGAATTGTTATTTGAGCATCTGAAACTTTATCTGGTTTTACAATGATTCTTACTTCTCTTCCTGCTTGTATAGCATATGATTTATCAACTCCATCAAAAGAATTCGCTATTTCTTCTAAGTTTTGTAATCTTTTAATATATGCTTCCAAAGTTTCTCTTCTTGCTCCAGGTCTAGATGCAGAAATTGCATCTGCTGCTTGTACTAATACTGCCTCTAATGTTTTAGGTTCAACATCACCATGATGTGCCTCTACTGCATTTATTATTAGTTCGTTTTCTTTATATTTTCTCAATACTTCTACACCTAATTCAACATGTGTTCCTTCCATATCATGATCTAAGGCTTTTCCTATATCATGAAGTAGTCCTGCTCTTCTTGCCCTTGTTGAGTCTAATCCAAGCTCTTCAGCCATAATTCTAGCTAAATTTGAAACTTCAATAGAATGATTTAAAACATTTTGTCCATAACTTGTTCTATATTTAAGTTTTCCTATTAATTTTATTATATCCGGATTAAGTCCCATAACACCAGTTTCAAGTGTTGCTCTTTCACCTTCAGCTTTTATTGTTTCGGTAATTTCTTCTTTTGCCTTTTCAACCATTTCTTCTATTTTAGCTGGATGTATTCTTCCATCATCTATAAGTTTCTCTAATGCTAGTTTGGCTACTTCTCTTCTTAATGGATCAAATCCAGAAATAACGACTGCATCTGGAGTATCGTCGATTATTAAATCAATTCCTGTTAGGGTTTCTAAGGTTTTTATATTTCTTCCTTCTCTACCTATAATTCTACCTTTCATATCATCATTAGGTAAATTAACAATCGAAACTGTAGTTTCAGAAGTATGATCTGCTGCACATTTTTGTATTGTATAGCTTAAAATCTCTTTTGCTACTTTATTTGCTTCTTCCTTTGCCTTTGTTTCACTTTCTTTAATTTTTATTGCTTTTTCATTTACTAATTGTTTGTCTAACTCATCTAAAAGCTGTTTCTTCGCTTCATCAACAGTTAAACCTGACTTTTTCTGTAATTCTTCTAATTGTCTTTTTAAGATATCATCAATTTCTTGCTTTTTGTCTTCTATTTGTTTAATATGCATTTGTAGCTCATTTTCTTTTTTTTCATAAGCTTGTTCACGCTTATCTAAATTCTCCTCTTTTTGAATCAATCTCTTTTCTTGTACTTGTACTTCGCCCCTTCTTTCTCTAATCTCTTTGTTAAGCTCTTCTCTAGATTTCATTATTTCTTCTTTAGCTTTTATTATTTCTTCCTTTTTTATGTTTTCAGCATCTCTATTTGCGTTTTCTATTAGTTTTTTTGCTTCTATTTCTGCACTTTTAATTTTGGCTTCTGCAGTTTTTTTTCTAATTGTAATTCCAGCTGGTATAAAAACTGCTCCTGAGATTAGAATCGTGGCGATAATGATTAAAATTTGCATAATCATATCCCTCTTTTCTATTAAATTTTCAATGTTCGATAATATATAATTTATAATCTTTTATATTAAAGAATCTATTTTTTACCTTTCTATTTTACCCTTAATCTTTAAAACTGTCAAGTATTTTGGATTTGATAGAACGGATCTAAGTTTAAAAATCACCAAAATTATCTTTTGGTGATTTGTCTTTTATCTATAATTCTTAGTATAAATTCAATTATTTTTTCTCATAACCAGGTTTTTCTAGTAATCTGAACATATTTGTTTTATATTCTTCTACTCCTGGTTGATTAAATGGATTTACCCCCAATATCTTTCCAGACATTGCACATGCAAGTTCAAAAAAGTATATTAGCTCTCCTATTGATTCTTCGTTTAATTTTTTCATATTTATAATTATATTAGGAACTCCACCTTTCACATGAGCCATTACAGTTCCCTCCATAGCCTTTTTATTTATATAATCCAATGATTTGCCTTTTAAATAGTTAAGTCCATCTAGGTTATCTTCATCTTCTTTTACCAATATGTCATCATCTGGTGTTTCAATATTTATAACTGTTTCGAATAAATCTCTTCTTCCTTCTTGTATGTATTGTCCCATAGAATGTAAATCTGTTGTAAAATCAACTCCTGCAGGAAATATCCCTTTGTTATCTTTTCCTTCACTTTCTCCAAATAGTTGTTTCCACCATTCATTAAAATAGTGAAGTTTTGGTTCATAGTTTGCTAGTATTTCTACATTTTTATCATCCAAATATAGAATATTTCTTATAACAGCATATTGATAACAAGTATTATACTTTAAGCTTTTATCAGAATACTTATCTTGTGCCATTTTAGCTCCAATAATTAATTTATCAATATCTATTCCTGCAGCTGCTATTGGAAGCAAACCTACTGCTGTTAGTACAGAGTATCTACCGCCCACATTATCTGGAATAACAAAGGTCTCATATCCTTCATTATCTGATAAGGTTTTTAAAGCTCCTCTTTTTTTATCTGTTGTTACATATATTCTATTTTTTGCTTCCTCTATTCCATATTTATTTTCAAGGATTTCTTTAAATATTCTAAATGCAATTGCTGGTTCTGTTGTAGTTCCAGATTTTGATATTACATTAACCGAAAAATCTCTATTTCCGATTAAATCTATCATGTCTTGTATATATCTAGAACTTATATTATTACCTGCGTATAAAATTTGAGGTGTTTTTCTTTTCCCAAAGTTATAAAATGTATTAGTTAATGCTTCTATTACTGCTCTTGCACCTAAATATGATCCTCCTATTCCAATAACAACTAAAACTTCAGAATCTTTTTGAATTTTTTTTGCTGCTTTTTTTATTCTATTGAATTCTTCTTTATCATAATTAGTTGGTAATTCAAGCCATCCTAAAAATTCTTTTACATTATTTTTATTTTTTTGAAATTCCGTATGTATCTCTTCAACCTTGTTAGAATACTTAAGTATATCTCCTGATGGTATGCCTGTATTTGAAAAATCAATATTTATATTTGACATCTTTGATTCCCTCCTATTTTATTCTAATTTTCTACTTACAATTATTGTTTAACTATATCATATAATATAATTATTTAATTGCTCTGTCAATTATTCTAATTATTTTTATTATTCTTTTAATTATTCTAATTATTTTTATTATTCTTTTAATTATTTAATTAGCATTTCCAATTTTTATTTTGATAAAATCCTTCTAAACATTCTATGCATTTATTGACTAGGTCTGGTTCAATCATTTTTCTAAACAACTCTTTATATCCTTCTAATACATTTTTATATTTAAAACACTCTAAATTAAGAGCTTCTATTGCAATTTTCCTATCTTCTCCTTTTAAAGCTGTTATTACAAGAGTGGCAGCAAATAAAACATAATCAGCATAAGTTTTACAATATTTCACTTTATCAAACTTTTTGCCTTCTAAGTAAAACTTCAACACTTCAGAAGAAACTTTCTTCATATCTAGGTTTGAATTATTTTTTTTATAGTTTTTAGCATCTTCCTTATACTCTCTTTCCAAATAGCCTATTGCTCCAATACAACCATTTTCTATTCCATCCACTCTGCTTACAATGTTAATAATTTCTTTTACTTTATGATTTAATTTTATTACAGATGGAATATATTCCATTCTTCCATGATACATTACAACTAATCTTATTATGTCTAATTCAAACGATTTTTTTATTTTTTCTTTATTACTCTTCATTTAGATTCTTCCTTTATATAGAATTATATCTAAAGCATCCACTAAAACAAGCCAATAAGCACTATTAATAAAGGAATAAGTAAAATTATATTTTCGATATGTACCTTATCCTTCATAATTACTTTGTTATTTTTCTTATTCATAAGTACCTCCATATATGCTTTATCTATTACATTTCAATTTTATCAAAGTATTACATCTTTATCAATAATATTGAATGTTTTGTCATATAAACTAGAATAAAATATTAAATTTTCTTCAGCTTCAGCATTCATTATAATACTATAATTAAAAGCAAAAATCATTTTTCAATAAAGAAATAATGCTTTATCGGCATTAGAAATTAAAAACTTTTTATAATTTTATATTTGTACTAATAAATTGTAGTTTAATTTATAATTACTTAGCAAATAAAAAATACCAGCAAGTTACTAGTATTTCTTATTTTTATAAATTATTTTCCTTATTTTTATGTTATTTTCCACAACAGTTTTTGTACTTTTTGCCATTTCCGCATGAACTTTGTACTCCCATATTATCTGTATTATTTATACTTATAGTATTATTTGTATTTCCTTGTTTATCAGACTAGGTAACATCTATATTATTTGTATTTATGATATTATCTGTACTATAAGTATTTCTCTAACGTGGACTTATTGTGGACTTTGTCCACATCCGTTCATCTAATATGATTATATCAATTTTTGACTTTTTATCCAATGTGCAATTTATTTATTTTCAATTTGCTTTGTTTCACTTAATAGTCTATCAAAATCTGACACATAATTCTTATCCTGTA
>CAKOYB010000006.1 GCA_934130435.1 uncultured Clostridia bacterium
TTGTATCTCCAATTATTATAATTTATTTTATTATTATATATTATATCTTTAACATTTGTGTTAATAGGTAATGAACTATTTTGTTTATAGGTATTAACATCTTTGTTAATAGGTACACATTTTCTCATAGCAATTTCTTTTGAATTTTCTTTATGAATTAATTCTACTTCTATATACCCATCTTTCCTTAGTGTATTTATTATTCTTGATACTTGTGTTTTACTTACATTCAATAATTCTGATATATACGAATTTGAAATTATACAATCATTGTTTTTGCTTAAAGCAAGTATTATTGAATATACTATTTTTCCTTTGTCACTTAATTTTTCATCTCTAACTACTTCATTTGGCATCCATATACCTTTAAATTCTTTCATATATTGTTTTCTTTCTAACCAAACGCCTGACATTCGATTTTGTGCCATTTTATTTTTTATTTAGAACCTTATCCACTCAAATTTATCCCCTCCTTTATCTCTCTGCTCAATAACAGATTTTTCCAACTAAAAAAGAATATGACTTTTTTATCATATTCTTTTATAAACTTATTTAATTGAAATTTTTTGTTAAACACTTTTCAATCATAAAGTTAGATATGCAAAACCTGTATTTTGCAATACTTTCATGAATTTCACTTAACTTTTTGCTAACACTTTTTAGGCATAATTATCTATACAAGAAAAACATTTTTTCTTATAACTGACCTAAATATATCACACAAAATTATAAATGTCAAATTTCTATTTCATAGAATTGGTCTACTAAATTTATTCTCCAACAATCATTTATATTCAGTAAAATGTTTTTTTCTTTTATTAGCTTTCCATTATTCTTAATTATTGCTTTAGCAGATCCTATATTTTCTTTATAACATCCCACAATTACTTTATTAAGCCCATGATTTTTGCATTCTTTTAATGCATATTTAAGCATTTGCGTTGCATAACCTTTTCTTCTTTCACTGGGTCTTACCCCATAACCTATATGTCCAAATTCCATCACTTTTTCTTTTGGTAAATCATATCTTACACTTAATATTCCAATCAAATTATCAATATCATCAAATACCAAATAAGTTAATGATTTTCCCCAATCTTTATCTGGAATATTAACATTATTATGAATCTTCTCTACCCAATCTTCAAAATTCATAGAAGTTAATTTATTACTAGCGCTTAAACTTTTTTCATTATGTGAATAATGTTCCTCTATATATGATTTTATTATTTCTTCATCTCTTAGTTCTGGTAATCTAAATTTCATTCTTCATTTCTCCTATTATTATACTAACATATTATAAAGTTATTTACAAACCTTAATTATTAGATCTTTATATTGTTCAATTAGTTTATTATAGCTTTCTTCCGTTATATATTCATTAACCTCGTGGGCAGTTACAGGTCCTACACCTAATATAATTCTACTTGATTTCTGAACAAAACTTGCTTCTGTCATAAAATTAGCTGTTTTTGTCTCTTTTATAAAATCAGAACTATCTATAAATGGCTTTATTTCCTCTATTAAGTTTATTGTGCAGTCATATTTTTTTGCCAAATATTCTATTTCGTCTTTTATTATTTTTATATGGTCTTTATTTGCAATTCTAAAGTCTATACTAACTTCGCAATTTGCCGAAACAGAGTTTTTAGCACTGCCTCCGTTTATTGTTCCTACATTCATTGTGGTATATGGAACTTCATAGTTATTATCTTCATATTCTTTAATTTTTTCATTATAGAATTTTTCTAATTCGCATAATAATTTTACTGCATTCATATTAGCACTTTTACCTTTTGCAGGGTTACTAGAATGTGCCTTAATTCCCTTGAAACTTAACTCATATTCCAGTAATCCTTTGCTTCCCACTAGCATCTCATTATTGGTAGGCTCACCAAAGATCATTACATCAGGAAATTTTTCATTTGTTTTCACAATATCATAAATTCCACTAAATCCAATTTCTTCATCATATGTAAAATATAACTTCATACCATATTTTAATTTTGTAAAATCTATTTTTGAAACTGCATCTAATAGTGCTGCAATTCCACCTTTCATATCGCAAGAACCTAACCCATATAATCTATTATCCATTTTTGTAAGTTCAAACGGATTAGTATTCCATCCATCAATATATTCTACAGTATCTGTATGACCTAGAAATCCTATTTTATAATTATTTTCTATTGACATTATTAAATACTTTCCTTTATACTCTGTCTTAAAACCTAAATTTTTCAGATATTTTTCTATATAATTAATTATTTCTTTATTCTCTAAATCTTTTATGGTATTAAAACTAACTAAATCTTTTAATATTTTATATCCTTTCAAACTAACCTCCTTATATAAAAAAACATGTATGAATAATTTATACACTCATACATGTTTTAGTCTTTTATTTTTTTGAAACACGACTAATATGTATGGGTGATATTCATCCATACATGATGTCTATTATTTATTTCATTAATCGTATTTTTCATTAATATCATAAAATTTTCCTCACTTTATGGTAATATTATACTCTTCTGTTTTACTTTTGTCAATTTATAAATTTACATATTTTTTACCATTATACCTACATATATTTATTGTTTTATATTCACTAAATCCAACTTCTTTCCATTCATTAATTCTTCGTTTAAAATCATGATTACCTCGTTTATAGGTTATATCTCTTCTACTTTTCTAATAACCAATCTATTACATTTTTATGAATTATTCCATTTTGTGAAAAGTCAAACTTATCCATTGATAAAACATATTTAGGATAGTTATCTTCTATATTTTTAAATGCCCCAAATTCTCTTTCCACAACAGAATCATCTGCTAAAATATATGCCACCTGAATATATATTTTTTCTTTAAATCTTGTTGCTATAAAATCTATTTCTCCATTTTCTAGATTTCCAACTTTAACATCATACCCTCTCGATAACAATTCATTATATACAATATTTTCTAAATACGCTCCTAACTGCGGTCTTTTTCCAACATTCATTATCTGACCAAATCCCAAATCAGTTAAATAATATTTATATTTTCCATTTAATATTCTTTTTCCTCTAACATCATATCTATCAGCTTTATTTATCATCATAGCCTTTGTCATATATTCTAAATAGTTATATAAGGTTATTTTTGAAACTTCTCTATCTCCTTTATTTGCAAAATAATTGGATAAACTTTCTGCTGAAAAGTTTTGCGATGGTGTTGTTACTATATATTCTACTATTCTATTAAATAAATCTAAGTCTTTTATATTAAATCTAGCTATAATGTCTTTTACTAAAATAGAATTATATACATCTGATAAATATGTTCTTGTTTGTATTTCGTCTGTCATCATAAATCTTTGTGGCATTCCACCCCAAGTTATATAATCGTCAAATGTTTCTTCTATATATTTTTTTTCTGTTATGTTTTTAAATTCACATACTTCCTTAAATGTAAATGGATAAACATTAAAACTTACATACCTTCCTGCTATATGTGTTGCAAGTTCTCCAGATAGTAAATCGCTATTAGATCCTGTAATAAATATTGATACATTTTTAGATGCCTTAAATGAATTTATTGCTTTTTCCCAATGTTCAACATTTTGAATTTCATCAAAGAACAAATAGTACTTATTCTCATTTACTATTTTTTCTTTAATGTAATTATGCAAATCCATGTCATTTTTTATAAAAGCATAATCCTCATACTCAAAATTTATATATATTATTTGAGAATCTGGTATTCCTTTCTCCTTTAGTTCATCTATTATTTGCAATAATATAACAGATTTACCACATCTTCTAACTCCCATTATAACCTTTATTAAATCTTGATCATAAAATGGTCTGATTTTAGATAAATATTTTTCACGGATAATCATATATTTCACCTTCTTTAATTTACTTTACTATATTATACCGTATTCTTTTTCTTTTGTCAATGATTTTGTTTAGTATGATAAACAAAATTGTTATTTTCTACGTTTTTGTTTAGTATATTCTGTATGATAACTATATGTATAATTTTTCTTATTAATATCTTGTTTAGTAATTTATATTTTTTATTAGGCGATTGCTTTCTTATTTTCTTACTTCTGTTTGAAATAGAATAGTTATATTGCTAGGCACATGAATTCAAAATTTATGAGGTGTGCTTTTGCACATTGATTAAATTTTGAATGAAATGTAACAACGCAAGATGGCTATTATCTTTCAAACAAGCCAAATATATTTTTGACAGCCAGTGAAGTTGGTGTTAACTTAAAACAAGGATATAATGGTGATATATCTTCAAAAGACGCTGGTAGAGTTGGTGGTAACATGGTTAGAAAGTTAATCCAACAAGCTGAAAACAACATGAAATAGTAATTGATTTCATCAAATGTTTACAGTCACAACGTAGTATAAGCAAACAAAATAATACAGCTTTATTATAATCTAATATAAAGTTGTAAAGACAGGGATATAAATCTTATCTTTTATGAATACATAAGAGGCAGGAATTATGTTCCTGCCTCTTTTTATTTTGTAAAAATTTATATTTCTGGTTCAATTAATCCATAATTTAATGAATCTTTAAGTCTAAATATTACATTAACTTTTCCTGTTTCAACATTTACGAATGTAAGGAATATGTTTCCTGCTTTTTCTTTTAATTTTAGTTTTGCATCTTCTACTGTTATTGGTTTTATTTCGTAGTACATAGTTTTTATTACTTCATCTTCAATTTGAGCACTTGTATTATTCATATTCATTTCTTTTAGTTTAATTGAATCTTCTTTATTCATTCTCTCTCTTTTAGTTTTCTCTTTTCTTATTTGACCTTCTAGAATATCTATATCTTTATCAATTGAAGCATAAAGATCTTTTGTTTCTGTAACTGCTCTATAGTCTACTGATTTAGCATTAATGTGTATTTCTGCGATTTGTAAACTTCTTTCTCCTCTAATTGTTACAGTTGCTGAAATATTTTCTCCCTCAAAGTATTTTTCTATTCTTTCTAGTTTTTTTTCAACATATTCTTTAATTGCTTCGGTTACTGTTAGTTCTTTTCCTAAAATTCTTATATCCATAAAAATCACTCCTTTGTTTTTTGTTACTTATAGATGGTATTTATCTAAAGTAAAAATATTATATAGATTTTATATTTTTTTGTCAACACACAATTGTTATTTTAATAACTTACGTATCCTAAAGGATTTAATGAAGAACCATTTACTCTTATTTCAAAATGTAAATGTGCTCCTGTTGATCTTCCTGTTGAACCAACTTTAGCTATTGCTTGTCCTTGGCTTACTTTTTGTCCTTCTGATACTAGCAATTTACTACAATGTCCATAGTATGTTTGGATTCCATTCCCATGAGTTATAACTACTAAGTTTCCTAATGATCCTTTCCATCCTGAGAAGCTTACTGTTCCTGAATAAGCTGCTTTAATTGTTGTTCCAGAGTGAGCTCCTATGTCTATTCCTGTATGTGTTCTTCCCCATCTATATCCATATCTTGATGTTAATATTCCTGAAACTGGCTTTGCTAGTGTAATTCCTATGTTTATTCTATTGTTATTAAGTTCTCTGCTTGTACTTATTTTTCCAGAACCAGCACTATTTTTACTTACTTTTATAACTTTTTTTGCCTTATATAAGTTATTTGTAGCACTTGATTTACTTGAAAGTTCTGGAAGTGCTGTTTCATATTGCTCAACTATAGATAAGTCATCTGAATTTGTACTTTCTTTTTTCTTTAATTCTTCTATTGTCTCCTCTGCTTCTCTAAAACTAGCCAAGTGTACTTTTTCTTCATCATCTTCTAGGATAGTATAATATCTATAGTATTTCACTCCGCTTTCTTTTATTTCGTTATATATTTCATCATCGTTTGTAACAATACCTTTTTTTAACAAGCATAATTCGTATTCTGGCAGATCATCAATTTGTATAAATGCAAGGTTTTCCTCTTTTTCGTCTCCTTTTTCCATATATAGGTTTATCTTTTTTTGTAATGCTTTTTTATCTGAGCAATATCCAATTTTTTCTCCATTAATTGTTACTTTATAAATAGGTTTATATAGAAGTACAATTGCGGCAACAATTAAGATTGTTCCTATAAAGGTTAGGGATATAAGCTTTACAATGTTTCTTATATGTATATATATCTTTTTTAATATCCTTATTATTTTAATGCACTCCTTTTGTTACATTTATATTACATTTTTATGACATAATTTTATAATAGATTTTTAAAATATTCAAGTAATTTTTGTATTTTTTATTTTATTGAATATGCAAATGAAATCTCTTGAATTTATAGTTTAAATTCAAGAGATTTAATCTAGCACAGATTAAGTTGTATGTTCTATAAGTTTTCTAACTCTTTTTTTACTGTATTTAATTCTGTTGCAGTCGCTTTTATTACTGGTTTATAATATCCTTTTGTCTCTGATATTTTAAATAATTCATATTGAAAAGATTCGTTATTGTTTCTGATTTGTTGAACCATTTGCCTTAGTTGCATATCTTCGGTTTCTGCTATTATTGTTTGGTATTCTATTAATCTAAGTTTTATTTCTTCTAAAACATCGTTGACCATTGTTTTTTCATCCATACTTTTATTCCCTTCTTATTTTTTATTCATTTAAAAATGACATGAATTTTTGTTTTACATTTAAGGCATCTTGAGCTGCCTTTGTTAGAGTTTGTTTTATTTGAGGATCTACGCATTGTGTTGAATATGCATTTAATTTTCTATATGCTGTTTCATTTGTATTTATAATATATCTTAAATTTTGTAGTTCCATTTGAGTTAAGTTAGCCATTTTTTTCTTCCTTTCTTTATTTCTTTTTCTTATTATTATCCTTCATTTTTATTTTTATTCAAAAAAAGAAACACTTCATAGTGTTTCTCTTATAATAAAATTTCTTCTATATGTTTCCATCCATTTACTCTTTTTACGTTTTTATTTTCTAGTTCTTTTTCTGATATATTTTTGTTATGATATGCAGTAAATAATAACTTCATTTCTGCATCTCCATCTAAATTTGACAATTTATCGTCAATTTTTATATCGCAATTAACAATTTCCTTTTTGGATGTAAAAACATAATTCTCTGGTGAAATAAATGGTAGATTTTTGTATAGCCATTCAAATTTATTTTTTAAATTTTTAGCCGAATATTCTTCATTTTCTCTAAATATATATGCTGATACAATGTATATTTCATACTTGTGGGATAATTTTTCAATTACCTCATATGCATTAGGTATAAGTTTTGAATAATCATAAACATTCTTACTATTAAAGAACTCTGACCATTCTTGAAATCTTTCTTTTGGTATCAAATCTTGTATGTAATATGTTTTTATCTGTGATATATCATAATTTGTATTTAAAAATTTATTTACAAGGCTTAAAAATCCTCCATCACATATTACGTCATCCATATCTATCATTATTTTTTTCATTTTTTACCTCTAATCTATAATTTCTAAGTTTGCAAATTTTGCCATTAGTCGTTTATGTCCAACCTTATCAAAATTTATATCAACTTTTAGATCTTCTCCTTCAGCTTCCACGTAATTTATGGTTCCTTCCCCAAACTTTTTATGAAATACTCTTACTCCTTTTTTATATTTGCTTAAGTCAACATTGCTTGATGATTTTTTATTTAAGTTTGCTAAAAAGCTTTCTGGAGTTTTAAAATCATAGTTAGATTTTTGGTTTGTTTCTTTTTCAGTATACTTATATGTTGTTACTTTTGAAGATGTATTTCCGTATTTCCATTCATATTTCGATTCATAATCGTATTGCTTTTTAGGTTGACTATTAAACATGTTGTCATATCCATCTAATATTTCTTCTGGAATTTCTTGAACAAATCGTGATATTGCATTATATGATGTAGACCCAAATATTGTCCTTTGTTTTGCACATGTTAAAAATAGGAATTGCTTTGCTCTTGTTATTCCAACATAACATAATCTTCTTTCTTCTTCTAATTCTTTTGGCTCTCCTATTGACTTGTATCCAGGAAAAATTCCCTCTTCCATTCCAACTAAAAATACAACTGGAAATTCAAGTCCCTTTGCACTATGTAAAGTCATTAATGTTACTGAATCATCATTATCTTCTAAATTATCTATATCACTTGATAACGTTATTCCTTCTAAGAATTCTGCTAATGTATTTTCTGCTGATTCTTCTTCAAATTCTATTGCTACTGTTAAAAATTCTTCAAGGTTTTGTATTCTTGTTTCTGCTTCGATTGTATTTTCCAGTTCAAGAGCCTTTGTATATCCTGTTTTGTTTAAAGTTTCTTTAATTAATTCTGATATTTTTATTTCATCTTTTCTATTTATAAGGTATTCTATTTGTTCTACAAATTCTCTACTATTCAAGAACACTCTATTTAATCCGTAGTCTGCTGCATTTTTTATAATTTCATACATTGAATTATTTGTTTGATCTGCTAATTGCTGAATATTTTCTAAACTTGTTTTTCCTATTCCTCTTTTAGGTTCATTTATTATTCTTTTTAAGCTTAAGTTATCTGCAGTATTAAAAATTAACCTTAAGTAAGCAATTATATCTTTAATTTCTTTTCTTTCATAAAACTTTAAACCACCAATAATTTTATATGGAATATTTTCTCTTCTTAATATATCTTCTATTGCTCTTGATTGAGCATTCATTCTATATAAAATGCAAAAATCTGAATATTTAAAGTATTCTTCCCTTTTTAATCTATTAATTTGTTCAACTACATATGATGCTTCATCATACTCATTATCTCCACAAAATGCATTAGGTAGAACCCCATTTTCATTTTGAGTCCATAATTCTTTTTTATATTTAACACTATTATTTTTTATTACTGCATTAGCAGCTTTTAGTATGTTTCCTGTACATCTATAATTTTGTTCGAGTTTAATTATTCTTGTTCCAGGAAAATCTTTTTCAAAATTTAAAATATTAGAAATATCTGCGCCTCTAAAGCTATATATACCTTGGTCATTGTCTCCAACTACTGTAATATTTCCATTTTTAGCTGCCAACATAGTTACAAGTGTAAATTGTGCTTTATTAGTATCTTGATATTCGTCAACTAATACATATCTAAATTTACTACTATAATAGTCTAAAATATCCGGATTTTCTGATAATATATTAATTGTTAAATTTATTATATCATCAAAGTCTACTGCATTGTTTTCTTTTAACTTTTTTTGATACATTTTATATACATCAGCTATTTTTTCTTTTCTATAATCTCCTGTTGCTCTTAATGCGTACTGCATTGGTTCTAACATTTCATTTTTTGCATTGCTAATTTCTGATAATACTGCTCTATCAGAAAATGTTTTTTCGTCAATATTTAATGCTTTAAGACACTCTTTTACTAATGTTCTTTGATCTGATGTATCAAATATTATAAATGTGTTATCATACCCTAGTCTATCAATAAATTTTCTAAGTATTTTCATACAGATAGAGTGAAATGTGCCAATCCACATGTCATTTGAGGCACTTCCAACTAAGCCTTCTATTCTTTCTTTCATTTCTGATGCTGCTTTGTTTGTAAAAGTTATTGCCAAAATATTCCATGGCTTTATATTTTTTTCTTCCATTAAATAGGCTATCTTATGTGTTAGTACTTTTGTTTTTCCGCTTCCTGCTCCTGCAATTACTAAACATGGACCATCTGTATTTACGACAGCCTCGTATTGCTTGTCATTTAGTCCTTCTAATATATCTTTCATTTGTACCTCTAATTTTCTTTTATTAATTTTGCATACCATTCTGGTTTAAACTCTTCATCATATTCTATTTCGTCAAATATAATTGGCATTTCTTCTTTAAAATATTTTAATAATGGTATCATAACTTGTCTTACCGCTGGATGAACATGGTTGTTACATCTTAATGAAAAAATATGTTTCCATTCTCTAATATTTGATGTCATTGTTACTTCTGCTGCTGTACTATGTGGAAGAATCTCTCTACACATATCTGTAGTTGCTCCTAAAGCTTTCATTTTCATATAATGTTTTTCCATTTCTTCCATAGCAGTTTTCCATTCATCATATATTTCTTTATCTTCAATATATACTGGATTCATAACACTAATTTGATTGCTATATTTATCTTTATCATAGCTGCAATATCTTGTTGATTCTATTGAGAAACTTGCATGTCTATGTCTTGTAATATCTTTATAAACTCCTATATCACAATATAATCTAACTGTTATTTTTTCGTGTTCTAGTACAGACTCATGTCCTCTTGTTATGCAATTTTTAATTAAATTTTTGTAGCTATCATCTGTTATTTTTCCTTCTGAACGATAACAAGTTCTACAAGCTCTTTCAATATTTTTCATTATTTTTATTCCATCAAAATCTTCAACTTTTACCCATGGTTCAACTATTCTCATATTATTTCTCCTTATTATTCTTCTCCTTTTAATCTGTCTGCTCTGTCTGCCGCAATTAATGAATCAATCATTTCATCTAAGTCTCCGTTTAGGAAATTTTCCATTTGAAATATACTTAATCCAATTCTATGATCTGTAATTCTTCCTTGTGGATAATTATATGTTCTAATTTTTTCACTTCTATCTCCACTTCCAACTTGAGATTTTCTTTCGTTTGCAAGTTTTGAATCTCTTTGTGCTTTTTCCTTTTCATATAGTCTAGATTTTAAAAGCCTCATTGCATATTCTCTGTTTTGAAGCTGTGATCTTTCAGTTTGACATTCTGCAACCATTCCTGTTGGAACATGTATTAGTCTTACTGCCGATGACGTTTTATTAACGTGCTGACCTCCTGCTCCTGAAGATCTAAATACTTCCATCTTTATGTCTGCTGGATTAATTTCTATTTCTACATCTTCTACAACTGGAAGTACCGCAACAGTTGCAGTAGAAGTATGAATTCTTCCACTACTTTCTGTATCTGGAACTCTTTGTACTCTATGAACTCCACTTTCAAACTTTAGTCTACTATAAACTCCTTTTCCAGTTACCATAAATGATATTTCTTTGTAACCACCTAATCCTGTTTCGTTTTCATTAAGAACTTCTATTTTCCAATGCTTTCTTTCTGCATACATTGTGTACATTCTGTAAAGAGTTCCTGCAAATAATGCTGCTTCTTCTCCTCCTGCTCCAGCTCTAATTTCGCAAATAATGTTTTTGTCATCATCCGGATCCTTTGGTATTAAAGCAATTTTTAGTTCTTCCTCTAGCTTAGGTAATTTTTCTTTTGCCTCTAAGTACTCCATTTCTGCAAGTTCTTTTAGTTCTTTATCCTCTAACATCGCCTTTGCTTCTTCTAGGTCACTACTTACTTTTTTGTATTCTCTATATTTTTCAACTATAGGAGTCATATCTGAATGTTCTTTCATAAGTTTTTGCCATTCAGATGTTCTAGCAATTACTTCTGGATCACTAATTTGTTTTGTTAACTCAATATATCTTTTCTCGACATCTTCTAATTTTTGAAACATATTTCCTCCAATTTAATTATTTTTTGTATTATATAATATGTAATTCTTTTTTTCAATATTTTTGTACTTGGCTTATAAATTTATTTATACAAATTCTTCCCAAGCTAGGTTTGCTAAGTCTAGCCCCTTTAAAGTAAGCTTAATTCTATCTCCATCTATTTCTATAATCTCTTCGTTTACAAGTTTATTTAATTCTTTCTTAAATAAAAATATAGGATTTTTACAAAATTTATTTTTAAATTTTTTTATGCTTACTCCGTTTATCTTTCTTAGTCCTAATAGCATGTATTCTTTTTCCTTATCAATAGTATTTTGTACTTCATGTATTATTTTGTTTTCTTGGTATTTTTGATCTTTTATATTTTCTATATATCTTTCAAGTTCGTTTATGTTTGAGTATCTTGCTCCATTTTCATAAGAATGAGCAGCTATACCAACCCCAATATACTCGTTCTGATTCCAGCAATCCAAATTGTGTTTTGACTCATATCCCTCTTTTGAAAAATTTGATATTTCGTAATGTATATATCCTTTACTTTCAAGTTTATCTTTTACATACCAATACATTTGTCTTTCTTTTTCTTCACTAGGAATTTTAACTTCGTTATTCATATATTTTTTATATAGTTTAGTTCCTTCTTCCAGAATTAATGAATATACACTTATATGCTCTGGATTAATTTTGGTTATTCTATCTATACTTTTTTCTACATCTTTAATACTCTGATTTGGTAAGCCAATTATTAGATCTACATTAATGTTATTAAATCCAACTTCTCGTGCATTATTATATATTTCACAAAATTGCTCGTATGTATGTATTCTTCCAATACTTTTTAATAATTCATTGTTAGTTTCTTGTAGTCCAATGCTTAGTCTATTTACTCCTGCAGTATAATACTTTTGTAATGTATCTTTATTAATTGTACCTGGGTTAATCTCTATAGTGATTTCTTTTAAATTCTTTTGATTTAGTCTTATTGAATTTAGTATTTCTATTATATATTCGCTATCTATTGCTGAAGGGGTTCCTCCTCCAATATAAACTGTAGTTAGTTTATTTTTATTATTCAGATTAACTATATTTATTTCTTTTTTTAATGCTTCAATATATTCTTTTATATATCTATTTTTATTATCAAAAGATACAAAGTCGCAATAGTCGCATTTTCTTTTGCAGAATGGTATATGTACATATAATCCTTTTTCTTGGTTTAGTGGCATAATTCATCATCTTCCAATATTTGATCTAATTTTTCGTCTGAAGCCAGTTCATAAATGACCTTTTTTCTTCCCTCAATTGTATTAAAATCTTTTGCTGTATACCCAAGCCTTACTAGTAGATTTTGCATTTCTATAAGTCCAAGTCCGTTCAGGAATCCTGCTCTCTCCCTTGGTTTAAGTTTTTTTATTTCTGTTATTAATTCTCTATTTACCCCTCCGTATCATAATTCCAGTTCTGATATAATTATCCGTATCATTTTCTTTTGTTTGTAGCCTTGTTTTTCCATCTATATATGTATATGCTTTCAAATCGTTTCCAATAATGCTACTATTATTATCTCCAACATGTAACTCTATCGTTTTATATCCTGGTATATCCATTGCTATTCCTAGTCCTCTTGTATCATAAATTTTTCCAATTGATATATCACTTCTGTTTTTTGCTTTTTTTATAACTCTTTTTATTAATTTGTTTTTTTCACTATACATCAAATTTCTTTTTCTTTTCAACATATTAATTTTAGATTTTTGTGGTTTTTTTCGTAACTCTTCTTTTTTTATTTGGCTATCGTATAGGTGAGCTAATTTGTTACAAAGTGCTGCTGTTTTCATTTCTTTATAAATTTTGTCTTCTTCTTTTCTAAATAACCTTTTTTCCAATTCATCGTCATCTTGTGGAAGTTTTGGTTTCATACTAATAATTCTTCCATTTATTTTAACCTTTGTATTTCCCTCGTCATTATAAAAAGCTCTTGCTTTTGGGTTATCTTTTAAATATTGATGTAAAAGCTGTTTGTATATAATCTCAATATTTCTTTTTGGTTCTTCTATATACCTATCGATTTCAAATGCGATTTCTTCTATTCTACCGCTCTCCCCTGAGGATTTATTTGCCGCTGAAGAAGCAATAACATTTTTTATATCTTCAATACCACCTAGAACATTTTTTATTAGATCTGATAGTATTTCTCTTTTACCATCTAAGATTATCTCTTTACCTTCAATAATAAAATAGTTAGAATGCATTGCTCTTATTATTTCTACTATTCTCTCTTTTTCTCCTTCTGTATATGTTTTTTTATGAAAATTTTTAAACATACCATAACTTCTATACTCATTTGGGTCATCCGTAAAATCATCTTGTAAAAATTCTTTTACTTTTTCTTGTAAGGTCGCTGTTCTTGTGTCATATGGTAATACCTTAAACTCCCTACTTATTTCTTCTTGTTCATTATGAGTTATAAGAATTGATGAATCTGGAATTTCAAATTCTGTTAATACCATTGTTCCATCATTATTTATCCTTGCAATATTTTCTAAGTCAATCTCACTTAGTTTAACAAGTAATGCTCTTTTTTCACCATCTATGCAATAATTTGAATTAATTGCACCAGTTAATGTATCCGATTTATAAACTGTATCAATTTCAGTGTCATCAGTTTTAATACTTATTTTTTTTAAATAATTAAACAGCTCACTTTTCGTCATAATATTTTCTGGTATTGGAATAACCATATATGATGTTTCTTCTTGGTCAAGATCGTTTAATGCTTCTTCTCTCGTTATTTGTAGTTCATCAAGTGATTGAATTTCATTTACTTTATGTTTCTCTTCTTCAATTCTTTTCTTCTTTTCTCTGTATTTTTGTTCAAATCTTTTTAATTTTTCTATTTCTAATTGTTTACTCTTCTTTTTTTCTCTTACTCTTTTATCAATGGTTCCTATCTGACCTTTGGATTCTTCAATAAAATCTAGTTTTTGCTGTAATTCACTTTGACAGTTTTGTAATGTATTTATATTTAGCATTTTAGGTAACCATGTTTCGCTTTTCTTTATCCAGTCTAGTTCCTCACGAGCATTTCTAGCCATACTTTTTTTAACTTGATATTCTTTTAATTCTTTATAATACTCTTCAATTATATCGAAATTTACATCAGGTACAGTTTCTTCAATTATCTTTCTTGATACTATGGCACCTCTTATCCCTTCTAAAGAAGTATCAAGTTTTCGTCCTCCAGTCGTCACCATCATTTTCTTTGATATTTTGTTTATTTCAATTCTTACTTTCTCTTTTCGTTTTATTACATTTTCACGTTCATTTCTTTCTTGTTCCTCAAATTCTTTGCTTTTATGTTCCAGTGCTTGTTTATATTCCTCCAATGTACATTCAAAATACCTATCTTTATTCATTTCTCGTATTATTGATATTAAGTGCTGATTAACCATTTCCAAATCTTTTTTTATTTTTTTGCTATCGCCAAACTCTTTCTTTATCTTTTTAACTTCAGAAAGAATTTGTTCTTTAATTTTTAAGTACTCTTTTATTACATAATCTAAGACGTCTATTTGTCGTTCATACTCTTTTTTTAATTCTGTCAATTCATTTAATTCATTTTCGAGTTGTTCTATTTTATTTTTCTTTATGATTTGTATTAGTTTCTTATTATTCACGCTTTACTCCTTTAAATTATTAGCTATCTCCTGAATTCTTTTCATTCTATGATTTACGCCTGATTTTCCTATAGGTTTTTTTAACATTTTTCCAATTTCTATAAGTGATAGTTCTGGATTATCTAATCTTATTTGTGCAACTTCTTTTAAGTTTTCTGGTAGGTTATGAAATGCTCCTTTTTCCTTTATTAGTTGTATATTTTCTATTTGATTGACTGATGCATTAATAGTTTTATTTAAATTTGCTGTTTCACAATTTACTAATCTATTAATATCGTTTCTTTTTTCTTTTATTACTCTTATTTCTTCAAACTTTATAACTGCTTTTTGTGCTCCTATTAATGCCAAAAATTCTGATATTTCTTCTCCATCTTTTATATATAACATATAATCCTTATCTTTTTTTATTAATCTAGCTGTTATCCCAAAATTTTGAAGTATACTTATAATCTCTTCTGCTTTTTTTCTTTTTTTATATAATATTTGGAGATGATATTTTTTATTTGGATCGCTAACTGAGCCTGATCTTATAAAGTCCTCTCTTATAGATAGTCTTGCAATTTGCTCATCTTGTTTCATATTACTATTAATATTCCACATCTTTAGAGTTTTTAGTTCTTCTTTTATTTCACTTGAAAATGACATCTATTTTCTCCTATTTTTCTTTTTTCTTACTGAGTATCCAAAGCTTCCAACCTTTTTTCCTAATGTATAATATCCTCCATTTGCATATGATATTAGCTTACATTTAGAAATATCAAATGCTCCTTTTTCGTTTATGTACTTTTCGTCAGCATTTATTGCAACAACATCTGCTATAAACATATCATGAGTCCCCATCTTTTTTATTTCTTTAACCTTGCATTCTATAGAAACTGGAGATTCTTTTATCATTGGACACTTTACAATACTTGCTTTTTCTTTTGTTAAATTCATTTTTTTGAATTTATCTTCTTTTATTCCAGATTTAACTCCGCACCAATCTGTCGCATATGCTAGTTGCTCTGTTGTTAAGTTTATAACAAACTCTCTATTTTTCTTTATAATTTCATATGAATACCTCTCTGGTCTTATAGAAACATATACCATTGGTGGATTTGTATTTATAATGCCTGTCCAAGCAACTGTTATTATATTTGATTTTTCCATGTTTCCACAAGATACCATGACTGCTGGTATAGGATATTCAAATGCTCCTGGCTTCCATGTTACTTTACTCATAATTTTCCTTACTTTCTGTTTTGTGATCTAATTTAAATTCCTTTAAAATTGGTAATATTTCTTTTTCTAAATTTGGATAAAACTTATAAAGTGTATCATACGCATTTAATTGTTTATCTGGCTTTGTATATCTTGCACATTCCCAATCTATTATCATTTCTATGTAGTCATTTCTTTTCTTTTTTATACTATTATCATGATGTCTAGCTGTTTCTCTATGAAACTTCTTTACTTTACTATGCTCTAAAAAATTATATAAAATCACTTTATCTAAATCATGAATTAGACTTCTCCAAGTATTTTTACCTAATATTTCTTTTTCTATCCTTCTAAATGCCTTTCTATGTGCCTTAGTGTATTTTATTGCTTCTAAGTTTTCTTTTCTATGTTTAAACATTTTTTACCTCATTTTATATAATCAAATCAACTATAATTCCAGATACTACACCTATTATAATTAATAATAAAACAATTTTTAAATTCTCTTTCTTGTCTTTATTAAGTCTAAATAGAACTAATAATCCAATTCCTGAATTAGCTAAAAGTCCTGCTAACATTGATCCCATTGATATTATATTATCTAAGTATAATGTTGTTAGTATTACTGATGATGCACAATTTGGTATTAATCCAACAAAAGTTGAAATTAATGGTCCAATAACAGGAATATTTAATATTAAATGTACTATTGATTCTTCTCCAATGAAATATATTATAATGTTTAAAACAAGTGTAATTACAAAAATATAAATAAATATATGTAAAGTATGATGTATAGCAGATTTTAGTACCCCTTCATTTTCGCAATTGCAATCATCATCTTTGCAAATTTCATGAATATTATTTTCTTTGCTTTTATTCTTTCTTATTATATCAATTATAATTCCACTTATAATTCCTATTGATGCCTTTAGTGCCAGTATGTTTAGTATTATTCCTATAGGTGCTGATTTTGATATTAATATTGGTAACATTTCATCTGAAGTTGATAAAAATATTGCCAAAAGCGTTCCTAATGAAATTATTCCTGCTGAATACAAACTTGATGCTGCTGCTGAAAATCCACATTGTGGGACTATTCCTAAAATTGCTCCTAGTACTGGTCCAAACTTTCCTGATTTTTTTATAATTTCTTCAGTTTTAGAACTTGCTTTTTTTTCTATTAATTCAAGTAATATATATGTTAAAAACAAAAATGGCAATAGTTTTAATCCATCTATTAATGTGTCTAAAATAATGTCTAGCATATTTCACCTCATATTAAAAAACTATTTGGCATTTTTATATTAAATTCAAATTGTTTCAATTTCTTTATAGCATAAAAGATGCCATAACTATTATAGCATCTTTTATGTTTATTATCTACTATTTTTTTAATATTCTTATTGTATTTAGTATTGTAATTAGTGTTGTTCCTACATCAGCAAATACTGCTTGCCACATTGTTGCTACTCCTAATACACTTAAAGTTAAAACTATTATTTTTACTCCTATTGCAAAAATAAGATTTTCTTTTATTACTCTATTTGTTTTTTTAGAAATCTTTATTCCATCAATAATCTTATATAGCTCATCTGTCATAATTACAATATCTGAGGCTTCTATTGCACTACTAGATCCTATTCCTCCCATTGATATTCCTATATCTGCTCTAGCAATTACTGGACTATCATTTATTCCGTCTCCAACAAATACAAGTTTATCTTCTGGGCGTTTATTTTGTAGATCAGCTTCTAGCATTTTATATTTATCTTGTGGTAATAATTCATATTTTACTTCGTCAATCCCAACATCCTTAGCTATTTTTAAAGCAATCTCTTTTGAATCTCCAGTAAACATTTTTGTTTTTATTCCCATTTTTACTAATTCTTTTATTGCTTTATTTGCATCATTTTTTATTTCGTCTGTAAGTACAATACTGCCAACTGTACTATTATTAATACTTAAATATAAATTAGTTCCTATATTGTCTTCTTGTGATTCATTATTTCCTGCAAATTCTTTATTTCCAATTTTTATATTCTTGCCTTCTAATATATACTCTAAGCCTTTTCCAGCAACCTCTTTATATTCTTTTACATTCTTTGTGTCTATTTCACTATTTGCCTTTTTTAAAATAGATTTAGCTATTGGATGATTAGAAAAACTCTCTCCAATTGCGAATAAGTTTATAATATCATCTTCACTATATTTAGAGTCAAATGAAATAACTTTATTAACTGTAAACTCTCCTGTTGTTATTGTACCTGTTTTATCAAATACTATTTCTTTAACATCTTTTAGTGCATCAAGATAATCGCTTCCTTTTATTAATACCCCGCTTTTTGATGCTCTACCAATACCACTAAAGTAGCTTAATGGTACTGAAATAGCAATTGAGCATGGACATGATATTACTAGAAATGTTAATGCTTTATATATGCTTTGACTATATGAAACAGATTTTATTAAAAGCGGCATAAATATTGCAACTATTAGTGCTAATACAAATACTATTGGTGTATATATCTTTGCTAACCTGCTAACAGTAGTTTCAGTTTTTGCTTTTTTGTCTGTTGCATTTTCAACTAAGTTTAAAATTTGACTTACCGTACTATTTTCATAGTTTTTTTCAACTCTTACTTCTAATAGACCATTTGTGTTAATTCCACCTGATAGTACTTTATCATTTTCTTTTACTTCTATGAGTTTGCTTTCTCCTGTTAGTGCAGAATTATTTATTTGAGCATTTCCTTTTATTATCTGACCATCTAATGGAATTTTTTCGCCAGTTTTAACAATTATAGTATCTCCAATATTAACATCATTTGGATCAACTTTTTTTATTTCATCTCCTATTTTGATATTTGCATATTCTGGCTTTATATCCATAAGTGATGCAATTGATTTTCTTGTTTTATTAACTGCTTTTGCTTCTAGTATCTTTCCTATTTCATATAATGCAATTACCATTATTCCTTCAGATGTTTTTCCTACCAAACATGCACCTATTACAGAAATAACAATTAAGCTATTTTCGTCTAATACCTTGTTTTTGAATACCTGATTAAATGCTTTTATAGCTGTTTTATATAACAGCACTACTGCAGATACGATTGTTGAAATTATATGAACTGTATTATTATCAAATACTTTTGTTCCTATAATAAAAATTAATACTCCTAATATTAATCTAATTATATCTTTGTTGTTTCTTTGTATCTTTTCAGTTTTTTCTTTATTGTTTGATATTACTGTTGTATCTGGTTCTATACTCTTTACGATACTTTTTATTTCTTCTTCTACACCCTCTTCTTTATCTGTTTTAAAAGTTAATGTCAATGTAGAAAAATTAACTATTACATCTTTATATTCTTCCTTACTAGCAATTGCATCCTCAATTCTTTTTGCACAATTTGCACAGTCAAGGTTTTGTAACAAATACTTATAATTCTTCAATATGTTCACGACCTTTCTTAACAATTTGTTCTATATGCTCATCATCAAGACTATAATATACTTCTTTTCCAACTTTTTTATACTTAACTAATTTAGATTGTTTCAATATTCTCAGCTGATGAGATATTGCTGACTGAGTTGTTCCAACAATTGATGCAATATCGCAAACACAAAGTTCATAGTTCATTAATGCACATATAATTTTCATTCTTGTTGAATCAGCAAACATTTTAAAAAACTCTGCAAGATCGTATATTACTTCATCATGTGGAATTGATTTTTTTACTTTTTCAATAGTATTATCATTAATATTTATTTCTTCGCACATAGTTTCCATGTAATTCTCCTTTCAAACATATGAACATATATTCATATGTTCTAAATATATATTATAGTTAATATAAAAAAATGTCAATAAAAAATAATATTTTTATTAACATTTTTTGTTTTACTTGCTTAGTTATTATTTTACTTTAAGAATCCATTAATTATTGCTTCTTCTGCTTCTTTTTCTGTAAGACCCAAACTCATAAGTTTTAATAATTGTTCTCCTGCTATTTTTCCAATTGCTGCTTCATGTATTAAATTTGCATCTACACAATTTGCTGTAATTTCTGGTGTTGATGTCACTTTTGCTGTGTCTTTTATTATTGCATCACATTCAACATGTCCAAAGCATTTTGAATTTCCATATATTTTTGACACAAACTCTTGCTTAGATTTTTCTGTTGCAACAGATCTAGAAGTAACTTTTGTACTTGAATTATCTCCATTTAATTGGACTTCAAATATTGTTTTTGCAGTTTGATTTCCATGTGTCATTATTTTTTCTGTGATAATTAAATGTGAATTCTCTCCTATTTCCCCAACAGTTTTTCTAATTGTTGAATCTACTCCTTTAATTTGCATAGTTTCCATTTCTAGATTGCAATCTTTTTTTAGATAAACTTCTGTTACCGGATTTAATATTCTCTTTCCGTCTCCTTTTCCCTCTCCATAATGTTTTTCTATATATTTAACTTTTGCACCATCTTCAAGGAAAAACCTGTGTATTCCATCATGTTGTGAATCTAAGTGCTCATCATTATGAATTCCGCAACCTGCAACTATTACTACATTTGCATTTTTACCAATGTAAAAATCATTATATACTACATCTGTAAGTCCACTTTCAGTTATTATTACTGGTATATGAACAAATTCAAACTTTGTATTTTCTTTAACATATATATTTATTCCTGGGTTATCTTCTTTAGTTACAATATTAACATTTTCGGTAACCTTTCTTTCTATTCCAGTTCCATTTTTTCTAATGTTATATGCTCCCTCAAACTTTGAACTGTCTGAAATTATTTCTAATAATTCCTTATCTACTATTTCCATTATTCCCTCCTGTTTTAATCATTTAGTTTGCAGCATATCCTATTTTTTGCAATATTACTTATTATCTCTGTTGTCTTCTCAGTCTTTTGTATTTTTCCTGAATCCATTAGTATAACTTGGTCAGCAATATTAATTATTCTTTCTTGATGTGATATTACTATTGTCATATTGTCTTTATTTTTTCTTATATCTTCAAATACTTTAATTAAATTATTGAAGCTCCATAAATCTATTCCAGCCTCTGGTTCATCAAAAATTGATAGTCTAGATTTTCTTACAGCTACTGTTGCTATCTCAATTCTTTTTAATTCTCCTCCTGATAATGATGCATTAACTTCTCTGTCTACATATTCTTTTGCACAAAGGCCAACCTTTGATAGAATCTCACATGCTTCTGCTTTATTTATATTTTTTCCTGATGATATTTTAATTAAGTCAAATACTGTTATTCCTTTAAACTTTACAGGTTGCTGAAATGCAAAGCTTATTCCTTTTTTTGCTCTTTCATTTATACTATAATTTGATATGTCTTCTCCATCTAAAATAATTCTTCCAGAGTCCTGCTTTTCTATTCCCATAATAATTTTAGCAAGAGTTGATTTTCCAGAGCCATTAGGTCCTGTTATTACAATAAATTTATTTTCATCTATTTTTAAATTTATATTATCTAATATTTTTTTGTTATCTCTTTCAAAGCAAATATTCTCTAATTCTAACATTGTTCCTCCTTATTTTGTCTCGTTTTTATATTTTAAAATGCACTTTCTTTTTATAAACTTTGAAAACCCTTTTGAGTTTCCCATCTTAAAACCTGTTTTGCTAACAATTAATGAATGATCCTCATCTAAGTATAGATAAAACTCATCTTCTGTTTCAAATATCTTGTACAGTCTAAAGTAGAAAAAAAATTCTCTTCTTTTTCCAACTTTCACTTTAAAACAATACTTATAAAATGTATATATGTATTTTTTTTCATTTTCTGTTTTTTTATTATTATTTCGTTTATTTTTACTATTATGAAATATTTTTTCTATTAAATATGCTATTACTCCTAGTACTATAATTAAAACAAATATTTTCCAATTTTTATGTATTATATTTTCTATAATAATATATAGCGCAAAAACAATCATAGCTAATGTAGTTGCTATTATCTTAATTCCAAATTTATCTTTATGAAATTCTAGTAATTCATTGTATTTTTCTTTGTTGTAATAAGTAATATTTTTAAATAAAACTTTCATCATTTTTTCCTATATTCCTAGTAAATATGTTGATTCGAGATCCGCTTCAAATAGTAATAATATTAGTGGATATTTTGCAAAAGCTGTTGCTAATGTTCCATATACTTCTTTAGGCTCTGATAATCCCATATGCCACCTTATTGCGTATTTCTCTTCAACAGTTAATTTTATATACTCTGAAAGCATCATAACTGATTTTTCGCCATGTCCATAAGGTATTGTATCTTCAACTGTATAATATGGTACTTTTTCCCACACTCCTAATGCATTTTTTGCATTTCTATAATCTATCTTGTAAAAATTCACTTTGCATATATCATGTAACAATGCCACAATCTTAATTGTATCATCATTAAATTTAATATCTATTGGCAATTTTTTTACTTTTTCTTTTAAAATATTATATACACTTAAACTATGTTGTAACAATCCACCTTCAAAGTTTCCATGAAATCTTGTACTTGCAGGTGCTTCGAAAAAGTCTGTACTTTTTATAAATTCAATTAATTGTTTAATACCTTCTCTATTTGTACTTCTAAGTAGTTCTAAAAATTCTTCTTTCATATTAACTCTCCATTAATTTTTACCAATACTATTATATTGTTTTTATTTTCTTTAGTCAATAAAAAAATAATAAAACTACTTTTGTAAGTAGTTTTACTATTTCTATTTTTCTTGTTCTGCATCATTTGTTGTTATAACCATTTCAGACGGATATGTAAATTCTCCGATTAGCAATTCTTGCTGCTTGATTTAAAATTTCAATGATTTGGCTATCATCATAGCAATCTTTATTAGTTGCATAATATGGTTGAAGACCTTTTATTAATTTTCTCCATCCTTTATCTTCACTTTTCTCATTGCCATTTTGTGCTATCTGTAAGATCTTGTCTATTACGTTAATTCCCCAAGATTTTGTATGTTTTGCTCTATAGACTATGTTCTTTCTTTCTCTCATCATGTCTTTTTTATTTAAATTGCTAGTAACTAGAAAGTCTTCATATTTAAATAAATATGTAGCATTATCCACAGCTACTCCTGTTTTTTCATTTTTATTTTTATAAATTCTTTCTGCAATAATTATTGTATCTAATTTTAATTCATCGCTTTTGTCTAGATTAAGTGCATAAAAATTATAGTCGTAAAATGCACTATCCGGATCATCTTTTTCTTTTTTTATATGAGCTAGTTTAGCTCCTAAAATTTTAAATAGTTTTGCTCTTTCACTTGGTAATATAACTAAATTATCTTTTTTTGAGATATTTCTTGGTTCGTTTGAATTAGCTTGTCTTACTATTGATATTTTTGTTTTTGGAATTCCATCTAAAATTATTTTGCTTCCTGAAGTTTGCTCCAATTCTTCTTTATTTCTATATTTTTTTCCTAATTCGTATGCGTTTTTTCCAATAATTCCTTTCTTATAGAATTCATCAAAATCATTCGAATATATAATACCTTTTTTATAAAATTCTAGTATATTTATCATTGAGAATATTCCATCAAGTATATATTGTTTTTTCACTTCATAATCTATATCAGGGTTTAATATAATTTCTGGTATTGCTTTGTTCTCAATATATTTTCTTTCAATTCTTCCTTGCTTAAATAGTTGTCTCAGTTCTTGAATTGGTATTTCGTCCAAGGTTTCTACTCCGCACCATTCAATTAATTGATTTTTAGATAGTAGTCCACTTTCAAAAAAGAATTTTATACTTTTATCATCCAACATAGCTTCAAGATTTTCCTCTAAAAAGCTGTTTTGTATCTCTTCTACTTCTTCAGCACTTTTTCCTTCCAGGTATAACTCATAATATAGTTCTATGTATTTTTTTAATATACCTTCTTGTTTTTCTTTCTCTTCTCCTTCTGACTCTATGAATAATTGGTATTGACTAATTATTTCTTTATTCTCCATAAAATCATTAATTTGGTTTTCTAATACAAAATCCTTTATGCATTCAGCATCAATTATTTCACTTAAGTATAGTCTCTTTATTGTATTAAAATCTATTAATTGTTTTTTAAACAAATATGTTAATAATCCCTTGTCACAATGTTTTATGTGCTTTATTGCTGTTTCTACCATTTTGCTGTCAAGTTCCGTCATTTCTGTTATATATATAAAATTCACATTGCTTTTTTTCATCAATTCGTAAATTTCCTCTTTTTTCATTTGTAAGCAATCTAATTTAGTCGGTTCAATTTCATTTAGTTGGATTTCTCCGTTCAGTAACTTGGATCTAATTTCTTCCTTTTTTTCTTTTGTCATATACATTGTATTATTGTTTTTATCTATGTAGAATCTTTCAAGTGCATTCTGGATATCCTGAAATGAATATGAGATATGAATTTTTGTTTTGTTATCTATGTCTTCTACTTCACCTTCAAATTTTCTTGACCTATCAACCTTTGACAAAATAAATGATAGAATAACTTTTACAGCCTCTCTTGATTCGCTTTTTAATTTATCTCCTTTAGTATCCATTTCTATTTCTGCTCTATAAGCTGTAATTAGAAATAATTTTTCAAAATCTATGTATTCAATTACTCTTTCTAATTGTTCTCCAACTTTAATCAAAAATTCTTTTTCATTTTCTTCATTCCTTGTATTAAGTTTCGCTGCGTTAATAATAACTTCCTCTATTCCAGGTTTAGTAAATATATAATCTTCTAAATCTGAGTCGTGCAAAAACTGAATTAAATATGGAAGTCCTTTACCATTAACCTCTTTATCCCCTAATGCTTTATTTATATCTTTTAAGTATCTCTCTTTTCTACTGTTTCTTCTGGTCTTCTTCTTAGCTTCTGCTTCTGTGTCTAAATACATAACCTTATTATTTTCATTGTCATTTATAATATAAAAGCGAATTGTATTCATATCTCTTAATAAAGGACGCAATATTTCTAGCATTTTTTTGTCATATTTTTGTTGTAATTCAAGCTTTTGTAAACTTACTCCTCTTCTTCTAGCAATTTCTTCCATATTTGAATCGATATACTGAGTCTGATCTCTATAATTTCTAAATAAAATTAGTATTAGTTGATTAATATCAATAAACTGTTCATTTTTTATAAAAAGTTTTTCTAATTCGCTTGGGCTTTCAAGACCTTTTAATATTTTTCTAAATACAATTTTTATTTCTTCACACGCTCTTGGGTCTTTAACAAAGAAATCAATATCAGTTTCTGCTCCTGACATAAATTCCACTTCCGAAAATAGCTTTTTTAATGTTAGTTCTTCTTTTTTTAACATAATTTACCACCACAAATATTATACCATGTTTTATGTTAATTTGCAACTTTTCCAATCTCTGCTCCAAGCAATATTGTGTACATACATGCATAAACCCACATCATCACTAGAACTATTGTTGTGAGACTTCCATACATTATTGAAAAACCGTTAAAAACTTCTACATAGATTGAAAAGAAATATGAAATTACGATCCATCCAACAGATGCCACTAATGCGCTAATTGCATAATTTTGATTTTTTTCTATATGTTTTGGAATAAATTTATACATCAGCCAAAATATAAAAAATAGAATAACTGTTGTTACTATTGTTTTAAATTTTATTACCAAGTTAAATATTTTATTATATATATTAAATTTTTGTATAAGTAGAGTATTAATTGTATTTCCAAAAACCATAAATAATAGTACAAAAATAATCATAACGATAAAAATTGCTGTAAGTATTGTTGCTCTAGTCCTAAATAAAATATATGTTTTTTCTTCTTTTGTTTTGTAAACAGAACTTAATCCTTTGCATAATGCTGTAAAGCCTCTTCCTGCAGACCATAATGTAAATAATGCAGATATTGTAATAGTTCCAATCGATTTAGAATATACTTCTTTTACTATATCCATAACTGTTCCGCTTAGGAAATTTTCTGGCATTATTTGACTTATTGCAAAAAATAATACTTCTTCCTCTAAACCAATATATTTAATAAGTGTTATTATTAGCATGATGAATGGTATAAATGCAAGTATTGTATAATATGCGCACTGTGTTGCATATTCCTCAATATGATCTTCTTTTAGGTTTTTACTAAGTAACTTTACTCTTTTCATTATATCTTTCATATTTTCACCTTTAAAAATAAGGCGGATTTTTCCGCCTATTTAGCTAGTCTTTGTTTTTCTTTTGCTTCTTCTAATGCTTTTGCTAATTGATCTGGACAAGATGTAGATCTAAATCCACATGGGATTCCTTTTAGTCTTTTAATTGCTTCATCAATATTCATTCCTTCAACAAGTCTAGATACTCCAACTGTGTTTCCTGCACATCCTCCAATAATTTCAACCTTTTTTATTATGTTTCCATCCAACTCTATTTTCATCTTGCTTGAACATACTCCTTTAGGTGTGTAAATATACTCCATATTATTACCTCCTTATTTATTTTTCTTTATTTTTTCTTGTATTATATCTCTTGTCTTATCTAATTCATTTTTAGTTTTATCTATTTGTGAATCTATTACTCTTTTTGTTTGCGTTATTTTTTCCTTAACCTTTATTTTTAACATTTCTATCTTAGGATATGCATTAATTAAACGTCTATGAATATATGATTTACCTATTAAGATTTCTTTAACCTTTTTGGTTATTTCTTCTGTACTGTCATTTTTGTTGTTAATATTTATATTCTTTGTTGTTGTTTTTATATTAATTATTGTTATAAAAGAAAAAATATTATCTATTATGAATATTGATAGTATTCCATAGAAACATACATTTAAGCAATTATTAACAACATAGTTAATAATATTAAAGAAAAACGGGTTTAATACATATATAACTAATAGTCCAAATATTCCAAATGGAACTAACGTATCTAAGCATATTCTTCCATTAATATTATACTTTCTTCTTGAATAATCCCACCATCTTAAGTTAAATACTTTTTCTAATATATAGCTTGTTAAATATTCAAGAGTTCCACATAGTAAAATAGTCATAATAAATAAAACAAATGGATCATTTGAATATCTTTTTAGTAGGATAGTTATTAATACTGCTCCTACGCCATATATTGGGCAATATGGACCAATTAAGAATCCTCTATTTATAAATCTTTTGTATTCTATTAATTTACATGTTACTTCTAGTAGCCATCCCATAACAGAATATATAATGAATAATAAAAAATATGCCTTTATTGTTACCAACATTTTCATCACCAAAAGCATTATATATTATTTGTTTTAAAAACACAAGTATTCTATTAATTAATCAATTGTTGTTCTACTTTTTCCCATTCCAACAACATCTTCTTGTATTGATCTCCATGTATTGCACCCCACTATTCCATCTACTGTAAGTCCGAATCTGCTTTGATATAATTGTACTGCTCTTTTAGTTTGTGCTCCAAAGATTCCATCTAATCCTCCTGTTCTAAATCCCAACGTGTTTAGTCCGTCTTGAAGAACTAGTACATATACTCCCCTACTTCCTTGTTTCACTAATGGATACCCTCCAGACGCACATGCAGGAGGAGACTGCCTCCTATCAAAATGTAGACGTTACATGTAGAAAAAGAGCAATCATTTTTGATTACTCTAGTATATTATTTATTGTATTTATTCTGGTATATTGATATATTTTTAATATTATTTTTTTTAATAATTTCACTATTATTTTTTCATACCATTTACATTCTTTCATTATTTCTTTTAAAATTTCATTTTCCATAATATACCTCCTAAAAATATTTGACAAACATACTTTAGGAATGTATAATTATAATATATACTTTACCAAAGTATATCGTTTTGATATGAGATAGGTTTGTTTGACGGCAATCTATCTCTTTTTTTATTATTATATAATGATGTCGAAAAAAGTCAAGGAAAATCGTTCGACAAAAGTGTTCTCTGACAGCGTCATCTATTTTTTTGTGAATAAAAAAGATAAAATATAAAGATACTATTTTTAGAGGTATTTTTATGTTTGTTTTTTTAATTAAATCATTGAGAACTGAAAAGAAAATAAGTTTAAATTCATTAAGCAAATTAACTGGACTGTCTAGAGGGTATTTGTTTGATTTAGAAAATAATCGTAAGTTTAATCCTACTTTAGACACATTGTATAAAATCTCATCTGCTTTAAATGTTAATTTAAAAGAGCTTTTTTATACTGAATTGGATATAGAAAAATTAAAAAAAGAAATGTATCGAAGAATAGATAAATATGGTATTAAATCAAAAGAAGTTTTAGAAGTCTCACAAGTTATTGATTTATTAATAAATGTAAAAATAAATAAGGACTAGCAATTTTAGCCAGTCCTTATCATTTTTCTGCAAACTCCTATGTGTATTTATAAATAAATACGTAAATTATTATACTATAACTCTAAGAAAAAGATTGTCGAATTATGATGTGATTCTTAAAAAATTTTTATAAAACAATAGTAGAACTTTAATAATAACCATTATGCCATATAATCTAAAAAAGTATTGAAAAATAGCCTAAAAAGCGACCCGCGAGAATCGATTTTAAGGCTTTTTATTTTTTTAGGCAAGTACTTATATGCCTTGATTTTAGTGTTTTTCTTACTATTTTAAATATTTTTTTGCAACATAGCCTGTATAATTTCCATATTTTACTTTGCTCCATACATATCCATTTTTTGTTGTATAATTTAAAGCTAATATTTTTACTTTTTTATTATATGGTATTGTCAATATCTTTTTTCCACTTGCTGTTTTTCTTAATACTAATCCTTTTTTAGCTCCTACTTTTTTAGTTGTAGTTGTTACTGTTGAAGTATTAATTTTCTTTGTATAATCTAAACATATCCATCCTTTAGAAGTTTTTCCCCAATTGCCTGATACTGCTGTTATTGTTACTTTTGTGTTATAAGAATATTTTCCTACTTTGCTATATTTAGTTGATGCACCTTTTCTTATATTTAGTCCTACTTTTGCTATTACTTTTGCTGTATAATTCGTAGATTTTGTAGATGTATTATTCTTAGTTTCTGTTATTTTAATTTGATTTATTTTTCCATCATTTCTAGTATTTTTATAGCAATAAAAGTTTTGTGCATTTGCATATTTCTTAAAGCTGTCTTTTGATACGTATACCGTATTACCTTCTACTTTTACATTTGCCTTTCTTCTTGTAGCTGTATTAAATTTACCTGCATATAAATAAGGATCATATATTTTCAATGTATCTCCGTCTATTCCTACTATAGTAATGAAATGACCTCCGTATGTAAATAAACCATTTCTACATATTGCTATTACATAATTGTTATTTTCTAACTTGTCTATCATTGTATTAAAATTAGAAGTTTCTTTTAGTTCTATATCAAATACATCTGCTGTCCATTTCATAGCCGCCCAGTAAGTTCCTGCATCTTTACTTCTATATCCATATTTAACAAATAAATCTGCCATTGTACTTGGTAAAACTTCGCCTTTAATACTTGATACAATTATTGCAGCTGCAGTGGGACCACAGCCACTATTTATCATTGTGTTATTTCCGTATTTTTTTAACGCCCATCTTTTATCTGCTTGTGAATAATAAGTTAATCCTTTATATTCTCCAACTTCTATATTAGGTGTTTTATCACTTCCGTTATAAGCTATTTCTCCTAACTCTTCAAAGGTTTGATTTTCAAGATTAGCTTCTTGTACTTCTGTGGCTTGTTCATCATCTTGTGACAATTCGGCTATTTGCACATCTTCTACTATATTTGTTATTGTTTCTATGCCATCAGATATTCTATTTACATCTTCATCTGTATATTGAAATCCAAATATTCCCGCTAATATTGCTAAAATTATAGTAACACTTGCAACTACTACTTTTCTTTTATTCATTTTATTTTTCCTCCTTACTTTAGTCCTATTTTTACTGCTATGTAGCTTAATAAAATACCAAGTGCAGCATAAAAAAGATAGTCTATTAATTTGTCCCACTTTTTTCCTTTTTCTTTGCTATCTTCTGCTACTTTAGCATCCAATTTAATATCTATTTTTTCTATTGCTGATTCTACTTTTCCCATTCTATAATCCATTTTTTCCATTATAGAATATGTTTTTTCAAGATTATCTAGTCTTGTATCGTGTTCACTAATTCTTTTTGTATTTGATTTTTCTCGTTCTTCTAAATGAGCAAGTTTCTCTATTAGTTCAGTATTATCCATAATACTTTTTCCTTTCTTAATTTATCTAATGTAGTTTTGACCATTGAATAAAATATATTTTTTCGAGATTGATTGTGAATTAATCTGTTGTTTTTGTATATTCAATTATTACATTCATTGGCGAATTAGTTCTCGTACCACTTGCTCGACATCTGATATTGGTTACTTTTCCAGAAGTATCACAAAGTCCGCCACGTAGAAATATTATCGTTAGATGTAATATATGAATTAATTGAACCTTTGTGCGAAGAACCTTGATTGTATATAATTCCTCTAATGTCCACTAACGTATCTATATTTTCTGTTATAGTATATATGTTAGTATTAGTATCAACAGTATTCGGACTTGTTAGTTGCAAACATTTTCTGTATAATGTTTTTCCATCAAGCCATTTCCCAATAATTTGTTCTTCTGTTGAATAATTAAATTTATTATTAACTTCAGTTATTGCATTCTCAATATTATCTTGAAACGTATCCATAGTTGTTTTATTTAACTTGGTTTCATTATTTTTGAAATTTAGCTTTTCCATATTATCCTCCATTTTACTTCCAACTTCCAATAGCAATATAATTTATTGATACTTCAACATTAGATTTTGATTGTACCTTCCAAACATAGCCTCCAAAGTTTTCTTTTACAATTTCAGTATTATTAAATGCTATTAATGTAGAGCCTTGCTGTAATGTAACAGTACAAATAGGTGGCTCTTTAAAGTTAACTGGAAATACTACTCGTTCTATCCCAGCGAAATAAACTCCTTCATAAGCTGTTGTAATGTTTAATGTCTGTATATTTTTTCCGAAACAAATCATTTTTCCACTATCATATTTAATAGCTATTCCTTTATCATTTACTACTATCTCTCCATTTATTGAGCTTTCTATATTATTTTGCAATGCATTTAATTCCTCAGCAGATAAATAATGTTGTACTGCTTTCATTTGTGCTGGTGTCACAGGATAATCAACACCATCTATTGTTACTTTTGCTTGTTGTAATATTTCTGAATCTTCAAATGGTATTTTAATCATTTATTTTTTCCTCCTTTAATTACTCATAGATATTCCTATCAAATTCTGAAGTTCAACATAATCAGCTGATGTTACTTCTCCATCTCCATTTAAATCATAATGTTGTATCATCGCTGGTGATAATTCGAAACCAGTTGTCCCTCTAATATAGTTTCTTATTATGATTAAGTCCGCCACTGTATATATTGTTGATGCTCCATCATTCTTCACGAAAACTTTTCCATTACTTAAGCCTTGTTCATTTATTATCCATCCACCAATATTTCCGTTCGAACTTGTTATTTTACCTTTAAATTCTCCATCAACACAGATCATTTTTCCGTCTTTATCTACAGTAAATTTATCACTTGTTATAATAATGTTTTTACTGCTCAAATTAATTGTATTCCCTGCTAACAAATTTAAAATATCCATTGCAGATAAATTAATTTTTAATGCATCTATTCCGACCGTTTCAGCAGATTGATTAATTTTTGAAATAATTTCATCATTTCCCACCTTCTTACTTACTTCTGAGTTAACCTCTTTTGATGTTTGTCTTATGCTAGATCTCATTTCTGCTTTAGTTGCAAAACCGTTTGCTAATTCATTCTTAATCATGTATGTAGCTGTTAGTATTGCATTTGGAAATCCTTCCATATACAATGTATTTGTTCCTTCTTCTAATATAAGTTCAATTGACCCCAACTCAATTGTTTTGGATTCATCTAAAACATGCTCATAACCAGCATCATCTAATTCTATTTTTTGAATTACATAAGCTTTTCCATCTTTTATATGAAATTCATCTTTCACTTCTCCCAATGTCCTTAATGTAAAGTCTGGTAACGATATCTTTACCATTGTATTATCTGGTTTTATGTGAATTAATGTTGTATCTAATAAATATGTATAATCACTTACATATGTAGCTTTAGATTGCTTTTGCGGTTTACTTGGTGCTAATGTGCCTAATGGAGCTAAGTCTGGCATAGGAACTGTACCATAATTACCTATTGTGTCGTCTGCTAAAGTTGATACCTTTATGTCTCCCGTAATTATTAATTCTCCAATTTCACTATAAGCACAATTTTCTAAATTTACTCTATTTCCAGTAACGGTATTTATTAAAGTTACTATTTCTTCTACTTTGCTATTTAATCCATCTATATCCGCTGTTATCGTTGTTGTTTTCTCGCTTCTATCTCCTATTTGAGATATAATTCCTTCTATTTTTTTTCCTTGTTTATTTACATTCAAATTTGTTTGGTCTATCTTTTTATCTGTTTCATCTGCATATTTATATTCTGTCTCCGTTTCTTCTGGTTTATCTAAATATAAGTTTTCAGTTAATCCATCATCTATATTTATTTCATCATTTAATAAGACTGTTTTATATGTTACATTATTTAATTTTAAATTAAATATGTCACAAGTTTCTAAAAATAAAATTCCTTTACTTTGTATATCAAATATATAAAATTCTAGTGTTTTTAAATAATTAAACATTTCATCTATATAATCCGCTCTATCATTTGTACTTAATAATTGACAATCAGAAATTCTATATTCATGTAATCCATTTTCAGTTATGCTGTTATCATCTTTTCTATAAATATTATCGCTTTCTTCTGCTCTGCTAAATACTAATGAATTAATAAAATATTTTTCTCCGACAGTTACATTATCTTCATCTAAATAACTTTCATCAATTGTTTCATTTGTTTCAGTAAAATATTTTAAATAGAAGTTATCTCCATTAAAAAATAAAAAACTACAAGTTATTGTAGCCAGTTCGTCTAATGCATCTCTAAAACTATATTTAATTCCAGTATGCAAGTTTGGATCTACCATCTTTTCAGAGTTAATAAAAGTAGCTGGAATATTATCTGTATTCCAGCCAAATCTTTCACATATTGCTATTAAATAATTTCTAGTAGTTAATTTTTCAGCAAGTTCTAAATCATAATCAATCATAGCTTCTTTCATTTTTGTATATGCGATAATTCTATATGAATTTGTATCTTCTTGCCTTTCACAAGTATGCACATAATATGTATTCAAATCTATATACTTGTAAACTTTTTCATTTACTTTTATTCCAATTCTACCACTTATTTTAGTATCTTTTGGTATATATACTTTTGAATCAAGTTCTATTTGATGCATAATTGTTTTAAACAATGGAGTAGTGAATGAAGGCTTTATAGAATTTAAATTATCCGCATTAAAATCAGAGTTATTTACTTTTAATTTTATATTAAATTGTCTGCCGTATGTTTTTAAATCAATTTTAAAACTTTCTGGTACATTTATCATTCATAATACTCCCTTTTCTTGTTTGAAATTACTGCACTACTGTATCCTTCTACTTTACCCAAATATTTCTGCGAATATTCTTGGTCATTCGAATAGCAAGACATATTTGTTACTTTTTTCTTTAGATCTGGATTATAAAATGTTACTTTATTTTCAGCCTTATTAAAAAGAGATAGGATTACTCCTACCTCTTCATCATTTAATTTTCTATAAGTCATTGTTATTTTTGGGTATATACCTTTTAATGTTCCAGAATTATCTCCAGACAAAGCTCTTCCTGTGTCTTTTCCCCATATCTTATGATAACCAAATTTTGCATCTATTAAGTACGGAGCCATTTTTACACCATCTATTATTAGATCTTCTTTATTTAATAGCATAATTACCTCCCGTTTCTAGCAAAGGCTAGTTCTTGCTGTCTTTTTGCAATTCCTCTTTGTATTACTCTACCGTCCATATTAATTATGTAAGAACCACCATTTCCACCAATTTTTGATGCAAGTTTATCTGCTAACATATCTAGCCATTCCATATTATTTTCTAATGGTACAACAGCTTCTTTTCCTGTTTCTCCTATAATTGCTTGGGTAGGTTGTGAAATCACACCACCTTTAGCAAGTCTTGGAAGATTAAATGTGCTCAAATAGCCTAAATTAATTCCTGGTACTTTATTTATTACCCCTACTAGTTTATTAATTGATCTAATTGGAAAGTTTAATATATTCTCAATAGCTCTCAAAACTCCATTTACAACAGCTTTAAATGTTCTTGCTATTATATTTCCTACTGTTTTTCCAACTGTTGCTACAACACTTTTTATGCTATTCCAAACAGAAAAGAATACTCCTTTTATCCCTTGCCAAATACTTGTAAAAATTTTCTTTATTCCTTCCCAAGCCATTTTCCAATTGCCAGTGAATACACCTTTGATAAACATTATAAATCCATCAAATATTCCTTTTACCATTGTAAATATGCTGTTGAATAGATTTAACAAGTTGTTCAAGTTATTAACAAACATGTCATAAATGTTTCCAATGGTATCCCCAAACATTTCATGAACCCAATCACTTTTACCTGCTAACCAATCAATCCCTTTTTGTAAAAATGTTTTTATTTGCTCCCAGTATTTAACTATTATACCTACAATCAGTATTATTGCCCCTGCTATGATTACTGGAGCACCTGCTGCAACCCCCAATACACTGGCAATAATTACTCCTACACCTGTAATTATTAAACCTATATTAGATATAATTTTCCCAAAGTTTTCCCAACTTGGATCTTTTAAGTACTTAATTATTGCTTGTATTAATCCAACTATTCCTGTAATGATTATACCGAGTCCTAACGCTTTAATTCCATCTAAGCCAAACTTACACGCAAGTAAACCAGCTGAGACACCTGCTATGACTGATAATATTAAATCCTTATTATCTATTATCCATTTTAACCATTCAGGAATTTCTCCTGACATATTGCTTAAATCCATGCCTGGAGTTCCAACTCCATTTCCTCCGCCAGAAGAATTGCTATTTGTATCTTGTAACACATTCATTTCATCAAAGCTCTGTAATGACTTTTGAATTTCTTTAGCTGATTTAGCTGTACCCCCTGCACTTTTCTGCATTTTTTTAAATGCTTTTGCACTTGAATTGGCAAATATGTTTATTCCAAACCATGATTGCATTATTGCATTTATGTAACTTAATGCTGTATATAGTAGTCTGGTAAGCCATTGAACTGCTGGTGCTACAAGGTTTGCTATGCAGTAGCCCATATATTGCAAATCTGTTGCTATTTGAGGATTATATTGACTAACCAAACTAACTGCTCTTCTTACTGCATTCCAAGCAGTTCTAATTCCTATAACAGCCATAGCCATTTTTCCTATTTTAGATATTTGACCAGTTATTCCTTTTCCTATTCCATTTATAGAATTTTTTATACCCTCTGCCTTTATTGATTCTATTTTATTTTTAAACTGCTGCATTTTCGCATTATTCTCTGTTTGCTTTGATTTTACTTTATCTAACTTTGCACAAACTTTTTCTATTTTAGGTGCTTGTTTATCTATTTCAGCTGTAGCTTGTGAATATTTTTGTTGCATATCTGAAATCTGTGATTTTATATTTGAATATTCTGGTGTGTCAACAGAAACTGCAAGAGCTGGATTATTTTTAAGCATTATATCTTTTTCTTTATTTAATTCTTTTATTCTTTGTTTATATCTATCTGCGTTTGCTTGTAATTCCTGATAATTATCTAATTCTTTCTGCAGTGAATTTTGCTCTGCACTGGATTTTGAATTATCTTCTTGTAATTTTTTAATTTTATTTTCTAGTTCTGTTATCCCTTTATCTACATCTTTATTGTCTATTTTGGTTTTTATTTTTAGGTAACCGTCCAATCGTATCACCTACCTTTTAATTGTTCTTCGAATAATTTATCTAATCTTATTTGTTCTGGTGTTTTGTTTACTTTTCTATTCTTTAATGCAACTTGATTTTTTTGTTCAATCCATCTTTCTCTTTCTTTACTGTCTTTTATTTGGCTTATATCAAAATCTCTAACAAATCTTACTCTGTTAAAAACACACTTTTCAGTTAATCCGCAAAGTAAGTCAAAGAATTGCCACCAGTGCATTTGTGTTTTTGACAAATCTATATTGTAATCACTAAAAAAAGAAGCTTGAATATATCCCCAATCTTCATTAAAGGACATATTAGCTTCTTTCTCCTCGTTGTTATTTTCTTTATTCATATTTAAGTATTTCACAGCAACTTTAAGCAATTTTTGCCAGTCATCTGGATTATTTAACCCATCATCACCATATAGTAAGTATATTATTGCTAAAGCTCTTTCTTCTTCTGAAATATCGCTTTCAGAAACTTCATTGCATTTTAATGCTACCCTAAAATCTGTATTTATTTTGTATTTTCTGTTATTAACTAATGCATATTCAATATAACTATTCATCACTCAACATATCACTCTCAACTACTTTGTATTTATTTTTTATTCTATCTGTCATATCTGTAATTGTTAATTTAAATTTATCTTCATAAGGTTTTAATGCTTCTCCTATATCATCAAACATTTCATAGTATGGCTTTCTTCCATTTAAATATTTTCTAGTTCCACCTTCGCCCAAAAATAAATCCATTGCTGTTTCCATCTTTTTATAAAAGTTTTTAACTGCTTTTACTTTTGCTTCTTCATTATAAGTCAAATAACCTTTTCCCTTATGATCTTGTTTTTTGCTAATTATTATCATTTGCATTTTTAATTCTTTTTTGGCATCACTTATCATTGCAACACATTTATTGTATTTAATTGGCAAGTCTATATCCGCCAAATCAAACTCAAGACACACTTCGTTTCCATAATTATCTTTAACTATGTTACCATCCTCATCCATTATGCCTAATTTTAAAATATCTTTCTTAGGTTTAATTTTTATATAATTTTCCATTTTTCCTCCAATAATAAAAGCACCAGATTTAATCTGATGCTAAATATAAAAACACCTGCATTTGCAAGTGTTTTCTACTATTAATTTTATTAGTTGTCTAAATTATCTATTGCATACTGTGCTTCTGATTTAGTAAATCCTTCAACTGAAGATATCAGTTGTTTATAAACTGCATTCTTTGACATATTCAAATCTTGTTGATATGTTTTTGCTTTTTCCAATGCATTTTTATTCCAATCTGCATCTATATTATCTATCGCATATTGTGCAGCTTGTTTGCTAAAACCTTCAATTGATGATGTTAATTGTTTATATATTCCTTGCTTAGACATATTCATTGAAGATGAATATATTTCTGCCTTTTTTAATGCATTTTTTTCTTCGTTAGTAGGCTCTTTACCTAAAGAATAAGTTATTATAATTTTATCTCCTTGATGTATTGTACCATTTTCATCTACACTCTGGCTTATAAAACTTCCTTTTTTTACTGTATCAGAATATTCCTCTTTTATAGTATATTTAACTTTACTTTCATTGCACCAATTTTCTATTTCCTCTTTTTTCATATTGCTAAAATCTGCAACTGTTACACTCACTTTACTAGAAGTTTGTATGCTATTTTCATCCTGACTAGCTCCTATGCCTCCAATAATCACTATAATAACTATTAGCCAAAACCACCATTTCTTATAAATCGCTTTCTTTTCTTTTTTCACATCATTTGACACAATAAAGCTCCTCCTTTTATTATATTATAAAAGAAGTATAATACATTGTAATTGCAAAACTTGTCGAATTCTGCGATTACAATGTATTTGTGTTTTTTTATTTATTATTCTGTTGTTTCTTCTGTAAATGTAGGTTTTCCATTTGCAAATGTAACTGTTCCAAATTTAGGGTCACCAGTATAATTAATTGTGTAGTTTATTTTTGCACTATCTCCACCATTTGAACTAATTTCAATTGATACAGTCCATAATCTTGCTCTATATTTTGGTGTTTCTCCTGTTTCATCTACTTTATATTTATCTATCTCTAATAAAGTGGTTTCTGCTTCTGAACCAGTCAAGAGTCTATATCTTATATTGTCTACAAATTCAAATACTTCATCACCTTTATAACATGTTTGCTCTACACCAGATGTTAAACCATAACTGTCTACTGTTACATTTTTATTTTTGTGTATAATCCATTTTTCTTCTGTTTTTTCTGCATTGTAATCAGTAGATTTATCAGTTATTCCTACACCAATTAAAGCCCAGTTTTCTGTATTTTCTTTAGGTGTTGTATTTAGATATTCAACTAGATCTTCTCTATTTATCTTTTTTAAAGTTGACACGTTTTATTCCTCCTTAAAATAATTTAAAAAACATTGGATACGATAAATAGCTTCATTTGCATTTGTAGCAAATATATAACCATTTGTAGTCGCACCAATGTCATATGCTCCAGGTATATCTGGAAAAATTTCTTTATTTTTATTGTTTTCTAACCAATTTCTAATATCTTCAAAAGTTTTAGAATTATCTATATTGTTTTGTATATCTTCGTTCCAATGTAATTTACTATCAAAAGTAAATAAAAACTGTCTTTCAGATCCTCTTAAGAACTTATTTAGTATTGGATTGTAACCCGCATTTTCATTTATAGAATAAGCCTTAACTTTATCTACCAGGTATTCTATATTCAATTCTGCATATTTATCTAAATAAGGACATTGGGCCATATAATCTCTTACTTTCTCTATCATTGCTTTTTCTTCTGCCATTATCTATCTATCTCCTTTTGACCTGCATTTAATATATCTTTAAAATGGTCTGCCAACATTCTCTCAACGAAGTGGTCCCCTCTTAATGCTCCGCCGTGATAATTTAATTTTTTACCACTTGGAATCTTCTTAATATTAGGTCTACTCCAATATCTTCCACTTACTGGATCATGAAAAGCACCTTTCTTATATTTGGGATCAACATATAAAACACCCTCATGCTGATAATGAGCATAGGGTGTATTTATGTTTATTTCTCCACTTCCAACTTTAGTAGAATTATACATACTTGTTATCATTTGATTACTATCTTGTGGCATATATTTATCAACGTATCCCATAAAATTACTATCAATAACTTTTTGTGTTCTCCCACCATCAAGACCATATTTATCAATAATTTGTTGCTTTTGAATACCACTAAAGGCTACCATGTAATCAACGTTCATATTAAGCTCCTGTTATAGCAAAATGCCACATATCTTCTGAACCATAATCTTTAATAGCAATATTAGTGATTTTCATTACTTCTTGGTAATCTTCTAACAATTTGGTTATAGTAGTAAAATTATCTACCTTACCTTTTATTAAATAATCATTATTTTGTAACGTCCACGTTTTTTGCTCTTTTTTGAAATCTTCTGGTTTTTGATATTTTGCATTTCTACTATCATTTATTAGTATTCTTGCAGATAAACCATCAGTTTTAGTTAGTCGTGTTCCATTTATAGATACCCCATCATTAGAACTCCAAAAACCTTTTACATAGCTTACTTTGTATTCTTTTTTATGATTATTATCTACATATTGATTTATTATTGTCATATCTTTATCAAATATATCTTCCATATTAAGCACCTCTGTACAATAAGCCTGTGTCTAATAGATATAATCTAATTTCTTCTTTAATCTTAGTCTTTTGATTAGATATTTCATTTTCTAAATCACTTAAGTTAGAAGTGTTTGCAAATGTTCTTGACAAGTCTCCTACACTTTCACTAGAGACTATTTTATCAACAGCATTGCTACTTACTAACTTATTTTTTCTTGCTTCTAATTGCTCGATTTTAAATAATATATCAGCAACAGAACAAGTTGCCATTTGTACCTCTTCTTGATATTTTGTTATATCCCTATTAAAAATATTTTTTCGTACTTCTGCACTTGCTCTTACTACTACTTTTATAAAATCAAGTTCGGGCATGTTGCCCTTATATGTATTTGTATAAAAATTATAATCAATATAATTTGTCATGCCCTTTTACTCCTCTTATTTTTTAAACTTAGCTAAAACAACTTTTGCACCATTTGTTAATGCAACACCATAATATCTTGCTGCAGTTAAGTCATGGATTTGTTTCTTTGGAAACCATTCGTGGTCTAAAGATGTATCTTTCTTTAAGAAAATAGTTATAGCTGGTAACTCATCTTCTGTATATTCAGTTTCTTCACTATCAGCTTCCATTTTTATTACTGGGCATACATAAAATTGTGATGCTGCAGCTAATGCTTTTACTTTATCTCCTGCTTTTAATTCAACAGTTGGGTCAACTTTATCTTGATATTCTGCTAAGTTATCAGCTGATATTGTTACAGTTCCATTTTCATCTTTTGCATAAGTTACTAGTTTTACTTTCTTAGATTTCTTTACTTGACAACCTGCAACTTTACCGATAGCACCTTTTACCATTACACCTGGTTCGTATTTGTCTGCAGATATAAAGTTACTATCTTTTAGCAATGTTCCTTCTTGCGCTGGGTGAATAAATAATACCTTTTCAATTCCATCTTCTTCATCTTCAAATTTTGTTGAAGCATCTACTAAACCACTATAACTTATTTGAGATGTTCCATCTCCTGATGACATTTTTGCTTTATAAGCTTCATTCAAAACATCATTATCAACTTTTCCAGCTATTGATTTAGCTAATTGGGTTTCAGCTTGTCCTACTGGATTTCCTAATCCAGAATTAATTGATTCTTGTGTTATTGATACAGATTTCATAGCTTTTTTTATAGTAAATGTTGATTTACTTGATGTCATTTTTGTTGTATCTACTTCTTCTCCTTCTGCTATATCTTCTGCATCTCCAATATAATTCCAGCTTGGTACTGTTTTAGTATCTCCTGGTACTCCTTGTAAAGTTGTGTCTACCTTTGCATAAGGTGTTAATTTTAATTGTGCTTCTATTTTAGCATCTAGCATGTCTCCCATTACTTCTGGGTTAATCATATTTTCCATTTTTGTTACTTCACTTGCCATTTAAATTTACCTCTTTCTTTTTCTTATTTTTTTAATTGGTCATACAATTCTTTGTTTTCGTTGTATAACTTTAATCTGTCTTGGTATCCCATTTTATTGAATACCTCTTTTGTTATTTGTGTATTTCCAGGCTGTTTGATGTCTCCTGAAAATGTTGGTAAAGGTTTATCATTGTCAAATAAATAATCGTGGCTTTCTTTAATAGAGTTTACTTGATCCTCTAACCCTTCCACGATTTCAAATTTGTCATTGTATTTAACCTTTTCCATATCTAGCATTTTACTTAAAATGCCAGTGTCTTTTGCTTTATACTTAAATAAAGCTTTGTCTAAAGCGTTTTGCTTTTTAAAATCTTCGATTTCTTTAGAACCTTCTGTTTTACCTCTTTCATACTCAGCTGTTTTAATAGCTTCGACGTCCACTTTTTCAAGTTCAGCTATTTTATTATTCTTTTCTGAAATAGTAGCTTCTTTAACATTTATTTGCTCTGTTAAATCATCTACTTTTGCTTTTAATGCTGTTGTGTCTTTTCCAGACTCAATCATTATTTTTTCAATTGCATCAGTTTCAAGCCCTAAATCCTCTAAAAATTTTCTTTTCATATTGTTCCTTTCTCCTACTACGAACTTTTACGTGTTTTTCGTTCACGATGTAGTTATGCACTTGTTCACGACCTGCATATAGTCGATTTTGGATATAAAAAATAGAAGTTCATTTTTGAACTTCTATGATTTAACTATTTAATTATTATTGAGGGTTAGGATTTGCACCTAACATAGAGTACCAGCGTATACTCCTACGCCACTTCTGATAACGGTTACCACTGTATTTTATTCGATTCGGATATTTCTATCACACTTAGCGTCTACCTATTCCGCCACCTCAATAAATTCAATATCATTTTAAACTAATTTATATCTTAGGTATACTTCTAGGTAATCCATAATTTAAAAAATCTATATAACAATTGATCATTCCTCTTAATATCTTAAACAAATTTATTTTTTCCTTTCTTCATATTTATTGCCAAAATATTTTACGCAATTAGGTGTATAATGGCATTTACTGCCTCTTACTACTTCTTGAGTATTATTGTTTCTTATTGTATATGCTTCTAAATTGTCAGTAAAACTGTATGATATTTTCTGTTCTTTTAACACTTTCTCGATTTCTTCTTTTGTTCCATCAAAAAGTATTTCTAAAATATCATCTATTTCCATTATTCCACCTCCTCATATCAAAATATCTTTTTATTATTTTATTTATATATATGTGTCTATCGTAGTCTCCTATGTTTTTCAATCTTTTATAGTAATCTGTATTTGTACTTGCTATCTTAGCCTCTAACTTTTCATGCAATAAAGAATCTATCAAAAACTCTTTTGTATTTTTATCTTGTTTTCCAATTTCTATTCTTGTTATTTCCTTACATTCTCCCCATGGATAATCAATATATTTAGTTCTTCCGTTATCTCCTATTCTTGGATTGTATTCTGGTTTCTTTGAGAATTTTATGTTTTTTAGTTCATTGTTACATATATCATCAATTTGTTCTTGTGATATAGCATAAGCGTTTCTTTGTGCTCTTTTTTCTTTTATTATTATATCACTTTCTCTAGATTTTGTCACATTTTTATAGCCTTTTATATGTTCTCTTGTGTAGTCTCTTTTTAGTTCGTTTTCATTTGTAAATGTATTTAATCTATCTTGCCATTCTCTTGTTTTTAAACTTGCTTTCTTATAAGCTTCTTCATCAAGAGATTTCTTGGCAATTACTTGTTTTCTTTTCCACTTACGAATTCCATTTTCTAAATATCTTTGTTTTTGTGATTTTTCATATTCTTCTTTATTTTCATCATATGTAAAACCTAAATCTCCTTTTGTGGTAGAGCCATACCATACAGTAAATAAGTGTTTACAGTTGATTCCTACTATCCCTCGAATGTCTCCATAATTACAATGTTCCATAAAGTCTGGTAGCTTCTTTTCTTCTTCTGTTGCCTTTCCATCATAGTTCCAACAAAAGAATTGTTTTTCTTGCCACCATGCATGATTTGTATAATTTTCTCCTCCATCTCCAGTTCTAGCTCCAAAGTGATTTGTTACTCTTACTATATGGTTTCCACTTTCTTTTATCACTTCTTCATTTACTTTTCCAGCTAGTCCTCTTGTTGCCACTAACAAGTCTCTTCTTACTGTTCCTACAACATCATAATTTCTTATGTTGCCATTTTTGTCTTGATAAGTAAGTATTGATATCCCTTTGTCTCCTAATCTGTCTAAACTGTCTAATATAGCTTCCTGATAACTACAAACTCCTGCATTAGTTTTTATATATGTTTCTGTTATTATATCTGTATATATTTGCTTTACTTGTTCTTGTATAGTGTTGTTTAAATTTAAGAAAGATTTTTCCATTTCGTTATAACTATGTTTTATTATATTTTGTATGTTTACACTATTTATTATGGTTTCAGGATTTAATAAAGCATTCTTTTTAGTTGCTATATTTAACTGATCAACTGGCACAGAACTAACACCTATATCTTTCATTGCCCTTAGTAATTCTTTTTTTGTTCTTCCTGTATATTTTGCTAAAAGTTTTATTACCTCATTATTTAATCCTCCAAGCTCTTTTAATTTTTCAAAATACCAATAATCACTATTAATGAATTCTTCATTTATTTTAAAATGTTCTGCAATCTTTTCTATTAACTCTAATTCTATTTTAGAATATATACTTAAAATAGGTTTTACAGCATTTTGTATTTTATTTTCTATCATAAACTATTCCTCTAGTTCTTCATTTGGTATTTGCTCTTTACTTCGCTCTCGCATTTTATTTACATACTCAGTTGCTTCTTCTTCTGAATAATCTCTCGTTTGTACAAAGTATTCTATGTCATCTATTAAACCTGCGTTTCTTTCTATTAAGCTTTGTGATTGTTTTTTTTCACTATCAACTAAGATACTGTCATCCCAATCAAAACTTGCAGTTGCCCCCACTTTATGATCTATTCCATATAAACTCATTAAAACATCTATACTATAAATTAAATCTTCTAATGCTGTTTGTAATGCTCCTTGCACATCAGAAACTGTTACATAGTAGTCTTGCTTACTTGCCTTAATCTCTGTCGCTGTTTTTTCAATGTTTTCTATTTTAGATATGGTTCCAAATGCTAATCCGCATTGACTTTCAGCTTGCCTTAATAGTTCATTTAATCCATTAAATAGCGCTGTATCTCTTATTTCTGGACTAAATACATTCAATTTGTTCGTTTTTTCTCCGTCAATATCAAGTTTTCGGTATAGTCTTTCTTTTCCTTTTGGGTATGTTGAATTGCCATTTGCATCCTTTTTTAGCATAAGTTCATCTATATCAATAGCAAGTTCAGAACCCTCATATTCCCATAATGTTCTACTAAACTGTTTATCTATTTCTTCCAATGTATCAATAGCATTTGCAAATATTGCAACGCCAACAGGGCTTGTATTATCAATAGGATTTGCAATAGGTATTTTAAAGTATCCACCTAGTAATCTATTAACATCATTTATTTGTATTTCTTCTTGAATATTAGCCCAATCTTGCACTTGAGAAAGTAAAATTTGATTACCTAATATATTAGAATTATGTACTGTAGTTTTATACGCCTTATTCTTTATTGTTAATACTGTGTCATTTAATTCTTGATATTCAAGCCTTGTATATATTTCATTTCCTCTTGTGATTTGGTCAATAAAAATAGCACCTAGCAATTCGCCAGTGCTATCAAATTTTGTGGGTATAAATTTGTCTGCTTGAATACAACTAATCTTTATTTTTCCATTAGCATAAAATGGTTTAAAAAACATTCCACCTTTTCCTAAGGCATATTCTGTATTTGTTCTTATATTTTTAATAAATCTTTGATATGCCTTATCTATTTCTTTATCTTCAACCTGTGATTTAAATTCTATTGTTACAGCTTTTGCAACTTTTTCACATATTGTTTTTGCAACATGCAATGATTTTACTTCTTCATTTAGCCATGGTGCTTTGCTATTATAAATATTAGACCATGTCTCAATAGCAGATAATACCTCATTACTTGTTGATATATCTATATTAAAATCCTTTGCTATATCAGTTGTATTAAACATTTTATTTATTGCTCCTTTAATAAAATTTATTATTCTTTCAAACATTTTATTGTCCTCTCTTTTTCCATATACATTCAAGTCCGATAGCGTACGGCATCTATATGATGGTTATTCTTATCTGGATAACCAGTAATAACATTTCCGTCCTTATCTCTTTCTAATTCATACTCGCTAAATTCTATTGCAGTATTAGGACACCTTTTAGGATCTATTACTATCTTTATTAAACCTGCCAACCATTTCATGCTATATTCAACACTTCCTGGTCCTTTTTCTGCTCCCCTTATAAATGCTCCATAGGATTTATAGTCTCCTATTGATTTATTTTCTGCACTATCTGCAGTTATTAAATCACTATTTGTTACTCCTTTTTCTTGTAGTTTCATCCATGTATCTTGATTTGATGTTTTGTTACATCTCAGCTCATCAAATATGTACAATGTTCTTCTTGCCATATCGAAATGCATGTTATTGTAAGCAAATGGATCAGGAAACCAACCCCAGTCAATACCTTTATACAATCTATCAAAGTGAGAAATTTCTTCATCTGTTATCTCTCTTAATTCTAGATTTTCAAATACACTACCTCCATCTCCAGTTTCTAATCCCAAATATTCGTTTTCATATATTATCGGCGCTGTTTCTTTAGTGTATTCTGCTTCGTCTATAAAAGCTTGTCCTATCCATTCTTTTGGAGATGTTCTATAATCACTGTGATGTGATAATCTATTTGGTTTTGGTATTCTTTTTTCTTTATTAACAAAATGTTGTCTACTTGCTGGAGTATTGAATGTATAAAATTCTATAAAATCATTGCCACCTCTTATTACAGATTGATTTATTTTTCTTACTGCATTCATTCCCTGTATTTGGTCAAATTCTTCATACCATATAATTCCTATATACATTCCTTTGGGTGGTTTTATTGATTTTATTTTACCTGGATCATCTGTTCCTCTAAAATATATTTTTTGTCCTGTACTTCTCTTGGTTATTTCCATTGGAGAAGTTTTAAAGCTATAATCATCTATCAATCCAAGATATGTTTCACTTAATTTATCAATTCCCCACTGTATTTGTGCATAAACTGAATCTTTTAAAGTATTGCTTACCCTTCTTATGCATAACGCACACATATTAGGATTGTTTTCTAACAATTCTGGAATTTTTTCTCCACAAAAAGAGGACTTCAATGAAGCCCTCCCACCATCTAACCAGTATTCTAAATGTCCTCTGTTATCTATATCTCTGTTCAAGTCTATAAATGCACTTGACATATCACTTGCTGGTATCTTTATTATTTGTTTTTCTTTTCCTTGTTTTTCTTTTGTTAATTCTAGAAATTTCATGTCTTTGTCTACTATAATTCCATAAGCAGTTGCTAAGTCTTTTACATTAGTAAACATATCTATGTTCTCAACTTTTTCTTCCATCTTGTCTATCATTTTATTGAGTAATTTTATTCTTTTGTCTTTTGTTTTATCTAATTCATTTAATACATTTTTCGTATTTTCTTCTTTTTTTTGTGCAAGATTTTGCTCGATGTCTTTATTCTCTTTAGTTAGTCTTTTTACTGTATCTGGAGAAACATTAAACTTTCTTGCCGTTTCCCTTAAGTTTTGACATTCGATATAATATGCAATTATTTGTTTTCTTTCTTTATCTGTTAATCTCTTTGCCATATTATCCCATCTTTCTATACTCCTTCATAAAGTATTTCATCACTTCTATTTTGCTATAACATTCTTGTTTCTGTTTGTATTTATCTTGTAATTCAAATTTATCTGTTTCATTGTTATATACTTTTACTTTTTCTCTTTTTAATATTTGATATTTAGTACAGTATCTGCAATTATCTTCACTATAAAATTGAAAACTATTTATTTTATATATCTGTCCTTTTATAGATAAGGCATATAATAACTTATTTATGCTTTGGTTTATATTCATGTCTTTCTCCATAATAAAAGAGCTTACTGTTGTAAGCCCTCTATTTCTTTTTTACAATTATTTTCTATTATTTCTATAGCTTTTATAAGGTTATCTTTTGTTCTAATATCCTTCGTAGTTTTATTACTAACTCCTAAAATATTAATTTTTTGTAGTTTTTTTAATTCTTCTAATTTTTCTGATGCATTCATATACTTACATTCCATCTTAAGTCTATATAAGATTTCATCTGCTTGTTTTATTTCTTCTTTTATTTCACAGCAATTTACTTCTGTCGTCTCTAAAATTTTCCAACTTTCTTCTAATTCTTCTTCCATACCTTAATCCTCCTTTGGAGGATTTTATCACTCTTTAATTGAAGAATTTGTCGAAATTTAATGGAAATACTTATTTATTACATTATTTATAAAATCATTGCTATTGGCAACTAAATCAGCCATATCTTCTTCTGTAAATTTGTCTTGCATATGATAACAGTATACATTCATATAACAATGTGCTAATTCATGTTTTAGTGTGTTCTTTTTAGTTTCAATACATAAATCTTTATCTAATAATATTACTTGTTCATCTGCATACGTTATTCCAAAATATTTTCCTCTTTCTGCAGGTTCTCCATCAAGATGTCTTTTAAATTCTTTTCTTATATCTTCTTGTGAAATTTCTTTTATTGTCCATGTTCTGTTGTTTATCTTAAATTTCATTGTAGTATACACCTCTTTCTTATCATATAAGGACATCTAACCTTACCTGTATCTATGTTTAATACTTCAAGATGACTACATATCTTTCCATTTACTGCACATTGAGGATATTCTTTTATAAATTCTTCTTTAAAATGTTGTTCTTTTGACTTCCAAAACATCTTTTGTTCCTCCTCTATTGCTTCTATTGTATTCCTGCAATCATTTAATTTACATACTTTGCATTTTAAATTATTGTTTGGACATACCTTACCTGTTTCTAAGCATTTCATATCTAATCCTCATCTGCACAATGTAATGTTCCATCTTCTCTTTGTACTATTCCTTTATTGCATTGTTTCTTACAATCTTTGCAGTTTTCTTTTGCATATTCTTCATATTTATTCATATTTTTCTCCTTGGAGCTTTCTGTAAGACTTGAACTTACTACTAGGATTTACAAGACCCTTGTTTTGCCAGTTAAACTAAGAAAGCATAATAAAAGAGCCTATCTTCTGATAAGCTCTTTTTAATAATTATTAATATCTGATGTTCTCATTATTTTATATATTTTTTCTTGCCTATAGTCTTCTATGATGTTTTTTAAATAATAGTTTTTATTTTCTCTCCAGTCTATAATAATACCATATTCTTTTGCTTGTTTATCAATGTTATATTTTTCATTTTCAGTAAGTGGTATCTTTTCTTCTTTTATTTTATTTATTTTTTCAATAAACTTTTCTTTCACTATATCACCTCCCTGGGATTTTTCTTATATAATACAGTATCTTTTACATTTTGTCAACTGTTTTTCTTACAGCCTCAATGTTTTGATACCGTTTTATATGAGTCTTAACTAGAATCGACTTTTATCTATTTGAAAGAAGGTGATTTTTATATGAACACTATAATATATTAACTTATCTAGTATTATTAATATAATAATAAAAAGGAACTAGATTTCTCTAATTCCTCTGCAAAAGTTTATATTTTACTGTATCATAATAACACCTATATATATATCATTCAATAACATTTCATAACACAATTATAATTCGTCATATTTTTTTAATGCCGTTTCATGTAATCTGCAAATATGAACATATGTATAATTCATCTCATCTGCAACTCTAACCAAAGACTTGCATTGTATGTATACTTTATCTAATATGTTTCTGTATGGCTGTTCTATGTTATCCAATTTGTTTAGTATTTCATGCTGTTTTTCTTCTACTTGTAATACTTTATCTAATAAATCGTTTGCCATATCAAGTAATTTTGCTATTTTTTCTGCCAAACTATCTTGTACTACTTTAGATCCTTTCGGCATATCTGACACTGTTGATGTTATTTTATTTATAGTTGAACTGTATTCCTCTATGTATTCTTTTCTTCCTTTTACCCATTCTTGATTATTTCTATAATTAATCAATTCTTTTCTATCCATTCTGTTCCTCCTTTGTAAATTATTTTTCTAGTAGTTCTTGTAAAACCTCAATATATTTATCTATCAATTCATCTTCATATATCTCTATTAAACAATTGCCAATTTTTTTCTTTTCTTGTTTTAATTCTTCTATCTTGTCTTTTATCTTTTGAATTGGAACCGTTTCAAAATTATATCTTCTTATTGCTTCATTTTTTGCAATGTCTAATTCATTATTTATTTCTTCTATCTCTTCATTATCTTCCTCTAGTTGTTTTACTTTTTTAGCCCCTGCTAATATTATTGTTGTTTTTTCTTCTAGCTCTTTTGATAGTTTTTCAATTAGTTTTAATAATACTTCTGCATTTTTACTATCCCTAGACATTATATATTTTACTGTCCAGCTGCTATTTTTTATATTTTCTAATAATTCAACAGCTTTCTTTTCTTCCTCGTTCATTTATTACTCACTTTCCAGCAATTCTTGTAATCTCTTTTTTATATCCAAAGATTTTGTATTCATTGCTCTTAATCTTACTATTTGATAATCATTTTTTCGATAACTTGCATGAATATCTGTATTTTTTGATATTATTTCTTTAGTCTTTTTTATATCATAATCAATTCTGTCTATTATGTCTTTTATTTCTTGTTTTGAAATATAATTTTCATATAATACTTCATTCTCTTTTCGTAGCTTTTCAATTTCTAATCCTCTCTCAACAGCAATATGTAGCCATAAATAACAATCTTCTTTAAGATTAAGTTTTTCTTTTAAGCTGCTCAGTTCTGTTCTTAGCTGTTTATTCTCTTTTAATACTCTTTTATAATCGCATTCATCTTCATCTGATTCTGTCAACATTGCACTATATTCTTTTTCTAATTTATCTGCTCTTGCTTTTTCCTTTAAATAATTATTTACTATATTTTTAATGCTTTGTATTTCTTTTTTATAATATTGTATATCTTCATCATTGTCATTTTTTACTTTCATTTGACTGTATATTACATTAATACAATCTTCATCTCCTTTTATTATTCCTTCTAATATTTTCATATCTTCTTCTATACTATTTTCTTTCACTTAATCACCCCAAACTTCTTTTCTTATTCGTTCTTCTTCCGCTTTTTCTTGCTTCCATATTTTATCTTCTAATGCTTTCTTAGTTGTTCTCCAGCCTATATTCCAAAAAGCATCTCCTTCAAGCTCTCCTTCATAACTAAATTGAGCAGGTATATATTCTCTAATAAATTCTATCAAGCCTTCTTTTTCTAATTTTTTACAATATTTTCTTGCCTTGTAGTATGATATGTTTTGAATTTCAGCTAAACCTCTTGTACTTATTACATATCCGTGGATTCATAATACAAACATCATTTTTACACAACATTCTGAAAATTGATTGTTTTACACTATTTTCTTTCACTATAACACCTCCTAAATTGTTTTTCATTTTCTTCTTGTAATTCACATTCTTTTCTTTGAAATACTGGACAGTCTTCATCACAACCCCAAGTTATTCCATATCTTTCACATTCAGTCATATTAAGATAACTTAAACTATTATCTTGACTGCAAATTAAATTTGTAAATTCCATTTTTTTATCTACTTTATCCATCCTAACTCCTCTACTTTCTTATTTATTGCTTGGAATTCTTCTAGAGTTATAGTGGAAGGTAAACTAATATTTCTCCTTCTTAAACTGAAATGTATTTCTCTACCTGAGCAATGTGAACTATCTCGTCTAAATATAATATCATTATCATAATACATTTGCTCTATATATCCTAACTCTTCAAACATCTCATCTGCTGTTTTCACTATCTATCACTCCTCTCTAAATCATAAACTCTGTCCCTTTGCATACTTCTTAAAATGGAAGATAATATTACTTCTTTATCTGCTTTAAGTTCTTGTTTTCTTGCTGGCTTTATGCAATATAGCTCTTTTAATCCATCTATTGGTTCAGCATAATATTTTGTCCATTTATTTCCTAATGGGTCAATTCTTTCTTCTTCTCTTTGCTTTATTTCGTCTACTGCCACAAAAACTCCTATTCCTAGCGGTATTTCTTCTTTTACTTCTTGGTATAATTTATATGGCATTACAAAGTAATTTTTATTTCCTATAAATGTTAATTTATTTTTACTATGAAAATCTTGTTTAGATTGTTTTATTTCGTAGCAATAAGTTTCTCTTTGACAGTTGTACATTATACAATCTACTATTTCTTTTCCACACCAACCGATAGTACATTCAAAAACATAGAACTCATTTCTTTTATTAAAACGATTTGCTAGTAATTGTTCTAGTTTTCTAGTTGTTTCTGTTTTCATATCTTATTTACTCCTCTCCTTTATAAATCACCCATGCAGGTATATTTCCCAGAATTGCCACTAGCATAGTTATTTAAAAATATTTTAATTTGACAAGTTCCATTTTCATTTTCAAAATCACATTGTTTACATCTAAAAATTGGTTCATCTTTGTCTATTGTTTCTTTACAATTCATGCACCAATTGTGACAAAATTGTCCTAATCCTTCTAATGCTTTTTCTAAATTATCTTCATTTCCAATTGTATAAAATTTTTTTGTGTTACAATTTATTTTTTCTTCATTTTTTCTGTTCATTTTATTTTTCCTCACTTTCTAACATTTTCATATAAACTTCTTTTTCTTGTAACTGTTCTTTTAAACTTTGTTCTAATAATTTTATCTGCTCGTCCTTATTGTTGTATTCATTTTGCCAATTAATTAATCTTATTCCTGTTATAAAAAACATTACTGCCCATAAAATCACTACCAGTATCACAATTATTTTTAATTTTATATCTTTCATATTTACTCCTTTATTAAATAATATTTACTTCTATAATTTCATATCTATTACTTTTAAGTTCATCATTATAGTTTTTCATAGTAGCCCATTTACTTGTTTCAAGTCCTCGACTTTGAATAACCTTTCTATAACATTTTCTTTTTGATGTTTTTATAATTTCAAGTTTTTTATTATAAATATAAGCAATACAATACATAAAATATAATCTATCTTTTGGCGTTTTAAAATTTGTATCAACTCCCCATTCTTTTAGGGCTTGTATAAATTCTTTTTCTGTCATATTTACTCCTTTACCACCAATCCTGCTTTGGTTAAATCATATAAGAATAAAATATCATCATTATTTCTTCCTTCAATAATTATTTCTCTAGTACGAGGATTTATATATAAAGTATCACTATAAAATAAATATTTCCCTGGTTCATCAATATGAGGTGCATGTCTTAATTGATATTTAAACATAAGCCATTCTAAATCTATCTTTTCATCTATTTCTAACATATTTTATTCACTCCTTTCAATCTTTCTTTCTACAATTTTCTTAATCATTTTCTCTTCTGCCTTATCTAAATACTCATCTGATAATAAATATATAAATATAAACATTATAATTGCTATAATTAATGTGCTTATTATTGCTTGTAACATATCTTATTACTCCTTTGCTCCTAAATTTTCTCTAAAATCCTTTTCTTTTAACTTTTCTTCCGATAAAGTTCTTACTAATATCTCTTCCAATACTAAATTTTTATAATCACCAGTATTGTTAAAATAATGTTGTAATGCTGTCTTTTTACTTTTATATAATCTTGCAAACCTTATTTCTTTTTTAAACTCCGTTCTACCATATGTAGCATATAATCCTTCTTTATTTTTTATTGCATATACTATTTGTTCCATACTCTTATCTATTTCCCTTTCTCATATCCAATTACAAACCACAACCATTTATATATAGGAGGATTGCATTTTAATGTTAATCTTTTGGGAATAATATAATAATACCATTGACTATGATAATATTTTGCTCTATGTATTTCCGTCTTTAACATATCTATTCTCCTCCTAGTAAAACCACATATTTACTTTGTGTTTATAACAATGCTTAAACATATTTAGCCATAATTGATGCATGTCGTAACAATTCATTTCTATATAATTGTGTCCTTGCATTTCTACTTTTAAATCTTTCATTACATCATATATTTTTTTACATTCTTTAGGTGTTAATTTTCCATCACAATCGCTATGCCATAGAAATATATCTAAATCATCATTGCATAAAGTATTCCATTCTTCTATTTCTTCTGGTTGTAAATCTTCTTTAAATGTTTTTTCGTATAATTCGCCTAACCTCTCATTATAAGCATTGGCGACTTCTTTTCTATATACATTAAATTTTATATATCCACAATGGTAAGTATCTTTTCTTTCTAAACCTTTTATACTTATATCTAATCCCAATTTATTCTCCTCCTAATAACTCGGGATTATCTGTAATGTTTCCAATTACTTTTACTTTATAGTTATTTAATTCGCAATTATATAAAGCTAATAAATTTTCTTTTGATTTTATAAAAAAGCAACCATTTTTAAACATTATTATTCCTTTTTCATATATGCATTCTCTTGTTATCTCAACTATATCGTTTTCCCATATTTCTTTTCCGTTTTTATCGTATAATCCGAGTAAATTGTCCTAATGTGTTTTCATTAACACAAGCCGTATAATTATCTTGTTTTATCATAGGTCTATTAAATTTATCTTGATGTATAAAGTCTCCATATATCCAATCATTATTTGCGTTTGTTTTTCCTCTAAACTTTATCTCTCTATTCATCTTCTCCTCCTACTTTATAGCAATTAGCCATATATCTTTCTTTTGTTAGTATTGTTTTTATTTCATCATTTTCACAAGTATCATCTGGTATCAAATGTGTTTCATCAACAAATATTAATTTTGGATAATCTGAAAATCCTTCAAACATAGCAATATGTTTTACTTCTCTTCCATTTACAAAATCTCCGAACTTCTACTAAATCTATTATATTATCTGAAAAATTTTCTACTGCAGCTGAATCAAACCAATCATGTTTGTAAAATCCATAATAAATAGCTCTTTTATTTACTGTATTTGCTTTTATTCCAATGGCTTTTACTATATCACCTGTATTAAGCCTTACATAATCGTCTTTTCTTATATTATCTTGAACATATAATGCATACCCAACATTGCTATCATATTTCTTCAAATATTCTTTTCTACTTATACATCTTTTATTGATTTCTTCCATACAGCCCTCCTACATATTCCTCTAAATTTTCTATTTCAAATGGTAACCATTTTTCTATTGATTTTATTAATTCTTTTTGCTCTTCCATATATGCCTCCTATTCTTTTGGCATGTAGTAGACTTTTGGAATATTAAATATGTTTGGTTGTACACCTATATCTCCTTGCATTATTGCTGGTCCACCTTTCAGTTCCAAATAGCTTGAATATTTGCTAATTATTTCTTGCAACACTTCTTTTACTCTTTCTTCTGTTTTGTATTCGCCTAAAACAACACTACCATTAGGGCCTTCATCTACATTAAACCAAGCACATACTTGTTTTTTATTTTGATAATGTACATTTATAGCTTGTACATTATCAAAATTTATGATTATTTCTTCATCTTGACTTACTATTATCACTTTTTATTCCTCCTTATTTAATCTCCTCAAAATAATATGTTCCATCTTCTATCTTTTTTAATTTCGTTTGATATTTTCTTTTTTGAAAATTTGAACAGTCTTTTATCTCTTCACTTGCTTTTTCACAAGCTCCAAACTTTGAACAATTTATACATAATTTCATCTTTCAAATTCCTCAAACTTTCTAAATACTCTCTTGTTTCTCTCTTCTTTATGTTTTTTATATTCTATCCATTCTTCTGATGTCATTTTTTCTACTGGTATTTCTGTATATTCTTCTACTTCTGGCAACTCAATCTTTTGAACATGTTTTATTCCTTCTGTTGTTAGTTCTGCTATGCCTAAATTAAACTTCCTTTTATATTCTTGAAACATTTCATTTATTTCTGCTTGTCTTTCTTTTGATTGTCTATTCAGCCATTGATGATTTATGTTTCTTAAAATTGCTCCATTCTCTTCCGTTGCTTTACCTCCGTTTGCATTTTTCTAATATATGATGATATGTAAGTTCGTCCATTATTGTTCTTTGCTTTTTACTTTTATATCTTTTTTTCTCTGCTTCTATATCTTTTTTAGATCTTATCTCCAATTCTTCTATAAAACATTTTTTTCCGTATTTCATTATTAATGTTCTTTTTGCTCCCTTGTTTGAACTCATAATTTACCTCCTGTAAACTAATTGATCTAATTGTTTCTCTAACTTGTCTTCTGTTGTTGCAATAATATTTTTTCCAAAATCTTTTTGTTCCCACTTATCTATTGTTGTTTTATAACTGCTTCCATTAGGGCATTTAACTTCAACTAATATGTATCTTTCGTATTCTTTTATTAATTTTTCATTTGGTTTTAGTTTTCGCATATTTCCTCCAATTCAACTAGTATTTTATTTTCTAAACCATACTCTTTTTTTATATTTAGTTCTATTACTTGGTTATCATCTTTATATGGTAAACCATTTAAACTGTCTAATATTCCTTTTGCTATGTTATCTACATCTGGCTTTTTTATATATGCTTTTCCATCTAATTCTTTTGCTTTCTTTTTACTTGTACTTACTGGTGGTTTAAATATTGCTATTATTTTTGCTTTAAATGGATTGTAACTTGCTTCTTCTGAAACGTTATATTTGTTTATAAATGCACTTCTTATAGTTTGTTCAAAGTCTTTTGTTTTCTTGGGTGTGTAAGTTGTATGAGTCTTTGTATTATATCTTGGTCTTTCTTTTCCAATTGCTTTTTCTTGTATTTCAAAACTGTATTTTCTCATATCTTTTGTTGCTCTCCTTTCAAAATATGTTTGCAAAATTCTAGTCCACTCATATTTTTAAATTTTATATATATTTCACATTGTCTTGGTCCGCACCACGTTGGCTCAGCAAGTCCGAGTACATCCGAGTGCACATATTTTTTCTAAATACTTCGCACTCTTTCATATCTTTTTACCATATTCCAAAATATAATTTTCTTCTTCCTCTCTCCTTGACTGCTCTGTTTCACTATCTTTTAATTCAGGATATTTCTCTAAAAATTTTCTTCTATGTCTTGTTATTGATTCAAAGCTTATTCCTTTATATTTCATTCCTTGTAGTACTTGACCAAATGCTGTTCCTTGATTACACGGTAACATTTCTATTAATGTTTGTTGTACTAAATACCAATCATCTTTTCTTGCCAATTCATCTCTTTCTAGTATCTTATAAACTACTTTTTTAGTATTTTTATTCAACTAAATCCCTCCTTAGTTTGTATACAAACTATTAAAATCTATTGTTTTATAATTTCTTTGTTCATAGTTTGAATAAGCATATTTACTTGTCTGTTCATTTCTTACTTGTGCTATATTAGGCATAAATTGATTTGTTTTTATTTGAAAATCTATATTCTTTAAATATTCTTCTTGGTTTATATCTTTTAAATTCTCATACCAAAATCTTAATTTTTCTGTTTCAAATTTAATGTTATAAGCATTTTGTAATCTATGTATTCCTTCCATGAATTCTGATTTATTCATTTAAAAACTCCTCCTCTGCCGTATTATTTTTATTTTTGTTTTCATTTTTAGCATCTGATAGAGTTTTTACACCAGCCTTATTCCAGTTATTCAAAATTGCCTTTATGTATGATAATGACCTTTTGTTTGCTTCTACACTTATTTGCATTGCATATATAACAATGTCTTTGTTTAAATCCTTAGTGTAATCACTTAAAATCTCTAGTCCAAATGGTGTTATACTCCCTATGTTGTTATTGTAAAATTCAATAACTTCTTGTAAACCGTCAGCACAACTGTCGTTTACATTGTTATTTTCATTTACATTTACATTATCATTAACATTTTCATTTACATTTACATTAGTTCCTATTTTGCTTGTTCTTTGCTTATCTTTTGCTTCTGTTTTGCTTTTCTTTTGCTTACCATTTTCATATTTTTTATAATTAGCATCTAATTGCGGTTTTACTAAAGAAAATATTGCTTTAGCTATTCCTTTTAACTCTATCTCTTCTTGTTCTAATGCATATATAGAAATTGCTTTATAAACAGCTAGTTGTTCTAATTCTGGAATCTCTTTTATAGCTTCATAAAAACTTCTATAAAATATATAACTATCTCTTGCCATATTTTTCTCCTCTTGTAACATTAAAGGGATAAAACTTATGTCTTATCCCTTGATGTATGATTTTCCTATTATTTTTATAAATTCTTCTCTTGTGTGTTCTTTTTCAAATTCTTTTTGAGTATAAATTCTCAATTGATTTATTATTGCTTCATTAGAATGACATTTAGGGCATATAAGTTTAACGAATTTATATTTAATACTTCTTTTACGATTACTTCCGCCATATACTTCATGTGGATCTAATCTATTGCTGTATTGTCCGCAATATTCACATATGCCACTTTTTACTATATCCTTATCTCTTTGTCTTTCTAACTTTGCTAATTTATTGCTTTTCTTTTTGATGTGTCCGCTTTTAGGCGGACATTTACTATTATCTAGTCCGCTTTTCCTTTTTTATCTTTGGTACTGGATTAAAACTCTTACTTAAATCTTTTACTATCATTTCCAACTCCCAAGTAGGCTGTCTAGTTCTGCTTGTGGTTTAGTCTCTATGTTGTAACTTTTAGCTAAATCTACTATTAAATTAATTAATAAGCTCATTTCTTTGCTATCATAGGTGCTTGAACCATAGTAGCAATGTACTTTTATGCATTTATCTTTTCTCGATACTTCTTGTACTAAAAATCCTAGTCCTTGTCTTTCCCAAATTCTTTTAAATTTATCAAAAGTACTTTCTTGAATTATAAAGGGCTCAAAACTGCCTATCTGTAAAATTGCATCTTTGTAAACTTCTTCTTTAGTTACAATACTTTCTTTTGATAATTCCTTTGCTATCTTGTCACACAATACCCAGCAATACGAATTTGCATCTAAGCTTCGTTTTTTTCGCCATTTTTTTATATCAATTGTTAATTTATCGTCTTTAAGATTTTCTATTGAATTTAGGCAATCTCGTTCGTTTAGTAACAATGTTATTTTAGGTTTCTTGCTCATATAATCTATTGATATATCTTGTATTGTTCCTGTCATAGTTTTGTACCTCTAAAATGGTAAATCTCTTTGTTGAACTTCAGTTGTCTTAAACTCTTGCAACTTTCTTTCATACTCTTGCAACACCGTACATTGTATCTGCTCTCTTGTCTCTTTATCTGTTGGAAAAGCTATATCTTTGTATTCTCCGTTTGGAGTTTTTCTGTTTGGCATTGCTACAAAATAACCATTAGTTCCTTCAAATACTTTTAATCCTTTTACTACAAAACATCCTTCTATAATTAAAGTGGCTGTTGCTACTTGTTTTGTTGTTGGATTTTCTATTATATAAACCTCGCTTCTTATTTGCATTTTTATTCCTCCTTTGGAAATCTACCAGTTTTTAAACATTCACTTAATATCTTTAACTTTGGTAAATATTCATTATTGATAAAATCTTCATTGTAATCTATTTTGTTAAATTTAATTCTGTCTATATCTATTTCATTAAAGTAATTCTTATAGTCATTTTCTTCTAGTGCATAAGAAACTATATATAAGTTTCTTGTGTTAAATGCATACATCTCAACCTGTGCTTGTCTCCAATATTGTTTTGATACTTTAAATTCTTTTTGTGCATTATGTGTTTTTATTTCATAGATACAGTCTTTGGTATTTCCATCTAGGTTTACTCTTAATCTGTCTATTATTATCTGTTTGTCCATTTCTAAGTCTGGAATATTTAATGCTAATAATATTTTATGTTCATAATTATTTCCTGCTTTTGTTGCTTCTGTGCTAAAACTATTTTTATTTAAAGATAATTTCTCAAGCCACCATTTTTCAAATGTTTTAGTTCTCCAATTACCTACTACCATACTTGTATCTGATGCACCTATGTAATAACTTCTATCTTGACTTTGTATCAATATTTGATAAATCTCTTTCAAAATTATTTAAAGTATCAAAATAGCTAAATATTGCTTTTACTTCATCTTCTGTTTTATGAAGTCTTTCAGCAATTTCTTTTACTGTTAATCCATCTTTTAGTTTTTGTGTATAAATCTGTTGACATCTTTCTTTAATTTTAAATATGTCATGTTTTGATAAATCATCTTCCCAGTTGTTCTTAGATTCTTTTAATTCTTCTTTAAGCCATAAGTCAAACCCTAGCCCTTTTCTTATTGCAATTCCTTTAACAAATAATCTCGTTTGAGTAGTCCATAGTCTTAGTTGCGACATTGAATTATCTTTTACTGGGTTAGATCCATTCATTACTGGTCCTCTTTGTATCCATTCATCATCATCTACAACAATTCTTATTTCTGTTTCATATACCCTGTTTATATTACCTTTAGAGTCTGTGAATTCTTTTTCTGACATACATAAACTACTACCTGTATATTCGTTTGCAATTGGCTCAAAATATACTTTTTCTGCTCCATTTTCATGTAATAAATCTATTACTTTTGCCCAATTTAAATAATCTGCTCCATCTCTTTTTTCTGTCCATTGGCTTACATCTAATTTTCTTAATTCTTCATAACTGCTTAACATTCTATATCCTCCCAATTTAAATCTTGTTGTTCTAACAAATAATTGTTATAATCGTCTATCTCTTTTTGAGTTCTACATTCTGGCCATTCTGTAACCATTCTGTTTTCTAATTGCTCCATACTTGACTTTCCTTTCTTATCCGTGCTATAATAAACACAAATGAATATATTATTTAATTTTATTTAGAACTAGTCTTTGATTGCCGTCTTAGCTAGTTCATTTATTTTTCTTAAAGCAAGTTTGTCATTGCTGTATGTATTTCTTTGTGATACTAACTTTATTTCTTTTAAAGTATTTCTTAATATTCTGTTTTCTTCTAGTAATATCATTTGATTATTTTTAAGTATTCTTTCGGTTTCTTCTTGATTTTCGGTTTTTACTTTTAATTCAGTGCATCTATTACATATTGCTTTGTAATCATTTTTATTTATAAACATTTTCCTTCCTCCTTTCTAAAATAAACTTGTTAAATACTTGTCCAACCTGTTTAGTCGCTTATTTATTCTTTGGTATATATTTACACCAAAACATTGATAACTTATTAATTGTATTAACATTGCTAGTCCTATAGTTCCTATTACTTCTAGTATTGTTGTTATAGTACATGCTATTACATCTAACCAATAATTAATCATTTGTATCACTCTCCTTTTGTGAATATAAGATTTCACATCCTATTTTGTTAAATTCTTCATATACAAGTTGTCTCTCTTCCTCTGATTTTGGAAGATAAGTATCGTCTACCAAAACGCTTGTATTTCCTAGGTTAAAACTTTTTATTATCATTCCAAAATCAACTCCTTTCTTAATCTGTATTCAGCCAACTTGTACTTTATTTTTATTATCTCTATAATTCTATTTAAGTAATACTGCTATTAAACTAGCTATTGAAAAACCTAATGTAAACCAACTTAATCCGTTAGGCTTATTATTATCTCCCATTCTTCTCCCTCACTATTCCTAACTTATTTATTATTTTGTACTTTGCACAATATTTTGTGCTTATTTGTTAAAAAAAATAGTTGAAACTTTTTTATTTAACGCATTTGCTATTTTTTCCATAATTTCATATGTAACATTTGTATTAGCTCCTGTTTCAATAGATGATATTGTATTTCTTGAAACCTCTGATTTTCTAGCCAATTCTTCTTGTGTTAAATGTTCTTTTTCTCTGTATTCTTTTACTTTATTCTTCATTTTCAACACCTCTTTTCTTTTGCACAATATTTTGTGCTTTGTGAGTATATTATATATCAAAAAAATTTTTTGTCAACTATTTTGTGCATTTTTTTTAAATTTTTTTTAAACTATTGATTTTTTGCACATTCTATTGTACAATATTCTTATAATAAGGAGTGAAAAAAATGTATATTGGAGAAATAATTAAAGAATATAGAACAAATCATCAGCTATCTCAAAGAGCTTTTGCTAGTAGAACTGCTTTAAGTCCTTCTTATATCAATACTCTTGAAAAAATATATAATCCCAAAACTGAAAGGCCTTATTCTGTAACTACTGATGTAGCAAATGAGCTTGCAAAGGCTATGAATATGTCTATTGAAGAGTTATTATCTAAAATAAATGGAAATCAAGAATTTACTTTAAACACCTCTAAATTAGATGAATTAGGTAACCCTGTTGTATCTATTCCACTTCTAGGAACTGTTAAAGCAGGATATAATTATTTAGCAGAAGAAAATTGGATTGGAAATGTAGATATAGATAAAAAACTAGCTGATAGTGGAGAATTCTTCGCATTAAATGTTAAAGGCGATTCAATGAGTCCAGTATTAATAGAAGGAGATATCGTTATTGTAAAAAAACAAGATGATTTTGAAAACGGAGATATTGTTGTTGCTCTTATAAATGGAGATGAAGCAACTATAAAGAAGGCTAAAAAAAGTGATTCTAGTATATTATTACGACCATTTAATAATGATTATGACCCACTTATATTCACTTATGAAGAAATGAAGTCTATACCAGTAAAAATTATAGGTATAGTAAAACAATTAAAGAGGGAATTTTAAAATGAGTAAATCAACAAATAATAATATGGAATATTATTGTATGTATTTGAGAAAATCACGTAAAGATTTAGAAGCAGAAGAACATGGGCAAGGAGAAACTCTTAGTAGACATGAAAAAATCTTAAATGATTTAGCTTCATCCATGAATATAAAAATTAGTAAAACATATAGAGAAATTGTCTCTCGGAGATAGTATAGCATGTAGACCAGTTATGCAACAATTACTTAACGATATTGAAAATAATATGTGGACTGGTGTGTTAGTTGTAGAAGTTGAAAGATTAGCAAGAGGAGATACTATAGACCAAGGAATAGTATCTCAGACATTCAAAAATTCATACACCAAAATAATTACTCCTATGAAAACATACGACCCTAATAATGAATATGATGAGGAATACTTTGAATTTGGTTTGTTTATGTCTAGAAGAGAATATAAAACCATCACTAGGCGTCTTCATAGCGGTGTAATATCTGCCATTAAAGAAGGAAAGCATGTTTCTGGTATTGCTCCTTTTGGATATGACAAAGTCAAATTAAAAGGTCAAAAAGGTTATTCTTTAATTCCAAATGATAATGCTAAAACTGTACAGCTTATTTTTAATATGTATTGTAACAACATTGGTGCTAGAGCAATTTCTAGAGAACTTGAACGATTAAATATAAAAGCCATTAAAGCTGATAATTGGAATCCTTCAACAATAAGGAGTATCTTATCTAATCCTGTTTATATTGGGAAAATAAAATACGTTGATAAAAGAACTGTAAAAAAAGTAATTGATGGTAATTTAAAACGAGTAAAGAGCGATAGGTCTGAAACACTTCTCGTTGATGGACTTCATGAAGCTATTATAGATATCGATACTTGGAATAAGGCTCAACATATAAGAAAAAATATGCTTGTATCATCTAATAAAGTAGATACAACTATAAAAAATCCTATGGCTGGACTCTTAAAATGTTCTATGTGTGGAAGAAGTTTAGACCGTATTTCTGTCCCTAAGAAAAATGAAGTTCGATTAACTTGCAGATTCTGTAAGGATAATGTAGGAAGTAAAATAGAAATAGTAGAAAATAAATTATTTAATTCACTAAAATTATTATTAAATGACTACAAACTTAAATTAATTAATAATGACAACTCTGATATAGAACTACTTTTAAATATCAACACTAATAGTATTAGTAATCTAGAAAACGAAATTAAAAAGACACTTAGCCAATTAAATAATACCTACGATTTACTAGAACAAGGTATTTATACAAAAGATATTTTTATAGAACGTTCTAATTTATTAAAATCAAAAATAACCGACTTAAATATGCAACATGAAGAATTACTCAAAGAAAAGGAAAAAATTGAAAATAATAAAAATAGAAAGGAAATATTAATACCCAAAATAGAAAATGTAATAGATACTTATTATGAAACTAATGATATCTTGTATAAAAACAAATTACTAAAATCTGTATTACAGAAAGTAGAATATTCTAAACTTAATCCTTCTAGTCCTGATGATTTTGAGTTAATATTATATCCTAAATTATAAAGCAGAGGTTTTATTTTTATACCTCTGCTTGTATCGTCTATATTTTCATCTATCAAAATGAACCCAGGTAGGCGTATATTGTACCGGTTCAACGTAGCTCCATACTCCAGACGATTTTGCTACATTTCTTATACTACTTCTTTGACTATTAGTTAATGTTTGCCCAACATCAAATGCCACTCCTGCATAATGTTGGCTTTGTAGTCCATGTCCACCTTCCCACGATCTTCTAAATGCATATCCAACAGGTATTGCCTTTCCATATAAGTATCTAGTTGAATTCCATGCACGCATTGTATTTCTAGTAGTCCATATTATATTAGCTTTACTGCTTCCTCTAAATTCTTTTACAGTTAATGTTTTATTTGTATTATATGGCATTGCCTCGTTTTCTCCTCTATAATATGTCTCCATTTGGTTATTATCATTGTTATAGACTAATATCTTTGCCATGAAAAAACCTCCATAAAATAATTATCTTTATATTCTATGAAGGCTTAATCTTTTTGTTAATCCTATGTCTTAGATAAATTAAAAGTTGTCAAAATTCTCCGTCCCTTTTGACAACTTTTAACAACTTGATTAAATTATTAAAATCTATTGTTTTTTTTACAGTTTTTATGATATAAGTAAATTAATAATAAAAAGGAGGATTTTTATGAAAAAACGTAATTTTCTAATTGTCTTTTCTATTTTGATTCTAGTTATAATTGCCATTTCTATCATTTGCATTAATAACTCAGATAATCTAGAGTTAAAAAGTATAAAGTCAAAAAAACAATTGATGAGAATTTATAATTCTTATTCATCTTATGGTTCTGATAATATATTTTTACAATTCATAACATTGCCATTCAGTTTTGGTAACTCTTCTCTATATTATTCAGCTAAAAATGCAGATACTGTTTATGATTCTTCTATTAGTGAAGCTACTATAGATATTAAAGCTAACAATTCTACTAAAACTGAATCTAGCAGTAAAGATTACTCAACAACTAATATTCAAGTAGAAAATGTTGATGAAGCTGATATAACCAAAACAGATGGAGACTACATTTATTCTTTATCAGAAAATGATGTTGTTATTACAAATGTTCAAGACCCTAAAAAAATCAAAATATCATCTGTAATTAATTCTACTGATGATAGTATCCCTGAAGATTTAATACTATACAATAATAAGCTTGTAATTATATCTTCAAAAACTAATTCTACTATTTATTCTAGCTATAGTAGAGCTAATAGTACAACTGTTAGAATATATAACATTGAAGACAAAAAGAAACCAACTCTACAAAAAAGCTACACTCTAAATGAGCCTTATTATACATCTAGATGTATAGATAACAAATTGTATGTAATTGCTTCTGGTAATATGCGAAAGGAAAATAACGATATAGTAACATACTATACTGAAGACTATAATAAAAAAGAAATAAGTCCCCAAAACATTAAGTATTTAAAAGATATTAAAACAAAAAAGCAAACACTAATTTCATTCGTAAATTTAGATAAACCTACCGAAGATGTAAATGTAAGCTCTTATTTAATTGATATTTCTAATGCTTACGTTTCTAAAACTAATATTTATTTACTAGATCAAAAATATGAGTATAATTCAAATACACCTAAAATTTCCTCTATTTTTGGATTAAAAGGTTTGTTTGGTATTAATAGTTTTTATGATGACTATTCTTATTACTCTAATTCAGGATATAAGTCTAAAATATATAAGTTTAATATTTTAGATGATGGAACTATTAAATATGATTGTAAAAATGAGTTTAAAGGAAAAACTATAAATCAATATTCTATAGACGAATATAATGATACTTTAAGAGTTGCTTTATATGATAATGATGGATCAAGAATTATAGTTCTAGATAATAAACTAAAGCAAATTGGAATTACTCCATACCTTGCTAATGGTGAACAAATGTATTCTTCTAGATTTATGGGAAATAAAGCTTATCTAGTAACATACAGAGTAACAGATCCTTTATATGTTATTGACTTATCTGATTCAACAAACCCTAAAGTTTTGGGAGAACTAAAAATACCTGGTTATAGTACTTATTTACATCCATATGATGAAAATCATCTTATTGGAATTGGAATGGAAACTAAAGAAGTTGTAAATAGAAATTCACAAGGTAAAGTAATTTCAACTACTTCTAGAATAGTTGGAATGAAAATGGCTTTATTTGATGTTTCAAATGTTAATAATCCTATTCAAATTTCAAACACTGTCATAGGAGATAGTCGAACTACTTCTGCAATATTAACAAATCCAAAAGCATTATTATTCTCAAAAGAAAAAGAATTAATAGCTATACCAGTAAACAATTATGCAGAAGATTTTGAGGTTAACAGCTCTTCAGATACTTATTCTTCTACTATCAATGCATATACAAACTATAGTAAACCATATAAGGCAGAAGGATATTTTGTATACAATATTAATATAAAAGACGGATTTAAGTTAAAAGGAATTGTTACTCATGAATCTTCAGATAATAATAATAATAATAATTCTACAAATTATTACAATAACAATTCAAAATTGCTTCGTGGATTATATATAGAAAATGATTTATATACAATTTCTGAAAATGCGATAAAAGTTAATTCTTTAAATAATTTAGATTTGATAAGTGAATTAAAAATAAATTCAACTTCAAAAAATAGGAGGTAAAAAATGGAAGAAAAAACAAGTGGTAATGTAATACACATTATTTCTCTAGTATTAGGAATCATTTCAATAGTATTCTCAGCTTTTTGGTATCTTTCTATTCCTAGTGGAGTATTAGCTTTAATCTTTGGGGTTAAATCTGTTAAAAGATTTAACAGTAAAATTGGAAAAGCTGGTTTGATAACTGGAATTATAGGTTTATCTATATGTGCTTTTTTATACATAACATTTATATTATTACTAATAGTAAATAATTTATAATTGGATAATTATATGCAAACTAAAAAGGCTTAGTATAAGCCTTTTTAATTTGCAATTCTTTTTTCAAATACTTCTGGTTTTTCTCTATCTATATTTAATCCCTTTTGTAGCTCAATAATAGGTATTGGCATTATTGAAATTATAATTGTTATTAACCATTGCATTTGAGTTAATGAAGTTAATTCGAATACGTCTGCTAATTGTGGAATTAAAACTATAATAATCTGTGCCAAAACTCCTAATACAAAACTTCCAAATAAATATCTGTTTTCAAATAGACCATCTCTGAAAATTGAGTCTTCACTTTTTATATTAAAGCTATGTATTAATTCTAAAAATCCAAGGGATAAAAATGCCATTGTCCTTGCAACTTCTAAATTGTAATATCTATTTCCAATACTAAATGCAATTAATGTTAGCATTCCTATCATTATTCCTTCTATAACAATATTGTTCCATAATCCATTGGCAAATAAGCCTTTTTTGCTATCTATTGGTTTTTTACTCATTATATTTTTTTCAGGTTTCTCAAGTCCTAATGCAATTGCCGGAAATGAATCTGTTATAAGATTAATCCACAATAATTGAATTGCTACTAATGGAGATTTCATTCCAAGAATCAATCCCATAAAAATTGTTACAATTTCTCCTATGTTAGTTGCTATTAAAAAATGAATTGCTTTTTTTATATTACTATAAATATTCCTTCCTTGTTTTACAGCTTCTACAATAGTTACAAAATTATCATCTGCTAAAATCATATCTGCTGCATTTTTAGCAACATCTGTTCCATTCTTTCCCATTGCTATTCCTATATCTGCATTTTTTAAAGCTGGGCTATCGTTTACTCCATCTCCTGTCATAGCAACAACCGCTCCAGATTTTTGCCACGCTTTTACTATTCTTACTTTATGCTCTGGCGTAACTCTTGCAAATACTGAAAACTTTGATATATTTTTTTCTAGTTCCTCCTGTGATAAATTTTCTAATTCTTCTCCTGTAATAGCTCTTTCTGATAAATTTAATATTCCTAGTTCTTTAGCAATAGCTTTAGCTGTTTCTAAATGATCTCCTGTTATCATCACAGTTTTAATTCCAGCCTTTTTGCAAGTTGCTATTGCCTCTTTTACTCCATCTCTTGGTGGATCAATCATTCCAATCAATCCTACAAAATTTAAATTATTTTCAACTTCATTTGAATTGACTTTTCTTGGTAAAACATCTAAATCTTTATACGCTACTGCAATTACTCTTAATGCTTTTTTAGCCATTTTATTATTTTCTTCTTTAAATAATCTTTTATCTCCATTACATAAATTTATTAAAACATCTGGTGCTCCTTTTGTTATTACTCTATATTTACTTCCAAACTTATGAATTGTAGTCATAAGCTTTCTATTTGAATCAAATGGTATATCATTTATTCTTGGCATTTGATTATACAAGAAATTTTTATTTTTATTCATATCTAAAGCTTTTTCAACAATTGCCTTTTCTGTTGGTTCTCCCAAAACACTAATATTTTTTCTCTGTTCTACTACCTCACAATCTGTGCACATTGTTGCCAATTCTATTGTAAAGCTTGGATCAATTGAATTAATTTCAACTACTTTCATTTTATTTTGTGTTAATGTTCCTGTTTTGTCTGAACAAATAACACTACTACTGCCTAAAGTTTCTACAGCTGGAAGTTTTCTTATAATACTATTTTTCTTTGCCATTTTTGTAACTCCAATTGATAGTACTATAGTTACAATTGCTGGTAAACCTTCTGGTATTGCCGCAACCGCAAGTCCAACAGAAGTCATAAACATTTCTATTGGTTCAATTTTCTTTATTATTCCCATAATAAATATGAGAAAACAAATTATTAAACATGCTATACCAAGTATTTTTCCTACTTCGCCTAATTTTTTTTGAATTGGTGTCTCAGGTGAAGTTTCATCATTTATCATATTGGCTATTTTCCCTACACTTGTATTCATCCCAATAGTTGTTACAACTGCTTTTCCATGTCCATTTACTACTGTTGTAGACATGAAGCCTATATTTTTCATATCTCCTAATGCTGTTTTATCAGTTAATAATATTTCACTTTCTTTTATTACTGGTTCAACTTCACCTGTAAGACTAGATTCTTCTACCTTTAAATTAAAACTTTCTAATAGTCTACAATCAGCTGGTATTGTTTGACCTGTTTCTAAAATAATTAAATCTCCTGGTACAAGCTCTTCTGCATTTATTTCTTTTGTAACACCATTTCTTACTACTTTAGCCATTTTAGGAGTCATTTTCTTTAATGCTTCTATAGATTTTTCTGCTTTAGCTTCTTGTACTACTCCCATAATAGCATTAAAAATAACTATAGCAATTATTATTATTGAATCAATGTAATCTCCTTCTCCTTGAATTTTTGAAACCGCCGCTGAGATAATTGAAGCTAATATTAGTATAATTATCATAAAATCATTAAATTGTTTTATAAATTTAACAAATATACTTTCTCTTGGTTTCTCACTTATTTGATTTTTTCCATAATTAATCTGCCTTCTTTTTGCCTCTTCCTCTGTAATTCCAAATTTTCCATCAGAATTCAACTTTCTGATTACCTCTTCCTTTTTTAAGGTTTGCCACATATAAATCCTCTCCTTTGTTACTTATTTTATTTATATGTTGGCTTGTACAGTTTTAGTACAAAGAATAAAAGTTTGCACAAGCAAACTTTTATTTTAATATTTTTAGTTTTTTTAATTCTTTTCTTAAATCTTCAGATAACTCCTTACTACATGGTACTAGTGGTAATCTTGGTTTTCCAAAATTATATCCTAAAATATTTAGTGCTTCCTTTATAGGAATTGGATTAACCTCTTTAAACAAACTGTTTATTAACTTTATAGAATTTAATTGCATTTTTTCTGCTTTTTTCAGGTCTCCATCAAAGAATTTCCTTGTTATATCAGAAGTATATTTAGGCATTATGTTAGATAATACAGAAATTACGCCTATTCCTCCAATTGATAACATTGGAAGTATTTGATCATCATTTCCAGAATAAATATGTAAATTATCCTTACATAGAGCTTTTGTTTTTATCGCGCTTGATAAATCTCCATTAGCTTCCTTTGCTGCTACAATATTTTTTATTTTAGATAACTTATAATAAGTTTCTGGCAATATATTTACACCTGTTCGACTTGGCACATTGTACAATATTATTGGCAAACTCGTATTTGAAGCTATTATTTTATAATGTGCAATTAAACCTTCTTGTGTTGTTTTGTTATAGTATGGTGTAACAGCCAAGAGTCCATCTACTCCAATTTTTTCTGCATACTTTTCGTTTTCTATTACTGCTTTTGTATTATTACTTCCTATCCCAGCAATAACTGGAATTCTTTTGTTAACTATTTTTGTGCAGTATTTTATTAACTCTTGTTTTTCTTCTTGAGACAAAGTTGCAGCTTCTCCGGTTGTTCCACACACTATTATTGCATTTACTCCATTTTCTATTTGAAACTCTACTAATTTTTTAAATTCATCAAAATTGATATTGTCTTTCGAATCAAAAGGAGTTGCTATTGCTGTTCCTGTTCCTTTAAAAATTATTTCTTTCATAAAAAAACCTCCACTAGTAAATATAATTTTAGTTTATATTATGCACTAATGAAGGTTTTGGTTATTAATTTGTATTTACAGCTCTAGCTTTTATAACTGTTCTTTGTTTTCCAGATATTGTACATGTAATTAATGTAATATCTGTATTTCCATTTGTAAGTTGGCTTGTACACTTTAAATCTGTAGGTTCTATTACATAATTATTATATACTTTATACTCTAACGTTTTATTATTTTTATCTGTTATATATATTTTATCACCATTATTTAGTTTTGATATGTTACTAAAGAATCTTTTGTTGTGGTAGTTGTGTCCTACCATACAGAAATTTCCTGGCTTATTTGCTTCTGGTCCCCAATACTTTGTTATAGATATTTTTAATAATTCTTCTGTTGTTTTTTCACTAGTATCATCACTATAAATTATTGGATATGTAATGTCTAACTTAGGTATATTTATAACTGCAACTGTTGTATATGTTTTTCCACTATCTGTTTTATACTCTTTAGTATCTATTCTTGCTGACTTGTTCGCAGCAATTAAGTCATCCAAATTCACTTCTTGTGTTGTTTCTTTTGTATCATCTAAAACAACAACAAGTACATTATCTTGCAATTTTACAGTTGAATCTTCATTTGAAACTACCTCTTTTTTGTCTTCTACTACTGTTAATCCAGATAATATTTCTTTCGATTTATCCGAATATGCTCTATCATATTCTCCATATACATAAAAGCTACATAAAGTTACTATTAGTATTATGGATAATATAAAACTTAATTTATATATCTTCTTCTTTCTTTTCAATTCTGGAGTTACATATATTTTTTCACTTATTAAAATTTGATTCATATCTACTCTCCCTATTTAATATTATAGCATCAAACTTTGAGCTTATCAAGAAAAATATAACTTTTTAAGTAAAAAGAAATTACTGTACAGACCAAAATTTAAATAACAAAAATTAACCAAAAAAGAACATGCTATTAAAAAACATGTTCTTTTTATTTATGCTTTTTTTATTCATTCTTCAATGCAAATTTCTTTATTAGAACTATTCCTGCTGCTAGTATTATTAATGCTGTTGCACCTATTACATAATGTGTTATGCTTAATCCTTTTGATCCTGTTGGTGGGTGAATTGTTATATCTGTTGATGTTGCCTCTATTGGTATTGTTGGATCTTTATCTTTTTGTTCTGGATTTTCTGGATCTTTGCTCTTTCCTCCTAATGTTGTTAATAAAAGTTCTCCTTTTGAGTTTCTAGTCTTTATAACTGCAGAATATTCTGATTGAATCTCATAAACTTCTACTTTATTTATATATTCATATATTAATTCTTTAGAACTTGATATTATCTGTTCTATTGTACTTTCTGTTGATGATAATTTTGTTTCTAATGTTATTGTTTGTGTTACTTTTCCGTTTTTATTTAATATCTCATTTTTTCCTATTGCTTCAACTATAACATTATATTCATTTAGTATGTTTTCTTTAGAATCTGATAAATATTTTTCTTTTAATAAGCTATTTTTATCACTAACAATTTGCCATTTACCTTTATTTTCTCCTAGTTCTGAGTTATATGATAAATTATTTGGAATATAGTCTACAAATTTTGTTACTTTTGTATGTTCTTCATTTGTATTAACTGTAATATTATAGGTTACTGTCATTTTTGCACCTTGCATTAATTGTTCTTCCATACTTACGTCAATAGTATTTGTATTGTTTG
>CAKOYB010000007.1 GCA_934130435.1 uncultured Clostridia bacterium
TTTTTAACATTTTACGATTTATAATATGCAACATTTTCCTTAATTTTGAATCCATATTTTGTGAATTATGACAATGTATTATTCTATATTTAATTCCATATTTTTTTGCATATTTTAAGTAATCTATATTTGCTAAACTACAAATATTTACCCATATTGTGTCATACTTATATGCATTTTCTTCAAAAAATTTGTTTATTTTCTTATGATACAATATTATATTTTTACTTCTAGAAGAAATTTTAAATATTTGTCCTCCTAATTTTTTTATTTCTTCTTCATAAGCTACTTGCTCAGTATTACACAAAAAGTCAAATTGTATTTTTGTTCTATCTATTGCTCTATAATAATTCATTATAACACTTTCAATCCCTCCAGGATTATCTGTAATTCCAAACACAAGGATTCTTTTTTTAGCATTATTATTCTCATTTTCTCTTTTATTTCTTTTTTTAAATATTATATTAATTACAATAAAAGCAATCAAAATTGTCGGACTAGCAAATTGCCATACTGCAAATGATTTTATTAAACCACTAATTAATATTAAATATATAACATTTTCTTTCATACCGTTTTTTTTCTTAATGCTCAAATAGTATTGTTCTATAATAACTCCATAAATAAAACTTATTACTATTACTCCAATATCTCTAAAATCCATATAAAAATTATAGAACATTGTTGCATACGCATTATAATAGTCATTAGATTCAGAAAATATTTTTACCCAATAAGTTTGAGGTCTAGTTATTGCCTCTGCCAAATAATCTGCATTTTCTAACTTATACCCTGTTAGTACCTTTATACTTTTTTGGGCAATTAAATATGGTCCATAAGCCGTTGCAGCTCCATATGTTTGAATATTATTATTATCTATATAATTTACTAATTTTGAAAAATATGGCATTGGTATACTTAAATAAGCATATACAGAATTCACACTTTTTTCATCATAATTACTATTCCTTAATAATGTCATGCAAACCATTATTATTGCAGAAAAAAGTAAAACAATTTTTGTAATTTGTTTTGTTTTTTTAGTTATCTTTTCTTTATTTAGCAATAATACAATTAATAATTCTATTACTATCACAAAAATTGGGGATCTACCAGCTGTACAAAAAATGTATAGCATTACAAAAAGAAGCTCTTCTACTATAATTAATTTATTTAATTTTTTATTTATTAATCCAATTATAGCGACAGGTATAGTAACTGTAATTATTAGTGATGTCGTCCAATCAAATATTGTAAATATTTTTTCGTTTGATATCAATGAATCTTTTCCATAAGAATAATACAAACTTCTTATCTGATTATATTCAACTCCACTCTTTAGTAAAGAAAGAACTTTTATTGACAAAATACTAACAAAAACTAGTCCAATTGTAATTAATGTTACTAATATTTTTGAATCTAATGTCTCCTCTTTTTTTTCTAATTTCAAATTATTTCGTGATTTGTTTTTCAAAAAAATAGTACAACTGACACTTCCTAATATAAAAGAGATTATTCCTTCAGATATAATCATGAGTGATTTTTCTGAATAATCTATCATATTATACAATTTTAAAGAAGTTAAAAATATACTAAGAAGCCATATCAAAGAAAAAATAACAATTGGATTTGTTATTTTTTTTTCAATAATTATAGTAGAAATTATAGCTATTATCATAATTATCATTATAAAATATATCATGTATCACCTTTTTCCTTTACTCTGGTTTTGTTTTTGTCTAATCTTACATATTATTGACGTAAAAAAATATAATTTATTTTTTAGTGTAAATAATGTTATTTTTCTTGTCAAAGAAAGATTTTCATAATTACTTTTTGTTATTCCCTCTTTAAATTCAGGGTAATTACAAACTTCCTTTAATAATCTTCTTTTATTTTTTGTTTTATTATCTGGATGATAACAAAAATTAACTGCAACTAGCATTACATGAAATCCAACATAATTATAATAATTTTGTATTATTTTTTTATCAGTGTTATATTTTTCTAATATATATTTTTTACATTCTTGCATTGATTTTAAATATTTTTTTGCATAATTATTATCGAATTTTTTTACTACTGATTCACTATTAATTCTATAATTATATAATGCCTTATTACAATAAATAGCTTTATTTATATTAGGTGCAATCTCTAAATTAAAAATAGCATCTTCTCCCACAACCAATTTTTGATTAAACTGTACATCTTTTATTATATCTTTTCTTATTATCTTTAGGTGTGCAAATCCATATCCTGTTTGAGGATTTAATGTCTTAATTAAGTACTCTTTTGAATTTAATATTTCATTTTTACTATTCAAAATCTTTTCTTTTCTTTCAGAAGTTACAACTCTATTATATCCGCACAAAGAAATTTCTGCTCTATTTTCTTTAGCATTATAGATTAATTCCTCAAAATATTTTTCTTCTATCCAATCATCAGCATCAATAAATGCTATCCATATTCCATTTGCATTTTTTATTCCTAAGTTTCTTGCAGAACTTACTCCTCCATTTTCTTTATGAATGACTTTGATTCTGCTGTCTTTTTTTGCATACTCATCACAAATTTTTCCACAATTGTCTGGAGATCCATCATCTACCAATATTATTTCTAAATTTTTATATGTTTGTTTTATTATACTATCTATGCATTTTTTTAAATATTTTTCTACTTTATATATTGGTACAACTACTGTTATTAATTCTTCCATTTTTTCCCCTTAAAAACTTTTTTCATATTTTTTCCCTAAAAATTTTGCTTTTAAGAAAGCTGTGCCTTTTTTTAACCAATTAACATCTTGCATATCTATAACTCTAATTTCTTTATAATTAAATCTGTTTGTATTCACCCATACATCTAAAAGAAGTTCTGATATTCTTCCTAAATATCTAGCGTGGAACGAGTCATATTGTTTTGGGTCTACTCTTTTTTCTAATTCAAATAGTATTTTAAATAACCATTCACAATATCTGTTTAAATATTCCTTTTTCATTACAAACATATTAAACATATGTGATGATGTTCTTTTATAAAGTTTATCAAATTCAGGTAAGTATTTTGGGCATTGCTCTTCTATGATATTTCTTGTTTCATCAAGCGGTTCTATAAACATGGTATGTTTATAATGGTCATATAAATTCTCTATGTAATATTTTCTTTTCTTTGGTAAAATTATATCTACATCATTTAGTAATTCATTTGCTTGTTCTGAATTTAATAATATTTTAAACTTTTCTTGCTCAGTTTTTGGAGTTTTTTTACTACATGTAAAATGCCTTCTATAATGGCTTAAACCTATATAGTCGGCATTTAAATTTTTCCATGCCCAATACAAACCTGTAAGTTCACAAAAAAACGGATTTTTAAAAGATATATTATCTCCCGTATTATCTTTTTCATAACCTAAGCTTTCTTTTCCTTCTGCCCCTACTTGTAAAGGTATATATATTTCATCTTCTGGCATTTTATATTTTTTGTGTGTTGCTATTATTATTCTTATGTTTTTCACTTTTTACATTGCTCCCTCTTTTTTAAATACTGAGACTATTGTTTTAAAAAATATTTTTATATCTAATAATAATGATTGATTATCTATATAATATAATTCCATTTGCATTCTTTCTTCATATGATGTATTGCTTCTACCGTTTGCTTGCCAATATCCTGTTAATCCTGGTGTTATGCTTAAAAATTTTTCTTTGTTTTTTCCATACTTTTTTAATTCCTCATCAACAATTGGCCTTGGTCCAATAATGGATAAGTCTCCTTTTATAATATTTACTATTTGAGGTAATTCATCTAAACTTGTTTTTCTTAAAAATTTTCCTACTTTAGTTATTCTTGGATCATTTTCTAATTTAAATTTTTCTTGCCATTCTGTTTTTTGTTCTTCACTAAAGTTTTCTATCATTTCTTCGGCATTCTCATACATACTTCTAAATTTATACATATTAAATTCTTTGCCTTTTTTTCCAATCCTTTTATGTGCAAAAATAACTGGACCTTTAGAATCAATCTTTATACATATTGCAATTATCAAAAACACAGGAGACAATAAAATTAATCCTATTATCCCTCCTATAATATCTGCTATTCTTTTTACAACTTTATATATTTTTTTTCTTATTTCAAGATTATCAATTTCTATTTTCATCAATTCCTTTGTGCCTTGAATATTAGCATCCATTATTATCACCCTTTATTATGTGTTTTTTTAATTTTATAATACATTAATATAAATATCAACCTTTTTAGACATTTTTTTATATTTTTCAAGAATTGTCAATAATTTGAAAAAAAATCGCCTTTTATGGCGATTTTTTTATTTTGAATATCCACTTTTATTTACTATTTGCTGACTTGTTGTTTTTATTGATGTTGGCACTACATATTCCTCATCTTTAAACACTTCTTTATGCAATCTTTCTACATTGCTTTCTAAAGTTATTGGAATTCCATACCAAACTTTGTTTATAATTTTTCCACTTGTTTTATATGGCCATCCTATGCTTTCTGCAACGTTAAAACTTGCAACTGCTGGAGCCATAGAAATCAAATCTGACATTGATAAGTTAGTATATACTTGTGGTAAAATTTTATCTGCAATTTTATTAATTTCTCCAATACCTTTAGTCTTTAGTTTTGTAAGCATTGCTGATATTACGTCTCTCATTCTTTCTGTTCTTTTATAGTCACCACCTGCTGTGTATCTTATTCTAGAATATGCAACTGCTTGTACACCGTCTAGATTATACGTTCCAGCTTTCGTTATGTGATCTGACTTTTTACCAGTAACTTTAGATGTTTCATCTATATATCCATTTATATATTTAACTTCTGCCTCAGTAACACTCATTTTGATTCCGCCTAAAGCATCAACTGCATCAGATACTGAATCAAAGTTAACTGTAACAAATTCCTTAATGTTTAAATCAAAATTCTCGTTTAAAGTTTTTAGTGCAAGTGGAGCTTCACCATATGAATAAGCATGTGTTATTTTATCTAATCCATGCCCTGAAATATTTACGTACGTATCTCTATATACAGAAATTAATTTTATATCATGTGTTTTATTATTTATACTTGCTATTATTATGCAATCACTTCTATTACCTTTTCCGTAATCATCAGCCCTGCTGTCCACACCAAATATTGCTATGTTTCTATATTGAGCCAAGTTCTTATTGTCTGAAACTGATAGTTGACTCTCATCTATTTTTACTTGTTGCATTTTTCCGAATTTATTTGATATATACCAAAATCCTGTACCTCCAGCTGCTAAGATTATAATTAATAATGTTATTAATATTCCTAATAGTACTTTTAATACTTTTTTCTTCTTACTTGTTAATTTTTTTCTACTCATAATTCTATATTTTTCCTCCGTTATTTTAGCTTTTATTTATTTTATCATAGCACATTTAGTGTTGCAATATTTATTTCGCATTTGTTCTAAATAATTATTTTGTTTTTACTATTCAAAATAGTTGTAGTCATCTTCGTAAAAATCTTCTATTTCTGATTCTATACTTTGTTTTTTTAGATTTGGTTTGCCTTTATGATATTTTAAGTCTTGAACTGTTGTTTCTGGCATTTTATGAATATATGGTTTCTTTTGCTTTATTCTTTCTTTAATAGCATCTTCTTCTCTTTCTTTTTTTTCATCTTTTTTTGAATTAAAATTTTTATTCATTTTCTCTGTTAATTCTGGAATATAGTCTATAATTCTATCAATGCATGAAGAGTGACTAACAGGAAGCAATCTTACTTTATCTTTTTCAACTATTATAAATGCTACCGGATTAATACTAACTCCTGCTCCACTTCCTCCTCCAAATGGTAATTTATATTGTATTGATTCATCTTTGTCTTGCTTTTTATACTCGTTAATTGTTTCGCCTTTAAATTCACTTCCACCAGCCGCAAACCCAAATGATACTTTTGAAATTGGTATAATGACTATATCATTTTGTGTTTGAATAGGATTTCCTATAATCGTATTTGCATCTATCATATCTTTTATGCTATCCATTGCTGTTGTCATTAATCTCTCTATTGGATGCTCATTTTCTTCCATAATATTTCTCTCCTTTTCACATAATTATTAATTATAATATGTATCTATTAATTTTAAAATATACATTTTTTATTATCAGCCCTCAACTTTTTTTATTTTTATTATACTATTTAATATTTCTGTAACTTTAATACTAGCAACTATATTTGCATTTATATTTATTAAATTTTTATTTATATACATAGGAACTAAGTTACAATAGTATTCATCTTTCTTTATACTTCTGATTTTTCTAAATGCTATAGTTGGAATAACCGCATTTATTATTCCAACTATAATTGCTGTCAAAAACGAATCTTCTGTTCCTATACTTCCATGTATATAAACCTTATTTAGAATAAATTTTGACCTTAATATGATTTTTGTAATTAATTTATTCTTTTTTTTGCTGTATTCTGATCTAAACTTTTTTATATTCTTGTTATATATTTTTTTTATTTTTTCTTTTTTAATTTTCACACTTGCTAACTTTACCCTATTAAGAAAATATATTTTTAAATACGCACTAAATTCAACTTTGATTTTTTTATTCAGATTTGATATGTAAATGTTATCTAAGTCAATTTGTATATTAGATAGTAGTAAAACTATAATTATAAAAGAAATTAATAAAACTATAAATAAAAAAAATAAAACTAATATCATAATTAGATTCTCCTATTATAATATTAGTTTTAACAATTATTATTTTTTTAATCAGCTGATTCTAAGTTTTTCTCTACTGTTATATCACCGAAAATTTCATTTTGCTTTGTATAAACTTTATTTCTTTTTGAAAGTTCTAAGAGTCCATTAAAGGCTGTAACCACTTCTACCTTATTGCATTTAGCCAAGGAATATAACTTATTAAATATAAACTTAGGCCTTGTTTTTAAAATTTTAAACATTTCTTTTACTTTACTTGCTACAGTATATGTATCAGTTATAGCTATTTTCTCTATATTTTTTGCATTTTGATTTACTTTTTCTTTATTAGCTTCATAAATATTCTGATATAATTTTGGTATTATGTTTTTGTCATAATTCTTTGTTAATTTCTGTTTTGGAAGTTGAATAGCTTCTTGTCCCTTGAAAAATCTTTTAGAGAAAACAGAATAATTTTCTTTAAATACTTTTGATATTTCTTTATATTTTTTATATTCTATTATTCTTTCTATAAGTTGTTCTTCTGTAAGTTCTTCTTCATCTTCTATCTGATTTGGTAATAGACCTTTTGATTTTATATAAATTAAAGTTGAAGCCATTATTAAAAACTCACTTGTAATTTCAAGATTTCTTTCTTTTAGTTCATCTAAATACTGTATATATTGATCTGCGATTTCACTTATTTTTATGTCGTATATATTCATCTTATTCTTGTCTATTAAATGGCATAGTAAATCTAAAGGTCCTTCAAAATTATTTATTTTTATAGCGTACTTATTAGACTCAAGTATTAATACATTTTGCATTTTTACATTTCTCCCAGTTTAATTAATTGCATTTTTTATATTTTCTTGTTTATATCCTTTTTTTAATAAATAGTTTTTTATTTCGTCTATTTCATATGTTTCTCTTTTTTTGTTATATATTTTTTGAGCAGACTTTAATTCGTATTCATTAAGTTCATCATATTTTTCTGAAATATATTCTTCAACTAAACTGGTATGTATTCCCTTTGAAATTAGTTTATATTTAATTTCTTTTATTGATAATGTCTTTAATGCTATAAATTCATTAACTGCTCTTTCAATATAATTTTTATCACTTAGGTATCCTGCATCTTTAACATAATTTATTATATCATCTAATAAGTTTTCTTCAATAGTTTTAGAAAATTTATTTCGAACTTCATATTCTGTTCTTTTTTTATACATTATGTAATTCATTACCTTTGATTTGCTTTTATCAAATTCTTCTGCATTATATTCCATTATTACGATCCTTTTATTTTTTAATTTACATATGTATTTCTAGATTTCTTCTTCATTTTCTTCTGTTTCTTCTCCAAGGCTCTTTTCAAATGCTTTTGTAAAATTATCTCTAACCTTTGTTTCTATTTCTTTCATTATTTCTGGATTTTCTTTTAGATATTTTTTTACATTCTCCCTACCTTGTCCAATTCTTTCTCCATTGTAGCTAAACCATGATCCGCTCTTTTCAACAATATCTAAGTTAACCCCCATGTCTAGTACATTTCCTTCTTTTGATATTCCTTTTCCATATACAATATCAAATTCAGCCTCTCTGAAAGGAGGAGCAACTTTATTTTTTACTATTTTTACTCTTGCTCTATTTCCTACAACTTCTCCATCTTGTTTTATATTTTCAATTTTTCTAATATCTAATCTAACAGAAGAATAAAATTTTAAAGCTCTTCCTCCAGGTGTTACCTCTGGATTTCCAAACATTATTCCTACTTTTTCTCTTAATTGGTTTATAAAAATTAAAACTGTTTTTGATTTATTTATTGCTCCGGCAAGTTTTCTTAATGCTTGAGACATAAGTCTAGCTTGAAGTCCAACATGTGAATCTCCCATATCTCCGTCAATTTCAGCTTTTGGTACTAAAGCTGCAACTGAGTCTATTACAATAACATCTAATGCTCCACTTCTAATAAGTGCTTCTGTAATTTCTAATGCTTGTTCACCTGTATCTGGTTGAGATACTATAAGATTATCTATATCTACTCCAAGATGCTTTGCATATACTGGATCTAACGCATGCTCTGCATCAATAAATGCTGCTTCTCCATTTTGTTTTTGTGCTTCAGCAATTATATGCAGTGCCAATGTAGTCTTTCCTGAAGACTCTGGTCCATATATTTCTATAATTCTTCCACGAGGTACTCCTCCTATTCCTAATGCAATATCTAACCCTAATGCTCCTGTTGGAATTGATTCTATGTTCATTGCTTGAAATTCTCCAAGTTTCATAACAGATCCTTTTCCAAATTGTTTTTCTATTTGACCCATAGCTGCTTCTAAAGCTTTTTTTCTTTCTGGATTTATGTTTTCCATTTTATTTCCTCCTTAAATTAAACATTTGTTTGTATGTTTATATTATATATTAAAAATTATATTTGTCAACATTTTTTTATTACTTTTCAATTTCTCTATACCATTCGTTTATATTATAAAATAAATTATATGATGTTGGAGCTACTCTACCCTTTAGTTCTTTTGAATAAACTAGAGTATTAATATCGTAGAACAAACCAACATATGGGCAGTCTTCATTGTAAACTTTTATAATTTCAGAGCAGTTTTTTTGAATTTCCTCATTACTTGATAAATATTTAAATTCAACTAAAAGTTTATCCATTCTTTCACTTTTATAATTTGATATATTTTCATCTCCTAAGTAATAACTAATGTCTGGGCTATACCCATAATTTCTATCCATTAGTATAATATCATAATTCTTTTTATCTATATATTTGTTGTATTCTTTTTTGGCTACCTTTTTTACTTTAACATTTATTCCAATTTTACTTAATTGCTCAGCTATTTCTTCTCCAATTTCTACTTGTTTACTGTTTTCTTCATTTACAATAAGTTTCAGTTCAATCTTTAATTGTTTATAGTTTTCTTTCTTTCTCCAATAATTCTTTTCGTAGCTCCATCCATTATTAACTAGCTCATCTTGCGCTTTATCTTGGTTAAACTCTATTGTATCGTTTTCTTTTTTATATGCATAACTTCCAAAGTCTAATGGAAAATCTGACTTTATATATTTTCTGTCAAATAATTTATTAATTAGTTCATTCTTATCTATAGCCAATGCTATTGCCTTTCTGACTGCATTATCCTGTAGTATTGTATTATCACAATTTAATGCTAAATATGTGTAGTTTCTATTTATATACTCTGCTCTTAAGTATCCAGAATCTCCAATATAATTTTCAATATTTAAATTTGAAGTTGTAAAAATATCTAATTTTGAGTTTTTAAAATCTGTAAACATACTATTCATTGAATTATATAGATTCAAACTTATATTTTGTAGTTTAACTTCTTTTTTTGAATTATTCCACCAGTTTGTATTCTTTTTTAGTCCTATTGTATATTCATCAGTTTCTGAAATATAAAACATTCCAGTTCCAACAGGCATTCTGTTTTTTGATTCAGAAATAAATTCATTATAGTTTTTATAATACTTGCTAGACATTATTGGAAATATAAGATTATACTCGAAAAACAATTCTTCATTTTCGATTTCTAATCTAATAGTATATTCATCAACTTTTTCAACTGATATAATTTTATTTACATTATATGAATATACAGAATTGATTCCATTTTGTTTTAACATATCTATTGTAAATTCGACATCTGAAGAATCAAATTTTTTTCCGATCTTGCCACAATACATTTTCTCTTAATTTTATCAAATATGTTCTATCTGATATCCTTGTCCATTCTTTTGCTAAACATGGTTCTAGTTTGTAATCTTCTGTTAGATTAAATAATGGCTCATATATTAATCTTGAAATATTTTGAACATTTTTATTATTGCTTAATATTGGATTAATATTGTCAAACTCTGCTACACCAATTCTTAGATCTGTTGATATTGTCTTTTCACTCGTAATTTCCTCTGATTCTTTTTTCTCATTGTTTCTTATATTATTTTTGATGTAATTTGAATATATAGCATATATAATTAAAAGTATTATTAAAAATATAAAAATGGTTTTTAAAGAAATAGATCTCAATTTATTCCTCCTTGTAGTATTACATTAATATAATATATTATTTTGTTTTTTTTTTCAATAATTATTTAATCAAAAAGAGAGCATAACGAATTTAATTCTGTTTAGCTCCCTTAAATTTATAAATTATTCACATAAGTATTTTTATATTCTTGATTCCACAATTATCTTTATGCCTGTTCTGTCTTCCCCTTCAACCTCAACTTCTGCAAATGCTGGTACACATACAAGATCAACTCCAGATGGTGCAACAAAACCTCTTGCTATAGCTACTGCTTTAATAGCTTGATTTAGTGCTCCTGCTCCAATTGCTTGCATTTCTGCTTTGTTTGACTCCTTTACTAATCCTGCTATTGCACCTGCTACAGAATTTGGATTTGATTTTGCTGAAATTTTTAAAACTTCCATTTTAGTCCTCCTAATAATAAATTTTGTTTGTTTGAACAATTATATTTATATTATATTATTCTTATAAAGTCTAGTATATTCTGGAAATTTTTTACATTTTCGTACTTTGTTTTTCAACATTTTTTATATATTAATTCTTTTAATACTCTCTATTCGACAGTTTTCGTCATTAAGTTCAAATATACAACCATTTAATTTACAATCTCCATCTGCCAATTTATATTTCTCTGGTAAAGTAGTTAAAAATCTTTTTATTGATGCCTCTTTATTCATTCCAATAACAGAATTTATTGGTCCAGTCATTCCAATATCCGTTATATAGGCTGTGCCTTTAGGTAAAACTATCTCGTCTGATGTCTGAACATGCGTATGAGTTCCAAATACAATATTTACTCTTCCATCAGCATAATTGCCTAATGCAATTTTTTCTGCTGTTGCTTCTGCATGAAAATCTACAATTATAATATCTGCTTTTTCTTTCATTTTAGAAATAATTTTATCTAATACTATAAATGGATTTTCTGATAATATCCCCATATTTGTTCTTCCAATTAGATTAATAACACATATTCTTTTTCCTTTAATATTAAAAATGTTAAAACCATTACCAGGAAGACCTTCTGGCAAATTTGCTGGTCTTAAAATCTTTTCATTGTTTATAAAATTAAAAATATCTTTTTTTGACCATGTGTGATTTCCAAGTGTTACCACATTTATTCCTGCATCAACAATTTGATTAAAATGTTTTTGTGTAATGCCCATTCCTCCTGCAACATTTTCACCATTTGCTATAGCAAAGTCAATTTTATATTTTAGCTTTAAAGAGTTCATTTCGTTTTTTAGTTTCTTTAATCCATTCTCGCCAACAATATCTCCTATTGTCAAAATATTCATACTTTTTTCAAGCCCTTCCTAAATAAAAAATTATTTTACTTTTCCTCTTCATCTCTAAATCTTTTTGCAATTGCTCTATTTTTAGCTTTTTTCTTATTTTGTAAATCTTGAGTTTTTCCTACTATCATTTCGTATGTATTGTTAAGATCTATTATTCTTCCATTTCGTCTTTGTATTTTCTTAAGTAGCTGATAGTATTCATCTGTTCCAACTTGCTCTTGGTTGATTTGGTCTTCAAGCTTACTCAACTCTATTTCTATCTCTTTTCTTTCCTCTATAATTCTATTGCATATTCTATTATATTTATCTAGTTTATCATAAATTGTATCTTCTCTTTTCATTCTACTAACTGTTTCTTCTCTCCATGTTTCATCTGCCATATTTTTCCTCCATTTACAAATTACATTTTTCTAAATACTCCCGCAACTTTTCCAAGGATTTTACAGTCTGGAACAATTATTGGTTCCATGGTTGAATTTTCTGGTTGAAGTCTTATATAATCTTTCTCTTTATAAAATGTTTTAACAGTTGCCTCATCCTCTATTAATGCTACGACAATTTCTCCATTATTTGCTGTATTTTGTTTCTTTACTAATATATAGTCTCCGTCTAAAATTCCAGCTTCAATCATACTTTCTCCTCTTACAGTTAACATAAAGCTTTCTGAATTTCCAACAAAGTCTATTGGTATAGGAAATGTATCTGTAACATTTTCCACTGCAAGTATTGGAGCTCCTGCTGTTATTTTTCCAATAACAGGTACTTCCACCATTTCTTTTCCTGTATAAAAGTCTTTCTTCTGTTCATTTCTAGTATTACCATTGCTACCTTTTAACAATTTTAATGTTCTACCCTTTTGTGATTCTTTCTTTAAATATCCTTTTTCTTCTAGTTTTGCAAGATATCCATGAACAGTAGCTGTTGATCTAAGTCCTACAGCCTTTCCGATTTCTCTAACTGATGGTGGATATCCATTTTTTAAAGATTGTTTTTCAATATAGTTTAATATATCTTTTTCCCTTTTATTTAAAATATTTGGATCCTTTTTTCTCATTATACCCCTCCAACTTATTTTTCTTTATGCCAATATAATAGCATATGTATATTTGTTTGTCAAACAAAAGTTTTAATTTAAATTCACTATATAAAACTATAACTTGCTTAAACTAACTTTTGTATGGTCTTTTAGAAAAATAAAAATCCACCAAACTATATTTTATGAAAAGAAAAAATATATATTTTGGTGAATACTAACTTTTTATAATTTAAATATTGTTAAGTAAAAATGCCCAGTCCTCTAATGGCTATCCATATTATTAATACTATTTCTGATAATGTTATTACTGGAAGTCCAATTGTAAATTTTAACTTTTTTGTTTTGTGTCTAAATTTATACATTCCTATAATTGTTCCTATTCCTCCTCCAAGCATAGTTACAATAAAGATTGTTTTTTCTGGAATTCTCCATTTACTGTTTATTGCTTTTTTCTTGTCTATTAGCATTATTAATAGTCCCATTATATTTATTATTATTAAATATAAAATAATATTATTTATATATTTTTGCATTTTCTCCCCTTATACAAATAAACTCATCTGGTTACTCTGTGTCATTCCTTTTAAGCATCCAAATTTTTTTAATAATTCAGTTACAGATTTTCCTATTTTTGATCTTTGTTGCAATTCGTCTATACACATAAACTCTCCATCTTCTTTTGCTGTTTGAATGCTTTTTGCTGCAACTGTTCCAAGACCAGGTATACTATTTAGTGGTGGTCTTATTCCATCTTCTTCCATTATAAACTTAGTTGCATGTGATTTATATAAGTCAATTGGTAAAAAGTTTATTCCTCTTTCATACATTTCTAATACAATTTCTAATATAGAATAAACATTTTTATCTTTTGCAGAAATTGCATTTCCCTGTAGTTCTAGTTCCTTCATTTTGTTTTTAACTTTTTCTTTTCCGTATATCATACATTCACTATCAAATTCATCTGCTCTAATTGTAAAATATGCTGTATAATATGCGGCAGGTTTATGTACTTTAAACCAAGCAATTCTAAAAGCATTTGTTACATACGCTGCTGCATGTGCTTTAGGGAACATGTATTTAATTTTTTCACATGATTTTATATACCATTCTGGCACATTACTTTCATTCATTATTTCTTTATATTTTGCCCATTGCTCTGGATCCTTTAAAGCTTTTCCTTTACGAACTGTTTCCATTATTTTAAATGCTGGTTTTGGCGGAACCCCTTGTTTTATTAAATATAGCATTATATCATCTCTTGTACAAATTGCTTCTTGTAATGTTATTGTTCCAGCATCTATCAATGCTTGAGCATTTCCAAGCCACACATCTGTACCATGTGATAAACCTGATATTCTTAACAGCTCTTCAAATGTTGTTGGTTTTGTATCAACTAGCATTCCTCTTACAAATTTGGTTCCAAATTCTGGAATTCCAAAGCTTCCAACTTCGGAATGGATTTGTTCTGGTGTAACTCCTAGTGCTTTAGTAGAACTAAAAATTGACATTGTTTCTTTATCATCAAGTGGTACTTTTGTTGGATCTATGCCTGTTAAATCATACAACATTCTTATCATTGTAGGATCATCATGGCCTAAAATATCAAGTTTTAATAAGTTTTGATCTATTGAGTGATAATCAAAATGAGTTGTAATTATATCTGAATTAGGGTCATCAGCTGGATGTTGAACAGGAGTAAATTCATATATTTCTCTTCCCTTTGGTACAACTATAATACCTCCTGGATGCTGTCCAGTTGTTCTTTTTATTCCCGTACATCCTTTAGAAATTCTTGCAACTTCTGCATTATTAACTGGTATATGCCTATCTTCATAATATTTTTTTACATATCCAAATGCTGTTTTATCTGCAACAGTTCCAACTGTTCCAGCTTTAAAAGTTGTTCCTTTTCCAAATATAACTTCTGTATATTTATGGGCTTTTGCTTGATATTCTCCTGAGAAGTTTAAGTCTATATCTGGCTCTTTATCTCCATCAAATCCTAAGAATGTTTCAAAAGGTATATCCATTCCATCTTTATCTAATCTATGTCCACATTTTGGACATTCTTTATCTGGTAAATCAAAGCCATTTTTATAACCATAATCAGAAAAGTCTGAATACTTACAATTTGGACATCTGTAATGTGGTGGAAGCGAATTTACTTCTGTTATACCTGTCATATTAGCTACAAAAGATGAACCAACAGAACCTCTTGATCCTACTATATATCCATCTTCATTTGATTTCCAAACCAATTTCTGAGCAATAATATACATAACAGAGAATCCATTTTTTATAATAGAATTAAGTTCTTTTTCTAGCCTTTCTTCTACTATCTTTGGTAATGGATCTCCATATAGTTCATGTGCTTTACTATATGCTATTTCTTTTATAGTTTCTTCACATCCTGGTATATGTGGAGGACATTTTTCTGGTGATATTGGGCATATTCTTTCACACATATCTGCAATTTTATTTGTATTTGTTACAACAACTTCATATGCTTTTTCCATTCCTAAATAATTAAATTCTTCAAGCATTTCATTAGTTGTTCTTAAGTATAGTGGTGCTTGTTGATCTGCATCATCATATCCTTGTCCAGCTTGTAAAATTCTTCTATAAATTTCATCTTGTGGATCCATAAAATGAACGTCACATGTAGCAACAACTAATTTATTTAGTTTTTCACCTAGTTCAACAATTTTTCTATTTATATCTTTTAGTGCTTCTTTGTCTTCTACTACACCATTCCTAATCATAAATTCGTTATTGCCTAATGGTTGTATTTCTAAGTAATCGTAGTCTCTAGCAATGTTTTCTATTTCTTCCTCATCTTTTCCTGCAACTATAGCTCTATATAGCTCTCCTTGCTCACATGCACTTCCTAGCATTAATCCCTCAGAATATTTTTTATATAAGCTTTTTAGTATTCTAGGTTTTTTATAAAAATAATGTAAATGAGAAATTGATACTAATTTATATAAATTCTTTAGACCCACATAATCTTTTGCTAATATGATAGCATGATATGAAGGTAATTTTTTATATGCTTCTTTTTTTAATTCATCTGAAACTAAAACTTTATCTATATCATCAACAGTTTTTGCACCTTTTTCTTTTAGCATGTTCATCATTACATTAAATACTTGAACTGTAGTTTTTACATCATCTAAAGCTCTGTGTGCAACATCAACTGTTATTCCTAATTTATCTGCAATAATTCCTAATTTATATTTTTTAAAGTCTGGAAATAAGTCTTTTGCCAATCTTAAAGTGTCTAAAGAAGTGTTTTCTAATTTTAAATTTAAAATACTAGCATTATGTTTTAAAAATCCTATATCAAAATCAGCATTATGTGCAACTAGTACACTATCTCCAACGAACTCTAAAATTTTAGGAAAAACTTCTTCTATTTTTGGAGCATCTTTTACCATATCATCTGTTATGTTTGTTACTTCAACAACCTTTGGTGGTATTGGTTTTTCTGGATTAACAAATGTTTCAAAACTATCTATTACTTCCCCATTTTTAATTTTCATTATTCCTACTTCTGTTATTTTCTCTGTTCTAAAAGATAATCCTGTTGTTTCTAAGTCTAATACGCAATATGTTGTATCAATTTCCTGTTTTCTTGGATTATTTACTATTGGCATTTTATCTGGTACTAAATATGCTTCAACTCCATAAATTATCTTTATATCTTTATTATCTCTTCCCAGTAATTTATGTGCTTCTGGGAAAGCTTGTACTACTCCATGGTCTGTAATTGCAATTGATTTCATTCCCCAACTCATAGCTCTTTTTATTAGGTCTTTTGCTGAAGTCATTCCATCCATTTGGCTCATTTGAGTATGCATGTGAAGCTCAACTCTTTTTACTTCCGCATTATCCATACGTTTTACCTTTTTAGGTGGCGGTACTTCTATAATTACATTAGCTATAACACCTAGCTCTTTAGTAAAAGGATCAAACTGAGCTGTTCCTGCTATTTTTACAGCTTTAGCATTTTTTAATTTTCCTGTAACTTCTTTTAATTTTTCTGGTACAATAAATGACTTACATGTAATTGTACTTGAACCATCATATAAATCAAATGTTAGTAAGAACTTACCACTTTTAAGCTCTCTTGAATCTATATTTAAAACTTCTCCTTCAAGTGCAATTTTTCCACTATCTATACTTAAGTCTTCAACCTTAACAAGTGTTTCTTTTATATTCAATGAACGGCCTAAAATTAATGGACTATTTTCTTGTTCTTTTGGCTCATTACTTGCATTTGCATTATCAGTTGGGATAGTCTGCATTGAGTTTTGATTTTCATTATTTTTTAATTTTTCTTTATTATTTACTTTAATTTCGGTATTATTCTTTTCTTCTTCCCAGCTTATTTCTTGTTCTGCTAATTCTATTGCCATTTTTTCTGCTCTTCTGGCATTTTCCTCATATTTTTTTACTAGTTCCTCATCTATTTTTTCAATACATTCAACTTTAATCTTTTGTCTATAAATATTATAAATAAAGTCTTCTATAACTTTATTAAAACCTCTAGCAGCTAAAAAATCTGCTCCTTTAACTGCTAAAATTATTGTTATTTTTTTATTTTCTTCTTCTATCTTGCTATTAGCTAATATAGACTTTGTTAATGGATATTTTTTATTAATATATTTAGTAATACTATTCCAGCTTTCTTGTATGTTTCTTATTTTTGTATTATCTTCATATTCAACCGAAATTGTTGCTTTAGAAATACTAAATCTATTAATTAAATAGTTTTCAAATTTAAGCATTTCATCTAAATTAATTTCTTTAGAGCCTAATAGATTAATAGTTAATTCATTATTTTTTTTATGAATATTAACACTTTTTATTTTAAAATTAATAATTTCTAAACTACTATCAAAGTCTGGAAAAACATCCATTATTGTTTTTAATTGTTCGTTCATTAGCTAATTTTTTCTCCTAAATATCATAAAATTCTTAATATATCATTATATGTTATATAAATTGATAAACCAATCAATATACTAAAACCTATCATTTGTATTTTTATTTCTAATTCTTCTTTTATTGGTTTTTTCCTTATTAATTCCACAATTAGAAAAACAAACTTTCCTCCATCTAAAGGTGGGAATGGTAATAAATTTGTAATTCCTAATGATAATGATATCAGTGCTAACATATAAATGTATTCTATAAATCCTTTAGTCTTTGTTACAACTTCTGATATTCCTACTACTCCCATCATTTGGTTTGTTTTTACTTTTCCAGTTATTAATTGTTTTAAATTTTCTCCTATTGAAAGAAAGAAATCTTTTGTTTCTAAACCACCATAGTAAATATTATTTACTAAAGAATTATCGACTTTTTTAAAAGCCACTCCTAAATAATATGTTTTTATAATATCTGGTTTAATTTTTATATTTAAATATTCTTTATTTCTTTTTATCTCAATTTCTATAACTTCATTTTTGCTTTCTTGTATAAGTGTTAGTGCTTTATAAATATCATTTCTTGTGTCTATTCCATCAATCTTAATTATTTCGTCATTTTCTTTTAGTCCACTCTTTTCTGCAGCTGAATTACTTTGTACTGATACTATTTTTATACTGTTGTTGTTTCCTTCTTTAAAATATACCCCTATATCTTTGTTTTCAATTGCAGTAGGTTCTAAGTTTATTTCCATTAGTTGCTCTGCTCTATTTATTAAAAGTTTTAAACTTTCGCCATTCGTTTCTTCTAATATCTTGCTAATATCATTTTTGTTTTTTACTTTTTTATTATTTATTGATACTATCCTATCATTTGCTTGTATTCCCGAATTACTTGCTGCATAATCTTGTAGTGTATAATCTACTGTTGTTGTATAAAAATTTCCACTTGATGCTGATAATATAAAGTATACCAAAATTCCAAAAACTATGTTAACAGTTGCTCCTGCAACTATTATAGCCATTCTCTTTGGTATACTTGCATTTGTATATGATCCTTCATCATCTGAGTGTTCATCTTCGCCTTCCAAGCTAACAAATCCCCCTAAAGGTATTAGCCTTAAAGCATATGTTGTTTCTTTTTTCTTGAATTTAAATAAAGTAGGGCCAAATCCTATTGCAAACTCATTAACTTTAACTTTACATAGTTTTGCAATTAGAAAATGACCGCCTTCATGTATAAATACTAGAAATCCTAATAAGAAAATAATTTTTATTGCATTTGCTAAAAAGATAATCAAATCTTTCCTCCTAAAATAAACATCATATCTAATAATATATATGCAAAAGGTGCAACAAATATTAGACTATCTATTCTATCTAGTAATCCTCCATGACCAGGAATTAAATTACTAAAATCTTTTATCCCAACACTTCTTTTTATACTTGATGCTGCAAAGTCTCCAAACTGACTAATAACACTTAATATAGTGGTTATTATTACTATTTTTATATATGATATTCCTACTATATTAAGGAATAGATTTAAACATGCTGTATAAATAATTGCCAAAACAACTGCTCCTATAACTCCTGCAATGCAACCTTCAATTGATTTTTTAGGACTTATTTTACTAAATTTATGCTTTCCAATTTTCTTTCCAACAAGATAAGCAAATATATCTGTTCCCCACGCTGCTATAATTGCATACCAAACATATATTTTTCCATCTGTTGTTCCTGCTATTAGCGGAATAAAACTAATAAAATATACTATATAAAAAATTCCAAATGCACTTACTGCAATATCTTTAAAAGAATGTTTCATATTATCAATTATAAGTTGAATAAATAATATTGTTATTATTATTGGCACCATAAGAATAGCTATTTTATATAAATTCTCAATATTTATTATATGTATTAAGCTAATTAGTGCCGCTGTAACATATCCTAACCATTTTATTGGCTTACTATCTTTTGATACTGCATTGTAATATTCATGTAAACTTATTATTGCAACAATTGACATTGCTATGTCTATAATATATTTATTTCCAAATAATATTACAATTATAACCATCGGTAACCCTAATACTGATGAAACTATTCTTTTAATATCCATAAGCTTCTATTTTCCTCCAAATTTTCTAATTCTTTTATTATATTCTTCTAATGCAACATCTAAATCTCTTTCAGTAAAATCAGGCCATAGTTTATCTATAAAGTAAAGTTCTGTGTATACTAGTTGCCATGGTAAAAAACCACTTGTACGTAGTTCTCCACTTGTTCTTATTAGTAAGTCTGGATCAGGTTGACCCGCTGTATATAAATAATTTGATACTAAATTCTCGTTAATGTCATTAACTGAAATATTGCCTTCTTTAACAGCTGAAGATATTTTCTTTATTGCTGTTACAATTTCATTTCTTCCACCATAATTGAAGGCTACATTAAATGTTAACCCTGTATTTTGTGCTGTTCTACTTACTGTATCGTCAATCTTTTTTAATAATGATTTAGATAAATTACTTCTATCTCCAAGCATTTTAACTCTAATATTTTCGTCATTCGCCTTTTTAGCAAAATGATCCAAGTAATTCTGTAATAGTAGCATAAGTGCTCCTACTTCTTCTTCTGTTCTTCTCCAGTTTTCTGTTGAAAATGCATATACTGTAAGATATTTAATTCCTATCTTATTGCAATATCTTACTATATTTTCTAGTGTTTCAGCACCCTTTTTATGTCCAAGCTTTGCATCTAAATTATTAAGTTTTGCCCATCTTCTATTGCCATCCATAATAATAGCTATATGAGTTGGTAAATTATCTTTTTCCATAATTATTATTCCTTTTTACACTGTTAATATCTCTTTTTCTTTGTCTGATAGTACTTTATCTATCTCTTCTATTTTTTTATCAGTTAATTTTTGAATTGTGTCTTCTGCAGCTCTTAGGTCATCCTCTGTAATTTCAGAGTTTTTCTGCATTGCTTTTGCCTTGTCTATTCCGTCTCTTCTTATTGCTCTTATTGCAACCTTTGATTCTTCTGACATTTTCTTTATTTCCTTTACTAACTCTTTTCTTCTTTCTTCCGTTAATTCTGGGAAAGATAAACGAATAACTTTTCCATCATTATTTGGATTTATTCCTATGTCTGAAGCTAAAATTGCTTTCTCTATTTCTTTTAATATACTTACATCCCATGGTTGAATAACAATTAATCTTGCCTCTGGTACAGATATTCCAGCTACCTGATTAATTGGTGTTGGTGTACCATAATATTCTACTGATACTTTATTTAAAATTGCTGGATTAGCTCTTCCAGCTCTAACCTCTGAAAAGTTTTGTTTTAAAACCTCTATAGTTTTTGTCATTTTATTTTCAATTTCATTAAATTCCATTTTTTAACTCTCCTCTTTTATTTTATTCAACTAATGTTCCTACATTTTCTCCCATAACAGCCTTTACCATATTTTCTGGTTTATCTATTCCAAATACCATTATTGGAATATGATTATCCTTGCATAAGGCCGTTGCTGTTGAATCCATTACTTTTAAGTCTTTATTTAGAACATCTAAATATGAAATTTTATCATATTTTATAGCTTCTTTATCAATCTTAGGATCTGCACTATATACTCCATCAATTGTTTTGGCTAGTAGTATAATATCTGCCTCTGTTTCTGCTGCTCTAAGAGCTGCTGCTGTATCTGTAGTAAAATATGGATTACCAGTTCCACAAGCAAAAATTACTACTCTTTTTCTGCTTAGGTGTTTTAATGCTTTTCTTTTTATATATGGTTCAGCAATTTCTCTCATTTCGATTGCTGTTTGTAACCTTGTATACATCCCTCTTGCTTCAAGTGAATCTTGCAAAGCTAATCCATTCATTGCTGTTGCTAACATTCCCATGTAATCTGCTGTAGTTCTTTCCATATTAAGTCCAAATCTGCCTCTCCAAAAGTTTCCTCCTCCAATTACAACAGAAACCTCAACTCCCATATCAATTAGAACTTTAATCTGGTCACAAATTTTTCCTATTGTGTCTGGATCAATTCCAGTCTTTTTCTCTCCAGCTAAAGCTTCTCCACTTAATTTAAGTAATATTCTTTTATATTTAATATCACTCATAAATTCCCTCCAATTATTTTTTTACTATTCTATCACAAGTATTTGAAATTAGAAATAGTTTTTTTATTTTTTTTATATTTCAGATTAATAACCTAACCTTTATAAATTTGATAAAAGTGACTGTTAAATTTTATTCTTTACAGGTAAAAAAAATATAGCCTAATAATTGACTTATATATTTAGATCAATTATTAGACTATATTTTCTGCTTATTAATACACTCCATCCATTCCTGTTGGCATTTGCTCATGTCCGCATCCACATTTTTCTTCTTTTATGTCTGTAACAATTGCTTCTGTTGTAAGTATCATAGAAGCAACACTCTCGGCATTTTGTATTGCACTTCTTGTAACTTTTGTTGGATCAACTATACCTACTTTTTTCATATCAACATATTGTTCATTAGCAGCATCAAATCCAAAGCCTGGATTGCTTGATTTAACTTTTTCTATTATTACTGCTGGTTCTAGCCCTGCATTTGTTGCAATTTGTTTAATTGGTTCCTCTAAAGCTGCTAATACTATTTTTGCTCCTAATTTTTCGTCATCATTTAATTCTTTTATTAAGCTTTCAACTCTTGGAATAACATTTATATATGCTGTTCCTCCACCTGCTACTATTCCTTCTTCTACTGCTGCCTTTGTTGCAGATAAAGCATCTTCAATTCTTAATTTCTTTTCTTTCATTTCAATTTCAGTAGCAGCTCCAACTTGAATTACTGCAACTCCACCAGCAATCTTAGCAAGTCTTTCTTGTAAATTTTCTTTTTCGTAATCACTGCTTGTTTCTTCCATTGCAGCTCTTATTTGTCTAATTCTTTCTTGTACTTTCTCTTTATCTCCTAAGCCATCTACAATTATTGTATTTTCTTTTTGAACTTTTACTTGTCTTGCTCTACCTAATTGCTCAATTTTTGTATCTTTAAGTTCTAGTCCTAAATCTGCTGTAATAACTTCTCCTCCTGTTAGAATTGCTATATCTTGTAGCATTTCTTTTCTCTTATCTCCATATCCTGGTGCTTTAACAGCAACAACATTTAAAACTCCTCTTAATTTATTTACTAGTAATGTAGAAAGGACTTCTCCTTCTATATCATCTGCAATTATAACTAGTTTACCTGATTCTTGCATTAAGCTTTCCAATAAAGGTAAAATTTCTTGGATATTGCTTATTTTTTTATCAGTTATTAATATATATGGATTATCTATTATAGCTTCCATCTTTTCTGTATCTGTTACCATATATGGTGAAACATATCCTTTATCAAATTGCATTCCTCTAACAACTTCTACATCTGTTGAAGAAGTTTTAGATTCTTCAATTGTAATAACTCCATCTTTTGAAACTCTTTCCATTGCATCTGCAACTAACATTCCGATTTCTTCATTGTTAGCAGATATTGATGCAACTCTTGCTATGTCTTCTCTTCCGTTTACTTTTGAACTTATTTCTTTCAGTGCATCTGTTACTACTTTTGTTGCTTTATCCATTCCTCTCTTTATTGCCATTGGGTCTCCACCTGCAGCCACATTTTTTATTCCTTCTTTTATCATTTTTTGAGCAAGAACTGTTGCTGTTGTAGTTCCATCTCCTGCTATATCGTTTGTTTTTGTTGATACTTCTTTAACAAGTCTTGCTCCCATATTTTCATATGGGTCTGATAATTCAATTTCTTTCGCTATTGTAACACCATCATTAGTAATAAGTGGTGCACCGAAGCTTTTGTCTAATACAACATTTCTTCCCTTAGGTCCTAATGTAACCTTTACCGTGTCTGCTAATTTATTAACACCATCTAATAGTTTTTTTCTGGCATCTTCACCATATTTAATTTCCTTTGCCATTTTTATTTACCTCCATTTATAATTAATCTTTGTTTCTATTCTCTATTCTACTGTTGCAAGAATATCATTTTGTTTAACAATTATGTATTCTTCACCTTCAAATTTTATTTGAGTACCTGCATACTTGCTTACTATCACATTATCTCCTATCTTTACATGCATTTCTATATTGTTTCCATCTATATTCCCACCTGGTCCAACTGCAATTACTTCTGCTATTTGTGGTTTTTCTTGTGCATTTGTTGCTAATATTATTCCACTCTTAGTTGTTTCTTCGCCTTCTTTCATTTTTATTAATACTTTGTCTCCTAATGGTTTTATCATAATATCTACCTCCTTAAAAAAACTTTTAGCAATCTTTTTTATCGACTGCTAAAATAATATACCCTTTTATATTAAATGTCAATATTTTTATTTTAAATTTACATACTATTCACATTTATATATAATTATATTCTTTAAAATTAAATTTAGAACAATAAAACAGCAAAAAATAAAAATGTAAACTAAAAAATTTATTTTGTATACTAAATTTTATCTATAAATAATATATAATATAAATTTAATTATATATTTCTAAATGCAATAATTCAATATTGACATTTTATTCGTTTTATGTTAATATATGTAATAGTAGTTCTCCAAGGAGACTACTATTACATATATATTGTTGCAATAACATTCATTGCAACCTGGTTTGGCTTTAGAGGAAGTAAGCGTTATGCTTCACCAGATGAACTCGCCTTATGGCATACCATAGATACTAATTGTATCTCAAAGAACCTCTCTCCCTTTTATCGTTTTTCTCGGTAAAAGGGTGTTTTTTATTATAATGAAAATAGCTTCTCAAATTACATAATGCAATGTAATCTAGTCCTTATATATATTTATTCTTTATATGATATGCAAAAAATAAAGCGAACCAAGTCGCTTTATTTTTTTATTTTTTTTCTTTTGCAGCCTTAACCAATCCTACAAAAAGTGGTGATGGCTTATCCGGTCTAGATTTAAATTCTGGATGAAATTGTCCTGCTATGAAGTAATCTAATGATGGAATTTCTACTATTTCTACTAATTTTCCATCTGGTGATGTTCCTGAACATATTAATCCTGCATTTTCTAATTTTTCCTTATAGTCATTGTTATATTCAAATCTATGTCTATGTCTTTCTGTTATTTCTTTTTTTCCATAAACCTTATATGCTAAGCTGCCTTCTTTTAATATACATGGATATTTTCCAAGTCGCATTGTTCCGCCTTTTTTGTCTATATTTTTTTGTTCATCCATAATATGTATTACCTGATTTTTTGAATTTTCATCAAATTCTTCCGAATTTGCATCTGAAAGTCTTAATACATTTCTTGCAAATTCTACAACTGCCATTTGCATTCCTAAACATATTCCTAAAAATGGCACATTATTTGTTCTTGCATATTCAACTGTATTTATTTTTCCTTCTATTCCTCTATTTCCAAACCCACCAGGAACTATTATTCCATCAAGTTCTCCAAGAATTCTTTTTGCATTTTCTTTTGTAACAGTTTCACAATCTATATAATTAATATTTACTTTTACATTATTTGCAAAACCTGCATGATGTAAACTTTCAGTTACAGACAAATATGAATCCTCTAGTTTTACATATTTTCCAACTATTCCTATTGTTACTTCCCCATTTTTTACTTTTCTGATATTTCCTATCATTTCATCCCATTTTTCGTTATGTGGTTCACTGTTAGAAAGTTTTAAATGTTTGCACACTTGTTTTGCTAGTCCCTGATTTTCAAGCATAAGTGGTACAGCATATAGGTTATCAGCTGTAAGATTTGCTATAACATTTTCTTTTTTTACATTACAAAATAGTGATAACTTGTCCTTTATTCCGTCTGGTATTGGCATGTCACTTCTGCATACTAAAATATCTGGTTTTATTCCTAATGATTGCAATTCTTTTACTGAATGTTGTGTTGGTTTTGATTTTATTTCATTTGATCCTGTTATATATGGAAGAAGTGTTACATGAATATACATTACATCTTCTGCATCTTTTTCTATACCTACTTGACGTATTGCCTCTAAAAATGCCAAACTTTCTATATCTCCAACTGTTCCTCCAAGCTCTGTTATTACAATATCTATATCCTCATTTTCGAAACTATAAATGTTTTCTTTTATTTCATTTGTTATATGTGGTATCACCTGAACTGTTTTTCCTAAGTAGTCTCCCCTTCTTTCTTTGCTTATGACATTTTGATAAATTCTCCCTGACGTTACGCTTGAATTTTTAGTTAAACTTTCATCTATAAATCTTTCATAATGTCCCAAATCCAAATCGGTTTCTGCTCCATCATCAGTAACAAAAACTTCTCCATGTTCATATGGACTCATTGTTCCAGGATCAACATTTATATAAGGGTCAAATTTTTGTATTGTTACTTTATATCCTCTATTTTTTAATAATCTTCCCAATGATGCAGCTGTTATTCCTTTTCCTAATCCTGATACTACTCCTCCTGTTACAAAAATATATTTTGTGTTCATACTATATCCTCCTTAAAGTTTGCTTTGCAAACATACACTTTTCCCCTTGTTGTATACTAAAAAGCTTCTATTTTCACTATACAAATAAAAAAAAGATTTAAAAAACTATTCCAAAAATTGGGGTTTTTTTTAAATCTATATTAATATAATACCATTATTTATTTACTAATGCAATAACTAATTTAAATTTTTTTCATATATTATTAGAGAATAATTATAAATACAATGGAGGTTTTGTTTTATGTGTGGTTTTGTTGGTTTTGCAAATTTAAAGCATACTACTACTGATAAAGATTTTGACGTCTTAAAAACTATGACGTCTGCTATAACTCATCGTGGTCCTGATGAGGGAATGTTTTTTTCTGACGAACATATAAACTTAGGACATAGGAGACTAGTTATTTTAGATGAAGAAAATGGAAAACAACCTATGAGTTTTACTTATGACGATATAACTTATTCTATGGTATATAATGGACAATTATATAATTCTAAAGATATAAGAATGGACTTAATATCTCTTGGATATACTTTTTGCGGCTATTCAGATACAGAGGTTGTACTTAAGGCATTTATTCATTATGGTACTGATATTTTTAAAAGTTTTAACGGAATATTTAGTTTTGCTATTTGGAATAATAAAAAACAGGAGCTTACATTATGTAGGGATCAATTCGGTATAAAGCCTTTATACTATACATTAATTGATGATACTATTGTTTTTTCTTCTGAAATTAAAGCAATTTTAAAATACCCTTCCGTTACACCTGTAGTTGATAAGCAGGGTATATGTGAGTTGTTTGGAATAGGTCCTAGTCATACCCCTGGTACAAGTGTATTCAAAAATATTTTTGAAGTTGAACCAGCACATTATGCTGTTTTTAATAGTTATGGTCTTAAATCATTTGAATATTGGAAATTAGAAACTAAAGAACATACTGATAATTTCGATACTACTTGTGAAAAAGTTCGTGCTTTACTTTCTGACTCGATCCAGAAACAACTTGTATCTGATGTTCCTTTATGCGCTATGCTTTCTGGCGGTTTGGATTCAAGTATAATTGTTTCATATGCAAGTAAATATTTTGAGAAAAATGGATTACCAACATTGGAAACATATTCAATTGATTATGTAGATAATGATAAGAATTTTATAAAAAGTGATTTTCAGCCTAATTCCGATAATTATTTTATAGGTCTTATGACAGATAAATTTAATACAAATCATCATAATATTGTTATAGATACTCCTGAACTTGCAGATGCACTTGAAGATGCAATGATTGCAAGAGATATGCCTGGAATGGCAGATGTAGACTCATCTCTTCTTTTGTTCTGTAAAAATATAAAACAAAATGCTAAAGTTGCTTTGTCCGGTGAATGTTCAGATGAAATATTTGCAGGTTATCCTTGGTTTTTTAGAGATGACGCATTAAACAGTAACACCTTTCCATGGTCTATTGCTATTACGGAAAGGCAGAATTTACTTAATACTCAAATTGCTGAAAAAGTAAACTTAAAAGATTATATTGATTATAGATACAATGAAAGTATAAGCAAAGTTGAATTTTGTTCTAAGGATTCTGAACAAACTAAGCAAAAACGAGTTATATCTTATTTAACCATGAATTGGTTTATGCAAACATTATTAGATCGTTCTGATAGAATGAGTATGTATAATGGATTAGAATTAAGAGTTCCTTTCTGTGATTACAGGTTAGTTGAATACTTATGGAATATTCCTTGGGAAATAAAGGCCTTGAATGGTCGTGAAAAAGGTTTATTGCGTTATATTGTAAAAGATATTCTTCCTGATGAAATTGTAAATAGAAAAAAGAGTCCATATCCCAAAACTCATAATCCAACATATTTGAAAAAAGTTAAAGGTATGTTATCTGACATAATGGATAATCCAAATTCTCCTATAACAGATTTGCTAAATAAGGATTATATTATAGACATTCTTCAAACAAATGGTTCTTCTTTTTCAAGACCTTGGTTTGGACAGTTAATGACTGGACCTCAACTTATGGCATATCTTTGTCAAGTTAATATGTGGTTAAAAAAATATAAGCCTACAATTGAATTATAGATTTGTTCTTTGTAATATAAATGTAATATTTTTTTGTTCGGTAATTATTGTCATTTTTAGGTTTATTTTATATAATAATGTTATTAATATACTAAGGAGTAAGTTATTCTTATGAATATTAAATCTGAACTTCGTAAAGAAGGCATTGAGGTAATATCAAAATTAGAAAATGACAAGGTTAATTTAATTGCTAAGGATATATCAAAGAGATTGACAAACGCTTTTCCAGAACAGAATATTAACTATTATGAATTGTTTGCAAAGCTATCAAATTTAAATATGTATATTGCCAATATTCCTAATTGTATTGCGGCTAAATACTTTTATAAAAATAATTCAATTTACTTTAACAGTAATTATGATTTAAATAATTTAGGCTCTGTTGCAATTCATGAATGTATTCACTCTTTACAAGCCCAAGTTAATTCTGTAAATAAATTATCTAAATTAGGATTATGTGACTTTACAGACTCTAAGCTTTCTGGAATGGGCATTAATGAAGCTGCTGTTCAATATATGGCTATGAAAAGTGTAAAAGCTAATACAGAATTTGTAAAATACTTTGAAATTGATTTTCCTACTATTAGCCCAAATTATTATGCTTTAGAATGCAATTTAATTAAACAAATGGCTTACATTACTGGTGAATATACTTTATTTAATAGTACTTTATATAGTAATGATAGTTTTAAGGATAAGTTTATTGCCTTAACTAATAAAGAAACTTATGAAAAGATAAAATATAATATAAATTATATTATTTATTTAGAGGATACTTTAAATTGTATTTATTCAAAATTACAATTAAGTAATTGCGTTTCATCTAACTATTCTAAGTTAATGAATAAGGCTGAGAAAATCAAATCTAATATAAGAGATTTATTTTTAATAACACAAAATAGAATTTTTACAAGTTATTTTGATAATTACTTTGATTCTTTATATACACATAAAAGCATAGAAAATTTTAGATCATGTTTGTATAACTATAAAGATCTTATTGGTACTACCGATAATTATACTTTTTTTAATAATTACTATATATCTAAAATGACTGAAATTGAAAGAAAATACTCAAACTCAGAAAACAGTTTAGCCTTATTATTACCAGTAAAGCAAACTTACTTAAGTATTCTTATAAGAAAGATCAAGACATTATTTAGAATAAAGAGCAATGTTTATGACACATATAGATAAAAAAACAACTTCCATGTGAAGTTGTTTTTTTATCTATATGTAACGAATTACTGAAAATATTGTATCTACTATATTAATTGCGATTATAACAATTAGTATAATGTCCAATATGTTGGATGGTATTTTTTCTCTAAGTTTTTTTATCATTTTTTTAGTAGGGTTATAGATTCTTTTTATAAATACTATTCCCATTAGTCCAAACAAAATTGAGAACATTAAGCATACTCTTCCTTGTAAGTTTAGAAATTCTCCTCTATAGTCCCACCATCTTATTCCAAATAGTAACTCTAGTACTAATGAAGCAATATATTCCAGTAATGTAAATATTGTAGTAATCATAAAAAAAGTACATATGTAATTTATATTTCTCTTTTTTAAAGTTTCAGTTATTAGTATTAATATTACAGCTCCATATCCGTAAATTGGACATATTATACCATATAAAAAGCCTCTCTTTACAAATGTGCCAAATATGCTATATGCATATAATGTCTCTAGAATCCAGCCTAAGAATGCACAGGCAAAATAGTAAATTATTAAATTTTCAACAAAAACTTTTTTATCATATTTTTCCATTTTTTCACCTAGCAATTTATAATCACTTAGTTATTTTATTATTTTTTTCGTTTTTTTGCAATATTATATTACTAAATATTATCTTTTCTTATAGTTTCAATTATATTTTGTTTGTTTATTTTATTTAATGAATATTTCATTATGCTTATTATCAATACAAACACTGCTATTATTGAAATTGATACTCCGCTTACTGGGAATATAAATCCAAAGTCTACACTTTCTCCAAATGCCTTAAACATTAAATAAGACAATAATGTTCCAATTGGAATTCCTATTAATAATGATTTCGTTCCATAGAATATGCTTTCTAATCTTATCATTCTATTAAATTCTTTTGTTGTCATTCCAATAGATTTTAGGTTTGCGAATTCTTTACTTCTTAAGTTCATATTTGTTGTTATTGTGTTAAATATATTAGTAACGCCAATTAATGAAATTACTGTTATAAATCCATAAAGGAATATTGCAATTACTATCCACATTGCTTTTTGTTCTCTTATATATGAATCTATATTAGTTATATTAAGATTCTTGTCTATCTTTCTTATATTTTCTTCTAATACATCTGAATTATTACAATTTATATAGAGTTCTATTCCATTTGATAAATAATAATCACTTTTTTTCTGAATCCATTCATCACTTACTATAATGTATCCACCAGTTGTTTTACCTTCGAATCCCATTGGATATTTATCTGTTGATTTAGCAATTTCAATTTCAGCATTTCTTTCATCAACACTTTTCCCTACTAACTTCATACTTAGTATATCTCCTGCTTTGTATTCATATGGTTCAAATTTTGTATTTATATATCTACCCTTGTCATTTTTTATAAATGTAGTTGCACTATTTATTAATATTGCTTTATCTTTTACTTCATCATATTTTAATCCAAGTTTATTTATATATCTATTATATTCTTCTTTTCCAACTGAATAAATACTAAAGTTTGTAGTAGTTGATCCTCCCTCTTCTTCAAATTTTCCTATATATTCTCTTCCCATACTTGAATATTTTACATCTTTAATATCTACACTAGCAATTATTGATTTTTGTATGGAATATTCCTTTATTCCGTCTAGTTCGATTATTTGTTTTATATTTTCATTATCAGTTAAATTTTGTTTTGGAACACTAACTATTAAATTATAATTTGCTTCTCCATATTGATAATACATTGATGAAGTTTTAAATGCATAATTAATAAATGTTGAGGTTGGTATAAATATTGCAACACTTACAACTATTGAGATAACCGTTGTCCTATATTTTTTCTTATTTCTTTTTAGGTTTTTATATGCAATGTCTCCACCAACTCCAAATATCTTCTTAATAATCTTTGGTGATTTTAGCTTTTTGGATTTTATTTTAATATCTTCATTTGATCTTATTGCTTCAATTGGAGAAACTTTAGCTGCTCTTTTTGCAGATTTTCTGGCTGATAAGAATATAGTAATCATTGCTAGTATTACTGAAATACCTATTGCTGCCCAGGGAATGCTGTATACAAATATCATTCCGTTTAATGATTCTGCTAATATTGCACTTATTATCTTTAATACTATAAATACGGCAAGCATTCCACAAAGCACTCCCATTGGTATTGCAATAATAGATAATATTAATGCTTCATAAAATACATTTTTCTTTATTTGTTTTGATGTTGCACCAACAGATGCAAGCATTCCATATTGCTTCATTTTTTCTGTTATAGATATTGCAAAACTATTTCGTATACAAAATACACTTGTTACAATAATTATCGAAATAATTATTATACTTAATGCATATAACGTACTTAAAATTGAATCTCCAAATTCTAAAGCTTGAAATCTTAGCAAATCTTTATTAATTTCAAATTTATACTTAGCAGTTTCATTTAACTTATCAAATTCTTCTATGGTAATATTACCTTTTACATTTTTTTCTGCTAAATCTTCTGGAATATTTAAAATATCGGCAAATACCTTATATCTGTCTTTTAATTTACTTTTATTAAGTAACACATATATATTTGTATTTTCTTTAATATTACTATCATCAAGATATGTAATCACAGTATAGCCAGGTGCAGAATATGGTTCAACATTATTTCTTTGTCTTTGCATTATTCCAACTATTTCATATGTTTTGTTAAGTTTAGTATTAAATTTTTCTTCATCTTTATTATATGGATTGTGTTGATCTAATTCTGAATTTTCACTTAGTCTTTCTCCCATTTCTAAAGAAATCTTTTGTCCTATTTTATAATTTACTTTTCCATTAGTAATAATATGTTCTGATATCATAAGTTCATTTTCATTTTGTGGTAATCTTCCCTCTACCAATTCAATTGGAGCATTTTTCAATGCTTCTTTGTTATATGACATTACATATAAGTAAGGTTTATATTCATTTTTACTTTCATTTAATTTAGCATAGCCCATATCTTGAGCTAAATAATAGTTTTTTACATTTCTATTATTTGCAATATATTTTAACTCTTCACTTGGAACATTTTTAAAGCAATAATGATAATTTCCATCTGTTTTTATAGTCCAATTAATCAAAGTTTGCCTAAAACTTGTAACCATTCCTGCTACTGCTGTTATTAGTGCTGTTGCAAGAATAATTCCAATGATTGTAACTATTGTTCTTTTTTTGTTTAATTTTAAATTTGTAATAGTTAATTTATTTAACAAATTCATTTTTGTTCGTCCTTTCTTTTATCTATAGATTTTAAATTAAATTTTTTATATTTAATTTAAAATTCTGCCATCTTCAATTCTAATAATTCTATCTGCTTCTTTTGCAATTTCCAAGTTATGAGTTATCATTATAACAGTTTGATTATATTTTTTATTTGATAATTTTAATAATTCAACTATTTCATCACTTGCTTTTGAATCTAGATTTCCTGTTGGTTCATCTGCTAATACTATCGCTGGATTTGTAATTAAAGCTCTACCTATTGAAACTCTTTGTTGTTGTCCTCCAGATAATTGATTTGGAAGATGTTTTACTCTATTTTCTAATCCTAACGTTTTTAATAATTCCTTTAATTGCCCTTTATTTACATTTTTTCCATCCAAATCACATGGAAGAGTTATATTTTCTTCTACGTTTAATATTGGTATCAAATTATAAAATTGATAAATTAATCCTACTTGTCTTCTTCTAAAAATCGCTAAATTATCATCATTTAATTCATATATATTTTTTCCTTCTATATATACTTTTCCAGAAGTTGGTCTATCTACGCCACCTAGTAAATGTAACAAAGTTGATTTGCCGCTTCCAGAACTACCAACTATTGCAACAAATTCACCTTTATTTACTGTAAAAGACATATCATTTACAGCTATAACTTCATTTTCTCCTTTTCCATATTTCTTAGTTAAATGTTCAACTTTTAAAATTTCCATTCTAAATCCTCCTTATTTGTTTATATTTTACACATCTAAAATGACTTTTTTATGACTATGAAAAAAAATAAGGAGATAAACTCCTTATTTTATATATTTTATAATAAATTTTGTTCCTTCATTCTCTTTTGTTTCAACTTGTATATATCCATTTTGCTTTTCTATTATACTCTTAGAAAGTGATAAGCCTATTCCAAAACTATTTTCTGATGAATTTTCTGATTTATAAAATCTATCAAATATATGTTTTAAATCTTTTGGATTTATTCCACTTCCCTCATCTTTTACCGTTATACTTGTATATACACTATTTTCCTCAATTCTTATTTTTACTTTTGTATTTATTTTTGTGTGTTCAATCGCATTTTTTACTATGTTTTGAATTGCTTCTTTATTCCAGTTATAGTCTCCAATAAAATAGCAATCTTTATTTGCTTCTATTTCAAAGCCTACATTTTTTAGTTCAGTCATTATTTCTAAATTTGATATTACTTCATTTACTAGCTTATTAGCATTTATTCTTTGACTTTCAAATTCAACAACACCTGCATCTAGCCTTGATAATTTTAAAAGTGAAATTACTAGCCAATTCATATTTTCAATTTGTCTTGATATTTCAGCTATAAATTTATCTCTAGTTTGCTTATCCATATTATCGCTTTCACTTAAGTTATCTAACATTATTAATATTGATGTAAGTGGTGTTTTTAATTGATGTGATATATCAGAAATTGATGTTGTTAATGCTTCTTTTTGTTTTTCCGAATTATCTGCTTCTTCTTTTAGCATAACAGTTATTTTGTATAATTCATTTTTCAAACTACTTAGCTCGTCCTCTGTATTTTCATCTATATCTAAAATATATTTTTTATTCGAAACTCTTTCTACATATTTAGTAATTTTATCAATTTCATTTTGTCTATATTTTAAATAAAAATAAAATACAACTGTTAATATTACACTTGTTGTTATTAATATTATTAAGTTATACATTATAATATTTTTATCTTTTTGCTTTAATATTTCTATTGCTGGTTCATTGTATATCCCATACTTTTCTAATAAAGAGTTTTCTTCTTTAATTTCCTTGCTATTTAATATTTTTATTAAATCTTCCTCGTTTATATTAGGATATTCTTTTACTACAACATTTAAAATGTTAGATATATATAAATTAATGGTTTGTTTATATTTATTATTATAATAACAATTAATACAAACAACCGAAATAATTGCCAAAACAATTATTAATGTACTAGTTAATATTAAATTCTTTATCCCTTTATTTTTAAATATTTTCATTTTTTCTCCTTATTAGTCTATTACTCTATACCCTATTCCTCTAACTGTTTCTATTATTTTACCTTCTTTGTCTCCAATTTTTTCCCTTATTCTTTTTATATATACTGTAAGTGTATTATCTTCCACAAAGTTTCCTGCTATGTCCCATATATCATTTAATATTTCTTCTCTTGTTATTAACTTATTTCTATTTGAAAATAGATTAACTAATATTTTATATTCAAGTTTAGTAAGAGTTATCTCTTCTTCGTCTTTATAAACTTTGCCAGTTTCAGTATTAATTTTTATATTTTTAATTTGCAAACAATTATCTAAATTATTTTTTCTTCTTAAAACATTTTTAATTCTTGACACTAATTCTCTATTCCTAAATGGTTTTATAATATAATCATCTGCACCTAAATCAAATCCCATAACCACATCTTTTTCTTCGTCCTTTGCTGTTAAAAATATAACTGGGATATTCTTTTTTTCTTTTATATATTTGCAAATATCAAACCCATTTCCATCTGGAAGTGACACATCTAATAAAACAACATCAAATGTTTCTTTATCTAGAATATTTAAAGTATCCCTTTTATTTTTTACAATACTATACTCAAATCCTTCTTCTTTAAATAAATACTCTAAACCTAGAATTATTGAATTATTATCTTCTACTAATAAAACTTTAATCATCTATATTAACCTTCCCATGGTCTATTATATCACACTATTTGTAGTGTATCACTTGTATATGACAAAATAGTGACTTATAGCATATATTTTAAATTTATATAATTATTGGGCTATACATTTATTTTAATTAAAAAATATATAGCCCTTTTAATCTCTTAAATCTTTTGTTTATATTTTAAATGCCTATACCTTTTGCCTTGTTTTTGCGCCATAATTTCCTGTCGCTTTTGGCATATTTTCTTTTAATACTTTAACTGAACTTTTTAAAATTAATTTTATCATTTCTTCCATTTCTTTTCTTGCTGATTCATCTATGTTTCTATAGCTATTCAAAATTTTACCTATTTTTTTCATAGTATTGGTAGAAAAATCTTTTAAAGATTTTGCGTCAGTAGTTATAATTATTTCATATATGATATTTATGAAGTTTCCTCTTTGTTCTGGAGTAGTATTTTTCAGCCAGTCTCTAACTATTCCATTAAATATTTCACTATTATTTGTTACTGATGGTATTCTCACCAACCTTAGTGGCTCGATCTGCCAAGAATAAATATCATGTTGCATAATTCCTTTTTGAATGCTCTCTATTACCTGGTATTCTTCTTCATGTTCAAGTAATCTTCCTACTATTGAAGATTGTGGAATATATGTTTCAATTTTATCTAGAATTTTTTTATAGTTCTCTGTTTCAATTATTTTCCTATCGAATCCTGGTCCATCAGCATTTATAACCTTTTCTATTTTATTTCTTACTTTATCTTCACAAAATATTGCTGAATATACTGCTAAGTTTCCTCCTTTTGAATGTCCTCCTAATATAAATTTATATCTACCTTTTTTCCCTATATTATTTAGGTAATTTACTGCTTCTCTTTGTGAAGGCACGTGTTCCATAAAACTCATATTCAAGTCTTCCTTCCAGCCTACAAGCGAAGAATCTGTTCCTCTAAAAGATATGTATTTTAACTTATTTGAAATTGATATACATACTGCCGCGAATTGCTTTTCAGCGGAATTGTCAATTACTTCAATATAATCTGAAATTTCTAGATTTTTAAATCTATTAGATTTTCCTAGATAATATATAAAGTCTTTGTCATCTTCCCATAAAAATTCTTCAATATTTAATTCTTTCATTTTTTTAGCAATACTTTCTATTGTTTCAGTTTTTTCAATTTTGATATTTTTAAATGGCAAATATGAAAATCTCGCAAAAATTATATTATCTAATTCATTTATTTCGCTCTGATTAAAGCTTAGGTCACCTCTCCATATTATATAATCTAGGATATTTGACATTTTTTTCACCTCAAATGTATATTAGCATTTTTATTATTGTGTTGTCAATCCAATATAGTTTTATATGAAATAATATTTCTAAAAATGTGTAATTATTATCATCAATTGATATCACTTCCTTATTGCTTCCATCAAGTTGATGCTTGTAGTACCGGTATTTTTTTATTGTATTTTTAAGATGCTTGTAGTATAATTACATTGATAAAAATAAAGTGAGGTTAGAAGTATGAGTAAATATTATAATAATTTAGATAATTTAAGAAAAAACTATTTTAAAATTTTATCACCTGTTTTTCCTGAGTGGCTATTAGATTATATCGATACGCCAGAGATGCAAAGACTTTCAGGAATAAGTATGTTATGTGGGACAGATTATTCAAAAATATACAATTACGTGTCTTTTAATTCTACTTTAGACCATAGTGTTGGGGTAGCATTAATTATATGGAATTTTACAAAAGATAAAAAACAGACTTTAGCAGGACTTTTTCATGATATAGCAACTCCTACATTCAAACATTGTATTGATTTTATGAATGGCGATTCTGAACATCAGGAATCTACTGAAGAAAGAACAGAACAAATAATAAAAAATTCAAAAACAATAATGGAATTATTAAATCGTGATGGAATAAAAGTTGAAGAAATTTCTAACTACCATATCTACCCTATTGCTGATAATGATACTCCAAAATTAAGCTCTGATAGATTTGAATATACATTTTCTAATGGAATATTTTTATACGATGCATGGAATCTAGACGAAGTTTCAAAATATTACAATGATATTGTTATTTTAAAAAATGAAGAAGGAATAGAAGAACTAGGCTTTAAAACGCCTCAAATATGTAAAGAATATTTGCATACAATTTTGCCTATTTTCGCTAATTACGATAGTGATAATACTAGAACAGTTATGCAATTTTTTGCTGATATAGTAAAATCAATGAATGTCAAAGGATATATAAAAATTGATGACTTATATGAACTTTCAGAAAAAGATGTTATTAACAAAATTTTGAATTGTAATGATACCTATATAAAAGAAAGTTTTATTAAATTTCAAAATGCTACTTCAGTTTTTGGTAGTGAACATCCTGTTAATAATAAGTATTGTATTAGTGTAAAAGGAAAGAAAAGATACATTGTGCCACTTACTCAAAATAGTGGAAATGTATATAGAATAAACGAAATAGACAAAACTGCTAATGAGGAAGTTAAAAATTATATAAACTTAAAACGCAGTAAGTATACTGGTTTTGATTTTAATTTTAATCCTTACTCATTTTAATATTCCAACAATACGTGGTATTTTCACACATAGACAGTTAGTAAATTATAATAATTGTAAAAATCAAAGAGATTGCTATTATAAATTTAATAAGCAATCTCTTCTTTGTGGCATTTTAAGTTTTATTGACAACGTATTCATGTTATTAAACTTTTTGTTTAATCTAGTCTAATAACACTTATAATAGAAATATTAGGAAAATTGTATATTACTTGCTTAACACTAAATCTGTCAAGCGTTAGGATAACTTTCCTTGTTTTCTTACTTTGACTTGTATGTCATTTTGTTTTACCAATATTACTTTTCATTGTGCTGCCTTTTTCAATGCTTGTCATTTTACTTTGATTACTTTCTTCAGCTGCACTAGGTTCTATAACTTTTGGAACATATTCGCCTCTAGTACCTGTAGAAGTTATAAGACCTTTGTCTTTAGCAAGTTTCATAGCATACTGAATGGTTTGACTAGACATATTAGGCAATTTCTGTTTCAAATACTTAAAAGAAAAAGAACTTGCACCCAACATAAAATCTATCGCTTGTTGAACCTTGCTAGTTCTTTTAACTGTAGATTTAGTGTCCTTCTCTTTTACCGCATCTGAAATTACTTCAGGACTTTGTACTATTATGCTGGATTCATTTTCTTCAGAAGTCTTATCTTCTTCATATGATTCTACTTTCTTCATAACAGTATTATCTGTAGTTAATGTACTTTTATTAGAAATAAAAGTCATATTAAAGTCATCAATTTCCTGAATGATCTGAGCAATAAAAGAAAATGCATATGGATGTGCAGGTATTTGAACTATAATCCGTTCTTTGTTGCAGTTTACCTTAAAATCAGGTATTTCTTCAGTAGATGTTATATTTTGCAAAAGAGTTGCAAAAATCTGGTTGAATTTCTTAATGTCTCTTGATGAAAAAGAAAGTTTGTATTCATTTCCTAATATTTGCATAGAAAATACCTCCTTGTATCGTATTTTATTATTAGCCCATACTTTTCTTATTTCATTGCTTACTTTTGCTATAATTCTTGAAAAATAGCTTTGAGAAATATTCATTTTTTTAGCAATATCAACCTGTGATATATTTTTTTCCCTCATCAGATAAAGAAGAACTGCAAGTCTTTCTCTCCCCTTTAGATAGTTTAAAGCAATATTAACCAGACAAATAAACTCCGATTTTTCTTCTATACTATCAACAAAGTTTGCGTTATGATCTTCAATCATATCTCCTAAGGTTACATCCTTTTCATTGTTATTATTTTTGATTGCCTCATCTAAGTATAATACGTTTGCATATTTTTTCACTTTTCTAAAATGCATAAAAATTTCATTATTTATACACTTCGAAGCATAAGTTGCAAAAGCATTTTTTTTTGATGAATCAAAAGTAATAGCTGCTTTTATCAATCCAATTGTACCTATAGAAACAATATCCTCGTACTCTGAGGAAAGTGGGGTTATCCCCAATTTCTGTACTAAGTAATGAACCAATCCATTGTTTTCTAAGACAAGATGTTGTTTCTCACTACTGAGTTTCATAGTCATAGATTATCTCCATTCTGTATTGATATTGGTTAACTATAATAAAAAATTAAAATACCTCCTAACATAATAATATAAGGCTATAGCCTATGCAATTATTTTATCTCAAGTTTTTCAAAAAAGCAATACCATTTATGTAAATTCAAATATCAATAGAATAGTATATTGAAGCATATCATTGGTTAGTAATTAGTTTGCATACTACTGAAATTATCTACATACTAAGAAAAGCCCCACCTTAATACAAAGGTGGGGTGTGGCAAAAAAACTTAGTCTTCAGAATAGAAGTCGTAAATGTTTTCTTTGGTTATTGAGTCATAACCTTCACAATCAATATAGTATCCTGCAGCCTTAAGGAGTCGATTTGGACTCTTTTTCAAAAGAGTATATAGCTCCTCGTCAAAATTTCCGTTGATATCTTCTCCTGTAAGCAGGCATTCATCGCTCGTGATAATAATCATCAAACCGGCTTCCAAAATACATTCAACTTTTTCGTCTTCCTTAAAAACGGGAGCATGTTCATACGTATAGAAATACTCATCTCTGGCTTTTGCCCAAGATTTAATTCTTTCGAACAGACCCTGATTTTGAGAAGAAAACTCTTCCCATATGTGTAGCGTTTCTTCCGGAGTTGAAGAATCAAACAATTTCTGTGCGATTTTGCTCTTCTTCAATTCTTCGATAAATTCAAAGAATTCACCCCGGTACTTGTTAAAGATTTTTCTGTATACAGCTTCACGTTCTTCATTTGTAACTGCATTCTTCAAATCTTTTTCAATTGTCGTTTTGAACACTTAGCAAATCTCCTTTTAGTTTTTAAATTTTGAATAATTAGCTTATCCCTTTGTTTTTGCCACAAAACAAGCTATTATCAGTTAATTATTATACTATATTATTGTAAAAAAATCAATATCATCAGGAACAAGGTGTCATCGCACATTAGTTAATAATACTTTATATTTCTTTGTTGATATTTACAATTCAACTTTGTGTGTGGTAAACTTGATATGTTATTATAATATATGACGGTAACATAAGTATTGTATTTTTAAACACAGTTTCATGTCACTTTACCACATAACAAAACTTATTACTATTTTCTAAGGAAATAAAGAAAAGATTGGAATGATTAGATAATGAAAATTATAGATTTAAAATGTCAAAAAAATAATAATTACAGTGAAATAGAGAATAAATATAAGGATCTAATACACAAAGCAAAAGAATACATGCAAGATACTACTGATCATGAACATGATATTAATCATATGTACGATGTTGTTAACTATACAAAAGAATTATTAAACTTAATAACTCTTGACGTAAACAAAGAAGTTTGTATAATTAGTGCTTATTGGCATGATGTAGGAAGAATTAAGGTGAATGAATCACATGAGAAATTATCAGCACAAATGCTTAAAGAGGAAATGATGAAAAGTGGTTATGATAATAAACTTGTTAATAAGTGTTGTTTAGCAATAGAAAATCATAAATGGAATATGAGTCATACTACAACAGAGGGACTAATTGTTAAAGATGCTGATAAGTTGGCTTGGATAGGAATTGGAAGATGGAAATCTTGTCTAGAAAATCATCAAAATTTAAATTCAATCATTCAATTATTGCCAAAGCTAAAAAATGAAATTTTATATTTTAACGAATCAAAAGTATTATATGATAGAGATATAGTAAAATTAGTTGAACTACTTTATAACATCAACTTAAGAAAAGAAGAATAAAATGGAATTAAAAAATTTATGTGTCCATGTTTGGCTTTGCATTGTCAACGTTGCCATTAAAATACATAAGTAAATATAGGAGAAAAATATTAAATGAGTATAGTTTATACAAAATCTTTTATAATAGCACAAGTTATAGGAATATTAGCATTAATAGTTTTGATGTTAAGCTTTCAGAAAAATGATAAGAAGGTTTTATTAAAGTATCAAACTTTTTCTAGTCTATTATATGCTATACAATATGTTTTTTTAGGTGCTTATACAGGGTGTTTAATGAATTTAACTTGCATGGCAAGGAATGTTGTTTTTAATAAGTATAATAATCAAAAAATACCTTTTTATTTGTTATTTATTATAATTACTTTAATGATTGTATTTTCGTTAATAACCTATATAGGTTTTATAAGTCTGCTTCCTATGTCTGCTGTTATTTTATACAGCATAGCTATATGGTACGGTAATTTAAAACTTATCAGATGTACGGAAGTTGTATCTTGTAGTTTATTTATTATATACAATATAAAAGTACTTGCAATTACGGGGCTCGTTGCAACAATTATTGAACTCGTAGCTGCTTTAATATCAATATATCGATTTGATATTAAACGAAAATAAATAATGCCAACAGAAACTTGGTATTACATTAATATAAATACTCTATTTATTGTATTCAATTTAGCATAAGACCTATACTTTTCCAAATATATTTTTTTCAATAGACTATTTATGAAATTGTAGATTAAAAATAATAAATATGATAGAATGCAGATATAAAAAATAAAGGATTTTGAAAAATGATAAAAGATATAATTAAATATGGTGAGGCTGAAGTTGCATATAAAAGCAAAATTGTCTTATCTAAAAAACCCATTTTATATAATCTCTTTTGGGAAACAACATTAAGATGTAATGCCAAATGTAAGCACTGTGGTAGTAGAGCCGGTGAAGATTTTAATTTTAAAGATGAATTAACAACTGAAGAAATTGAAAATGCATTACAAAGTATTGCAAATAAATATGATGCAAATAAGATTTTATTAAGTATTACTGGTGGAGAACCTCTTTTGAGAAAAGACTTATTTGAAGTTATGAAGTTTGCCAAAAAATTAGGTTATCATTGGGGAATGACAACAAATGCTATGCTCATAAACGATGAAATCATAGAAAAAATGAAAGAAGCAGGAATGACTACAATATCAATAAGTTTAGATGGTCTAGAAAAATCACATGATGAGTTTAGAGGTATAAAAGGTTCTTTTGTAAAAATAATAGAGAACATCAAAAAATTAAAAGAAGCTAGTTTTCTGAATTATTTGCAAATAACTACTGTTGTAAATAAATTAAATATTAAAGAGTTAGAAGATATGTATGTAAAAATAAAAGAACTTCAAATTGATTCTTGGAGAATAGTAAATATGGATCCAATAGGAAGAGCTCAGGATAATAGTGAACTATCTCTCGACAAAGATGATTATAGATACCTATTAGATTTTATTAAAGAAAAAAAGATACAATCAAAATTCGATGTAACTTACGGTTGTACACATTTTGTTGGTATGAAATATGAAAAAGAAATAAGAAATCATATGTTTTTCTGTGTCACAGGATTTACAACTGGAAGTATTTTATATAATGGAGATATTTATGTTTGTCCTAGTGTTGAGAGAAGAAAAGAATTAGTGCAAGGCAATATTAGAACTGATGATTTTGTTGATGTTTGGGAAAATAAATTTAAATGGTTTAGAAATTTAGATAAGCTAAAATGCAAAGAATGTGAAAATTGTAAAGATTGGAAATATTGCAGAGGTGATTCTTTAGATACATGGGACTTTAATAATCATAAGCCTAAATTATGTTTAAGTAAACTGTTGAAAGGAGATTTTAAATATGAATAAAATAAAAAAAGTATTTATAAGTTTTAGTGCCTTTATTACTGGATTACTAACTAAAATACCTGTGTCATTAGCAATAATAGAACCCAAGTATGGTGTTACGGTACAAGATAAATATGGCGTTTTTGATCCAACAATTGGAGAAAAATTTTCAAAAATTGGAAAAATAACTATTCCTATTTTGTTATTTGTTATAGGGTTGTTTGTAATTTTAAATAAAAAAATGACAAAAAAAGTAAAAGCTATTCTAATTTCTATTTTTATTATATTAGCAGTACTTGGATATGTTTTAATGAATTATATTGCAACAAATTTTTAATTAAGATGAGAGAATAATATCTCATCTTAATTTATGTATATTTCATTTTCTTTGCTTTAACGTAACTTCTTTAATTATTAATAATATAAGATTCCAATAGTAAAAAGATCTTCCACCATATGTTTGATTATACATGTGATGGACGAACCTATCCTGTTTATATAAAAAAACTGCACTCATTTCGAGTGCAGAAAACAATTCGTTTTTTTAGTTACGGCTTACGAACAACATGCAAGGTCCCAGACCCAAACATCAATGCCATAAGTGGCATCACTGATGATAACGATGAAGTCGCTTCCTGCACGAGCAATCAGCTGCGGATTGCAAACTTCAGTCATGGCTTCCTGGATGTCAGAGATGCTCTGCTTATTTAAACCGCCATTGTGAAGTTGATGTACAAGAATTTTATCAGCATTCACATTTTTCGTAATAATGGCATAAAGCACATCATAAGCGATCGGGTCGGTGCCGAAAATCTGGTCGCACCTGGTAGTGTCAGGAGCACAATTTACTGCATCAATCATTTCATACACTACCTTAGGGCCAATCAAGCTCCACAGACCCACTAAGCGAGTGTCGCTAGAAAGGTCAATTTGCTGATACGGGCAGTAGGCTTCGTTTTCGTATTTTGCCATGTTTTTTCCTCCTTGCGTAAAAAACGCGTTCTATGTGGGTATATTTGCTACTGATGAAGCGGAGTAAAACCTATTCATCATTTATAGTATACCACATTTTACATAATATTACAAGTTACTAATAATTTGCCATCGCATAAACTTGTAGGTTATTCAAACATATGCCACACTTTATTGATAAATATAGTGTTTAAAATACCTTTTTATAATCAGTTTGTCTTCAAGACTTCGTCTTGCTACTTTGTCAATTGGGACAGAGTTCAAATGTCATATTGATTTGAAGAAAAGTTGAAAATCATTAGTAAAGTAAAAATAACGCTCACACTATAAAATAATGTAAGCGTTACAAATTTAATTGACAATTTTGTATGCATAAATCTTAATTTCTTTAGGAACATATCCTGATGAAGTCAAAGCATTGATTATTTCATCCTTGAAATCTTTATCATTTAAAAATCGTGTTCCAAAGAAAAATGCTGAAACATGACCGGTAAGGCAACTGCCCATTGTTTTGATTTCCTTATTCCATGCAACTGGATGAAACATATGTCTGTCCTCACTCCATGGGTCCATATAACCTCCATAAGATTTAAAAGCATCCTTATTTTCATAAATTCCAATAAGGTCATACTTCTGGTCATCATTGGCCAATTTTTTTCTTAACCGTTCAATTTTTCTTTTAATTGTCATATTTAGTCCTCCTTGCATTACTCGGAGGATTACCCTCCGAGATTTATAATAAATTTCTTTGGGTACAGCATAAAGCTGAATTAATTATAACATATTTTACGTATTATGGCAAGTTGTTTTTTATGTAAACAGTAGTATAATATAATATGGATTTTACTTAGCAAGTGATGAGCTTTTAAAATCTATCAGTTGGAAAAAGAGAATAGCTTTCTAATACATTTCAAAAAACAGTTGATAAATTTATACCTTGGGTTTGCAATAAATTTCCAGTATCTCCAGAAGAAAAACTAATTAGAGATTTTCAGATAGAAAATGACATTTATCTTGATCCACAAAAACAAATTGAATATGAAGAAATGGAGTGGTAGTTTATACTATCACTCCATTTCTGTGTTTTATTTAATTTCTGTTCCACCCCATTCAACAGCTACAAATCCTTTTCTCTCCGGTGCTATTAATTGTTGTTCTTCAATTTCTATCGAATTTTCCAATCCTTTATAAGTCATTAAAACTCTAATTATAGTATCAGGATTAGGGGTAATATCTAATGGCATATTTTCATTTATTTGGTCTATTGTTGCAAATCTTATATAGTTATATTCATTTTTTTGTAAAATAGGTAACCAATATATTATAAATTCTTCTGCTTCTCTTTCAGTTAATCCTAGAATAGCAAGTTTTTCTTCTAAAAATGTAGCTACATTTTCGCCTTTAACCACAAATCCATCTTTTTCAACTTTAAAATCTACTGTATTTTCACTTTCATAATATAATGCATATAAATCTCTTTTTGTTACTAAGTCTATTATTGTTCCATTTGTTTTTGCTAATACATTCCAGCCACTTAAATATTTAGGATATGATACAGTAATGTTTTCATTGTATTCTAATTTAACTGAAACTTCCATATCTTGAGTAGGATATAAATAAATTATTGGCTTATAGTAAATTCCATGATTCCAAGTATTATTCACTTTTTTTGTATTTATATTAAATTTAGCACTTTTTACATTATTATCTAAAATAATAAACCTAAATTGAACTGTTGGTGCAAACATACCCCCATGCGAATAAGTTGTATGATCTATATTTATATTTGCTTCTGTTCCATCTACTTTTACACTATTAATTTTATATGAATCCTGTGAAGAAGATGCATCATGTGCTTCAATAGCAATAGTATTATTTTTAAAGAAATCTTTATCAAAAATTTCTAATGCATTTTTGCCATCTATTGTAACTTCTCCAAAGTGACTTAAATATGTTTCAAGTTCATTATAAGAACTAATAAAAGCATTCTCAACACAATCTGATTTTCCTGAATAATAACCTATTTTGGTATCATACTTTACCTTCTTACCACTTATATTATAAGTAAATAGGCCTACTCCTACAACAAAAATGAAAGCAAGTATAAGAATTATGGCTGTTTTTAAACTAATTTTTATCTTTTTTTTTCTTCCATTATTTTACTACCTTTCTTTTGTGAAATATATAATATATTTTTATAATACCATATTAGACTTTCTTTTACAATAAAAAAAGAATGGGATTTGGGAAGATAAAAGGCAGGATTTAACACCTGCTTTTACATATAATTAATTTTATTTATTAAAAAAATGTTTAAACCAATTTTTGATTTTTGTAAAAATTGATTCTTTATATTCAATCATAGCCACTTCATTTTTTATATAAGCTTCGTTCTGCTGTGTATTATGTTTTTTAAAAATATTATTAGTATTATACATTTCTTCTTTTATTTTTTCTCTATCATAATTTTGTTTTTTCAAAATTTTCTCTTTTTGATTTTCTGTTGCCCAATAATCTCTAAATAAGATTGCAATTATAGTTCTTGCAGTTTCAGAAACATTTTGTTCTTGGAGCGTTTTTCTTGGATTATATACAAATTCATTATTGTTAATAGCATTTGCTTTAAACATTTCTAACATATCTTGTGGTATTTTATTAAATTCTTCTTTAGAAATATACTTTAATATTTCTAAAACTTCACTATATGCTATTTTATACTCTATATTTACCATTATTATATTACTCCTTTGTATTATTACATAACATAGTCATCATCGTCTTTTTCAACCTTATGACTATCTTTCTTTTTATGATCTTCATTATCTAAAGTACCATTTTCTAAATCTTGTGTAAATTTTCTTAAAGTTTCTTGTGCATATTCATTTGAGTTTACATCAAATCTCATGCTTTTCCTAAAACTTTGTTGTGTCTGCTCCCTCATCTGTGCATTGATTTGTTGTTCTACTTCATCAATTTTGCTTGTATCTTTTTGCATATCTAAAGTTTCTTTGCCTAGTCTTTGAGTATCTACTATTGGTTTTGAAGGCTCTTGATATGAAATTTCACTATATTCTGGAATAGGTGCTTTAAAACTATATTCTACATAGTCTTCTGGCAATTGTTCCATTTTTCCCATAGAAATAATTGCTTTTCCATTCTCATCATATTCATAGGTAGCATAAGGTTTTCCATCTTTAAATATATCTATTGTGGTTCCTCTAGCTGTTTTAGTTATTTTCTGACCTATCTGCCCATTTTCCATATAAGTATATGTTTCATTTCCAGACTCATCTCTTGTATATTCTGATTTTTCTTGACTTTTAGATATTTCGTTAAACACACTCATTTGGGAATGAACAGAGAAACTTTCTCCTCTTAATACAGTTTTTGTATCTACTGAAAATAGTCCATTATCTCCTTCTATTGTTTCATATCTATTTCTTGTAGTTACTCCTGTTGCATAATCATATACTTCTATTTCTTCTGATTCTCCTATCACTTGTTTTTTTTGATTAATTAAAGGACTTTTTATTTTTTCTGTTTGTGCTATTCCATCATCTGTTCTTTGGAACTCTGTATAATTTATAAAGTTACTTGAAATTTGAATCTCTGGATCATCTTGTGCAACATAGTTTCATGATGGTTGATTTATTTTTACAGTATCTTTTTGCTTCTCAAACGATTTAGCAAATTCATCAAAATCGTGAATTTTGCTCAAATCAATTCCACTTACTTTAGCCCATTGACTCACTTTTTCGATATTTTCTGGAGTTGTTATAATTCCATATAATCTATTAGGCTCTTGTTTAAAATTAACATTTCCCATTAACATGGAATCTCCTGCTTTTGCATCTAGCTCATCTTTTGGTAATAATACAAATACACATCCAGCAGGAAAAAAATTTTCTGATAAATGAGTATAACCATGTATTGTAGTATCTAATGTATCTTTTGTAGTTACCGATATTTGACCTTCTGTATCATAACTGGTTTCTACTCCAAGCCTATCAACAGATGACGATATTTCTCCACTTTCTATAATGTGTTTGGCTGTATATATTGGGCAACCATGAAACCTTAATGGTAAATCTTCTGGAACTAAATCTTTCATTTTCTTTGAAAATTCATCATATTGTCTTAACCTATATTCCATATCTCTTTCATTACTTGGTCGTAAAAATTCTAATTGGTCTTCAACCTGTGCAAGAGCATTTTTTCTACTAGAAATTGTTTTCTGTGCTATTCTTAATCTTGCTTCTTTTTTATCTACTTCACTTGATTCAATGCTATGATATTTATCAATTGCTTTCTTTAAATTTTCTTCTAATGTTGCTTTATATCTAATCAAGTTATTTTTTCTTTTTTCAAAATCTTCTAAAATTTCATCCATATATTTCTCCACTTTTCCAAAATTTATTGTCTTACATTTTTTATACCATTACTACTCAAAAGAGTCAACTGATATGCGTTAAATTTCACGCATATTTTATATTTTTATTTGCTATACTGATTTTGTAAATTTTTGTAGGAATAGGAGGGATATTATGACTTTGTTAGAAGCAACAAGAAAAAGAATAGATGAACTGTGCAAAGTAAACAATATGAATATAAATCAACTAGCAGTAGCTTCTGGAATTAATCCCTCAACTATAAGAAGTATTTTTAAAGTCATTAAAAAAGCTCCTTCTTCTGATACTATACATTATATCTGTATTGGTTTTGGAATTTCTATAAAAGATTTTTATGATAGTAAATTATTTGATGATTTAGATGATAATGATTAAAAAGTAATAAAATTTTTAAAATAATGAATTTTTTAAAAACATTTGACATATAATGTCAACGTGTGTCAACGGGGACGGAGTTTTTTGACAACATAAAAAAATAAAATGATAGATAAATTTCAACAAAAATTTTAAAATAATATGGTTGTCAAAAAACTCCGTCCCAATTGACACGTTGACACCAATTGACATACGGATAAAGCCCAGTCAGCTAACTGCTGACTGGGCTGAAACGTCTAAATTATGGTGTTTAATTGGTTTTCTCGGCTTCATATTCTACAGGTATCAGAAATTCATCTAAAACTGATACAACATGGTAAAAATCTTCATTTGCATATTTAACAAGCACATCATAAACTACTTGCATTTTATTAGCATATACATTACCATCCTGCACTAAGTTTTTTTCAGTAAGTCTTTCCTGATTTATAGATCCAGATCCATAAGCCCCACATACAAACATCCACCCATCAATTAAGTCTTTGCTGAAACCTTCTACAGCAAATTTATTCTGATACTGGTATTTGTTGCTTATAAAAAAGCCATCCTGTGATGTCCCATGGTAGGAATCATCCATGTAATCTTGTGAAAGACCGTCAAGTTGTGGATTTGTAGATTTTAAAGACATGTCTATATGAACATGCTCAATCAATACTGTTGCACCTTTTGGAACATTTTTGACTTTTGCCGTCATATTGATTACTTTTGAGTCTGTTATTCTCCATCTGCTTAAATCATAATCGCCTGTATTATAGGTAGTTATGAATTCAATTCCCTCAATTTCATGCGTTTTCTCCAAGGTGCTTCCCTTAAGAGTATTAAGAACCTCTAAATTCTTCTCTTTTGGAACAGTTTCTACATCCACGCATCCAGTTAAACTAAATGCAAACACAACCATTAATACTAATGCCAAATACCGTTTCATGATATTCTCCTTATCCCTTTAGCAGAATACTAAAATATCAGCATTCTATGCTAAAATAGTACATTTATTATATTTCGCTGTACCTACGAATAATTACGTTAACCATTATATTATAAAAACTGAGTTTAGTCAAACATCAAGCCTTATCTATTGTTCTTAAGAGATTTATGTCAATTGACATAAAAGTGATACTAAATTATCAATTTAGTATCACTTTTATTGCTATTTTAGTTGTTTGAATTCTGGAACAACATCTTTAAAGAACTTAAAAGCTTCAATCAATGTTCTCCCTTGTTCATAAAAAAAATATCCATCTGCAATTCCATCTTTTTTACCTTTTTCAACTAATTCGAAAAATTTAAACCACTCACGTTCTATAATTTCTTTCGATGGCTTTTGATGTGTTACTATCCATTCAAGTTGCCAGTTAAGCAGTTTATCAAGAACAACAGTAGTCTTTTCTACAAACACTTTTTGCTTTTCAATCCGTTTTAAAATAGTCATCTTATTATCCTCCTTGTAATAACTCGGAGGTATACCCTCCGAGATTTAGTGTTAAAATTCTCTTTAGGGTATAGAATATAACTAATTTTATTTTAACATATTCCACATAAAATAGCAACTATTAACATAATATTTTACTTTCTATACTATTAAACAAATACAACGCAACTTTATTTTGCTCTGTTATTTTTATTTTCATAGGTTTGTAAAGAATTAAATCACTCCCCCCTGCTATTGTATTATATTCAAGAGCAATAAGTAAATTAAGAATACAAACAAAGAAATTTAAAAATAAATATTACAATAATTATAATAGCGAAACTGGCAAATACTCTAATCCAGAAGTATCAACAGAACAGATGAGCTTGATAGATAAAGCTATACAAGAATTAAAATTCAAGTCAAAATGTACAAAAAATAAGAGAGTAAGAATTGCTGTAACTCTTACTCTCCCATGGTGCAGATGGCCGGAATCGAACCGGCACGGCTTATTGGGCCGCAGGATTTTAAGTCCTGTGCGTCTACCAGTTCCGCCACATCTGCATTTCAACTGGCACTGTCTATTATACTTTTTTATTTAGTCTTTGTCAACATATTTTTTATATTTTTATCTTTTTCTTATTATTTTAGTAATTACCAGTTTTTTTCAACTCATACCACATGTCATAAAAAGTTCCATCTTCTCTAATTGCTAATGTTGTTACACCATCTGAAGATGTATTTGCTAAGCTAAATTTAATTACATTATTAACTTCATTAATTTTTCCATAAGATATTGCGGCACCTTGAACGTGGTTAAACATATGAACTATTGGAATATATTCAACTGTTCCGTCTTCTAATAATATAAATAGTGTATCTCCTGAATTACTTTGTCCCATTCCTCCAAAGAAAACATCTATAATTTTTTTATCAAATTTAATTTTGTCACTATTCATGCTATCTTTAGTAGTAGCCCAATCTAATGAATAAAACTCAACTACTTTAGTTGGTGTATAATTAAATGTTAATTCATTTTGTGATGAATTTACTTCTATAAATATTCCTGCATTTCCTTGGCATACTAAAGTATATTTGTTTTCATTACTATTTAATGATTTAGAACTATCAAATAAATTTATCTTAGTATATATCTGCTTTTTTTCCTCTTTACTTATTGTATTATCTTTTTCTGTGTTTTTAGCATTTATTGTATTTTCTTTTAGTCCTAAAGTTGAAGTATTATTATTTTTGTTAATAAATATATAGCATACTAGTCCCAAAATAATAAATAGCAATAATATAATTGATACAGCTAAACCTGTATTTTTCTTTTTATTATCTTCCATAATTATTTCCTCCCTTACCACATATATTATACCATATTGCTATTAATTGTAAATACATAATTTTCTTTTAGTTTATAAATTAAAAAAGTCATTTTTATACAATTATCTTAGCTTGAATAAGCATCACAATAATATAGAAAAAATTTAAGAATAAATACTGTATGGTTAATAATATTTTGATGTGAACATCAAGAACAAATCGACTTTAGTCTCCATTTGTTCTCGCCGATTTGAGTTTCCGAATGAAATGAGGAAATCTCAAAGGCAATAGCGATTATAGCATTTTTTATATAGTAGGAAATGAGAAATTTGGTACCATATAAGTATAGAAAATATTTATTATTTTCTATACTTTTTTCTTTCCTACTATAAAAAAAAAGCAGTGAGAAGTCTTTAAAGACTTCTCACTGCTTTTGGGATTATAATTACTTCCAGGAATTACGAAAATTTTCTGCCATATTATCATTAGGAAATTCAAACTTGATTTTGTTGTCTGATGTAGTATACATTACTCCATCTCGCTTCAAACATTTTCCAAGTGTTTTTAATTGATCCATATACAAATTAGCAGTAAATTCCCTTTTTTCCATTATTGCAAGTTCCACAATTCTGCCTCTGCTTGGTTCAACAAGTTTGACCGGAAAATTTTTTTTATTAATCCGATCCGTTTCGTTATTTGCAAAATTTCTTACTTGCTGCAAATCCCAAAAAATGCCCATATTGTTTCCTCCTAAGTTATATTTTCTGGAGGTTCACACAGCCTCTCCAGAAAAAAATTTTTTTCTCTTGAGCCTTGCTGTGTAAAGCACAATAGATATTTTTATTATAACATATTTCTTAACATAATTCAACTATTTTTACCTGCATTTATTCTGGATTTGAACCAGCCTAAACTTGGCACATTCCTTTTCGAGTTCCACTTCTTTTATTAAATTACAAAAAAAATGTAACTATTGTTACATTTTTTATTTTGGTGCCGGTGGTGGGACTCGAACCCACACGCCATTGCTGACAACAGATTTTGAGTCTGCCCCGTCTACCAATTCCAGCACACCGGCATTTTTAAATTTTTATGCTAATATATTAACATATTATTTTACTTTTCGCAAGAACTTTTTAAAATAATATTGCTCTTTTATTTACTCTTAGCCATTTTGAGGTTGTTTCATAGTCATTAAAATAATTATTAACTAAATCATAGAATTCCTTGCTGTGATTAGGAATTTTAATATGACATAGTTCATGAACTATGATTGAATCTATTACATTTTCTGGAAGCATTATTAATCTAGAACTAAATCTCAAGTCCCTTGTTTTTGGAGTACAGCTTCCATATCTTGTAATGCTATCCCTTACTTTAAATGAATTATAATCAATATTGGTTTTCTTACTCCAGTATGGGACTCTTTCGCTTAGTATATTTTCTGTATCTTCTTTTAATATCTTTTTAATCTTCTTATCTATATATTCTTTTTTATTAATGTCATTTTTAGTTTCTATTGGATTAATAATTTTAATAATTCTATTATTCTTATCAAATACTATTTTGTAACTATTTACTTTTTCTTTAGTATTAATTATTTTAAAATCATTTCCTCTATATAAGAAAGTTTCTCCATTATTCCAAAAGTTTACTAACTTGGACTTTGGATCAATTATGTTTAAAAATTCATTATATATGCTTTCCTCATTTTGTTTAAGTAGTTTTTCTACCTTTCTATAAGTACAAAGCAGAGGTTTACAAATATGTAATACATTTCCTCTAAAAAATATTCTTATTGTCTTGCTATTTTTGAAGTTCTTAATTTTTATTGGTATTTCTATATCTTTAATCTTTATATAAGTGTTATTAATCATCTTTTCATCTTTCTAAGCTCATTTTTTCTTTCATCAGATATTCTGTATGATTCTAAAGCTTTTTGAATTGCCTTATTATGTACATCTCTTTCTAGACAATTATTAATTAAAAAATTTAAAGTTTGGTTGTAATATTTTATTAAACATATAGAAATTGCCCAAGCTACAGCCATTTTCACATAGTATTTATCGCATTTAGTGTTATTGAAAATTTCAAAATTTTTTTCTATATATTCTTCTTCAATAAAATAATCTAAAATCATTACAATTCCAAATCTAATTTCAAATTCTTTATCCGATTTAATATATTCCTGAATTAAATTCCATATATCGTTTTTATATCTTTTAGTTATCTTTAATCCTGCACAGAAAGTATCGCAAATTGCCCAATTATTTATTAATGGTACAAATTTTTTTATGTTTTTAATTATTGCTCGTATATCACTATTTTTATCTAGCCCTATTAATATTCCTTTTAGCATTATTTCTTCATAGTATTTGTTTTCTATACTATTTAATAATTCATTTATACTATACTTCTTGGTTAACTCTTTGGCATATTCTTTAAGTTTTGGTATCCTTACTCCTAAAATATTGTCAACTCCCGGACATAGATTTGAGTGAAATTCTTTATATTCTTCATCTGATAATTCTTTTAGTTTTTCTTCTATTTCTAAATTATTCACTTTTATTTACCTTTATTATAAAATAGTTCATTTATAATTTTAATTCTTATAGAATTGTATTTATGTAATACTCTTATAATACTAAATGATTCATGTATTGCCAAAAACTTATCTATCAAGCACACTACAAGAGCTTCTCTTGTTTTTGGTATTTTAGTTATTGTTAATGGCCACATATGACTTTCTATAATGCTTGCAACTTCACTATTTGCATGACACATCTTTTTAGCATTATTACTTGCTACAATTGGGTGTTTATATCCATGCCATTTATGTGATGCATCTTTTTCATGCCAATCATATAAAAACATGTCATGTAAAAAAGCTCCCATAATTAATGAATCATAATTAAATCTTATATTAAATTTTCTTTCAAGAAATTTAGCAAACAGTAAGCTATAATATGCTACGTTTCTTGAATGTTTATATACTGTCGTAGTTCCGTGCTGAAAATATAATGACTCAAGTTTACATATTTGCTTATAGTTTTCTATATTTCTTAAGTTAGAATAAAATTCTCTTTTTATTTGTATCATAATATATCCTTTTTTTATATACTCTATTAATATTGTAGCACCTTATTAGATATGTTTCAATATGAAAATTTTTCTTATTTGTTCAAAATAAATTTTATATCTTCTTTCTTATATTCTTTAGGCCTTAATCCAAATCTTGTTCTCATATAATCTAAAATAACAGTCATTAGTGCAAGTGCCAATAATCCAACTAGTATTATAGAATAACGTATATTTAAGTATTTTAATAATATAGCTCCAAGTATAGAAATAAAACTTGCAATTACCCCTACAATAAGTTCAAACGTAAATGTAATTTTAGTTCTTGTTTCATAGGTTGTAAAATTTCGTAAATATGTATACTCAGTAACATACCATTGAGAATCTGATATTCTCATAATTGCACATAATATAAAAACAAATGGGATTGCAATATAATTTGTAAACTTAATAGAAATCAATCCAATTCCTATAGTAGATAAAATATATGATAACGAAATAAATGTTAATGTTTTGTTTTTAAATTTCTTTTGCACCTGTCTACTAAACATAGATGATATTGCTGCAATTAAACTTAGTATTGCATATATTAATGCAAACTGTTCTTCTCCAATTTGCATATCAGTTAATAAATCATTTCTATATGTTGTCATAACTTTAATGATTCCATAGAAAACTGCTGCAAAAATCACATATGATTTCATTCTATTAGATCTCTTTATAAAACTAAATGAATCTTTTATATCTTTAGAATAATTCTGAATAAATTTTTTAAAATTAATCCCTATTTTTTCTTTTTTACTTCTATGTATATCTTGGAATTTAAAAGATAAAATAAGAGAAATAATTAAAAAAGTTAAACATATATATAACGGCAAATAATTGTTAATAACAAACATATACCCGGCAATAACTGATAAAATTGTATCAATTATGTAATATCCACTTGCTCCTTGTGAATCAATTTTTGTATAAATTCCATCTCCACCTCTTGTTGCAACCGAATCGTACAATAGATTTCCTTCTGATATTGCTTTTATATTATATCCAAAACCAGACAAAGCTGTTGCCAATATCATCCACCATATGTTAGGTGAAATAATTAGTAATAGCATATATATTACTAAAATACTATTTCCTATTATCATACTAATTCTTTTGCCTAAATAATCGGATAAAGCAACTGCTGGAATTTGAAAAAGTATTTTTCCAATAATATAAGTTGCAGTTATTAACAAAACTTGGCTTGTTGTTATATTTTTAGTTATAGTATAAAATAAAAATTCTATAGAATAGAAACATAATAAATCCCACGAAAACATTTTATATATTGGATACAAAATAGCATTATTTCGTCTTTTTCTACTTATTTTATTTCTTTTAAATTTTTCATTTTTTATCATCTAAAAATTACCTCATTATTTTTTTCATGAATATTATATATTATTTTTAAATTATTTGTAAACCTAGAAAAATAATATAATTACTCAAACCAACTACCATACAATTTTTTAGTTGGACTCGCCAAGCCGCGTATTGTTAACCAACGACCATCCAATTTTTTTTGTTGGACTCGCCAAGCCGCGTCCTAAAAATAGTCCAGTGGACTATTTTTGCCTCTCTTCTTTCGGCACGTCCTTTTCGAGTCCTTAATTTAAAATGCAAAATAAAAGAAGTCCATTTCATGAACTTCTTTCATTTTGGCTCCCCTTGTTGGACTCGAACCAACGACCTATCGGTTAACAGCCGAGCGCTCTACCAA
>CAKOYB010000008.1 GCA_934130435.1 uncultured Clostridia bacterium
TGAATAAAAAAATTAATTGTTCGAGCTGCTTAGAACATTATATTTTTTTATGAAGAGAAAAAATATATAGGTTGGGTGATGCCATCTTTCTATAATTTATATTAATAAATAAAAACTAATTGTTCGAGCTGCTTGAAACATTATATTTTATTTCAAAATGCCACGTTCCCATTAATAGATTTTAAAATTCTTCAATACTTAAGTATATAATTCTCTTTCTATATTCAATAATCTATTGTATTTTGCAACTCTATCAGTTCTTGCTGGTGCTCCAGATTTAATATATTTGCAATTTGTAGAAACTGCTAAATCTGCTATAAATGTATCTTCTGTTTCTCCTGATCTGTGAGATACTATTGTTGAATACCCATTTGCTTTAGCAAGTTTTATTGCATTTAGCGTTTCTGTTACTGTTCCAATTTGATTTGGTTTTATTAGTATACTATTAGCAATATTATTCTGAATTCCATTCTTAAGCCTATTTACATTTGTTACAAATAAATCATCCCCAACAAGTTGGATTTTATTTCCCAGCCTATTTGTTAGTTCTTTCCAGCCTTTCCAGTCTTCTTCTGATAATCCATCCTCTATTGATATTATTGGATATTTTTCACACAGCCTTTCTAAATATTCTATCATTTCCAAACTAGATTTATATTCTTTAGTTTTCCAAAAATAATACTGATCATCATGATTATTTTTCTTAGCTTCATCATACATTTCTGTTGCTGCAACATCTAATGCCAATGCTACGTCATTTTTCAAAGAATATCCAGCCTTTTGTATTGCTTCTGTTATTAATTCCAATGCCTCTTCGTCACTTGATAAATTAGGAGCAAATCCTCCTTCATCTCCAACAGCTGTTGATAGTCCACTTTTTCTTAAAACATCTTTTAATGTATGATAAACCTCTGATGCAATTTTCATCATATCTTTAAAATCTTTTCCTCCAACTGGAACTATCATAAACTCTTGTATATTTACGTTATTATCTGAATGTTTTCCTCCATTTAATATATTCATCATAGGCACTGGCATATTGCATCCACTGATTCCTCCTATATACCTATACAGCGGCATATTTAGACTTTTAGCTGCTGCAACAGAACACGCAATTGATACACCTAAGGTAGCATTTGCTCCTAATTTTGATTTATTTTCTGTTCCATCTAATTCAATAAGCATTTTATCTATTTTGCTTTGATTATATACATTTTCTCCAATCAGCTCATTTGAAATTATATTATTAACATTGCTAACTGCTTTCTCTACTCCTTTTCCCATATATGAATTTTTATTATTATCTCTTAATTCAACAGCTTCAAAACTACCAGTTGATGCTCCAGATGGTACAATAGCCTTTCCCTCTATTCCGTTTTCTAATATTACTTTTACTTGAACTGTTGGATTTCCTCTTGAATCAAAAACCTGCATTCCATTTATTTGTTTTATTCTCATACTTATTCCTCCCTTAGGTATATTATTTACAAATATTTTCTTTTTAAACAGTAGTTGATAACTTAAATCTTTTACTAGTCGTTCTGATTCAGCAAATAGTATTACTACAATAAAAGAGAATCAAATAAATGATTCTCTTTCTATACTATCTTTTAATTTACATATTTTTATATTTTTCTCTTGCCTTATAAGTTGTGTGAAGCAATTCATGTGCTTTATGGCTTCCTGGTTTTTGTAAAAATTCTTTATAAATGCTTTTTACTACTGGATTTTCATGTGATTTTCTTAGTTTACTGCTTTCATCTATATTGTAAAGTGCATCTGCTCTTAGCTTTCTTACATCATATTCGCTTCTTATTTTAGAGCTCTTAATTGGCTGACCTCCGCCCATTACGCAGCCACCTGGACATGCCATAATTTCAACAAACTGGTAATCAGCTTCTCCATTTTTTATTTCTTCTAATATTATCCTTGCATTTGAAAGTCCATGTGCAATTGCAACTTTTATCTTAGTTCCATCTAAATCAATTTCTGCTTTCTTTATTCCATCTTTTCCTCTTACAGCTTCAAAATTAACTTTTTCTAGTTCTTTTCCTGTAACAGTTTCATATGCAGTTCTCAATGCGGCTTCCATAACTCCACCTGTTGTTCCAAATATTACTGCTGCACCTGTAGCTTCTCCCATTGGATTATCAAAACTACTATCTTCTAAACTATTAAAGTCAATATTAGATTGTTTTATCATTCTTGCAAGTTCTCTGGTTGTAATAACTGCATCAACATCATTTGGCATTTCATCTCTTGTTCTTTCAAATTTTTTTGCAACGCATGGCATTACAGATACAACAAACATTTTCTTAGGATCTATTCCATGTTTTTCTGCATAATAAGATTTTAATAATGCTCCAAACATTTGATGAGGTGATTTACAACTAGATAAATGTCCTAGAAGCTCTGGGTAATTTAACTCTATAAATCTAATCCAACCTGGGCTACAAGATGTTATCATAGGGATTTGTTCGTTCTTCTTTAGTCTTTCAATAAGTTCTGTAGCTTCTTCCATTATTGTAAAATCTGCTCCTGTATCTGTGTCGAAAACCTTGTCAAATCCTAGTCTTTTTAGTGCTGTAACCATTTTTCCTTCCACATTTGTTCCAATATTCATTCCAAACTCTTCTCCTAAAGCCACTCTAACAGCTGGTGCAGTTTGAACAACAACAAATGTGTCTTTATCTCTTAATTTTCTGAATACTGTTTTTGTATCATCCTTTTCTTTTAATGCTCCGACTGGACATGCTTCTATGCATTGCCCACAAAATGTACAATTTACATCATTTAAACTTGCTTCTCCAACTGTAGAAATATGTGATTTATATCCTCTACCTGCTACACCAATTGCTGAAACTTCTTGAATATTTTTACATGTTGCAACACATCTTTTACACATTATACATTTACTTGCATCTCTTACTATTGAAGGTGATAAGTCATCAATATGAGGTTCAACTTTTTCACCTGGATATTCAATATCGGTTATTCCAAATTTTTCTGCTAAAGTCTGTAATTCGCAATTTCCGTTTCTTACACATGTTAAACAATCTCTATTGTGTGATGATAAAATTAAATCTAGAACAATTCTTCTCGCATCATTAATTTCTGGGCTATTAGTTTTTACTATCATTCCCTCTTCTGCAACAGTATTGCATGATGGAACAAACCCTCTTCTTCCTTCTATTTCTACAAGGCACATTCTGCAATCTCCAGCAGCATTTATTTCTTTTAAAAAACATAATGTTGGAATATCAATATTAGCTTTTCTTGCTGCTGTTAGAACAGTAGAACCTTTTTCAACTTCAACATCTATTCCATCTATGTTTAATTTAACCATTTCAGTCATTTTATTTCTCCTTTCAAAGTTTTTCTTAATATTCTTTTCACATTATCCTAGTTAGTAAATAAAAGACAAAGCTTTTCATTTACTTAGATATAGCTTTAAATGGGCACTTATTAACACATGCACCACATTTAATACAAATCTTAGGATCTATTTTGTGTGGTTGTTTTACCTCTCCTGATATTGCATTTACCGGGCATTGCCTTTTACAAATTCCACATCCTTTGCAAAGTTCAGGATTAATCTCTATATTTGCTAGAGCTTTGCATTCCCCTGCTGGGCATTTTTTATCTATTATATGTGCTTCATACTCATTTCTAAAGTATTTTATTGTTGATAAAACTGGGTTTGGAGCTGTTTGTCCAAGTCCACATACAGAAGTCTTCTTTATTGCTTTTGCTAGTTCTTCTAGTTTTTCTATATCACCATCTTTTCCATTTCCTTCTGTTATTTTGGTTAACATTTCAAGCATTCTTTTTGTACCAATTCTACATGGGTTACATTTTCCACATGATTCATCTACTGTAAAACCTAAATAGAACTTTGCAAGATTAACCATGCACTTTGTATCATCCATTATAATAAGTCCACCAGACCCCATCATTGATCCTATTGCTCCTAATGATTCATAGTCAATTGGTGTATCTAAATATTCTGCAGGTATACACCCTCCTGAAGGTCCTCCTGTTTGTGCAGCTTTAAATCCATGTCCGTTTGGAATTCCACCACCAATATCAAATACAATTTCTCTTAATGTTGTTCCCATTGGTACTTCAACTAATCCAATATTAACAACATTTCCTCCTAATGCAAAAACCTTAGTTCCTTTTGATGTTTCTGTTCCAATGCTAGAATACCATTTAGCACCATTTAGTATTATCTTTGTAATATTTGCATATGTTTCTACATTATTTATTAATGTTGGTTTTTGCCATAAACCAGCATTTGCAGGAAATGGTGGTTTTAGTCTTGGTTGACCACGTCTTCCCTCAATTGACTCTAAAAGTGCTGTTTCTTCTCCACATACAAATGCTCCAGCACCAAGTCTTATTTCTAAGTCAAATTTAAATCCTGTTCCCCATATATTATCTCCAAGTATTCCATACTCTCTAGCTTGGTTTATAGCTTTTTGAAATCTTTGTACTGCTATTGGATATTCTGCTCTAACATATATGTACCCTTTGTTAGCTCCTATTGCGTATCCTGCAATCATCATAGCTTCTATTATGCAATGAGGATCCCCTTCTAATATGCTTCTATCCATGAATGCTCCTGGGTCTCCCTCATCAGCATTACACACAACATATTTCTGATCTCCTTTAGCCATTTTAGTAAACATCCATTTTTTCCCTGTAGGAAATCCAGCTCCTCCTCTTCCTCTTAAGCCTGACTCCAATATTTCATTAATTACATCATCTTGGCTCATTGTTGTAAGTACCTTTTCTAATGCTTTATATCCGTCAAAAGCAATGTACTCATCAATACATTCTGGGTTTATTATTCCACAATTCTTAAGTGCAATTCTTTCTTGCTTTTTGTAAAAATTAAGCTCATCTAATCTATCTACTAATTTTCCATCTACATCTTTACAAAGTAATCTTTCTACTTTTTTTCCTTCTATAATATGTGTGTTAATTATTTCTTCACAATCTTCTGGTGTAACCATTGCATAAAAAGTATCTTCTGGTCTTATTATTACAATTGGTCCTTTAGCACAAAGTCCAAAGCATCCTGTTTGAATTACCCTTACATTGTCTATATTCTTTTCTTTTAATATTCTTCTAAATTCTTCAATAATTTTGGGAGATTTTGAAGATGTACATCCAGTTCCTCTGCAGACCAATATATGCTTTTCTCTTGTATCTGCTTTTAAGTTTACTCTTAAGTCAAGCTCTTTTCTTTTCTCTTCTCTAATTTTTTGTATTTCTTCTAGAGTTTTCATAATTCCTCCTTTAAACATTTTCTATTCTTTGTTTTGATATTCAGCAATTACTTTTTTCATTAGTTCTGGTGTTGCTTTTCCATATACTTCTTCATTTACAGTAAATACTGGTGCTAATCCACATGCACCTATACATCTTGTTGCTTCTAGTGAAAATTTTCCATCTTCTGTTGTTTCACCCTCTTTAATCTTTAGCACTTCCTTTGCTGTATCTAATAATTTTTCAGAACCTTTTACAAAACAAGCTGTTCCTAAGCATATTGCAATGTTATATTTTCCTTTTGGTTCTAGTGTAAATCTTGAGTAAAATGTTATAACTCCATAAATTTCTGCCATCTCAATTCCTAGATATTCAGATATTGCTAATTGTGCTTTTTGTGGAATATATCCGTAGTGCTCTTGTACATCATTTAATACCTGAATTAAATTGCTCTTGTCTTTTTCATACTTGTTTAATATTTCTTCTAATTTTTCATCTTTGCCACCACACTGGCATTTACAAGTTTGACTCATGTTAATCCTCCCTTTTTCAAACTATTTTCATTTTATCAGATGATTAATTTTTATTCAACATAAATTAATAAAAAATTTTTTCCATACAATAACAAATAAGAAAAGTATCTTCGCCATATGTGCATTTTGCTTTGCAAATATGCACTGCCTAAGGTAACTTAACCTTGCTGTTGCAAAAAATCTTTGATTTTTTATGCAATTAAAAAACTTCATAATATTAAAGTAATATTATGAAGTTTTTTTCTATTTTATTTCTAGTATTGTTTTCCCCATACTACCATTTTGTTAGCTGTTTTTCCACAACATACACATTTATCTGATATTTTTTCTTGTTCAAATGGCATACATCTTGATTTTGCACCAGTTAGCTCTCTTATTTTATTTTCGCATTCTTCATCTCCACACCACATTGCTTTTATAAATCCTTGATTTGTTTCCATAGAATTTTTAAATTCATCTAAACTTAGTGCAACTGTTGTTTTTTCTTTTAGTCTGTTCTTACATTCTTCAAACATATTATTATGAATACTTGTAAGCATTTTTTCTAATTCTGCTTTTAAATTATCTAATTTAATTGTTACTTTTTCAGATGTATCTCTTCTTACTAAAATACATTCTCCATTTTCAATATCTCTTGGTCCAATTTCTAATCTTATTGGTACACCTTTCATTTCCCAGTAATTAAATTTATAACCTGGTGAATACTTATCTCTATCGTCTACCTTTACTCTTAGTTCACTTGATAGAGTATTCTTTATTTCATAAACTTTATCTAATACTCCTGCTTTATGTTGTGCAATTGGAACTATAACTACTTGAATTGGTGCAACCCTTGGTGGCAATTTAAGCCCTCTGTTATCTCCATGAGCCATAATTAAAGCTCCTATTAATCTAGTAGAACTTCCCCAAGAAGTTTGATAAGCATATTCTTCTTTTCCTTCTCTATTTTGGAATTTTATATCAAAAGGTTTAGTAAAGTTTTGTCCAAAGTAATGTGAAGTCGCAGATTGTAATGCTCTACCATCATGCATCATACTTTCAATTGTATATGTTTCTTCTGCTCCTGCAAATTTCTCGCTTTCTGTTTTTATTCCTTTTATAACTGGTATTGCAAGTAAATTCTCTGCAACATCTGCATATACATTTAGCATTTGCATTGTTCTTTCCTTGGCTTCTTTTGCTGTTTCATGTATTGTATGTCCCTCTTGCCACAAAAATTCTCTTGATCTTAAAAATGGTCTTGTTTCTTTTTCCCATCTTAAAACACTACACCATTGATTATATACAAATGGCAAATCTCTCCAAGATTTAAGCCATTTTGAATACATTGTAGATATTATAGTTTCAGATGTTGGCCTTATGCAAAGTCTTTCATCTAGTTTTTCTCCACCAGCTTCTGTAACCCATGCCACTTCTGGTGCGAAACCTTCTACATGATCTTTTTCTTTTTGCAATAAGCTTTCTGGTATTAATACAGGGAAATATACATTTTCTACACCTGTTTCTTTAAATTTCTTATCTGTATAGTTCTGAATGTTTTCCCAAATAGAATAACCATATGGCTTAATCGCAATACAGCCTTTTGTATCTGTATAATCTGCAAGTTCTGCTTTTATTACTATATCTGTATACCACTGCGCAAAGTCTTCATCTATATTTGTTATTTCTTTAACAAAATCATTATTTTCCATTTTCATCTTCTCCAATTAATTATTATTTATTTTATCACAAATTTTACTTTTCCCTTTCGGGCATTGGAGTTCTTTTCTCTATTTTTTCAATAACTGCCAAATTATTCATTTCTATGCTGTTTCCTCTTTATTTACTTTTACTTTTTGTTTTTTTATATTATTGTTATTAGTAGTTTTAGCTTTCTTTTCTCCTAAAATTGTCTTAGGCAATGCTCCATTTGCTACTGTATCTTTTGTTATTATACATTTTACAATATTTGGATTAGAAGGAATTTCGAACATTACATCTCTCATAATTTCTTCTATAATAGATCTTAGTCCTCTTGCTCCAGTATTTCTTTCTATTGCTTTATCTACAATTAATTCTAAAGCATCATTTTCAAATTCTAGTTCAACATTGTCATATTCAAATAACTTTTTATATTGTTTTACTAATGCATTTTTAGGCTCTGTTACTATTTTTATTAAAGTTTCTTTGTCTAATTCTTTAAGTGTTGTTACAATTGGAAGTCTTCCAACAAATTCTGGTATTAGGCCAAACTTTAGTAAATCCTGAGGTAATAAGTTTTCATATATTTTATACTTATCAACTTCTTTTTTACTCTCAATTTTAGCGCCAAATCCTATAGCTTTCTTTCCCAACCTATCTTTTATAATTTTGTCTAGTCCCTCAAATGCTCCTCCGCAAATAAACAATATGTTTTCTGTATTTATTTGTAAAAATTCTTGATGTGGATGTTTTCTTCCTCCTTGTGGTGGAACAGATGCTACTGTTCCTTCAACAATTTTTAGTAATGCTTGTTGTACTCCCTCTCCGCTAACATCTCTTGTAATGGATGGGTTTTCAGATTTTCTTGTTATTTTGTCTATTTCATCTATATATATAATTCCTTTTTCTGCAAGTTGAATATCATAGTCTGCAGCTTGAATAAGTTTAAGTAAAATGTTTTCAACATCTTCTCCTACGTATCCTGCTTCAGTAAGTGTAGTTGCATCTGCTATTGCAAAAGGCACTTTTAGAATTTTAGCTAATGTTTGCGCTAGAAGTGTTTTTCCACAACCTGTTGGTCCTAATAATAAAACATTACTTTTTTGAATTTCTACATCATTGTCTTTTTCTTCGTTATTTATTCTTTTATAATGATTATAAACTGCTACAGCTAAAGTTTTTTTAGCTTCTTCTTGCCCTATAACATATTTATCTAATATGTCTTTTATTTCTTTAGGACTTAAAAGGTCTTCTTTTTGATTTATAGAATATCCTAACTCTTCTTCTCCTATTTCATCACTTTCTAAAATATTTTTACAAACATTAACACATTCATCACAGATGTATACTCCAGGTCCAGCGACAAGTTTATCTACATGCTCCTGTGGCTTCCCACAAAATGAGCACTTAATACCCTTTGGAATATCATTTTTCTTTGCCATAATTCTACTCCTTTTTGTTTTTATTTTCTTTTGTTAATAATTAATCTCTTTTTTCCATAATTTCATCTATTAATCCATATTTCAAAGCTTCTTCAGCTGTCATATAATTATCTCTTTCTGTATCTCTAACTATTGTTTCTAAGCTTTGACCTGTTCTTTCACTTAACAATTTATTTAATTTATCTCTAGTCTTTACCATATGGTCAGCATGTATTTTTATTTCAGTTGTTTGTCCTGAAAGTCCGCCTCCTCCAATTAATGGTTGGTGTATTAGTATTTCTGCATTAGGTGTTGCAAATCTTCTTCCTTTTGTTCCAGAAGCTAAAAGTACTGCTCCCATGCTTGCTGCTAATCCAACACATATTGTTGAAACTGGACATTTTATATAGTTTATTGTATCAACTATAGCCATTCCATCTGTAATTGATCCTCCTGGGCTATTTATATATAAGCTTATTTCTTTATCTGGATCTTCAGACTCCAAAAATAATAATTGAGCTACTACTAAACTAGCTGATGCACTATTAACATCTTCAGATAAGAAAATAATTCTATCTTTTAATAATCTTGAAAAAATATCGTAAGATCTTTCCCCTTTGCTTGTTTGTTCAATAACATAAGGTACTAAACTGTTACTTTCCATATTAAATTTCCTCCTTTAATTATTCTTTTTTCAATTGTTTTATTAGTAGTTAGAGGTTGGATTATAAAACTATTTTTATTTCTAACCTCCAACCTCTAATAATTATTTTATTTTTGCATTTTTAATAATAAATTCAACAACTGCCTGATTTTTTAATGAATCTTTTATATAATTCATAAATTGTTCATTTAGTTTTAATTCATCTTCTTTTTTGCCATACATTTCTGACATTTCTTTAAGTTTGCTTTCTACTTCTTCCTCTGAAGCTTCAATATTCTCTTCTTTTATAATAGTTTCTAATGTTAGTCTTGTTTTTATTGAATTTTTTGCACTTTCTTCATTTTCTTTTCTAAATTCTTGCATTGTTTTTCCTATCATTTGAAGATATTGTTCAATCTTCATTCCTTGATAAGAAAGTCTTGATTCCATATCTCTAATTATGTTGTCAATTTCAACTTCTACCATTCCACTTGGAATATCAATTGTTGAATCATCTGTTACAGCTTTTACTGCTTCATCTTCTAATTCATATTTAGCTTTATTTTTATTTTCTTCCTCTAGTTTTTCTTTTATACTTTTTTTCAATTCTTCTAAAGTATCAAATTCGCTAGAATCTTTAGCAAAGTCATCATTTAATTCTGGTAATTCCTTTTTCTTTATCTCATGAAGTTTTATTTTAAATATTGCATCTTTTCCTTTTAGTTCTTCTGAAAAATATTCTTCAGGGAACTTAACTTTTATATCTTTTTCTTCATCAATTTTCATACCTATTATTTGGTCTTCAAATCCTGGTATAAAGCTATTGCTTCCAATTGTTAATTCATAGTTTTCTGCTTTTCCACCTTCAAAAGCTTTGTCATTTACAAATCCTTCAAAGTCTATAACTGTGATATCTCCATTTTCTACTGCTCTGTCTTCTACAGAAACTATTCTAGCATTTCTTTCTGCCATATGTCCTAATTCATGATTGATATCTTCTTCAGATACATTATACTCAACTTTTTTTAGTTGTATACCTTTATATTTTCCTAGTTTAACTTCTGGTTTAGTTTGTACTATTGCAGTGAAAATTAGGTCTTTTCCTTTTTCCATTTGTACTATATCTATTTCTGGCTTACTTACAACTTCGAGATTATTATCTTTTATTTCCTTGTCATATATATCTGGAACTATCTCATTAAATGTGTCTTCGTAGAAAATTTGTGGTCCATATGTTTTCTCTACTATATTCATTGGTGCTTTTCCTTTTCTAAATCCTGGTATATTAAAATACTTAGCAGTTTTACTATATACTTTTTTCATTCCTTCTGTAAATTTTTCAGCTTCAATTGTAAACTCTAATTTTAGCTCATTGTTGTTTTCTGTTTTTTCAATTTTTAAACTCATTTAATTCATCCTTTCATGCTTATATTTTAGCTAGTCTATTATATCACGTTATCAGAATTTTGCAATAGTGAATACTACTTTTTTGCTTATTTTTTACTATAATAAACTCCCAGCCACGGAACATACCGTGACCGGGAGTTGTTTTTTAAGAGTTCTTAACCTTAAGTAACAGGTCAATTGCATGATCCCTGTTCTTTGTTATTACTGTACGTGTTTTGTTAGTACTTTCCGGATACCCAAATTGGTTCAAATCAAATGGAACAAATTCCTCACTCCATTTAATTTGTATTCTGCCGTTCTTAACAAAGGAAAGATAAATTTTTCCCTGCCTTGTCGCAAAAACATATTTGAGTCCATTCTCATTAAGCACATACGTTTTAGGGTGTTCATCATATACTGCATCAATTATAGTTGATGCTTCTTTATGTTCAATTGCCACTTCAAAGTTCTTTAAACATTCTTTATGAACTTTATTGCAATCCGAATCCTCTGTGACCGTACCATTTACAATGTCATCCATTGTAAATTTTGAACCGCATATGTTACACGCATCCGTGCTGTCTGGTAAATGAACTTCTTGAGAAAAAGTTAATATTGTCGTATCTTTTTCTTCAAGCACATTTTGTGGCTTATCCGTATGGATTTCTTCGGTATGATATACATGCCCATCTGTTGCAAGTACATAAATACCATAAACAACAAACAAATTTAACTCTTCCCCTTGAAATGCCGCCAACTTTCTGTTTATCAACATTTGTTTAAACATTTCCAGTTTCTTTTTCTTTCCGTTTCCTGTCTTGTTGAGAGTCTCATCATATTCAAGAATTTTTTCAATTCCTTCACGTGAATCAAAGCAATCTCTCCTTATACAGAATGGTCTTTTTTTGTATTCCACAATAGGAACCAAACTTTCACCATTGCGTTCGGCAAGAAGTTTTAAAGCCTTATAGTATGAAAAGACACCTGTGCTGATTATTGGGTGACCATATGTGTCAAACCCAATAGGTTTGAATTCCATTCCGTTAAAATAGATCTTTGCAGTTCCAGGAATGGCAAGATTGTCTAGCCGGAATATTCCAAGTCCGCCGCCTCTGAAAGGCTTAGCAGCGTGAAATTCTCTAACTACACTTTGCATAATATTCCTCCTGTAAATTATTAAGTAACACTTAAAAAACCGTTTTTACCTCCTTTTTTTATTTGACAGTTGTCATTATTAGAGGTTTCTTAAGTTAATTACTTTTGCATCACTATTATACACTATTTTACATAATATTTCAATTGTTCGTAAAAAAAATGAAGTCAAACTTCATTTTTTAATTATACCATTCAAACTGCCAGTCCAAAATTTTTACTGTATCTCCTTCTTTTATTCCCATTTCTTTTAATTTTTCTTCTATTCCTAGCATTGTTAATTGTTTTTGAAAATAATACATAGATTCATTATCTTGTATATTAACTCTTCCCATTAATCTATCAACTGCTGGTCCAGAAATTATAAATTCGCCATCAATAATTTCTATATTAAATTCATCTTTATCTTCTTTAAGCGTATATACAACCCTTTCTTCTTGCTCTTCTATTAGTTCTTCTTTAGGCAATTCTTTTAATAATTCAGATACTCGGTTAATTAAAGTATCTATTCCTTCACCTGTTACTGCTGATATTTTAAATAGCTCTAAATTATTATTCTTAGCAAGTATTTCTACTTCTTTATATAATGCTTCATTTTGCATTATGTCTACTTTATTTGCTACTATTATTTGCTTTCTTTTATATAGTTTCTCACTATATTTTTTTAGTTCTTCATTTATAATTTTAAAATCATCTACTGGATTTCTTCCTTCTACTCCTGACACATCTAAAAAGTGAAGCAATAATCTTGTTCTCTCAATATGTCTTAAGAATTGTAATCCTAGACCAGTTCCTTCACTTGCTCCCTCAATTATACCTGGTATATCAGCTATAACAAAACTATTTCCATATTCGCCTTTTACAACTCCTAAATTTGGCACTAATGTTGTGAAATGGTAGTCAGCAATTTTAGGTCTTGCAGATGTAACTTTAGATATAAAAGTAGATTTTCCAACATTTGGGAAACCTAATAGTCCAACATCTGCTAAAAGCTTTAATTCTAAAATAAACTCTTTTTCTATACCTTTTTCTCCATCTCTTGCAAATCTTGGAGCTTGTCTTGTTGAAGTTGCAAAATGAGAGTTACCTTTTCCGCCTTTTCCCCCAGGTAAAATAAGCTCTGTTTGTCCAATTTCTGATAAGTCTGCTACAAATTTTCCAGTTTCTGCATCTTTAATAATTGTTCCGGCAGGAACTTTTATATATAAATCTTCTCCACTTTTTCCATATCTGTGGCCACCTTCACCGCTTTTTCCATCTTCAGCTTTAAATTTTCTTTTAAATCTAAAGTCTAAAAGTGTATTCATGTCTGGATCAACCGTGAAGTAAACGCTTCCTCCACGACCTCCGTCTCCTCCATCTGGTCCACCTGCAGCAACATATTTTTCACGTCTAAAAGTTATAGCTCCATTTCCGCCATTCCCTGATTTTGCTGTAATTTTCACATAATCAATAAACATGTAATTCTCCTTTTCTAACCTCTTGCTTTCAATCTAATAATCAATTTTCATAGCTTTTCTAACTTTTTTCATAGTTTCAATAGCTTCTATCCTAGCTTTTTTAGTTCCTTCCATTAAAATTCTTTTTAGTTCTTCTGGATTATTTTCATATTGCTTTCTTCTGTTTCTTAATGGTTCAAATTCTTTTATAATATTTGCTATTAATTGTTTTTTACAAGCAACACATCCTCGTTTTCCTGCTTTACATTCTTCGCATATCTTTTCTACATCATCATTGCTAAACAAATTATGATAATATGCAACCATACATATATCTGGATTACCTAGATCATCTTTTTTTATTCTTCCCGGGTCTGTTAATGCTCCCATTACTTTTTTGGTTATTTCTTCGTCACTGTCTGACAAGTAAATAGCATTTCCCAAAGATTTTCCCATTTTTTCGTTTCCATCTAAACCTTTTATTCTTTTATTTTTACTTAAAACAATTTTTGGTTCTTTTAAAGTTTCTCCATATATACTATTAAACTTTCTTACAATTTCCCTACATTGCTCAACTAATGGTTCTTGATCTTCGCCAGCTGGAACAATATCTGTTTCAAAGCAAGTTATATCGGCTGCTTGACTTACTGGATACCCTAAAAAACCATATGTAACACTTTCACCAAACAATTCTTTTTTTTGTGCAATTTCTGTTTTCACAGTAGGATTCCTTTGTAGTCTTGCAATTGTAACTAAATTAGAATAAAAAACAGTAAGTTCTGCTATTTCTGGAATCATTGATTGTAAAAAAATAGTTGTTTTGGTTGGATCAATTCCAACAGATAAATAATCTAGTAAAACATTGTATACATTATCTCTTACTTTTTGAGGATTATTAAAATTATCTGTTAACGCTTGAACATCAGCAATCATAACAAATTGTTCAACATTTCCATCATTTTGTATTTTTACTCTATTTTGAAGTGAACCAAAATAATGTCCAATATGCATTTTACCAGTTGGTCTATCGCCAGTTAAACTTCTTTTCTTTTCCATATTATCCTCTCTTTTCGTATTATTATTTTAAATCTTATCTTTTTCTTTTTCAAAATTGAAATAGCCAATTGCACTTATTGCAATAACTATTAATAAAAACGATAAAGCTTTCCATACTCCGCTTTCTAGTAATATTATTGCAAATAGTCCTAGTGCCGCCGTTATTGAATACATAATTAAAACAGCTTCTCTTTGAGAAAAACCTTTTTTTAGTAGTTTGTGATGTAAATGACCTTTGTCTGCTGTCATAACAGCTTTTATGGATTTTCCTTTTATTATTCTTCTAAAAATTGCAAATATTGTATCAAATACAGGAAGAGCAAGTACTATAAGTGGTGCAACAATCACAACTAAAGTATATGTTTTTGCAACTCCAAATATTGATATTACAGCTAAGCAATATCCTAAAAAGTTTGAGCCTACATCTCCCATAAATGTTTTTGCTGGATTAAAATTAAATGGTAAAAAACCTGATAATGCTCCTGCTAGTGCTGTTATTAGAAGTATTGAAATAATTGAAGAACCATTTAACGCAAATATTATTAACATAGATATACATGATATTAAAGCTATTCCTGATGATAATCCATCTAATCCATCTATTAAATTTATTGCATTTGTAATTCCAACAATCCAACCAACAGTTAATATTATTGAAAAAGCATCTGGCAATCCTACTTTATATAGAAATGGTATATTAATATTGTCAATTTTTAATCCAGAAACCACAACAACAATTGCACTTGCTAGTTGTGCAAAAAGTTTAACCCATGGTGGTAAATCTTTTAAATCATCAATAAAGCATACTGCTGATATTATTATACCTCCAGAGAAAAATCCCAAAATTTTAATATAATTATCATCTTCAAATATATTTATGTTCTTTTCTATACTTAGTATTATAATAAGATAAACAATTGAAACTACAAAACCCGAAATAATAGCTAGTCCTCCTAACCTTGGCATTGTAGTTGTGTTTACTCTTCTTTCATCTTTTGGTGTATCAACTGCGCCTAGCCTTTTAGCTAATTTAATAGTATATGGTGTTACTACAAATGTTGTTATAAAAGCTAACATAAAAGCTATAGCTATATCTCCCCACATGATACTTTCCCCCTGATTATTTCATATTCTCTTTTTCTATTTCATTTATCATATCGTTTCTCTCTTTATATCTTCCGCCTTTAAACTCTGTTGATATCCAACTTCTTATTATGCAAATTGCCTCATTTGTTGTAATACAATCTCCTCCTAGCGTTAGTACATTTATATCGTCATCACCTTTTGCAAATTTTGCTGCTGTTTCATTCCAAACTGTCCCAGCTCGTATTCCTTTATATTTATTAGCAACTATTGTCATTCCAATTCCAGATCTGCAGCATAATATTCCGCCATTACATTCTCCATTTTGTATTAACTTTGCAACTTTACTTGCATATATTGGATAGTCTGTTCTTTCTTCACTATTTGTTCCTACGTCAATGAATTCTATACCTAGTTCTTCTAGATATTTTTTTATTTCTTCTTTTAGTTTATATCCTCCGTGGTCAGCTCCAATTGCTATTTTCATATGTACTACCTCCATTATTTCATATGTAATAAATATAACACATTTGAATATATTTTACAAGAAGATAATAACATAAACTATAACATTATTTATTCTTTGGTTTAGGTGATATTTTTGAAATCTTTGTTTACTAAAATTAAAAAGAACTTTTTTTCTATATTAATAGTTATTTTTACACTATGTTTAATAGCTTATTCTAAAACTAACATTATAGCTGCTAAATCCGGGCTTTCTTTATGGTTTAATAATGTTATACCTTCTCTTTTTCCATTTTTCATTGCAACAGAACTATTAAAATTTACAAATATCCCACATGTGTTAGGCAAAAAACTAAATAAATTTATGAGACCGCTATTTAATGTTCCTGGAATTGGTGCATATGCACTTATTATGGGAATTATAAGTGGCTATCCAGTAGGTGCTAAGATAGTATCTGATTTTAAAAATAATAATTTGTGTACCACTGAAGAAGCCGAAAGGTTAATAACATTTACAAACAATTCTGGTCCTCTATTTATTATAGGTACAGTTGGTATAAGTTTATTTTCTAGTATAAGTATAGGATTACTTTTACTAATATCTCACCTGTTAGCTAGTATAACTGTTGGTATAATTTTTAGATTTTGGAAAAGTAATAATTTTAAAAGAACCTATAATGACGGTTCATTAATTATAGATAGAAGCTTTAACAGTATTGGAGAAATATTAGCTAATTCAATAATGAATTCTATAAAAACCATTGTTCTAATTGGTGGTTTCATTGTTTTGTTTAGTGTATTAATATCTATATTAAATAGCTTTCCTTTTAGAAAGTTTATAATAATTAGTATGTCTCCTTTATTTGATTTTATTAAACTTGATAAAAAATTAATCATTCCATTTATTAGTGGAATGATTGAATTAACAAGCGGATTAAATTTAGTAAGCTTAGTGCCTCTAAAATCACTTGGTGTGAATGTTATAATTTGTTCATTTTTGCTTGGATTTGGTGGCATTTCTGTTGTACTTCAAGTTTCAGGTATAATATATAAATCTAATATATCTGTCAAGCCTTATATTTTAGGAAAACTTTTACATGGAATTATCTCTTCAGTATACACTCTTCTTATAATAATCTCTTTTCCATATTTTAGTTATTTACTGTTTTAAATGTTAACCTCTGGTATATAACAAAATTTTCATCTGAGTAAACCTCTTTGTAGTTATCATCTCTAGATAATCCATAATTTAGCTTTGCACTTTTATATGTCATAACATAGTTTATTTTATAATGTTCAAACTTTTTTTCATAGTCACAATTCAAATTACTTATGCTTAAATAATCTTGAAAAATATCATCTTTCAAGCCATTAAATTCTGGATCGTAAACATCTGCTCTTGAATCTATAAAAACTGGTATTCCTCTATATAAAAGATAACTTCCATAATTGTAGTCATTATACATTCTTAAGTTGCTTGTGTCTAAATTATCCAGTATATAGTTACTTGCAGCAACCGGATATGATGACTCATTTACTATTGGGTCATTTATTTGTTTTTTTACTAAAAGTATACAAATAATTGCTAGTAATGAAAAAGTTATAACTTGCCCTATAATTGATGTTATAAGTGACATCATTTCTATGCTTCCTTTTTCATCATAAATTTCTAGTATATCTGCTACAATCTTTGAAAAAGGAATTGCCCCTATAAATAATAGCAAAGAAAACTGCCTTCTTGACATTATTGTTAAGAAAATCAGTCCAGTTAATAAGAACAAATCACTTAATCTTATTTTCACTTTACTAAAAGCAATTGCAAAAACAATTAACGCAATAGCTATTAGAGCTGGTTTATTGTTATACAGAATTATTGGTAAATGTTCATTAATATTTTGTGTCGTATTCCCCTTCATCGTCTTATATAAATATGTATATGGTGTATCCCCTATTGGTGTAATTAGGCCCATAAAAATGCATATTATCATTATTATAATAAGCCATTTTGTATTCGCGTTTTTTACAATATTAATTTTTGAAAAGTTTGCATTTCTTTGTTTTAGGTTTTCTTTTCTGTATTTTATTCTTTCTTCATTTGTTTCGATTCTTCTTTTTACAATATTTTGACTATCTTTGTTCTTTTTCTCTAATTTTTTTAGTTTTAATTTATCAATTTTTAATAAAATTTTATTAAAAATATCTTCTTCATAGAATACTGCTATAATGTACTCAGCTATATATGGTAAATATAATACAAAATATAGGGGAAATACTGCAGCATGAATATTTGCTATTAGGATTGGAATTACTATTAATGAAATAGCATTTGCTTTTTTTTTTGTGTTAATAAATTGTTCAATATTATATATTTCTAAAACAAATAATATAAATGATACAAGTTGTGCTCTAGCTGTTATAAAATCTGTACCAAAAAAGATAACTAACAATGTAATTGCTAAAGATATAATCTTATTTTTGCTTAGTTTTGATGTAGTATAATATATTAATACACCTAAAAGAATTGATAATATGATAGTTGAATTATAAACTCCATTAAATCCTGCAATTTTATATACCAAATAAATTCCTATGTCATACAACCAATGTGGATATGTATATATAAGTCCATCATGCCATGAAAAATGTTCTTTCATGTCTATCCAATTAGTAAGTATTTGTTTTCCAAGTGTTATAGTGTAGTATGTATCATTCTGTAATGTTTTTTTCACAACTGAAAAAGCTAAAAAGCAAATACATATGATTGCAATATAATCAAACTTAATGTTTATTTTTTTTATATTATTTTCTTTATTATTATCACTATTTATTTTCATTTTTCCTCCATTTTTTTGTTTTGCTTCTTGCGATATTTTATATAAATAATTTCTTAATGTCAAGATAACAGCTTCCAGTTATAAAATAAAAGTAATTTAATATAGTTAAGCTTTGTTATATATGCTAATTTTTTTAACTTTTCATATATACAAAAAACTGATTAACCAGTTAATACTAGTTAATCAGTTTTTTAGTTCGACATCCATCTTAGAACTTTTATGTCTTTATATTTATTTAATACTTCCATATATTTCGAATACTCTTCTTCCCACAAAACATCTGGAATTTTATCAAAAGCACTAAAAACGTCTTCTGCTTCTTTCAAAAAAATTATTTGCTCTTGTGGACTCAGGTTCTGATATTTTTTCGCAAAAACATATAATTTGTCTAATGTCTCATTAGCCTTAATAAAAGACCAGAAGTCTTTTACATTCATTCCTGCTGCTTTTATTTGTGCAACAGCAGTAACAACTAAGACTAATATAGCTATAAGTAATAAGTATATTATAATCAAAAATGTCATTTGTAATTTCTCCTTAAAAAATGTAAAGAATCATTTATTGTACACTATTATTTTTCAACTCTATAGTTCCATTACTTTGAACAAAAAATGAATATCCATCTTTTGTTGTAGCTTCATATGCATAACTACCATTTGATGTTACTATTATTGTTTTCTCAAGTGTCCATATATTATTATCTAAAAAATTAGCTAAATTATCCAAATTTCCATATAATGAATAGCATTGTGTAACTGCCATTTTTAGATCTGCTTTTGCAGTTTCAACATTATATGTAGTTGCAGTATTTTCTGCTCTTTTAATTGTTCCTTCTCCATTTATATTTCCTATTGTAACCACAGAAATTATTACTAGTATTATTATTGTTATTATTAATGCAATTAATGTTATTCCCTTTTGTTCTTTCATTATCTTTTGTTCCTCCAATTTACAATACACTTCTTTTAAATTATATATTAACAAAATTTTTTTGTCTATATTTTTGAATACATTTATTGTATTTGAGCACGAATTTTATTGTTAATTAATTCAAAACTTATCATTTGATTATTCTTTAACTCTTCATTTATCATATTTTCTGCTATAACATTCTCAATTAGTCGTTGTAGCTTTCTTTTTACTTCTCTTGCTCCGTAATTCGAATCAATTTCATTTTCACATATATACTCTTTAACATCTTCATTAACATTTAGTGTTATTCTTCTTTTACTTAATCTACTTTGTAGATTTTCTAATTCTATTGAAATTATTTTTATTAGATCATCTTTGTTTAATTTATTAAAAATAATTACTTCATCTATTCTGTTTAAAAACTCTGGTCTGAATTCTTTCTTTAGTGCATTATAAACTTCTTTGTTTTTATCTAATGTTTCAGAATTTTTACTCGTAAAGCCTATCTTTTTATTTTCTGTAATAAATTCTGATCCAACATTTGATGTCATTATGATTATAGTGTTTCTGAAATTAACCTTTCTACCACTTGCGTCAGTTAGACTTCCTTCATCTAAAATTTGTAATAAAACATTTATTACATCATGATGTGCTTTTTCTATTTCATCTATTAGTATTATAGAATATGGATTGCTTCTTATTTTTTTTGTTAGTTGTCCTCCCTCCTCATATCCTATATATCCAGGAGGTGAACCAATTATTTTAGATACACTATGAGCTTCCATATATTCGCTCATATCTAATTTTATTATGTTGTTTTCACTTCCGAATAGACTCTTTGCAAGTACTCTAGATAATTTTGTTTTCCCAACTCCCGTAGAACCTAAAAATAAAAATGAACAAATTGGCTTATTAGGATCATTTATCCCAATTCTTCCTCTTTTTATTGCATTTGTAACACTTTCTATTGCATAGTCTTGGCCTATTATTTTCCTTTTTAATTCATTTTGTAAATTATTTAATTTTGAATTTTCTGTTTGAGTGATTTTAGTTAATGGTATTTTAGTTAAATTTGAAACTACCTCTCTAATATCATTTGCATTTAAAATAATTTTATCATTTAATTTTTCTTCTCTCCATCTTTCTTTTTCTTTTTCTAATGCATTCCTTTGTGTAATTTCGTTATCTCTTAGTTGTGCTGCTTTTTCGAAGTCTTGCATTGCAATTGCTTCGTTTTTTTCTTTTTCAATTTCATTTACTTTCTCTTCTACTTTTTTTATGCTTTTAGGAAGCATATATGTTTTCATTTTCGCTTTAGAAGATGCTTCATCTAATAAGTCTATTGCTTTGTCTGGCATAAACCTATCTGTTATATATCTTTGTGATAAGTTTACACATTCTTCAATAGCTTTGTTACTAATAATTATGTTGTGATGTTTTTCATATTTTTCTTTTAATCCTTTTAGTATTTCAATAGTCTGTGCCATACTTGGTTCTTCTATCATTATTGGGCTAAATCTTCTTTCTAATGCTGCATCTTTTTCAATATATTTTCTATATTCTTCTATTGTTGTAGCACCTATTAATTGTATCTCTCCTCTTGCTAGAATTGGTTTTAAAATGTTAGCTGCATCAATTGCTCCTTCTGCCGCCCCCGCGCCAACAATATTATGAATTTCATCTATAAATAAGATTATATCTTTTGATTTTTTTATTTCTGTAATACACTTTTTAATTCTATCTTCAAAATCTCCTCTATACTTGGCTCCAGCCACTAACGATGCAAGGTCTAGACTATATATTCTTTTTTCTTGCATATTTTCCGGCACATTTCTTTCTATAATTTTTCTAGCCAGTCCTTCTACAATAGCTGTTTTTCCTACTCCAGGTTCTCCAATTAAACATGGATTATTTTTATTTCTTCTAGATAAAATTTGTATAACTCTGTCTATTTGCTCATTTCTTCCTATTACTGAATCAACTTTTCCTTCGTATGCCAACTTAGTTAGATCAGTAGCATATTGCTTAAGTGCATTATTCGCTTGACTGTTTCCTCTTGTTCCGCTATCGTTTTTTCTTGTTTTATTTAAGTATTCTTCTTGTTCCAATACTTTATATATATCCTTATATGCAAGTTTAATATCTAAGTCTAGATCTAGTAATATACTTGTTGCCATATTTTCTTTTTCATTCAAAATTCCTAGCAACAGTTGTTCTGTCCCAATATTTTTAAGATATATTTTTTCTGTTTGTATATATGCTTCTTCTATAACTTTTCTAGTTTTAGGTGTAAAACCCTGAATTCTACTTATGTTATTTTTACTTTTTTCATATGTTTCATAAATCTTCTCTAGTATTTTATTTTTGTCAATCTTTTGGTTTTTTAATATTTTATATGCTATTCCACTTTCTTCCGATGACAGGCCATATAGCAAATGTTCTGTTCCTACATAACTTTTTCCCATTTTTTTTGCCAAGCTATCTGCATTTTCTAATGCTCTTTTAGCACTATCGCTGAATTTATATATCATAATAGCCTCCATTTTTGAATCTTTTATATATACTTATTCTTCATCCTTTTTTGTTATGTTAGAAAGTTCTTCTGTTCTCTTTTTTTGTTCTTCTAAAGAAAGCCATGCAAAATATGATGATATAAACTCTCCATACTTTGTAGAATCTTCTTTCTCTTTATCATCATTGTTCATAAAAACCTCCATCTTTTGGCATTTAAAATTGCCTTAGTAAAATTGATAATATATAATACATTAAAAAAATATATTATTATAGATTATACCTATTTTATGAAAGTTTATACAAAAATGAAACTGAATATTGTCCATTATGCTACTATTTTTATAAAATTATCAATTAAATAGTTTAGTTAAAGAGCCAAGCGACTTTAGTCGCCCTTTGTTCTCGCCGATTCGAGTTTCCGAATAGAATGAGGAAATCTCAAATTATAGCATTTTTTTATATAGTAGGAAATGGAAAATTGGGTACTATATAAAAACAGACCATTTCTTTTATAAAAAGGAATGGTCTGTTTTTTATATTTATATTTTTTACTTTATTCTTGAATCAAATCTTTAATAGAATTATTTAATTTAAATAATTCATTATCACTTAATTCTGTATTCTCATTTATATCTTGATAATATATCCCATCTTGAACATAGTCATTGTGAGTTGTTTTTAATACAGTTGCATCTTCCCTAATTAGGACAGTATTTCCATCGACTTTTATATTAAATGAATTCCCTGTATTCTTGGTTATCTCGTTAATTTCATTTTTTTGGCTATCATAATATACGAATTTTCCATTTTCTCCTTTCATATATGGCCTTATTTCTTTTTTTTCATAATCTATTGCAAGTGCAAAATTTCCTGCTGAGTTTGTAAAGTATTCTACTTTAGAAGTTGAATTATTCTTTCCATCTAAATACTCTTCGTAATCTGCTATTGTATTTTTTTCTTGTTCTTTTGCTTCTATATATTTGTTTTTTGCAGTTTCTGACTTTCCAAGAATATTATCTCCTGTTATTGCCCTTATACTTATTACTGCTAATATCAAAAGTATTATTATTGTTATTATTAGAGCAACTAATGTTATTCCTTTCTCATTTTTTGCTAATTTCTTTTCCATTTTTCTTCCTCCTTTATTTTTTTGCAACGCAAAAAGAGATGAATTCTTATCCATCTCTTTTAATATATCCAAAGTAAAGCAGTTTTATTTTCTGCTCCTTTTTCTTTTATTAAATTACCGTGTGTGTGTGTGTGTGTGTGTTACAGCCCCAGTCGTTACAAGCTTCATCATTTGTAATTTCTCCTTTTATATTTTTTCTTGCGTTGTCTTTTTCTTTAATTAACTGCTTTTATTATTACATAAGAAAATTTAATTTGCAAGAGTTTTATTTGAAATTTAAGATTATAAATTTCAAGAGTCTGTCTAGCCTAACTTTTGTATATTTTTTATTTTTTTACTATATATCCAGATGTTGATTTTGTATACATATCATCTGTTATTGATTCAAATCTATTTCCTTTATAGTCATCTGTAAATCCATTATATGCTTTATATATGTCTCCTGTATCTTTATCATAGACTCTTTCATATCCTAATGTTGCGTCACTTTGTTTTTGCATCATTCTATCATATGTTGCATTTCTAGATTCCCATGAAGACATTATGCTATCTGACATTTGATTACATATATTTCTAACACTTTGAAAAGTTTTCATTACTGCATCTTGTTGATTATTATATTGATTTATAAATGTTTCTGAAAAATCTAATGATGAAACCATTTGATTTAGTGTATCTTCCCAATCAACTAGGTTGTCTTTAGGTGTTGTTATAAAAACGGTATTATACACACTTAAATAGTATATGTCTACTTTACTTCCAGAAAAACCATTTTCAAAAACATAATAAGGTCCTGGATCATATACATATGCAGTAAAAATTCCTTCAGCTTCTTTTCCATTTTCATCTTTAAATTCTGCTCTTAAAATGTCTCCTCCAAAAGATGATGTTCCAATTTTTTCAATAACATTAAAATTTGTTAATGTAGGAAATTTAAATGCATCTGTATTATTTATTGTTCCTAACTCATTAAATATCTTATAGAACCCTTCTGTAGTTTCTTCTGATATTACTGGGTTTTTAGCAAACATGCTATCTGGATAAAATCTTTGTTGAAAGTTTTTAGCTGCTTGAGATTTATTATATCCTTCTGTTTTCATATTAAAAAATACTTGATAACTTGGTTCCTGTGGATTATACACTTTTATTGTATAATGTATATAATCTCCAATAACATCAACTTTCCAACCTTCTGGTACTTTCATTGAGAACAGTCCATTATTAAATTCTGTAAGATTTACTGATTTAGCTTCACTTGTTTTTATCTCAAAGTTCTCTTTTTTAGATATTCCTTTAGAATCTGTATTATTTGAAGTGTTTTTAATAACTATTCCCCCTATAATAATTACAATAATAACTATACAAGCAATTATTAGTGCTTTTTTATTTTTTAAATTTTTCACTATTTAAACTCCTTTATTCTTTTTTATTTTATTCTATCATAGCTTTTTTTATTCTTACTAAAAGTTACCAATATTTCAAATGTTTTTTTGGTAATTGATTCTTACATTCTTTTATGATATGCTATAATTTGAAAAAAAAATTAAAGGTGATTTTATGAATTTTAATGAACAACTAAATAAGTTTATTTCTGAGCTAAATTGCTCATCAAAAGATTTAGCTAATATATCTGGGCTTTCTCCAACTGTTATAAGTCGTTATCGTAATGGTGAAAGAACTCCAAATATCAGAAGTAAACAATTAAATTTATTAGTAGAAGGTTTATATAAACTTTTTTGTGAGAAAAAAATTCCAAGAGAAAAAGAAGAAATATATAAAAAGCTTTCAACAACGTTAAATGATGTTCATATAGATTTAGAGCAACTTGTTAAGAATTTTAATGAATTAGTTTCTGTTTTAAATTTAAACATTTCTTCACTTTCAAGAAAAACTGGTTTTGATTCTTCTTATATTTCTAAGATTCGTAATGGAAGTATTTTTCCATCAAAGCCTCAACTATTCATAGATAATATATGTGAATATATTGTAAATAAATATAATACTACAAATGATTTAAGCTCAATTGCATCTTTAATAGATTGTAAAGTTGAAGATATTTTAGATGTTACATCTTATTATAAAAAATTACAAAACTGGCTTTCTTCTAATGTCACTTCAAGTACAAGTTATATTAATAATTTTTTAAAGAACTTAGATGAATTCAATCTTGAACAATATATAAAGGCTATTCATTTTGATGAAATGAAAGTTCCATTTGTTCCTTTTTATAAATCTGGATTTAAAAGTTATTATGGGATTGAAGAAATGAAAAAAGGTGAGATAGATTTTTTCAAAGCAACTGTACTTTCTAAATCTACCGATTCTGTTTTTATGTGTAGCGACATGCCAATGGAAGATATGGCTAAAGATTTAGACTTTGGGAAAAAGTGGATGTATGCAATTGCTATTATGCTAAAAAAAGGATTGCATTTGGATATAATTCATAATGTTGATAGACCATTTAATGAAATGATGCTAGGATTAGAAAGTTGGATTCCTATATATATGACAGGGCAAGTTTCACCATATTATTTAAAAGATTATAATGACAAATTTTATAAGCACCTAAACTATGTTTCTGGAACTGCAGCTCTTTGCGGAGAATGTATTGGCAACTATCATAATGATGGCAAATATTATCTAACCAGTTCTAAACATGAACTTTCTTATTATAAAAAGAAAGCAGAGCTGTTATTAAGAAAATCTACACCATTAATGCAAATATATAAAAAAAGTAACCAGGGTTCATTTAACAGCTTTATAGAATCAAATTTAAAAGTAAATAATAACTATAGAAGAGTATTGTCTTCTCTTCCTATTCATACAATTTCTGATGAACTACTTTTAAGAATATTAAAGAGAAATAAGGTTCCAGAAGATGAAATTAAAAACATTCAAAGTAGTGTAGAAAAACAAAGACAACTCATCAGTAACTTTTTAGTTTCTAATACAATTCAAGATGAAATTTTTAGCATTTCAAAAGATGAATTTGAAAATGCACCACTTTCACTTTCGCTTTCAATCTGCTTTTGTGAATCTAAAGTCTATTATACATATGATGAGTATTTAGAGCACTTAGAATTAACTAAAAAATATAAACATGAGAATTCAAATTATACTTTTTCTAATACTTCAAATAATGCATTTAGAAATATACAAATTTCTATTTGTGAAAAAAAGTGGGTAATGATTTCAAAAGATAATAGTCCATCTATTCATTTTGTTATTAACCATCCAAAACTTAGAGAAGCAATTGAAAATTTCATTCCCCCAATAGTAGAAAAATAGTATTAATGAAGAAATTAGAACAAAGCGACTTTAGTTGCCCTTTGATTTGAGTTTCCGAACGGAATGAGGAAATCTCAAAGGCAATAGCGATTATAGCATTTTTTATATAGTAGGAAATGGAAATTTCCTACTATATAAAAAAATAGTAAATGAATCCGGCGTTTGCCTTAAATTCATTTACTATTTTTTTAGTAATTTTCTGCTTTTATTTCAAAATATGCTTTAGGGTGTTCACATACTGGACAAACATCTGGAGCACTTTTTCCAATAATTATATGTCCACAGTTTCTACACTTCCATATTCTATCTCCATCTTTAGAGAAAACTAATTCGTTTTCTACATTTTCTAATAGTTTTTTGTATCTTGCTTCATGTTCTTTTTCTATTTTTCCAACTTCTTCAAATAGAAATGCTATATGATCAAACCCTTCTTCTTTTGCTTCTTTTGCCATTTTATCATACATATCTGTCCACTCAAAATTTTCTCCATCTGCTGCTGCTTTTAAATTATCTACTGTTGAAGGTACACTACCATTATTTAATAATTTGAACCACATTTTTGCATGTTCTTTTTCATTATCTGCTGTTTCTTGAAAGATTGCAGCAATTTGTTCATATCCTTCCTTTTTTGCTTTACTTGCAAAATATGTATATTTATTTCTTGCTTGAGATTCTCCTGCAAATGCCTCCATTAAATTTTTCTCTGTTTTTGTTCCTTTTAATTCCATAAAATCCTCCTTTATAACTAAATTATGATTACATTTTTATAACACCAATTATTACATAAACAATCTGAAAATGCAAGAGTTTTTTCACCTTTTAAGAATGCACTATTAAATTATATATATACATATTTTTTATAAAATTTCTCCAATTAGCTTTTCTTTTTTACTACTTACTATTTTTACATTTTTCATTTTATTATGTAATTCTTCATTATTATGATTTCTACATTCAACAAGCAAATAATTTTGCGTATGCCCTTTTACTATCTCACTGTTTTGTTCTTCAAATAAAACTTGTACTGTATTATTTACATATTTTTTATTATATTCCGCTTCATTAAAATCTGAAAGTTCTATTAGCCTTTTACTTCTTACTTCCTGAATTTCTGGTTTTATCTGATTTTTCATAACAGCTGCTTTTGTTCCATTTCTTTTTGAATATTTAAATATGTGCATTTTATAAAATTTAATTTTCTTTAAAAATTTATATGTGTCTTCGAATTCCTCTTCTGTTTCACCTGGAAATCCTACTATAATATCTGTTGTTAAAATAACATCTGAGAATGCTTTTCTTAGTATTTTAACAACTTCTTCAAATTGTTCAACTGTGTATCTTCTATTCATTCTTTTTAATGTTTCATTGTTTCCGCTTTGTAATGATAAATGAAAATGATGACATATTTTACTTAATTTTTGCAGTCTATCAGTAAATTCTTCTGTAATTATAGTTGGCTCTAATGAGCCTAATCGTATTCTTTCTATTCCATCTATTTTATTAACTTCTGTTAATAAATCTATTAATCCAATATTATTTAGATCCTTTCCATAAGATGCAACATGTATTCCTGTAATTACAACTTCTTTTATACCTTTATTTGCTAGTTCTTTTACTTCTTTTATTACCTCTGTTATTTTTCTACTACGTACTTTTCCTCTTGCATATGGTATTATACAATAGCTGCAAAATCTGTCACACCCATCTTGAACCTTTATAATTGCTCTTGTTTTTTCTATGTATGTTACACTTCCAAATTCTAAAAATTCCTCGTCTTTTAGCATCTGTTTTATATGTATTTTAGACTCTTGTATATCATTAATATAATCTAATATTTTTCCCTTTTCATTGTTTCCAACTATTAAATCGATTTCCTTAATTTTTTCTAATTCATTTTTTCCTACTTGTGCATAGCATCCAGTAGCTATTACTATTGAATTTGGATTTAGTTGCTTCGCTCTTCTTAATATTTGCCTTGACTTTTTATCTGCTATGCTAGTTACTGTACATGTGTTTATTAAATATATGTCAGCATATTCATGAAAATCTACTATTTGATAATTATTATTTAAGAATTGTTGTTCAATTGCATTTGTTTCATATTGATTAACTTTGCAACCGTAATGTATAAAAAGCTACCTTTCTCATTTTCTCCCCTTAATTTAAAATAGACAGAACTTTAATTGTATACCCAATTGGTTCTGTCTGTATTTATTGTTTTACCTTTTTTTTCTGCCATCTAGCACATCTAAGTTATCTAAAGCTTTTCCTGTTCCTAATGCAACACATGATACTGTATCTCTTGCTATCATAACATTTATACCTGTTTTTTCCTCTAGTAACTTATCTAATCCATCTAATAAACTTCCTCCGCCAGTCATATAAATTCCCCTATCACTTATATCTGCAACAAGTTCAGGTGGTGTCTTTTCAAAAATACTATGAACTGCTTCCACTATCATCATAGCCGGTTCTATAAGAGCTTCTAGCATCTCGCTTGAATGAATAGTTACTGTTTTAGGAAGTCCCGTTGATAAGTCTCTTCCTCTTATGTCCATTTCTGTGTCTTGAATTTTTGGATATACACAGCCAATATTTACTTTTAGTTCTTCTGCTGTTCTTTCACCAATTATTATATTATGTTTCTTTTTTATATATTTTACAACTGCTTCATCAAATTTATCTCCAGCGATTTTGATAGAAGAACTTACAACTGATCCTCCAAGTGATATAACAGCTATGTCTGTTGTTCCTCCACCTATATCAACAATCATATTTCCACATGCTTTTGATATATCTAATCCTGCTCCAATAGCCGCTGCAATTGGTTCTTCAATTAGATATACTCTTCTTGCTCCAGCTTGTGAAGCAGCATCTATAACTGCTTTTTTTTCTACTTCTGTTACTTGAGAAGGTATGCATATCATTATTCTTGGTGCAAATATTGATTTTCCACCAATTTTGTTTATAAAATATTTTAGCATTTTTTCAGTAACTGTATAATCTGAAATTACTCCATCTTTTAATGGTCTTGTTGCTATTATATTTCCAGGTGTTCTTCCAAGCATTTTTCTAGCTTCTTGACCAACAGCTAATACGTCTCCAGTATTGCTATCTACTGCTACCACAGATGGCTCTCTTAAAACAACACCTCTTCCTTTTACAAAGGCAATTACGGTTGCTGTTCCTAAATCTATTCCAATGTCTTGACCAAAGCCAAATTTCATTCTCATCTTTCCTTTCAAGTTTTAAAAAAATTGTAACGATATCTTTTATTACAAATTCGTTACAATTATATTACATTTATTTTATTATTTCAAGTAGTTTGTTTTATTTTATATAAAAAACAAACATATCAATGTTCCCACAATAATATATGGACTAACCGCTTCGGATAAAAACTCTTCTTCTGTTGCATCTGTAGGGTTATCTGTAGTAGATAAAATTACATAATTTACATTTGAAAATTTAAAATACATCTCAAACTCTTTTTCCTTGTTTGGTTCGAGGTTTTCTATTGTTACATATTTTGTTCCTAACTTAATATTTCTTTCTGAATAGCATTCAATTTTTAGATACTTCTTATTTATTATATCATTTGTATTATTTTTTATACTTCCTTTTACATAACCATTTATTCTTGTTGCTTTACTATCTTTAATTATTATTCTAGGTATATTAGTAGGTATTTGCACATCAATGTGTTTATACGTTCCATTTATTGATACATATATTATCAAATTTGAGAAAACCCAAAATAATGCTATTATAATTACGTATTTGAAGAAAACTTTCATTCTTTCCATTGATATTCGTTCCTTTTATTTTTTTATATTTTACATATTATTTTGTCTTTTGTCAATATCAACACTTTTTCCTAAGTATGTTGAGTATATACAAACTTTACTTACTTTTTTATTTAATGCACTTTCTAATGCTCTTTTGTATAGCATTAATTGTTCTTTATATTTTTTTATTAATTCATCCTCATATTTTACATAGTCTGTTTTATAATCCACAAGTATAATCTCATCATTACTGTTTATATAGTACAAGTCTATAACACCTTGAATCAATATTTCTTCTTTTATATTGTTATTATATATCTCATCTGCTGTTATGTTAATATAAAATGGCTGTTCTCTATAAACATTTTTGGCATTTAATAGTTCTTTCCATATACTACTTTTTGTATAATTTTGCAATTGTTCTAAATCGATTGATTGTTTTTCTTTATCAGTTATTATATTATTCTCAAATAATTTTTCAATAAATTCGCCAATCTCTTTAATAGAGTATTCTTCCTTTAATGGAAGTTTTTGAAAGCATAAGTGCATAACTGTTCCCTTTTGTGCCTGTGAAATTATATCTTCTGATCTCAAAAATGCTGGTTCTTTTAATGTAACTATATTATTCATATTTTTTGATTTTATTTTGCTAACAGATGTCTTCGTTTCAATTTTTGTTGCTTCTTTATGTTTATATTCCCATTCCAATTCTTGTTTTAAGTCTTGATCTATTTTATCATTTCTCATTTTCTTAAGATCTATTGTTTCTTCTTTTTGTTCTTCTTTTTGTTGTTTTGGTTTATTAATACTTAAGTTAAAAATATCATTCTTATCCTTTAAGTATACAAGTTCTATCCAATCTAAATAACTTTTATATTTTTCTATTACGTTCTTATTAATTTTTGTTTCTTCTTGATATATATCTAAGATTTCTTCTTTTTCTTTTAACTCTTCTTCTACATCCTTTCCTGTTCCGGTTATTATTAGTCTATCTTTAGCTCTAGTTAATGCAACATACAATAATCTCATTTCTTCAGATATAATCTCTCTTTTAGTTTTTATTTTTATTGCTTGTTTTGCTAAGGTTTCAAATTGAATTTTACTCTCAGATGATATATAGTTTGCTCCAATTCCTAAATCTTGGTGTAATATTATTGGTCCATTTAAGTCCTTTATATTAAACTGCTTATTACTGCAGCACAAGAAAACTATTGGAAATTCTAGTCCTTTGCTTTTATGAATGCTCATTATTCTTATTACATTTTCATTTTCTCCTACAAGTTTAGCTGCTGATAAATCTGAGCTCTTGTTTTTTAATCTATCTATAAAATTAATAAAATTGTATATTCCTTTAAAACTAGCATTTTCATATTGTTTTGCCTTTTCAAATAAGCTTTTTAAGTTTGCTTGTCTTAGTGTTCCGTTAGGCATTAAACTAACATAATTATAGTATCCTGTATCTGTATATATATTCCATATTAATTCATCTAATGTTTGATAATGACTTTTTTCTCTCCAAGTTTCAATATTATTTAAAAACTTATTGATTTTTTCTTTTAAGTCATCTTCTTTATAATTTATTAATGATTCATAAAAGGTTGATTTATCATTGTTTATCCTGATTTTTATTAAGTCATTATCTGAAAAACCACCTATTTGACTTCTCATAACAGAAACTAGTGGTATATCATACATTGGGTTGTCTATTACTTTTAGTAAATTAATTATTGTTTGTATTTCAATTGAATCTAGATACTCTGGTGATGCATCACTAAACACAGGCATTCCTAGTTTGATTATTTCTTTTTCAAAATAGTTTGCTCTATCTTTAGTTGCTCTTAATAAAATAACAATATCTCTATATGTCACCTTTCTGTATCCTACTTTTTTGTCGTAAACAACTTGATTAGAATCTATTATTTGTTTTATTTTATTTGCAACATACTCTGCTTCAAGCTCAATATTTTGTATAGGTTCTTCATTATTTTCATCCTGGATATAATTTGTTTCTATAATATCAATGTCTGTATTTCTAGCCGCCAATTCTAACTTTGTATCTTCAAATTTAGCTCCTAAGTTTAAATATTCATTTTCGTCGTATTCAATATCTCCTAATTCTTTTGACATTATGCTTTGGAATATTGCATTAGTTGTATTTAAAATATTTTCTCTACTCCTAAAGTTTTTAAATAGTTGGATCTTTATTCCTAAATCATCCTCATTTTCTTGATTTGTTTTATACTTTTCATATTTTTCTATAAAAAGTTCTGGACGCGCTTGTCTAAATTTATATATACTTTGTTTAACATCTCCAACCATGAAAATATTTCTTCCATTAGATATAGCTGTTAAAATATACTCTTGAACTAAGTTAGAATCTTGATACTCATCAATTGCTATTTCTTTAAATTTATCTATGTATTTTAATGCAACTCTTGTATGTTTATTTTGTTCATTTATAATATCTTTTCCTATTAGTATATCTAATGCATAATGTTCTATATCATTAAAGTCGAGAATATTCTTTTCTTTTTTATTGTTAATCAATTTAGTTGAAAATTCTTCTACTAATTCTGCTAATATACAAATTGTTTCATACATATCATTTATGTCTTCAAATGCCTGACATGATGTGCAATTTATTAATTCTTTTGCTTTATTAAACTGTTTTTTTATGTTATCTCTTTTTTCCTTTGCAACATTTTTTATATCTATTGTAACTTTTTTATCTATTGGCCATTTAGTAAAAATATTCTCTTGTAGGCAGTTGTATATGTTGTCCCAGCCATTTGTATTTATTATCTTTTTTATTTCGTATATGTCTTGGTTAATTACATCCCAATATTTCTTTACTTCTGGAAAACGTTGCAGTTCTTTTGCAATTCCATTTAAACTTTCTATACATCCAATTAACTTTTCTTTTACTTCATTAATAATAATTTTACCCCATTGCGTGTTTTCAAAATCTGTATTATTACTATTATTAATATTATATTTTTCTGTCATCTCTTTAAGCCATTTATTTGGAAATGGGCAACTTTGAATGTAGTTATATATATATATAATAAGATCTTTTAATGGTGTATCATCTTGATATTTTGTATACATTTCTAGTACTTTTAGAAAATCTTTATCATACTCTCCATACTTTTCTTCAAATATTTCGTCTATTGTTTCCATTTTTAATAGTTCTAGCTCTGCATTATCTGCTATTCTAAAATTGGGTGTAATGTCTATTTCGTAAAAGTAACTTTTAACTATGTCTAAGCAAAATGAATCTATTGTACAAATACTAGCTTTTGAAAGTAACGTGATTTGTTTTTGTAAGTGTAAGTCGTTTGAGTCTTGCTCTATTTTCTTATAAATTGCATCCAGTATTCTTTCTCTCATTTCTGAAGCAGCAGCATTAGTAAATGTAACTACTAAAATTTGATCTATATTTATTTTTTCTTTTATTATTTTGTTTATAATTCTTTCAACAAGTACTGCAGTTTTTCCACTACCTGCAGCAGCAGCTACTAATATATTATTTCCATTTGTTTCTATGGCTTGTAGCTGTTCTTTTGTCCATTTTACACTTCCCATTTATATCCTCTTTAAATATTTTTTTCTATTATATCATATTTCTTATAAATTTGTACTTAATAACATAAAAGAGTAATTTAAAATTACTCTTTTTCTGTTTTTGAATTATTTTCTTTTTTGGGTTTATTCCATGATATATAATCACAAGATTTAGGATTATTCTCACAAATATAGAATTTACGTTTTTTCTTGCTTTTTCGTATTTCTATTTTTCCTCCACATTTTGGACATGGAACATCTATTGTTTCTATAATTGGTTTTGCATTCTTGCATTCTGGATATCCAGGACAAGCTAAAAATTTTCCATATCTTCCATATTTAACAACCATCATTCTGCCACATTTTTCACATTGAACGTCTGAAACTTCCTCTTCTAGTTTTACATGCTCAAGCTCTTTATTTGCTTTTTCAAGTAGCTTCTCAAAAGGTCCATAAAAATCGCTTATTACTGATTTCCATTCTTGTTTTCCTATAGCAATCTCATCAAACTTTGTTTCCATATTTGCAGTAAATTCTTCATTTACTATTTCTTCGAAATTCTCTGTAAGAAGTTTATTAACAACTTTTCCAAGTTCTGTTGGAATTAATTGTTTTTGCTCTTTTTCAATATAATTTCTTTCTAAGATTGTTGTAATAGTTGGAGAATATGTACTAGGTCTTCCTATTCCCTTTTCTTCTAATGCTTTTACTAAACTTGCTTCTGTATATCTTGGTGGTGGTTGAGTAAAACTCTGCACTCCTTCTGTTTTTATTTTTTCAACTTTTTCCTTTTCTTGTAGTTTAGGAATATCTCCTACTTCTTCTTTTTCTTCTTCTTCATCTTTTGATTCAACATATAATGCCATAAAACCTTTAAATTTTAGTGTCTGTCCATTTGCTTTAAAAATATAGTCTCCAGCACTTATTTCTGCTGATACGGTATCATATATTGCTTCAGACATTTGACTAGCCAAAAATCTATTATATATTAAATTATATAATTTGTATTGATCATTTGTTAAGTCTTCTTTTATATCATTAGGTTTTAAATCTATATATGTTGGTCTAATTGCTTCGTGCGCATCCTGAGCTTCTGCATTTTTCTTGTAATATCTATTTTTATAATATTCACTACCATAATTTTCTTCTATTTGCTTTTTTGCGTTTTCTCTTGCTACTTCTGAAATTCTTGTTGAATCTGTTCTCATATATGTTATAAGTCCTATGCTGCCTTTTCCTGCAATTTTTACTCCTTCATAAAGTGTTTGTGCAACTGACATTGTCTTTTTTAATGTAAATCCTAATTTTCTCGATGCTTCTTGTTGCATTGTACTAGTTGTAAATGGAGGTGCTGGTGTTCTTTTTCTTGTTGAATTTTTTACACTTTCTACAATATATTCTTTATCTTTTATTTCATTTAGTATATTATTTGTTTCTTCTTTATTGTTTATTTCTAATTTCTTACCATTTTTTGAAGATAACTTTGCTTTAAACTCTTGCTTGTTCTTTTTTAATGTTGCATATATATTCCAATATTCTTCTTTATTAAAGTTTTCTATTTCTTCTTCTCTATCTACAATAAGTTTTACTGCTACTGATTGAACTCTTCCTGCTGATAAGCCTTTTCTAACCTTTGCCCAAAGTATTGGACTTATTTTGTATCCAACTATTCTATCTAAGACCCTTCTAGCTTGTTGAGCATTAATTAAGTCTTTATCTACAGTTCTAGGATTTTTTATTGCTTCTTGAACAGCTCCCTTTGTTATTTCATTGAAAGTTACTCTACACTTTGATTTTTCATCAATGCCTAATATATATGCTAAATGCCATGCAATTGCTTCTCCCTCGCGGTCAGGGTCAGTTGCAAGATAAACTTTTTTTGCGTTTTTAGCATCTTTTTTTAATGAGTTAATTAAACTTGCTTTTCCTCTAATGTTTATATACTCAGGTTCAAAGTCATTTTCTATGTTTATTCCCAATTTTGATTTTGGTAAATCTCTTATATGTCCCATTGATGCAACAACTTTTGTACTACCACCTAGAAACTTTTTTATTGTTCCTGCTTTTGCCGGTGATTCTACAATTATTAACTTATCTGCCATTTTTTTCTTCCTTTCAATTTTATTATTAATAGATTCTATACTATATAGAAAAAAGTTTCAAGTGAAAACAGCAAAATAATATAAAACTATATTTTTTCTATTATAAAGGTAACTTAACCTTTTTGTATAGCAAAAATCTTCGATTTTTCCTATACAAAAACAAAGCGAATTTAGTCGCCCTTTGTTATCGCTGATTTGAATTTCCGAATGGAATGAGGAAATCTCAAAGGCAATAGCGATTATAGCATTATTTATATAGTAGGAAATTTTACATTTCCTACTATATAAATAAAAGAGCAAAAATTTGCTCTTTATACTAATTCTTTTAATAAATCTTCTACTATGTATTCAGCTGATACTGGTGTTATTAAGTTTTCTTTTAAAATGTCTAGTATTCTATTAACTATTGTTTCACTTTCTATTATTTTAGGTATCTGACTTGTTTCAACATTTACATCTTCTTTTGTGTATGAAGTTTTTATAACTTCTATTCCGTACTTTACTTTTGTTTTATTAGATTCTTTGCACTCATTATTAGTCCTATAGTACTCTAATTTTACGGGATATTCTATTCCTATTGCTTTTAATTTTTCTGGATTTATAAAAGTCCCTCCATAGAAATGTTTCATTACTCTCTCCCTTCTTTTCTAAGACTAAGCAATTACTACTATATATCTTTTATGTATAGTTTTCAAGTAATTTTCATCGCATAATCTTCAAGGAAGTTACAAATTTCTACATTTTTTTCTCTTTTATAATCACTTTTTATTCTTTTTTTACTTTTGTAATAAAAACTTAAATATAGTGTAACCTGTATGTAACTTAAATACTTACTTTTTAATAACACTAATTATTTGTTCATATATTTTGTCTTCTACATTTTCAACAGACACTTTTTCTAGGTTTTTAGCCATTTCGTTAATTTTATTTTTGTCTAATATTATATTTTCTATATATGCATTTAGGTCAATTTTTTCTAGGTCCTTATTTAATATAATCTTAGCTGCTCCTAGTTCTTCTAATACTCTAGCATTATGTTCTTGATGATTTTGTGATACATTTGGAAGTGGTACAAAAATTGCTGGTTTTCTAAGTTTAGCTATTTCTGTTATTGTTATAGCTCCACTTCTGCACATTGCCAAATCAACAACATTCATTATTTCTTCCATATTATAAATATATGGAACAATTTTTACTCCTTCTATTTTGTCTATATCAATATCATTTTCTTTTAATTCTTTTTTTATTATTTCATATTGTACCGGTCCAGCAGCCCAAATAATTTGGTATAACTTAACTTTTCTTTGCTTTATAGCTTTTAAAAAGGCATCATTAATTGCTTTTGCACCTTGACTTCCTCCAAAAACTAACAATATTGGTTTTTGCTCGGTTAATCCTAAATTTGATATAATTTTTCTTTTTTCTTCTTCTGAAAAATTAATTTTTTTAATCTTAGTTGGGTTACCTGTATAGACAATCTTTTTTGCTTTTTTTATTTTTTCTATTGCCGCTTCAAATCCAACCAAAATAATGTCTGTATTTTTTGCTAACATTTTAACTGCTTTTCCAGGAAATGCGTTACTTTCATGCAAAATAGTAGGTATCCCTAGTTTTTTAGCCTCTGTTATAACTGGTCCACATATATAACCACCTGTTCCTATTACTACATCAGGCTTGAAATCTTTTATTATACTTTTAGCTTGTTTAAATCCATTTATTGTTTTAAAAATATATTTAATATTACTTAAGCTAAGTCCGTATGAATTTATATTTTTTAATTTATATCCAGCACGTGGAACCAAATCTTTTTCTAGTCCTCTTCCACTGCCTATAAATAATATCTCAGAATCAGGCTGTTCTTTTTTTATTTTATTAGCTATTGCTATTCCCGGATTTATATGTCCTCCTGTTCCTGTAGCTGCTATAATTGCCTTCATATAAATTTCTCCTTTATTTTTCTAACTTATTCTTATTCTAATTTTTTGAATATCTTGATATGTTAAGTAACACTCCCACGGAGCATAATAAAATTAATAATGCTGTTCCTCCATAACTAAAGAATGGCAATGGCATTCCTGTATTTGGCATAGATGATGTTACTACCGCAATATTAATAATTCCTTGCAGTCCCACCATAGTAGTTATTCCAGCTGCAACTAAACTTCCAAACATATCTTTTGCTTTCATTGATATTAAAATGCCTCTCCATATAAACAAAATAAATAATGTTATTACTGCTAATGTTCCAATAAACCCTAGTTCTTCTGCAATTATTGAAAATATAAAGTCATTATGAGCTTCTGGTAAGTATAAATATTTCTGAGTACTGTTTCCAAGACCTACTCCAAATAATCCTCCAGAGCCAATTGCATATAAACTTTGTATTACCTGCCAACCTGTTCCTTTCGTATCTGCAAATGGATTTAAAAAAGTTACTAATCTATCTAGTCTAAATGAACCTTTTCCAGTAAATTTTGCTACAGCATATAGTCCTATTCCTCCAACTATTATGCCTATAGTTCCAAAGTTTAGAAAATATCTAAATTTGCTACCTGCAAGAAGCATCATTATTGATACTATCATTACTATTAAAAGTGTAGCACTTAAATGATTTTGTACTACAACAAGTATTCCAACAACTGGTACAAGAAATAAAAATGGATAAAAGAAGCCTCCCCATAGTTTATCTATTCTTGATTTATTCTTCGTAAGTAATTCTGCATAAAATATTATTAGACCAATCTTTGCAAGTTCAGAAGGTTGAAAGCTAAAACTTTTTATCCTAATCCATCTTTTTGCTCCCCCTGCTGAATATCCAATAACTGCTACTGATGCAAGTAAAACCACAACAGCTATATATATAATCTTATAAAATTTCCTATAAGTTCTATAATCAATCTTAGAAACAATGTACATTCCAATAAGTCCAATAATAGCACTTAATATTTGCGTTTTTACATATGTATAGCTACTTCCTGTTTCTGATAATGAAGTTGGAGAACTAGCTGACAATACCATTACTATTCCTAAGGACAACATTATTAGAACTATTATTAATAATGGAAAATCTATAGTTCGATTTGATAATTCCTTTTCAGTTCTTGATGCCATTTTTACCTCCATTCTATAATAAATAGCATTTCTCTTAGATTGAATATACACCTATTATGCATAGAGCTAATGTGATAACGCTAAATATTGTTACAATTTTATTCTCGTTCCAGCCTGACAATTCAAAATGATGATGTAATGGAGCCATTTTAAATATTCTCTTTCCTGTTTTTTTGAAATACGCAACTTGTATGATTACTGACACTGTCTCTGCAATAGGAACTAAAGCTATTATTAATAAAATTAAAGGGTTCTTTAGATATATTGCCATACTTGCAATAGCCCCACCTAAAAATAATGAGCCAGTATCTCCCATAAAAATTTTTGCTGGATACATATTAAATAATAAGAATGCAAGATTTGCTCCACATATAATACTTCCTAAAAATACTACTTCTTCACATTGGTTTATAACACCAATAACAGTTAAACATGCAATTATTATTGTGGTCACACTTGTTGCGAGTCCATCTATGCCATCTGTTAAATTGATAGCATTTGTTGTTCCAAGCATAACAAAAATAACAAAAGGTATATATAAATATACTGGAATGTTTATAGAATTATTTATAAATGGTATTATGATATCTGTTTTGATATTTAAAGATTGTAGTAAAAATATAACAAATGTTACAGAAATCAGAAGTAAACCTATCATTTTATATGCTGGTTTCAATCCAACTGTATCTTTTAATATTAACTTCTTAAAATCATCAATAAAGCCTATTACTCCAAACCCCACTGAAACTAAAACTAAAATAATATAGCTCTTAGTAACTTCTGGTAATACTTCTCTATATTCAATAAATATAAAAATAGACATTACTATTAATGTTATAAGTGTAATAATTCCCCCCATAGTTGGAGTTCCCTTTTTCTTTAAGTGACTTTGTGGTCCATCTTCTCTTTCAATCTGTCCAATTTTAAATTTTCGAAGCATTGGTATTATTATAGTTGCTACTACTAAAGCTACAAAGAACGATAGTAATAGTAATTTAATTTGATAATTCATTTTATTCTCCTCTTTTGATTTAATTTTTCTTTTTCTTATTATTCTTCCTTATTTTTTCAGTTCCTTCTATTATAATCTTTCTTTCATCAAATTCAATTTTTTTCCCATTTATTTCTTGGTATGTTTCATGACCTTTTCCAGCCAATATAATAAGATCTTTCTTGTTAGCCATTTTTATTGCTTTAAATATTGCCTCTTTTCTTTCCGTGATGCATTCATAGCTTCCTTTACATTTTTTTGCTCCTGCTTCTATTTCTTCAATTATAGTTTCTGGATTTTCTGTTCTTGGATTATCTGATGTTATAATTGTGTAATCTGCAATCTTAGTTGCAATTTCTCCCATAGTTGCTCTTTTATGTTTATCCCTGTCTCCTCCACATCCAAATACACATATTACTCTACCTGTTGTATATTCTTTTGCCGTTTTTAAAATACTTTCTAAACTTTCTGGCGTATGTGCATAGTCTATCATTATTTTTAAATCTAGTTTATTTTCTATAAGTTCACTTCTTCCTGGAACCTTAACATTTTCTAAAGCTTCTTTCATTTTTTCTGTATCAATATTAAATAATTTAGCTATAGAAATTGCGGCAAGTGCATTATATACACTAAATCTTCCTGGAATAGATACTTTAACTCTTTCGTTTCTATCGTATATTTTTATTTTAAAATCTGCATATGTATTAGTAACTGTTATATCTTTTGCAACCAGTTTACAATAATTATCTATTCCATATGTTTCAACTTCTTTGTCATTTATAATATCTGGTAATTTTGCTGTATATAAATTGTCTGCATTTGTGTATATTTTCTTACATGTTTTAAATAGTTTTAATTTTGATTTAAAATAATCATTCATATCTGGATGTTCTTTTTCACTAATATGATCTTCTGAAAAATTAGTAAATATACCTGCATAAAAATCGCAGCCTTCAACTCTGTCGAGCTTTAGACTCTGTGATGAAACTTCCATTATAACAACTTCTACGCCTTCTTCGTACATCTTTGCTAGTATTTTTTGTAAATCATTGCTTTCTGGAGTTGTTCTTTCTGATTTTTTAATACAGTTATCACCTATGTATATAGCAATAGTTCCAATAAGTCCAACTTTGATTCCTTGTTTTTCTAGTATTGCCTTTATCATAAAACTAGTAGTTGTTTTTCCTTTTGTTCCAGTTATTCCAATTAATTTCATTTGTCTAGAAGGATTGTTATAAAAATTACAAGAAATCAATGCTAAAGCTAACCTTGTATTTGGTACAGCTATTATATTTATTTCATTTGGTATTTTTATTTTCTTAAAATCTGTAGTATCTGGTATAACAATCGAATTAGCTCCGTTTAATATTGCTTCATTAATAAACTCTGTTCCATCAAAGTCATATCCTTGTATAGCCACATAAATACTATTCTCTTTTATTTCTTTTGAATTGCACTCAACCCCTGATATTTCTGTATTTAAATCTCCTTTAAACTTTATCCCTTGGATTCCTATTAACAATTTTTTTAAGATCAAAAAAATCCCTCCGTTCATGTAATTAAATTCATTAAAGATTATTTTTTGCTTTTATAATTATATAATTATTTTATATTTTTGTACAGTGTTTTTTATTTTATATTTACTTTCACCGTACTTCCTTCATTAACTTGTATTCCTCCACTCGGAATTTGAGAAGTTATAATAGATTCTTTATCTATATCTTCATTATTTGTATCTACTTTAACTTTTAAGCCAAGCTCTTTTAATTGTTTTTCTGCTTCTTTAATAGATTTATATTTAATATCTGGTACCGTTACAGTTTTCACTTCTTCTTTAGTTTCTTCATTATCTTCTTTTAGCTCGAGATATGGTATTACTTCTCCTAAAATTTGACCTGCTACCGGTGCTGCAACAGCACCTCCTTGAGTTATTTTAACAACACAAATTTATACTGCTTTTACTAACAGATTTTTATTGTTTTTAGCATATTCTAAGTATTTTTTAAATTCATCTTCAAACTTAAATATTATTGTTATATTTCCGTTTTCATGTACATAAATACATTCTATTAATTCTATAACTATATCTCTTGATAATTTTGTTATGCTTTTCTCTTTTTTGAACTTTTGTATCCACTCATTTTCGGTTATTTCCTGACTTTTATATTTTTTCTTTTCATTTTCCAGTCTTTCTATATTTCTTTTTAAATTTTTAATGTCATTTTCATATTTTGCTTTATATTCTAAATATTCGTTTCTTGTTATATCTCCATCTTTCCAATCTTCGTATAAAGTTCTCTTGATATTAGATATTCTAGATATACCTTTCTGTTTTGAAATTATCATATTTTGTATGTTTTCATTCTTAGTATTTGAGTAGCAACCATCATTTATTTGTTTTATAATTTTTTCAGTATCTATCAATAAATCTATGTGCAAATTTATAGCTCGTAAAACTGCTTTTTCTAGCTTATCTGCTTTTACAGTATGTTTGCTACATAGATTATTTGACTTTTTTCTATATGTACTGCAGATATAATATTCATATTTGTTGCCACTCTTATTTGTACTACTCTTTTTATTCATTGCTCTACCACAATCTGCACATTTTAGAAGTCCTGCCCATATAGATAATTCTCCCGTTTTTTGAGATACTTTAATATCTTTTTTATTTATATCTTGTGCTCTTTCAAAGATTTCTTTATCTATAATTGGTTCATGAGTGTTTTCTACTCTTATCCATTCTTCTTTCGGAACCAGTTCTGTTTTATGTATTTTGTAACTTTTCACTCTTCTTTTTCCTTGAATTGTATTGCCAATATACACTTCATTAGTTAAAATATTTCGTATTGTAGATGGTATCCATGTATATTCGTCATTTTTACTAGCATAATTATTATAATTCTGTCTCAACTCTATTTTCTTATGTCCTGTAGGATTAATAATTCCCATGTCATTTAATCTATGACATATTGCAATTTTTCCTAATCCTTCATTTACATGCCAATCAAAGATTTTTTTCACTATTTCTGCAGCCATTTTATCTATAATCAATTTATTTTTATTTTTAGGATCTTTTATATATCCATAAGATGGAAATGCTCCAATAAATTCACCCTTTTTCTTTTTTCCATTCAATGATGTTCTTATTTTAATTGACGTATCTCTTGCATATTCGTCATTAATTAAATTTTTAAATGGTACTAAAATTGTATTTGTACTTGCTGGATTTTTAAAACTATCTACTAAATCATTAATAGCAATAAATCTTATATTAAATAATGGAAAAACTTGCTCTATATAATTTCCAACTTCTATATAATTTCTTCCAAGTCTTGATAAATCTTTTACAATTACACAATTGATATTTCTATTTTTCATATCTTCTAATAGTCTTTGAAATGATGGTCTATTAAAATCAGTTCCTGTAAATCCGTCGTCTATATAAGTATCATACACATGTAAATCATCATGTGTATCGACAAATTCTTTTAATAGCATCTTTTGGCTTGTTACACTATTGCTTTCTTGTTTTTCTGCTCCATTATCTTCATCTTCTTGTGAAAGTCTAATATACAACGCAGCAGACCATACTTTTATATTTCTTTTAGACTCTTCATGAGTATATTTAGATTTTCTTGCCATTAATTTTCATTCCATTCTTTCTAAGTTTAAACTATTTATGTTTAAGTTTATTAAATTTTAAAAAAATTTATGTCAAAATTAATGTTTTAGTTAGTATACTCAATAGTCATTTTCTTTTACTTTCACTTTGTTTGAGTTAATTTAATATAATAAATTATAGGTAGGTGTTTTTTTATGCTTAAGAAATTTTTTACTAGCGCTAAAGCTAATATTAAAGGTGGCAAAATGTTTCCAAAAATAACCGGAACAGTGCTTTTTAAAGAAACCTCGCAAGGTGTTTTAGTTACTGCAAAAATTAGTAATTTACCACAATCAAATACTAATTGTAAAGGAAGATTCTTTGGTTTTCATATTCATGAGGGAAATTCTTGTACTGGTGATAAAACAGATGAATTTAAAAATTCTAAAGGCCATTTAAATTTAAATATGTGTCCTCATCCTTTTCATATTGGTGATTTTCCACCATTATTAGAAAACAATGGGTATGCATATTCTAAGTTCTTAACAAATAAATTTAAAATAAGTGAAATTATAGGAAAAGTTATTATAATTCATGATCTTCCTGATGATTTCACAACTCAGCCAAGTGGGAATTCTGGAACCAAAATTGCTTGTGGAGTAATTATATAACAAAAAAAATAATAGTTTAATCACCCAAACTATAAAAATATATAGTTTGGGTGATTTCAAACTTTCTATAATTCAAAACTTAATAAATAAAAAACTAATTGTTTTTGCCATTTAGAGCATTTTTATATACTTTAATAAATTCATCTATTAAAGCATCTTGAGAATATTTTTCTTTAATTTTTTCAGCTATATGATTACTATCAAATTTAACTTTATTGTTTATTATGCTGCTTACTGCATTTGCAAGTTCTTTCGGATTTTCTCTTTCCACTAATATTCCTACATCTGGTGTTACAAAATCTGGTAAGCCTCCTTCATTTGTTGCAATAACTGGTGTTCCGCAAAGCATAGCTTCTGCAGCAACTAAACCAAATGGTTCTCTTCTTGATGGTACACAAGAACATTTGGCAATATTATATATTTCGTTTAATTTAGATTGTGATTGGTTTCCCAAGAACTTTACATTTTTTAATTCTAATCTTTTAGCTTGTTCTTCTAGCTCTTCTCTAAGCTCTCCATCACCTGCAATAATAGTAATAGTATCTTTATCTTCATATTCTTTTATTGCATTTAATAAAATATCTACACCTTTAAATGTTGTTAACTTTCCTACAAAGCTTACTATGTTTTCAAAGTCTTTATCTATTCCTAAACTTGATAATACTTCTTTTTTTATTATTTTATCATTTTTAAAAAACACATGGCTATCAACACCGTTTCTGATCCATAAAGTTTTTTCTTTAACTTCTGGAATAATTTCTTCTATTAGTTTGTTGCTGTCTTTTGAAATAGTCACTATCGTATTTGCATATTCAATAGCTTCATTTGCCCATGTTGTTCCCCAATTTTCATTTCTTTCTTTTTCATCTTTTATCCCCATTAAGTCTGTTCCATGACAGGTTATTACTAATGGTATATTGTTTTCTTTGCAGCATTTTGATGCTATTCCTGCCAAAGTCCATACGTGTTGAGCATGAACAACATCTGGTTTAAATTCTTTTATTACGTCATTTATTTTTTGGTAAAAAACTCTTTCATAATTCTCTCTTTGTTTTTCTGTCATTTCTCTAAAATTAAATGTACTCCTTGGATGTGTTGTAAAACATGGAAAGTTCATATCAACGGCTTCCTCATTTTTTATTTCTTCTTTATTTTTAAAGAAAACTGGAAACAACTTTATATTTTCATATTTCTCGTATTTGTTTCTATTCTCTGGGAAAATAATGGCTACTTCATTTCCTTTTCTTGTAAGGCTTTTAGCTAAGTTTGCCGTATACACTCCACTTCCTGATCCTGTTAGTGGAAAATGGTTTATAAATAAAATTTTCATATTTTTCTCCTTTTTGTTTTATAGTATCATATCACTTGTTTTTTTACAATAAATGTATTTAATTTTATTTAAGTATTAATAATTTTTCTTTTCGTCTTTAATATATTTTGCATACACTCATTAAAAGTTTTATTATTGTCAGAATACTCTATTCTGACATTCATATTTTCATTCTTCATAATATATGGATTTTCTATATTATTTAAATATTTCATTACTTTATCTTGATTTTTCAATTTTAACTCTCCCTATACTAATATTATAAAATATTATTTTCTAAGCATTTCATAATCTGTTCAATTGAAATTGGCCCTGGTCGTAAAACTCTTATTGTGTTTGAAGTACAATCTATTATTGTACTTTCTTTTCCGAATGATACACTTCCATCCAACATTCCATCTATTGTTGGACATGCTTTTTCTATTTCATCTAGATTAGTGCAAGTTTGTTCCCCACTTTTATTAGCGCTACTCATAAAAATTGGACTTCCAGTCTTTCTTATAAGTTCTTCTAGTTGTTTTGAAGTTGCCATTCTTACGGCTATTGTGGCTCCTCCGTTATTAACATATTCAGGTATTTCTGGTTTTTTTTCTAATATCAAAGTAATAGGTCCAGGCATCAGCTCTCGAATAAGTATTTTTGCCTTTTTATTCACAATAGCAATGCTCTTTATCTGCTCCTCATCTGCACACATAATAGGAAATGATTTAGTAGCTGGTCTATTCTTGGCTCTTACTAGGTTATCATGTGCTTTTATTGAATTCATACGTGCACATACACCAAATACCGTGTCGGTTGGAACACTGATTACACCATCTTTTTTAAGTATCTCTGCTAGTTCTTCTATTTCACTTGATTTATATCTTTTCATTTTTTATCTCCCTTTTACAAACATTTTACCATATACTTAATACCAATTCAATATAGCTTTATTGTGTGTTGTTAAAATTATCCACGCACCTCCTTGGTGTCCTCCCTCTCCTGTCGGATTATATAATGTTACTAGTATTGTAACTTCTGGATCAGAAACTGGTGCTACTCCTATAAATGATGTTACATATTTGTTTGTATTAACACCATCCTCTGAAGTACCTGTTTTTCCTCCGACATTATATCCTTTTACTCTTGCATTCTTTCCTGTGCCTTCAGCCACAACAGATTGCATCATGCTCAGGATATCTTTTGCTGTTTTTTCTGAAATAACTCTTCCTGTATTCTCTGGTTCTATATTTTCTTCTTCATTCTTTTGTGTATCAATGATTCTTTTTACCAATCTTGGTTTCATTCTATTTCCATAATTAGCTATTGTTGAAACCATAGTTATCATTTGTATTGGTGTAACCTCAAATCTCTGGCCGAATGATATTGTTGCTAATTCAACAGGCCCAACCTTTGATTTATCTAAAAATATTCCTTTTGCTTCGCCTGGAAGATCAATTCCTGTCTTACTTAAAAAGCCAAACTTTTCTAAGTATTTATAATATGTTTCTACTCCTAATTTTTGTCCTAACCCAATAAAAATTGGATTACATGAATTCATAAGTGCTTCTCTTAAACTTTGACTTCCGTGCGGCCTATAGTATCTCCAGCATCTTATTCTTGTTCCTGCAATTGTTATACTTCCACTGCAAGAAAACTCTCCTTTTTTGTCTGGTGTAGTAATTCCCTCTTCTAACGCTGCTGATGTAGTAACTAATTTAAAAGTTGATCCTGGCTCATATGTATCTGCTATTGCTTTATTTCTCCACATAGCTTGCATTGCTTCAGATTTTTCTTTTTCTGAAATAGAATCCCATACATTTTTTAAATCCTCATTATTTATTTGGTATGGATTATTTAAGTCATATCCTGGATACGTAACCATTGCTAATATATCTCCTGTTTTAGGGTTCATTATTATTACATTTCCCCCATCAGTACATTTGTTATCTATACATGCTTCTTCCAGGTATTTTTCTGCTATAGATTGTACTCCCATGTCAATTGTCATTACAATATCTTTTCCATCTATTGCATCAACATATTGCTCTGTTGTATTTTCAACTTCTGTTCCAGATGCATCTGTTACTCTCGTTATTTTTCCTTTTTCTCCTTTTAATATATTATCATATTTTGCTTCTACTCCTCCTAATCCTTGGTTATCACTCCCGCAGAAGCCAATTATGTGTGAAGCCATTCTATTATATGGATAGTACCTTTTTGTATCTTCGTCTATATTAATTCCTGTCGTTATATTGTTCTCATTCATCCATTTTCTCAATTCATCTGTTTTTTCTTTTTCTTGTTTTCGTGCTATCGTCTCTATTGAGCTTCTTTTACTCACCCTTTTAAAGGTTTTATCATAATCCAAACTAAAAATCTCACTTAATTTTCTTGAAACTTTTTCTTTATCTTCTTTTTTTATATTTGTTGGATTTACGGTTATTGTATATACCGTGCTACTAACTGCTAGTTCATTTCCATTTGAATCATAAATAGTTCCTCTTTTAGGATTAATTTTTCTGTCTAATGTTTGTTGAGCATATGCCTTTGTTTGTAGTTCTTCTCCATTTACAAACTGAATCCAAGCAATTCTTATAGCTAAAGCAATTAATATTGCTGTTGATATTATAAGCATATTTTTCATTCTTCTTTTTCTACTAATATCTCTCAAAAAAATCAATCCTTTTAAATAACATTATTATTTAATAATATTATCTTAAAAGATTTTATATTCATCATCATTTATATTATAAGCTTATCTAAAGGACTACAGTTGTTAAAAAGTTGTTAATTGTAAAAATAGAGTATCAAGATTATATTATATAATCATTGATACTCTAGTATTTTATAGTTTTGGTGACCCCTACGGGAATCGAACCCATGATTCCACCTTGAGAGGGTGGCGTCTTAACCGCTTGACCAAGGGGCCATTATTAATGCTTATTAATATTAACAATTTTTTTTTGTTTTGTCAATACTTTTAACTTAAGCTAAAATCATTTTACTTTTCTTGTTCTCTATCCTCTCTATTCTCTCTCTGGTGGTTATTTGTATTATCAATATAAGGATATTTATATCCTTCATATTGATATTTTTTTACAAATTCGTTGTGTAAATTATTAGTTGTCCTATTTCCTTCTGGCAAAAATTTTATTTCTTTTTTTCTTTTAAATAAATTTCTATATTTATTTAAAAGCCTATCATGTTTCTCTTTTCTATTTCTTCTTTTTATGAATTTATTTAAATTTTTATCAACACTTTCTAGCATTTCATTTAATTGTTCATCTTTCATATATAAAAATTTCAAATATAAATTTTCAAATGTTTTTTCTTTTCCAAAATAGTTCAAAAAGTCCTTCAAAAACTCTACATCGTTTTGTAAGTATATTTGCATTAATATATCCGGATCATTTGTGTATTTTATAAGCATTGGCTCTAACTTACTAAATAATTTGTGCCCTTGTATATAATGTCTTGGCTTTTCTCCACTTATTTTACAAGCCAAGTAATCAGTTGCTCCTTCATTAATTTGGTTTGCAAATCCAAATTTAACATCGTCTCCCATTAATCCATTTTTAGTTCTATGTCCATTTTCATCAAATTCACTTGATATTCCGTGAAGCACCTCGTGAATAACTGTGTGTGGAGTAGCATATATTCCTAAATAACTCCCATCGCTTCTATTAAAACCTTCTAACTTTTCATCTTTATATTCATCGCTTCCATGTTCCATTAAAAGCTCTTCTTGAGTATTAAAAACAGTTATTTTTCCGAATGCTTCCTCTATTTTTTCGGTACTAACATATTTAACTATTGATGAATGGTATATCATCTGTTTTGCATCTTGTATTATATTTTTCATTTTTCTCCTTTGTTATTCAAAAATACTTTTAAACACTTTTTTAATATTTCTTCTAATCTTTCTTTTTGTTTCGTTAAATATAAATATCCTATTAATCCTTCAAACGCCGTTGCATACATGTATTCTTGCACCGTAGCATTTTTAGGTAAATGATGATTTTGAGTATTTCTTGTTCTCCTAACAATCTCTTTTTCATCGTTTGAAAGTTCTTTTTCTAGTTCATGTAGTATATATGCTTGTGCAGAAGCTTTAACAATTTTTGTAGCTTCTATATGTAATTTATGGGGTTTATATTTTGTATTTGTCACTAAATATTCTCTTACATATCTTTCATAAATACAATCTCCCATATATGCCCATATAAGTGGAGACATTTGATTTACGTCTGTTTCTTCCATTTAATTTTCCACCTTTTCTAATGTTATACTTCCTAGTTTTCCTGTTCTATAATCATCTAATATTATATTTGATACTTTATTATCATCAACATTTCCACCAGATACAATGCACCCTCTCCTTTTTCCTATTAAACACATTATATCATAAATCTTAAAGTTTTCTTCATTATTACTAATTAATATTTCTTCAATTTCGTTTTCATCTAATTTGTACCTTTCTAAAACATTAGACTTGTAATTTTCAATTAGGAATTTCAATAATCTATATGCTATTTCTACTTTTGGTAAAATTTCATCTTTAATAGTCCCTGTAAAAGATAAGTTAAGAGCAACATTTTCATTTTCAAATTTAGGCCATAATATTCCTGGAGTATCTAATAATTCTATATTATTTGATAATCTAATCCATTGTTTTTGTTTTGTAACACCTGGTTTATTTCCTACTATCATTGTTGATTTTTTTGAAATTCTGTTTATAAAAGAGGATTTTCCCACATTTGGAATTCCTAAAACAAGCACTCTTATTGGTTTACCAGTTCTTCCTTTTAAACTATTTTTTTCTTGCTCTTCTTGCATTAAATCTATTATAGCTTTTTCTACTTTATTAATTCCTTTGCCTGAGTTTGAATCACAACTAATTGCAATAGAACTTTTGGTTCTAAATTTGTTTTCCCATCTTAAAGTTTCTTTTTCATCTGCCAAATCACATTTATTTAATATGTATATTTTTTTCTTGTTTTTTGTTAGTTCTCTCATATCTGGATTCTGACTAGAAACCGGTATACGTGCATCAAGTATTTCAACTACTACATCTATTAATTTTAAATCTTCAGTTATTTGCCTTTTTGTTTTTGCCATATGGCCTGGATACCAGTTGATTCCGACTGATGGAAAACTTTTTGGACTATCATCTTTTTTCTTTTCTGCTCTGATTTTTCT
>CAKOYB010000009.1 GCA_934130435.1 uncultured Clostridia bacterium
TCTCCTTCTTTTATTCTTAAGGTTTTTCTAATTTCTTTTGGTATAACTATTCTCCCTAAATCGTCTATTCTTCTAACTACACCTGTTGCTTTCATATATTTCCTCCTTAATTATTTTGTTGTTTTTATTATTTGTTTGAGGAATTTTTTTATTCATAATTTTGACAAAAAATATATAAAATTGAATAAAAAATTAATTGTTCGTGCTGCCTAAAATATTATATTTTTTATAAAGAGAACAAATATATAGTTTTATGGATTTCATCCTTTCTATAATTTAAATTTTTTTATACAATAAAAAACGATATAGCTTCATGTTTACTACATCGTTTTATTTTTTTTGCAAATGTTGTGTTCGGACACACAAGCCCGACAACGCCCTTTTAGATATAAATTACGGCTCGAACAAACATTTGTTCCGTATAGCGACTACCGTCAGTTTTGTACAAGCAGTCTGGTTTAAACTTCTTGTCACCTTCAATGCTGTATATGTAAAAATTCGCATAACTAGAGCCACAAGAAACACATGGCGTAGCAAGCCAATAATATCCTTTTTTTAAACTTCTAATTGCTTCCTCCTGTTTGTAGCTTAAATAAAAATAAAAATACGTCCATTTTAATTGTACTTTTTTTTCAGTTGAATCAATCTTCACTATTTCTCCGCTTTCATTTACAAATGTTTTGCCCTTTGAATTTGCATAGTTATAAGTATATTCTCTTCCATAGTTCGAATTCATTTCTTCTTTTGTTATTCCGCATCCTGCATTATCTAGTATTTCAAGGATGTCCTCTAGTGTTATACTTCTTGCTCCTTCTATTCCTGTGGTTTCACTTGCTACTTTATTTAATGTGTCTACTGCATGTGCATATGAGTATACTGCTCTTTTAAAAACTTCTTCGTCCGTATAATTATTACTTTCATCTTCCGCTGGTACAGCTGCTACAGCTACTGGATCATTATATCCTAATGTTTTCTTGAACGATTGAGCAGGTCCCATTGAAACTAGTTTTATTTTGTCATCTTCTACTCCTATTACTTCCCATTCTCCTGTATATGAGCCATCTTTACATTTTACGCCTTCAGCTTCTAATTTAGATTTTACTTCGCCATTTGTATATGTATCTCCTATTGTTACTGTTTCATCTCCTTTTGTATATGAGCCATTTCCATTATTTGCCCAGCTTTCTCCTTTTTTACCTATTTTTACTTTATCTATACTTCCATTTTTGTTTATTGTGTATATTCTTCCACTTGATTTTATTTTTACTTCAAAGTATTCTTCTGTTTCTTTTATTATTTGAAAATCGTCTTTAAATCGCTCTTTTAATGCTGTTTCTAGTGGAGCTTTGTTTATTGTTCCCATTCCATCTATTGCTGCTTGGTTTATTGCTAGTTGTATTTTTTCTTTTTCTTCTGCTTCTGAATATACTTCTTTTGCTGTCTGGGTTTTACTTAGTATTCCACCATCTTTTATTGCTCTTATACTTACTACTGCTAATATCAAAAGTATTATTATTGTTATTATTAGAGCAACTAATGTTATTCCTTTCTCGTTTTTGGTTAGTTTCATTTTTTTCTTTTCCTCCTTTTTTATTTTTGCAACGCAAAAAGAGATGAATTTTATTTTGTCCATCTCTTTTTATATACACAAACTAAAGCAGTTTTGTTTTCTGTTCTTTTTTCTTTTATTAAATTACCGTGTGTTACATTCTCAGTCGTTACAAGCTTTGTCATTTGTAATTTCTCCTTTTATATTTTCTTGCGTTGTCTTTTACTTTTATTAACTGTTTTTATTATTACATAAGAAAGTTCAATTTTCAATAGTTTTATACCAAATTTAAAATTATAAATTATTACTTTATCTAACCTATTTTTTGTATGTTTTTAAGGCTGATAATTAATATATTTATTGCTTTAATTATCATTCATTTCTTTTTTTCCATTATATTCATCAATAAAATATAATGGTCTGTTTTTGGTCTCATTAAATATTCTTCCTAAATACTCTCCCATTATTCCAAATAATAAGATTTGAATTCCAGAGAAGAATAATATTAATAAGATTATTGCTTGAAAAGCTTGAATTGGTTCACTTATTACAATTGATTTAACTATAACATATATAAAATATACAAATAACATTAAGAAAGTTGGTATACTCAAATATGTTGATATTCTCAATGGTGATGTTGTAAATGATGTTATCCCATCTATTGCTAAGTCTACTAGTTTTTTATAATTCCATTTAGTTTTTCCAGCAATTCTTGCATCTCTGTCAAATAATACTTCTTTTTTCTTATATCCAATCCAACTAAACATGCTTTTTGAACATCTTTGAGTTTCTCTTAATTTTTTTAATGCATTTACGCATCTTCTATCTAGTAGCCTAAAATCCCCTGTGTCTTTTTGTATTTCTATTCTTGTTAAACTTTGTAAGACTTTATAATACATTTTTGATGTAAACTTTTTAAAGAATGTTTCTCCTTCTCTTGATCTTCTTTTTGCGTATACATCATCATATCCTTCTTCCCAGTATTTTATTAATTCTGGAATTAATTCTGGTGGGTCTTGCAAATCAGCATCCAAAAATATAACTGCATCACCTGTAGCATAATCCATTCCGGCAATCATTGCTATTTCTTTTCCAAAATTTCTAGAAAAAGTTACATAACAAAATCTATTATCATTTTCTCTTATTTTTTTTATTTGTTCTAGTGTTTTATCCTTGCTTCCATCATCAACAAATAATACTTCAAATTCATAGTTTTCTATTTTGTTTATTAAATTTGTTAATCTTTCGTATAAATATGGTATTGTTTCTTCCTCATTATATGCAGGTATTACAATAGAAATCTTTTTCATTTTATTATTCCTCTTTTTCTTTATTTTTAAATACAATTATTTTACTTAATATATAATTTCCTATAATTACTATAACTTGAGTTACAAGTGTCCAGATAACTACCCATGTATCAGTATTTAATTTTAGTGCTGTAACAAATATAAACATTAATAACATTTCAAGTCCTAATGTTGTAAGTCTTGAAATATAAAATTTTAGTGCTTCTTTAAATATCTGTTTTGATTTACTTTCAAATACCCAAATTCTATTTGTTACATAAGCAAATGTACATGCTACAATCCAAGAAATAATAACTGCAATTTGAAGTTGAATTCCATTCTCTGCATTTAAAATTGTAAATAATAATAAATACTTTACAGTTATACTTACTATAGTTGTAAGAACACCAAATATTAAATAATTTATTACTTCTTTATATTTTGTATAAATCTCTTTTATTTTTTCCATTTCTAGCTCTCTTTTATATATTTTTGTATTTCTTTATATATTTCTTCGTGAATATCATCAATTGTTCTAATTTCATTTTCTTTAATACATTTAACTTCATACCAATTATACTTATCTACTAAATCACATGCTGCATTATATGCATCAATTATATGATTTTTATCTCTTTCATGTATATCTTTTTTAGTTTGATGAGTAAATTTATTTTCTCTATTCTCCATTAATTTTAATGCATATTCAGGAGGCATATTCAAAAAGAAAGTTTTTGTTGGTATTGGTAGTCCATATATTCCAAATTCAAAATCCCATAGCCAATTTAAAAATTTTTCTCTTTCTACCTCATCTTTAATTTTTCCTGCTTGGTGAACCATATTAGCTGTTGTGTATCTATCTGCTAATATTATTCCTCCTTCATTATAATATTTTTCTAAATATCTTTTATATGTTGCATATCTATCTGCAGCAAAGAAAGTGGAAGCAATGTAAGGACTAACTTCTTTAGCATTTTCTCCAAATTCTCCTGACAAATACATTTTTACAAGTGATGATGATGGATCATCATAATTTGGAAAGCTAACTAGTTTGTAAGCAATTTTTTCTTTATCTAATCTTTCCTGTAGTTTTTTTAATTGTGTTTGTTTTCCGCTTCCATCTGTTCCATCTATTACAAATAACTTACCCATTTTTCATTCCTTCTTTTATATAATTAATCTCTTCTTCTGGTTCTAATCTAACAAATAGTGGTATTCCTTTTGAAGTAATCTTTTTATTATCTTTTATTAAATTATATTTATATAGACTATCCCAACTAGTAAGTTGTTCTTCATTTAAATTTAATTGATTTAATATATTATCTGATGTTTCATTCATAAAAGGTTTTATCAATATAGCTATTTTTCTTAAGCTCTCCACCAAATGATACATAACAGAAGCTAACTTTTCTAATTCTTCATTTTTTGCTAGAACCCATGGCATTGTTTCATCAATATATTTATTTGCTCTAGATATTAATTTCCATATTTCTTGAAGTGCTTGAGAAACTCTGTATTTGTCCATCTCTTCTTCAACTTTTTTAATTTGATTCATTGCAAAATCTTCTATTTCTTTATCTACTTCGTTTTTTATACCATCATATGAAGGTATTATTCCGTTAAAGTATTTATTTATCATTCCAATTGTTCTATTTAATAAGTTTCCTAAGTCATTTGCTAAGTCTGAATTAAAAATTTGTACAAAATCTTCTGGTGTAAATACTGCATCTTGTCCATAAGGAAATTCCTTAAATAGAAAATATTTAGTTGCATCTAAACCATATCTATTTATTAACAATTCTGGATAAACAACATTTCCCTTTGATTTAGACATTTTTCCGTCTTTCATCATTATAAATCCGTGTGCATATATCTTTTTAGGTAATGGTAAATTTAGTGCCATTAAAAATATTGGCCAATATATTCCATGAAATCTTATAATATCTTTTCCTACAACATGCAAATCGGCTGGCCAAAACTTTTTGAATAGTTCATCATTGTCGCTTCCATATCCAAGTGCAGTTATGTAGTTTACAAGAGCATCTAACCAAACATATATAACATGCTTAGGATCTTTTTTTACCTTTACTCCCCAGTCAAAAGATGTTCTCGTAACACATAGATCTTCTAGTCCTGGCTTTATAAAGTTATTAAATAATTCATTTCTTCTAGATTCTGGTTCAATAAAGTCTGGGTTCTCTCTGTATAATTCTTCTAATCTTTCTTGATATTTTTTCATATTGAAAAAATATGCTTCTTCTTCCATTTTTACAACTTCTCTACCACAATCAGGGCACATTCCATCTACTAATTGTGTTTCTGTAAAATATGTCTCACAAGGCATACAATATAGTCCTTCGTATTTTCCTTTATATATGTCACCTTGTTCCATTAATTTATCAAATATTTCTTCTACAACTTTTGTATGTCTTTCCTCTGTTGTTCTAATAAAGTCATTATTTTGTATATTCATTAACTTCCACAGTTTTTGTGCTTGCTTTGCCATTTCATCAACGTGTTGTTGTGGTGATAAGCCTCTTTTTTCTGCTACTGTTTGAACCTTTTGTCCATGTTCATCCAATCCAGTTAATAAATATGTTTCATATCCTCTTAAGCTCTTATACCTTTTTATACTATCACATAAAGCTGTACAATATGCTGTACCTATATGAAACTTTCCGCTAGGATAGTAAATAGGTGTAGTAATATAGAATGTTTTATTTTCTTCCATTTATTATTCCTCCGTTATTTGTTTTAATCCTGACATTTTAAAACCTGCTATAGCAGTTTCAATCTGGTTTCCATAAACCTGGTTAAATCTTTGAACTAATGCAGTTAATATTCCATTAATTTGTTCTTGAGTCATATTGTTTAGTTTTACAGAGTTATCATTTGTTAAATTTTCAATTTTTACATTATTTGAAAACATAATATTACTATTATACTTGATATTTGCAACAAAATTATCTGAATTAATATTCTGTGTTAAGTTTATTCCAACATTATTTGATAAATAATTATTTATTTCAACATTAAAACTATAATTTAAATTATTTTTTTGAGAGTTAGCACTTATAGTATAAACTAAATTGCTTCCATTATCTTCTTTTATAATAACATAAGTTATATCGTCTTGCAAACTAGAATTACTATTTGTGGTAACTAAATGCATTATCATTTTATTATTTTCAAAACTAATCTCTAGCAAATTAGAATCATTATCTGTAATGGTTGTAATTTTATATTTCTTTGCAGTTTTATTTTGAACAGTAAGTTCAATTTTCAATGCTTCTGTATTTTTAGTCTCTTTATTTGCTGTTTTATTAATAATTTCTTGAATTTTATTTTTTACAGTATCTGAAGAAAGTTTATAATTTACAGAATTAAGTTTATTCACTAATAGATTAATTAATATATCATCATTTTTGGCTGTTTCAAGTAATTTTTGTTCTATGTTTAAAATTTCAGAATCTGTTAGTGTCATTAATAATACTGTTGATCCGTCTTGACTTTTACTTTTTGAAAAGTGTTCTTTATCTATATTTTGTTCTATTATTGTTGTATATGTTGTTTTTAGTGAATTAAGTGTTTCATCATCAATTTTTAATAATTCAATTATATCAATTTCTGGTATAGAATCAGGAAAATCACTAACATCTGCCGCTCCGAGTTTTTTTAAAAATTCTTTTAAATTTGAATTCTCAACGCTTAAATACCTGTTTGTAATTTTATCTAAAAAGATTCCATAAACATTAACATCTTTTATAAAACTTCCTTTAAATATACTTTGATTATTTGAAATCAAATCAAGTTGTCCATTACTTTGTTTTGTTTGAACATTGGAATTTAATTGATAGTTTATTTTAAATAGTTCTTGCAAATCTGCTACATTTGCTGCATTATTTGTGCCATAAGAAATCTGAATGTTTCCATTTTCTGTATTATTATATTTTTTCTTTCTTTCGAATAATGTTGATGCTTTGTTCAGCCCATTATCTTTCATCATCTCATTGCTAAGCAAATATTTATAAAATAATTGTTGATTAGTTTTAAATATATCTGTTTTTAAATATAAATAAGAAAGTATTCCTGCCAATAAAGCAATTAACACTACAATTGATATAATTATTATACTTCTTTTGTTTTTCATATAAACCTCCAATTTTGAGTAATACATACTCTATTGATTTATTACATTATATATTTTTATGTACAATTTTTCAACTATTTTTTCATTCGTTGCTTAACTATTTCATATGTTATAATTCCTGCAGAAACAGATGCATTTAATGATGTAATTTTTCCCATCATTGGGATTTTCACAAGCATATCACAATTTTCTGATACTAGTCTATTCATTCCTGTTCCTTCACTTCCAATTACAAGTGCAATTGGTCCTGTTAAATCTTTTTCATAATAATAGTCTGATGCCTGTCCTTCTGTTCCTATTATCCAAAGTCCATTCTCTTTTAAGTACTTAATAGTTTCATTTATATTATTAACTCTTGCAATTTTCATATGTTCAACTGCCCCAGCTGATGCTTTATTTACTGTACTATTAACAGACGCTGCTCTTCTTTTAGGTATTATTACTCCGTGAACACCTGCTGTTTCTGCAGTTCTTATTATTGCTCCCAAATTATGAGGATCTTCAATTCCATCTAGTATTATAACAAAAGCATCCTCTTCTTTTGCCTTTGCTTCTTCTAAAATATCATCAACTTCACAATATTCAAAAGGAGGGACAATTGCAATAACTCCCTGATGGTTTCCTGTTTGGCTTAGTTCATCTAACTTACTTTTATCAACTTCAACAATTATAACTCTTTTATCTTTTGCTTTTCCGATTATTTTATTTATAGAACCTTGTTTTTCTCCTCTTGTAATAAATATTTTATTAATATCTTTTCCAGATTCTAATAATTCTAACACAGAATTTCTGCCTTCTACTTGATCATCAAAGTTTTTCTTTTCTTGTTGCTTTCTATTGCTTATATTAGAAAATTGTTTTTTAGTTTTTTTATTATCATTCCTATTATTTTTCATTTTTACACCTTCTCTATTCGATTACTCTTTGTACTTTAAATTTTAAAAATTTAAGTTTACTCATCATCTAATTTTAGAACTGAAAGAAAAGCTTCTTGTGGTAATTCTACATTTCCTATTTCTCTCATTTTCTTTTTACCTTTTTTCTGTTTTTCTAGTAGTTTTTTCTTTCTTGTTATATCTCCACCATAGCATTTTGCAAGTACATCTTTTCTCATGGCAGATATTGTTTCTCTTGCTATTATCTTTCCTCCAACAACTGCTTGAAGAGGTATTGCAAATAACTGTCTTGGTATTACTGTTTTTAGTTTCTCCACCATTTTCTTTCCTTTATTATATGCTGAGTCTTTGTGTACAATAAATGATAAGGCATCAACACTTTCACCATTTACATGAATATCTAGTTTTACTAATTCTGAACGAACATATTCTTTAAACTCATAATCAAATGATGCATATCCTTTAGTTTTTGATTTTAGATTATCAAAGAAATCATAAATTATTTCATTTAATGGCATTTCATATATAAGAGTAACACGGTCTGCATCTAAATATTTCATATCTATGTATATGCCACGTCTTCTTTGACATATCTCCATTATATTTCCAACATACTCTTTTGGTGTAAATATTTCTGCCTTTACCATTGGTTCTTCTATGTAAGATATTTCTTGAAGTACTGGTAATTCAGATGGATTGTATAGTTCAATAATTGTTCCGTCTGTTTTATGTACTTTATATATAACAGATGGTGATGTAGTAATTAACCCCAAGTCAAATTCTCTATCTAATCTTTCTTCTATTATTTCTAAGTGTAATAATCCTAGAAAACCACATCTAAATCCAAATCCTAATGCTGCAGAGGTTTCTGGTTCGTATACCAAAGCCGCATCATTTAATTGTAATTTTTCAAGTGCTACTTTTAAATTTTCATACTCGCTTCCATCAATAGGATATAATCCACAATATACCATTGGTTGTACTTTTTTATATCCTTTTAATGGTTCTTTAGCTGGATTATTAGCTAGAGTTATTGTATCTCCAACATGCAGGTCAGACAAGCTTTTTATACTAGCTGCAATATATCCAACATCTCCTGCTAATAGTTCTTTTGTTGGCATATAGTTTCCAGGAGTGAAATATCCAACTTCAGTTACTGTAAACTTTTTACCTGTTGCCATAAATTCTATTTCATCTCCAATTTTAACTTTTCCATCTTTAACTCTTACATATGCTATAGCACCCTTATAATTATCATAGTATGAGTCAAATATTAGACATTTTGTTTTCTTATTTTCGTCTCCAGTTGGAGCTGGTATATCTGTAACTATTCTTTCCAAAACTTTGTCTACATTTAAACCGGATTTAGCTGAAATGCATGGTGCGTCCATTGCTGGAAGCCCAATAATATCTTCTATCTCCTTTTTAATTTCATCTGGTCTTGCATTAGGCAAATCTACTTTGTTTAATACTGGTAATACTTCCAAATTATTATCTAATGCTAAATATACATTTGCTAAGGTTTGTGCTTCAACTCCTTGTGATGAGTCAACTACAAGAACTGCCCCGTCACATGCAGCTAAACTTCTTGATACTTCATAATTAAAGTCCACATGCCCTGGTGTATCAATTAAATTAAGTGTATATTCATTTCCATCTTTAGCTTTATATTTCATCCTAACTGCTTGAGATTTTATTGTAATTCCTCTTTCTTTCTCAAGTTCCATGTTGTCTAGAACCTGTGATTCCATCTCTCTTTTAGATAGCACTCCCGTCATCTCAATTAATCTATCTGCTAGGGTTGATTTACCATGATCTATATGTGCAATTATACTAAAATTTCTTATTAATTCTTGTCTATTTTTCATTTAGTCCTCCATTAATTTTATTGTATTATTTTATCATAATACATAGCCCATTGCAATTATTCAAAGTAAAAAAATAAAACACCAAAGCCAAAGTTAGATAGTAGTTTTTCGTTATTGGTTTCGAATGGAATAAGGAAATCTCAAAGGCAATAGCAATTATAGCTTTCTTTGTATAGTAGGAAATGAGAAATCTCTTACTATGCAAAAAAGCATTAAACTATATATTGTATAGCTTAATGCTTTTATATTCAAAATTCTATTCGTAATTTCTATCCTGTTTTACTCATTATATCCTTTTTCATCTTATTTATTATTTTCTTTTCCAATCTTGATATATAACTTTGTGATATTCCTAGCATATCTGCAACTTCCTTCTGGGTTTTCTCATTTCCATTGTTTTTAAATCCAAATCTTAGTTCCATAATATTCTTTTCTCTAGAATTAAGTTTTTGCATTGATGCTCTTAAAAGTCTTTTATCTACTTCATCTTCTAAGCATTTAGATACAATGTCATCATCTGTTCCTAGTATATCTGATAACAGTAACTCATTCCCGTCTCCATCCTGATTTAGTGGTTCGTCTATTGATATTTCACTTTTTATTTTATTATTTCTTCGTAAGAACATTAAAATTTCATTTTCAATACATCTTGATGCATATGTTGCAAGTTTTATATTTTTATTTGTTTTAAATGTATTTATAGCTTTCATCAATCCAATTGTTCCTATTGAAACTAAGTCTTCTATTCCTATTCCAGTATTCTCAAACTTTTTTGCTATATATACTACAAGCCTCAAATTCCTCTCAACTAACATTTTTCTTACCACATTGTCTTCTTCTGTATCAAGCTTTTTTAGTATTTCTTCCTCTTCTTTAGGTTCCAATGGTGGGGGAAGTGTTTGGCTTCCTGCAACATAGAAAACTTCAAGGCTTTCATCCTTATTATTCAAATACTTTTTCAATGTTAAACTTATCAGTTTAATTAAATTCATTTGCAATTCACCTGTCTTTCTTCCTGATTTATTATATTTAGTCCAAATATTGCTGAATAATTGTTATTTTTACTTAGTTTGTTTTCATAAATTCCAATTATTACGTTCTTTATACTTATTATTTCATCTTCAAATTCCATTTCCAGATAGTCTGGTCTAAATCCAATTAAAATTCCATTTTCATTGCCTATTGATTTAAATGGAATTATTTTTAATCTCGTTTGGATTTCCTCATTAAGATAATTAAAATTATATGACATTATTTCTTTTTCACTTATGTTTAGAAGCTGCTGTGGTATCATTTCCTTTAATTCATTTTTTTCAACTATAACTACTGGTGTTTTGGTTATTGGATCGCACAGTAGATTTCCTGTATCTAACATAGCCTTTACAATATGAGCTTTACCATTATAAAAGATTTTTATTAGATTTATAGTAATATTTTTATCTATTCTATTTTTTATTATTTTAGGTACTAAATTTAATATAAAAAAGCCAAGTATAGCCCCTAATATAACAATTTTTAATATGTATTTTCCAGAATCTGTCAAGATTTGTTCTGGCCTTATGTAATACAGTAGAAAAAATGCACAACCACCAAATGTAAAAGAAGTTAAGTAAAATATTAGTAATTGCTTAATAATTTTTTTAAAAGTATTTGCTTTAAAAGCAATATACACCATTGCAATAGATAATATAATCTTGAGTAATTGATTAGAATACACATCAATTTTAGATATATACTCCATAAGTGAATATAAGCTTCCAATTATGCTAGATATTATTAATCTTAGCCTATTTCTTTTTTCTTTGCTTAATATTTGAGTCGATAGTAGTATTACATAATTCATCATTACATTTTCTAAAAAAATAACATCTATGTATAAAGTCATATAAAACCTACTATCACCTCCATTTTTTATACTTCTTATTATAATTTTGTGTTAGTTAAAAGTCTGTCATATCTTAGGGTAGAAAAAAAGAAATAATCTACAAATTTAGATTATTTCTTAAATTTTCTCTTATAAAAATTATTAAATATGCCTTTTTCTATTTTTTCTTATTTCTTAAAAAAGAAGGAATGTCTAAATCATTTGAAGGATTATTTCCCTCTGATGATGAAGGTATTGAATTAATTTTTTTATCCCAAGCTTTAGAAACAAGATTTTCTACACCAATGCTTGTTAATGGTTGTTCTTCTTCAAATCCAGTAGCAATTACTGTAATCATTATCTCATCTCCTAGAGATTCATCTATTACAGATCCCCAAATAATATTTGCTTCTGGGTCTACACTGCGTTGAATAAGTTCAGCTGCTGTATTGATTTCTTGTAATCCTAAATCGCTTCCACCTGTAATATTAATAATAACTCCTCTTGCACCTTCTATTGATGTTTCTAATAATGGGCTTTGAATTGCTTGTTTTGCTGCATCTTCTGCTCTGTTTTCTCCAGATGCTCTACCTATTCCCATATGAGCCATTCCTCTATTAAGCATTATTGTCTTAACATCTGCAAAGTCTAAGTTTACAAGACCTTCAATAGCAATTAAATCTGATATTCCTTGTACACCTTGTCTTAAAACATCATCTGCCATTTTAAATGCTTCAATTATTGAGGTTTTTCTATCTATAATTTGTAATAACTTATCATTTGGTATTACTACTAATGAGTCAACATTGCCTTTTAAACTTTCTACTCCTCTTTCTGCTTGAGCTAGTCTTTTCTTTCCTTCAAAAGTAAATGGTTTGGTAACAACTGCTATTGTTAATATTCCCATTTCCTTTGCAATTCCAGCTGCAATTGCTGCTGCTCCTGTACCTGTTCCTCCACCCATTCCGGCTGTAACAAATACCATATCAGCTCCTCTTAGTGCCTCTGCTATTTCAGATCTGCTTTCTTCAGCTGCTTGTGCTCCAATATCTGGATTAGCTCCAGCTCCTAATCCTCTTGTTATTTTTTCTCCTATTTGGATTTTTATAGGTGCTTTTGCCTTTTGTAAAGCTTGTTTATCTGTATTTACTGCAATAAATTCTACTCCTTTTATTCCGGCTTCAACCATCCTATTTACAGCACTGTTTCCTGCTCCTCCAACACCGATTACTTTTATTGTTGCTGTTCCATCTAATGATTTATTATCCATATCTTCATATTCTAACATTAGTTTTCCTCCCTTTAGAAATATTTTAATAATTATTTATATTTTTAAAATTAATAACAAAAATAATTTAACTATAGAAGAACTCTTTAATTCTTTCCATAATTGTTTTTAATATATTGTGTTCCATTACTGTATCAATACTGCTTGAAACTGTTTTTGCAAAAGGTCTTGCTGCAATGTATCTAATTAATGAATATGCTACTCTAAAACTTGGCTTAACAGTACTAATTAATCTACCTGTTGACATTTTTACTGGTATATTTAAAGCAATTTTACCTGCAACATCACTTTTGCTTATATTGGTAATTCCTTGTCCTGCTAATATTACATTATTTATTTTTGCTTTTATTCCCTGTGAAATAATATCTTTATTAACTAATGAAAATATTTCTTCTATTCTAGCTTCTATAATTTCAATCAGCTCTGAACTTTTTATTGATTTTACGTTACTAACTCCATTATAACTATTTAATACTATTGAATTATCATTATCTATAAAAGATTTTAGTGCTAGTCCATATTGCCTTTTTAACTTTTCTGCCTCTTCTAGTGAAATTTCTAAAACTACAGCTATATCATTGGTTATATTATCACCACCAAGTGGAATTGTATTAGTATAAATAAATTTACTTCCCTCAAAAACTCCTAGTTCTGTATTTCCTGCTCCTATATCTAATAACATAACATTATCATTTAATTCATTATTATCTAACATTAAATTTCTTTGTGCTAGTGTAGATGGAACAATTCCATCTATTTCTATATCCACTTTTTTAAATACTTGATGAAGTTGTTTAACATAATCTTTATTTGCTAGAATAACTTCAGCATTTAATGTAAAACTTCCACTTAATGCTCCAATTGGATCTGCTACTATTTTGCCATCTTCTAGTATAAAATGTTGTGGAATAACATCTAATATAGTTTGTCCTTCCGGAATTTCTATATCTTTTGCAAGCATTAAACTTGAATTAACATCTTTGGCTGAAATTCCAACAAACTTATCTTTTAATTCTTTCATTACGCTATTTTGAACTATTGTTACATATTTACCTGGAATTGTTATATATGCAGAATTAATTCTCAAATTAGCTTCCTCTTCAGCATCATTAATTGTTTTGGCAATCGACATGGCTACTTCATCTTCATTAATAATTTTGCCTTTTCTAATTCCACTGCATTTGCATTTTGTCATTGAAATGATTTCTATTTGATTAAAATTATTAACTTCACCAACTACTGTTGCAATTTTGGAAGTGCCTATATCTATACCGACAATTATATCTCCTATTGCCAAATTTAACTCCTCCAATTTTTTATATATTTTTCGTCATTAAGAATATTATATTTTTCGTCAAAAGTCAATACTATTTTGTTATATTTTTGTAATATTTTTGTAATTTTATCGTAATATTCTTTTTTATTTTTCTTCTGAATTTTGTTTGTTTTTTTTCTTAAAATCAAGTTTCTCAATATAATATCTTCTTATTAAAGATAAATTAGTAAACATTCTACCAACAAAAACAACAATTGCAGCCAGATATATATCCACATTTAACTTTTCTCCTAAATATGTTAGCAATATAGATAATATCGCATTTCCAAAAAAGCCAGAAACAAATATTTTAAAATCAAAAGTTTTTTTCTGTGTTGAAACAACACCTCCAAATACTGAATCTAAAGCTGCTACTATTGAAATTGCTAAATATGATGAATATGTATATGGTATTATTGGTGAATTAATACCTATTATTGCCCCCAGTATACATCCAATTAAAATTGCTAAAATAATCATAATTTCCTCCTATTTTTATTTATCAATGTGTTTTAGTGATAAATCTTTTGAATATTTTTTAATCTTTATATTATTCTTTCCTTGCATAGAAATTGTATATCCTTTTTTAGTCTTCGTACTTACATATCCATTTTTTATGTTCATCGCACTTTCTAGGTATGTTCTATCTCCAATTGCTAATACTTTATATGGCGATGAAATCTTATTACTATTTACTTTTATGTATACTTCCGAAATTGATACTATGTCTGTCAAATTAATTATTCTCTCATCGTTTATAGATATTGCCTCTGCTCCGGCTGCTTTTAATTCATTTACTAAATCTAACAAATCATAAGCTGAATATTGAGCTTCTTCATTATCTGTTAATACTATTTCTATGCCACTTCCAGAAATATCTGTATTTCCTAATATTATGTTTGCTTCTTTTAGTTCATTGTCTACTAATTCTTCTGCTTCTTCATTACTATTAATTTTACTATCATATTCAGTTATCTTTTGGTTTGTTTCTTCTAGTCTTTCATGTACTTCTTTATATTTTTCTTTCCATTCCTCTAATGCTTCATCTAGTTCTTCTTTTCTCATATATTCTATCTGGGCTATATCTGTTTCATTTACAACCTTAAATTGCATAAACATAATGCAAGATAACAAAATACTTATAATGGCTATAGTTATTGTTATTGTTAACTTATCTTTTTTCATACTTTATCTCCTCGCTACTCACTTTTTAAATATTTGTAATCCAGAATTCCATTATATTTGCTTATAACAACTTTGCTTTGCTTTTTTACTTCTGCAACCAAGCCATACCTTTCAAATTCCTCTAGTAATCCCCCAGGTCTTTTTACTCCTCCAATTATTGCTTCTTGTGAACCTATTGCTTTTATAGTAAATGGTGAACTAATTTTATTTCCATTTATTAAAATAACATTTCCGTCACATGTAATTGATGTAGTATTTGTTATTCTTTCATCATTAACGGATATTGCCTCAGCTCCAGCATTTTTTAGCTCATTTACTATTCTCAACAGATCTCTGTCATGTATCAAATAATCGCTAATATTCTCTATACCACCAATTGTTTCAGACGTTGCATTTGGATTATCTTGTAATGTAATAACTACTCCTTTTCCAGAAACATCTATTGAGCCAATTACTGAATTAACCTCTTTTAATCTCTTTTGTTTTTCAGATGACGTTGTATCATTTTTACTTGCTAACTCTCTTTTGTTTTCTAGTTTTTTTTCTGAACTTTCTAGTTTTTTGTATTCTTCATCATATTTCTGTTTCCATTTTAAGACTTCGCTTTTTAATTCTATGTCACTGCTTGAACTCCCAGTTATAGAATTGGCTGATTTTACTGTTTTATATTGTATTACAATTGAAGTCGTTAAAAACATTACCATTATTCCTAATACTATAGCTATTTTATTTTTGTTCACCTTTCTTCTCCTTTCTACTTTTCTTCTCTAAAATAAACATCAGTTTTAGTTGAATCCCCATTCATAAAAACTTTCCCTTTTTTCCCATTTTCTCTTTCTAATATTGTTTTTAAAAGATTCATTCTTTCACTTATATTTGATGCATCTCCTAAATATATAATCTTCTCATCCTTGTCCATATTAATAATATAATTTGAGGTATCTGTTACATCAATACTTGTGACTTCATTTGATATATTATTATTTTTAAGATAATTTAAAATTTTAAAGACCGTGTTAATTTTATACAAATCTTCGTCTATTAATCTTTGCCCTGGGTTGTTTACATCGTTTTTAAAACTTTCTAATCCAATTAGGATTGGTAAATTCATTTTTGTATCACTATATTCAAGAACATAGCCTTGATTATCTATATATGCATATTTTTCGTCAAAAGTAACTTGAAAAAAAGGTTTTCTTTCAGTTATATTAATCTGTAATGTGTTGGGCAACTTTCTTTTTGTTTCTATATTTTCAACATATGGATTTTGTTTTAATTCCTTTTCTATTTGCCTCTTTGTTATTTGATATATATTAGTTTGTCCAACTTCTATTTCTAATAAGTTAATATATGTATCTATATCATTTTTTTCATTTCCACTTATAACAATGTTAGTTATATTAAATTTCGGAGTCGTTAACATATATATAGCCATTCCTATTATAATTATTAGAACCGAGAAAAAAGACACTAACAATTTTTTGGATTTCTTACTCTTTTTATTTTTTTTAGAATCTTTTTTATCAATTTTACTTTTGGTTTTAGGTGAGCGAGTAGGCTTTTTCTCTACTCGCTGCTTCTTTGGCTTTGTAGTAACTCCTATAATTATCTCATTATCGCTATTATATTGTTGGCTCTTATTAGTATTTTTTTTATCTTTATTCTTTTTGAGTTTTGACATTTTATCCTCCATCGCAGAATGTAATATTTGCTCCTAAGCTTTTCAATTTTTCTTCAAGCTTTTCATAACCTCTAAGTATATATTCAACATTCTCAACACAAGTTTTTCCTTTTGCATTTAATGCTGCTGTAACTAATGCTGCTCCGCCCCTTAGGTCAGTTGCTTTGACTGTAGATTTGTTTAGTCTTTTTACGCCTTTTATTACTTCTGTTTTGCCTTCAACAGTTATTTTAGCCCCCATCTTTATTAATTCACTTGCATATTTATATCTATTTTCAAATATATTCTCCACAACAATAGATGTGCCTTTTGCAACTGTTAATACCGCTGCTATAATTGATTGCATATCAGTTGGAAACCCTGGATATGGTAATGTTTTTATATCTACTGGTCTAAGTTTTTTAGGCGTCTGCATAATTATCTCGTTTTTAGATATTTTAAATTTACATCCCATTTCTTCCAACTTATTTAGAAGTGTTTGTATATGTTCAGGATTTACTTTTTTTAGTACTATATTTCCTCCTGTTATCGCTGTCATACATAATAGTGTTCCTGCTTCAATTCTGTCTGGAATAATATTATAACTCAAATTTTTTAATTTTTCTACACCTTTTATAATAATATTATTACTTCCTGCTCCTTTAATCTTAGCTCCCATAGAATTTAATGCATTCTGTAAATCTATAATTTCAGGTTCCATTGCTGCATTTATTATCTGAGTTGTTCCATTTGCCAATACACTAGCAAGCATAATGTTTTCAGTTGCTCCAACACTTGGAAAATCTAATTGTATATCTGTTCCAATTAAATTTTGAGTTTCACATTTAATATATCCGAATTCCTCATGTACAGTAATTCCAAGTTTTTCAAATGCTTTAAGGTGCAAATCAATTGGTCTAGCACCAATATCACACCCTCCTGGATATGTAAATATTGCTTTTTTCTTTCTTGAAATTAAAGCTCCTGCTATTATTACAGATGACCTCATTTCTTGCATTAATTCTTCTGGAATTTCATAATTATTTATGTTTCGAGAATCTATTAATATTCTTCCATTATTCTTTTTAACTTTACAGCCCAGTTTTTCTAATATTTTTAGCATCATCTTTGTATCGTGAATGTCAGGAACATTATACAGTTTTGTAATTCCTGCATTTAGTATACTAGCTGCAATTATTGGTAATGAAGCATTTTTCGAACCAGAAACATAGGTTGTTCCTTCAAGCCTTTTTCCTCCTTCTATTATATATCTCTTCATAAAAATCACCTTCCCTTATGTAACTTGATATATATTATGTCACATTTACGTAAAAGGTGATTTTAAGAATTATAGGCTTAATATCAGTTCTTTATTCTGTGCCTCATATTTTCTATATTTAACTTTACATGCATCTAGCATCTGCTTAGAAGCTATATTTACATCTGTTCCATTATACTTGTCATTTTTATATACGACTTCTTTTATTCCTGCCTGAATTATAGCTTTTGCACATTCATTACATGGAAATAAATCCACATATATTGTTGCATTTTTTAAATTGGATCCTTTATTATTAAGAATCGCATTAAGTTCTGCATGACATACATATGCATACTTTGTTTTTAAAAATTCGCCTTCTCTATCCCATGGCATATGTTCATCATCATATCCATTAGGTGCTCCATTATATCCCACTGACAAGATTTTCTTATCATCGCTTACAATACATGCTCCTACTTGAGTAGATGGATCTTTACTTCTTTGCGCTGATAACATCGCAATTCCCATAAAATATGAATCCCAACTAATATAATCTTCTCTTTTATTCATATTATCTCCTTATATAAATAAAGTACAATTATTCAGTATTATTATATATTACATCATTTTCATTTTCAACTCTTAATTATTTATTTCTTATAATATTATTATTTTTGTCGCTCACATCTTTATTACCAGTTTGTTAACTTTTGAGTTAATATATTTTTCTAATTTTTCCATAAAAATCTCTGGTTTTATTTCTTTTTTTGCAACCATGTCCAATCCTTTTTCCCAACTCGCTGTCAATTTTGGATTTAACATATCTGGCATTGAAGAATAAACTATATCAAATATTTTTTCTCCTTTTTCTGTTGGAGTTATTATTTGAGTTTTTGAATTTATGTTTATATATTTTATTCTTTCTAATTTTTTTATAATTTCGGCCCTAGTTGCACTTGTTCCTATTCCAGCACCTTTTATCTGTTCTCTTAATTCTTCATCTTCTATAAGTTTACCCGCATTTTCCATTGCTAATATCATGCTTCCGGAATTATATCTGCTAGGAGGAGAAGTCTCGGCATCCTTCGTTTCAAGGTTATTTATTTTTATTTTTTCGCCTTTCTTTAATGTTGAAAGTATATCTAAATTATTGTTTTCTTTTGGCTGTTGGGATTCATTTAATATATTTTTAGGTTTTAATATATCTAGATACCCTCTTTTTATACAAACTTTTCCATTAGCAAAGAATTGTTCTTCACCTACTTTTATTGCAACATTAATTTTGTTGTATTCTGCTTGTGGGTAAAATATACTTAAAAACCTTTTTACTATTATTTTATAAACCATCTTGTGAAGTTCTGGAAGTGAATCATAGTTTTCATATCCTTGTCCTGTTGGAATTATTGCATAATGATCGGTTATTTTAGAATCATTTACATATTTTGTCTTCAATAAATTGGTAGAATACTTTTCTTCTATCATTTTATTAATATACCCTTGGATTTCCTCATCTTTAAATCCTTTTGAAATTCCATTTAGATTCTTAGTTATAACTTTTGCTACTGCTGTTGATAACACTCTTGCATCTGTTCTTGGATATGTTACTAGTTTTTTTTCATACAAGTTCTGTATAATTTCTAATGTTTCATCTGGTTTTATTTTAAATTGTTTTGTGCATTCATTTTGTATTTCTGCTAAATTAAATAATAATGGTGGATTTTCTTTCTGTTTTTGTTTTTTTACTTCTGTAATAATTGCCTCTTTATCTCTAAGCTCATTCATAAACGTTTTTAGGTCTTCTATCTTTTTAAATCCGTTTTCATTGTACAATTTGGGTGAATTATACATTTTCGAATTCTCATTTACTTTCCATTCCGCTTCAAATTGAGATTCATCATTTCCAAATTTTCCTAATAGTTTATAATATTTAGTTTTTACAAAATTTCTAATTTCTCTTTCTCTTATTACAACCATTCCTAAAACGCAAGTCATTACTCTTCCTACTGAAATTGAAACCTTTTCCTCTTTAATCTCTTTTGCTAATCTTCTTCCATATATTATTGACAATAGCCTAGAAAAATTGATTCCAATTAAATAGTCTTCTTTTGCACGTAAATATGCAGAGTCTGATAAACTATCATACTCTGACATATCTTTTGCTTCTTTTATACCTCTTAGTATTTCTTCTTCTGTTTGTGAATCAATCCAGACCCTTTTCATTTTTGCATTGGGATTTGGCTCTGCCATCATAAATACAAGTCTTTGTATATATTCTCCTTCTCTTCCAGAGTCTCCTGCATTATATATTTCATCCACATCTTCTCTTTTAAGAAGATTCTGTACTATTTCAAATTGATTCTTTACCGCTGGTATTATTTCATATTTATACTTTTCAGGTAAGAATGGAAGTGTATCTAATCTCCAGAACTTTAATTTTTCATCATATGCTTCTGGGTACGACATTGTAACCAAATGTCCAACGCACCACGTTATAATCCACTCTTTAGATTCTAAATATCCATTTTTTCTAACTGCATTTTGTTTTAAAGCCTTTGAAAACTCCATTGCAACAGATGGTTTTTCAGTTATTAACAACTTCATATTATCTATTTCCTTTTAGTCTGTTCTTGTATTAGTATTTAACAAATATAAATTATTACAATTTTAAAGTTCTTTGCCCATTAATTATGTTTTTTGATTGGGTATTGTATATTTTTTCATCTTTATTTAAAAACTTATATAGTAATATTGTAATTGGAATTAGTATTACTGATGACAATAGTATAGATATTATAATTAAGCTAATTAATGCAATTAATTCATTGTTTAGTAGGCTTACTTGCTTGTTGATAGTAACAATATAAGTTAAGAATATACCTGTACAAATAAAAATTATACTATTATACTTGTTAAAGATTTCAATATAATTTTCTTTAATCTCTTTTTTCATTTCTACTAGTTCGATATTTTTCAATCTATTTACTATGGTATTTGAAATATCCAAGCTTACTCCCATAGAAGCAATAATTGTACTTGCAATAATCAAACTATTATAATTAATACTTTCATTAGCTGTTAAATTTAACGTATTTATAATGTTATTTTCAAGTATTGAAATATTAGTAAATATCCTCATAATTATAGAAGCTACTAATACCCCAATTATACTACTGAATATTACTATTAGTGACTTTCTATTAATTCCATTTCCCACAATAGAATTGAATAACACAATTAGTAATGTTGCAATTATTGATATAATTATAGCATTATTTCCTAATGCAATTTGATCTATTATCAAAAACTTGATTATTAATATTGAAAGAAGTACTGATAAAATAATTTTTATACCATTTTTCTTAAATACTAATATTATTAAGGCTAATGTTGCAATTGTGAAATATATAATATAATTCTGTCTTACAATTCCCTCTATTGTTACATCGCTAATCTCTTCGTCTGATTGATTTATTTTTGCATAAACTTCAGTACCTTTCTTTAGTTTATAATTTGAATATGAATTAATATAATATTTTGCGTCATATTCTTCTTCTTCGTAGTTTCCCTCTAGTATTTTTACTGAAACTTTTTGGATGTTTTTAGTTTCTTCGTTTTCTTTAACTTCTTCCGTTCCATATACAACAACTACTTTAGCTCTAACCACTTGATCTTCCGCTTTCACCTGTACTTTTATCGCAAAAACGATACCCAATATTAAAACTAGTGCTAGAATTCTTTTTATTTCTTTCATTTTTTCTCCTTATATTATCACTATATCTATTTCTGATGTATAACTTGAATTTCCATATGGGTATAAAATATACAAAGCCTTTTCTTGTCCAACAAAAAATACTTTTGAATTTTCAACCTTATACATTGAGTCTTCTGTATTTCTTACAAATTTCTGATATCCTAAATTTTGATATGTTTTTGCCTCATTACTTGCATTTTTTATAACTTCATCAATTTTGCTTTGGGCATTCTTACTTTCAATATTTCTGTAATCTAGCAATTGGTTTAAAGTCATTATTTCATTTGAAGCAGTGTTATAATTGTATGTTTTAACAATTATCCTTTGTGAATTATTTCCCTCTTTTAAAGTTGACATTATTGCTAATGATAATATATTATCATTTAAATAAGCTTTATATTTTACATTATAAATATATTTTATGTCTCTTTTAGACAATATTGATATTGCTTTTTCCTGAAACAAACTCTTTATTTCTTTATTAATTTTTGTAGCATTTTCTGAAGTAATGTTTATTTGAGGGATATTAGCCTCTATTTCATAATAACCTTCTAGAGTTTCTCTTTTACTATAATCAGCAAAGACTAGTTCTTTTTGTGAATTTGCCTTTTGAATATTTAGCTTTGTATCTTGATAGTCTATACTATTATTAAATATTTCTGCAAAATCTTCTGTCAATTTTGCAACATCAATTTTTTTATTATTTTTGTTTTCTTTTGTGTCTGTCTTTATTAATTGAAAAAAAACTCCTAAATTAACTGCAGCAATGCATACTACAATAATAAATATTACAAATATTTTATGTGGATTGATTTTCATTTTTTCCTCACATAGTTTTTTTATTTTTCTAATATATTATAACATGCGTTTTCTGTTTTTTCAATTATTTTAAAAGCTTTAAATTTTTTATTTCTGTTTTGCTTATTATTCCACTATTTCCTATCAGACTATCTATTTTAATTCTTTTTATATCAAGCTTTTCCATAATACTCTCAGCCAAAATTAGTTCATCAAATTCATTACTTATATTTTCAAACCCCATTTTAATTTCTTTTTTTAGTTTTAAATTAATTGAATTGATTATTATTCCATTAAAAAGTTTACTTGCAATTTTTATATTTCTATTAAGATTAATAATAATTGCATTACTATTAATCTTATACTCATTAATATCCGTTTCATAAAAATCTATATTAATTATAATTTCCGATTTTAATAAACTTTTTCTATAGCTATTCGAAAGTTGCACAGCTATCCCGTATTGGCTATATAGTTGTTCTTCTATATTCCTAAACTTATATATTTTTTTAGTTACTATTTTTAAAAATCTAGTATGTTTTGCTAGTTCAAATAGCATTTTTTTATTAAATTCTGAATTATTATTTATAAGAACAGTAACTTCTCTTTCATACAATTGCTTCTTTTGAATCAAATTAATATACTCAAGAATATTAAAAAGTAAATACTTCTTTATTTCTAGTCCTTTATAACAATCTAAACCATACTTTTCAAAAATTTTTAATATATCTTTTCTCATCAATTCTTTTGATAAGACTAATTTATATTCTCTTAATTTTTTATAATACTTTTTTATAATCTTTTCAGTTTTTCTATTTAATTTATCTTCTTTAATTGGTAAGATTCCAACAACAATGTTTTTTTCCTTTTTAATTGTTATTATGTTAAATAAATTTTTATATACAAATAGTATTTTGTTAAAAACACTATGTTTGTTATGTCTAGATATTTCTTCATAGTCTTGTACAATTTTTACATATATATTTTTTTTCATAAACAAGCCCCCTAAATAATTATATTTAGAGGGCTTGTTTTTATTACTCTTCTTTTTTATCAATTTTTATATGTATTTCTTTTAATTGTTCTTCAGTAACATATCCTGGTGCTCCCATCAACAGATCTTGTGCTTTGCTGTTCATTGGAAAAGCTATTACTTCTCTTATATTTGGCTCGTCAGTCATAAGCATTATCATTCTGTCAACTCCTGGCGCTATTCCTGCATGTGGTGGTGCTCCATAGCAAAATGCATTAAACAATGCTGGAAATTTTTCTTCTATTGTTTCTTTGCTATATCCTGCAATTTCAAATGCTTTTATCATTATTTCTGTATCATGATTTCTAACTGCTCCAGATGATAGTTCTATACCATTGCAAACAATATCATATTGATATGCTAATATGTCTAATGGATTCATTGTTTTTAGAGCTTCTATTCCACCTTGTGGCATAGAAAATGGATTATGACAAAAATCTAGTTTTCCTTCATCATTTATTTCATACATTGGAAAATCAACAATCCAGCAGAATCTAAATACATCTTTTTCTATTAAGTCAAGCCTTACAGCAAGTTCTTGTCTAATTTTTCCTGCTATTTTTTCAACTACTCCTTTTTCGTCTACTACAAAGAAAATAGCATCACCTTGTTTTGCATTTACTTGACTCATAATGTCTTTTTGTGTATTTTCATCTATAAACTTAGCAATTGTTCCTTGTAGTGAGTTATCTTCGTTGATTTTTATCCATGCTAGTCCTTTTGCTTCACATTCTTCTACTGCAAAGCTTACCATATGATCAAAAAACTTTCTTGAGTTGGTTGAGCCATTTGGTACACATATAGCTCTTACTATTTTCTGTTTAAAAGCATTAAATTCAATATTATTAAAAATATTAGTAACATCTTGAATTATTAATGGATTTCTTAAGTCTGGCTTATCTGTTCCATACTTTAACATTGCATCATTGTATGAAATTTTTGGAAAAGGATATTCTCCTACTTTTTTCTCTCCAAATTCTAAAAAGGTATTGTACATTACTTTTTCCATAACTTCAAATACATCTTCTTGTGTTGCAAAAGCCATTTCCATGTCTAATTGATAAAATTCTCCTGGTGCTCTATCTGCTCTTGCATCTTCATCTCTAAAACATGGTGCAATTTGAAAATACTTATCTATTCCAGAAATCATTAATAATTGTTTGAATTGTTGAGGTGCTTGTGGTAATGCATAAAACTGTCCAGGATGAACTCTACTTGGTACAAGATAGTCTCTTGCTCCTTCTGGAGATGAACTTGTAAGTATTGGAGTTTGAACTTCTGTAAAACCTTTTTCTATCATTTGATTTCTTAGAAATTGTAATACTTTCGCTCTTAATAAAATATTATTTTTAAGTTTTTCGTTTCTTAGGTCTAAAAATCTATATTCCAATCTTAAATCTTCTCTTGGTATTTTATCTGAATTGATTTCAAATGGAAGCTCTTTTGTTCTTTTTCCTAGAATATCAATTTTTTCAACAATTATTTCTATTTCTCCTGTTTTCATATTAGGATTTATGTCTTGTCTAACTTGTACCATTCCTTCTATACTTACAGTTGATTCTGTTGGAATTTTAGAAGCATACTCTATCAGATTAGATTCGTTTGTAACAACTGCTTGTGTTATCCCGTATTGATCTCTTAGATCTAAGAATAATAATCCTCCAAGGTTTCTAGATGTTTGTATCCAACCAGCTATTTTTACTTTTTTTCCTGCATCCTTTTTTGTTAATTCGCCACAATTATTGGTTCTATAAATATTCATTTTTTTCCTCCCTAATTATTACTACTGCAAAATAAAAAATTGGTGGAGATGAGGAGAGTCGAACTCCTGTCCAACAATTTTTCCATATAAACTTCTCCGAGTGCAGTTTATTTATTTTTTTCCAATACACTAAATAAATAAACAAATTTAATGCATTGTATCCTTTTTATTACCCACTACTTTTAAGGAGAAAAGTAGCTTTGTTTCCTACTAAGTCGTCACCTTAAATTGATCGTAGGAGTCAAATTAAGGCGTCGCTACAATTAAGCAGCGTATGCTAATTCTGTTTTATCAGCATTTATATTTAATTTTGCTTTTTTATAGTGGCCAAAGCAACCATCCACTACTCGCTATTCATACTTCTAAATTGCTGTCAAAACCAAAATACATCCCCATATGTTTAATATTATACTACATCTATTAATTATATTCAACCTTTTATTGATTGTTACTGCATACGTGTTTTCTTGTCATTTCTAATAGATTTAATTTTGTAAATCCTATTACTTGTATTTTTGATCTATCTTTTTTCATCTCGTTTTTTAATACTTCAATAATTCTTTCTTTATTTTCTTCCTCTTTCATATCTATAAAATCGATTATAACAATTCCACCAATATCTCTAAGCCTTAGCTGCTTAGCAATCTCTATACTCGCTTCTTTATTAACTTTGAATATTGTGGATTCAACATTATCTTTTCCTATATACTTACCAGAGTTTACATCTATCGCTGTTAATGCTTCTGTTTTATCTATCGAAATAAATCCTCCACATTTTAGCCAAATTTTTCTTTTATTAGACTTTTCTATTTGTTTTGACAATTCATAGTTATCATTTACTAAATCAATATCTTCTAATAGTTTTATCTTGATATCGGCTTCAAATTCTTTAATAATTTTTTCTACATAATCAAATTCTTCTTTATTGTTAACAACAATTTCATTTAAATCTTTATCTATTAAGTCTAATAATAGTTTTTTTATTATTCCATGTGTTTTATATATAATTTTAGGATAATTATTTTTCTCGAGTTTTTCTTCATATAATTTTGATATATTTTTCCACTTGTTTAATGTATGCTCTATGTCATTTTTTATTTTATCTTCTGGCTGATTTTCGGCTGCTGTTCTTACAATTATTCCATAATTTTCTGGCAAATATTTTCTTACTATATTAGTAAGCCTTTTCTTTTCTTCTTCATCCTCTATTTTTTGTGAAATTGTTACTATAGTAGTATTTGGCATTAATACAATATATCTACTATTTAAATTAATATGAGTAGATACTTTTGCACCTTTAGAATTTGTAAAATCCCTTTTAACCTGAACTAATATTGGTTGTCCGAGGACGTGCAACTTTTTTAATATCTTCTTTAGTAATCTTTTTATCACTATTTACAACATCAATCTTTGGAAGCATATCTTGTAAATGTATAAATGTATTTTTTTTAAGCCCTATATTAATGAATGCTGCTTGCATGCCTGGTAATACACTTTCTATTTTACCAATATATATATTTCCTTCTATCTTATTTGAGTCCTTTGTTTCTATATATTTTTCAACAATTTCTTCTCCTTCTAGTAATAAAATAGTCTTTTCTTGATTAGTTTTATTAATTATAATTTTCTTCATTGTTAATTCCTTTCATGTGTTTGTCTTTCTTTTAGTTATATTTATTCATTGCATAACTTACGTTATTTTTTATAATATCTTCCGTAGCTTTACTAGCTCTTTCTATACCAACCTTTAGCTCTTCATATTCATTATCTGATATATGTCTTAAAATGTAATTAATAAGATCTCCTTGATGTTCTGGAAGTCCCACTCCTATGCGTACTCTTAAAAAATTTGTTGAATTAATTTCATGAACAACTGACTTAATTCCATTATGTGTTCCTGCACTTCCATTTGCTCGTATTCTAATTTTTCCAGGAATTATATCTATATCATCATATATTATAATTATATTATTATCTTCTATTTTAAAATAGTCTTTAAAAGCTTTAACAGCCTCTCCACTAAGGTTCATATATGTTTGTGGTTTTACTAATATAACCTGATTATTATCAATTTTTCCTATTCCATATAAGCTATTAAACTTTTTTTTATTTATTTGTATATTATTATTTTCAGAAATTTTGTTAACACAGTCAAAACCCATATTATGTCTTGTTCTTGAATACTCTTCTTCTGGATTTCCCAGTCCAACTACTAAATACATATTTTTGTTTCCTTTTATTTTTTATATTATTATATCATCTTTAGACTTTTTTTCAAGTAAAAGTTCAGTTTTAAAGCTCAAAATATAAGTATTTTCTTACAGATTCATTGTTAAACTTAAAAGAAACTACTTTGACATTACTCAAAATAGCTTCTTTTAATTATTGTTTGCTTAAGTATTAAAACTATATTTTTAATACTCCATCTATAATTTTGTTTTCTCCAATGCTGTTTGTTGTTTTTGCTCCACCAGATATAACTACTATATCTCCACTTTCTAATAGTTCTTCTTTTAATTTATTTATTCCTGCCTCTACTGTTTCTTCTACAGTACCTTCACCTTCAATTAAAACAGGGAACACATTCCATGATAAAGATAATTGTTGATATGTTGAATAGTTATCTGTAATAGCAAGTATTGGGCATTCAGGTCCCATTCCTGCTAATTTTCTTGCTGAATTTCCTGTATGAGTATATGAAATTATAGCTTTTGCCTTTAAATTTTTAGCTGTTGCTGTTGCAATATATGCAATATGTTTGTCTAAATCTTGGCAATTCAATTCAGCTTCTTTGTTTTTAAACCTTTTCCAATAGTTTACATCTTCTTCTACAGCATGAGCAATTTTTGTCATTGTTTTTACACATAAATCAGGATGTTTTCCCATTGCAGATTCTCCTGAAAGCATTATTGCTCCAGTTCTATCATAAACTGCATTTGCAACATCACTAACCTCTGCTCTTGTTGGTCTTGGGTTGGTTGTCATTGATTCTAACATTTGAGTTGCTGTTATAACAGGTTTTCCAATTTCATTACATTTTTTTATAAAATATTTTTGTATTAGTGGTACTTTTTCAAATGGTACTTCAACAGCCATATCTCCACGAGCAACCATTATTCCATCTGATGCTTCTAATATTTCATCAAAATTATCTATTCCTTCTTGGCTTTCTATTTTAGAAATTATCTTAATATGTTCTCCACCATTTTCTTTTAGTAAATTTCTAATAGCTTCAACATCTGATTTTCTTCTTACAAAAGAAGCTGCAATGCAGTCAAAACCTGCTTTAATTCCATTTTTTATATCATCAATATCTTTTTGTGATAAAGCTGGTAAATTTAATTTTAATCCTGGTACATTTACAGTTTTTCTACTTCCAAGCATTCCTGTATTTAATGCTGTACAAACAACATCTTTTCCAACAATTTCATCTACTCTAAATTCTATTGCTCCATCATCTACTAGAATTGTAGATCCAACCTTTACATCTTCTGATAAACCTTTATAGCTTATAGAAGTTTTTGTTTCATTTCCAATTACATCATCATATAAGAAAGTAAACTTTGTTCCTTCTTCGATTTTAACTTTTACATCACCAGATTCTTGTTTACCTGTTCTAATTTCAGGTCCCTTTGTATCTAGCATTAATGCTATTGGTTTATTTAATTTTGCTCTAACCTTCTTTATTGTTTCTATTTTAGTAGCATTTTCTTCATATCCACCATGTGAAAAATTAATTCTTGCTACATTCATTCCTGCATTTACCAACTTTGTTACCATTTCTTCGCTTTCACTAGCTGGTCCTATAGTACATACTATTCTTGTTTTTCTTAAATCAACATTTTTCACTTTAATTACCTCTTTCTTTTTTAACATAATGAATATTATAACATATTTTATTTTACATATTCAATACTTTTTTATCATTTCAGTATTTTTTTATTTAGTTTTGAATAATGCGGAATAATTTATATATATTCACTATTACACAAACAAACTATATATTATTTTTTTATGAAGAGAAAAATATATAGTTTGCTTGATACTTATTTTCTAAAATTTAAATCAAATATTAATAATTAAAAATCTAGTTGTTTCTGTCAAAATGCCCATTCCCTATTGACAACATTATTCAAAGTCTTCTATTGTTGATATAAGGCTTTCTTTACCATAAACCTTTATTCCAGATTGTAAATTTAATATATCCTCAGTTGTTAAGTATTTACTTGTTATATCTGTTTTTTCATATTCTTTTTCATTTCCATATTCATCTATTAAATATATAGTTAAAGTATCGCCGTTTAGCTTCAAAAGATAATGTTGGTTGCAATATTTATCCTCTTGTTTTTCTAATATTACTTCTTCTGGGGAGAAACCTGTTAGCTTCCATGTCTTATATTTTTCCTCAAATTCCTCTTCTGTTAAGTTAACACACGAGGCATCTATATCCTTATATTCATTTATATAATGATTGCATTTTGCATAATATGTTTTAAAAATAATAAGAGTTTTTGAAGTTGTTTTTTCTGTAGTAGACATAGTTGATATTGTATTTGCTATACTGGTTCTATCTTCTATAGTAACTACCTCTGTGCTTGTACCATTAAAATAGTTGTTTTTTTCAACCTCTTTATTAGTTTTATTATATAATCTTATTCCTGTTATTACTCCTAAAATTACAATTATAAAACATGCTATAAATACTATTCCTTTCTTCATAATAACCTCCAAATAATATCATATATATCTTTATTATTTTCCATAATTATCATGAATATACATTTTCTCTCATTAATTGTTTATTTGTATTCCAATTTTATAGTTTGATTTAGCATTTACAGTTACTTTAATTTCTCCCATTTCATCTGTTCTATAAATTCTAGTTCTATTATCTATAAAGTTCCTTATTGTAGTATCTGCAGGATGTCCAAAATTATTGTTTTGTCCAACTCCTATAAATGCGCATTGCGGATTAACAGCTTTTATAAATTCTTTTGTTGACGAGGTTTTTGAGCCATGATGTGCAACTTTTATTATTGTAGATCTAAGAATATTACAATTTATATATTTTCTTAAAATCTCCTTTTCCGCCATTTCTTCAATATCTCCTGTAAATAACATTGAAAACTTTCTATATTCTAATTTCCCTACTATAGAATTATTATTAATTGCATTATCTCTTATTATATCTTTTGAACTTGGCCATAGAATAGTAAAACACACATTCTTATCAAAAAAAATTTTATTTCCTGCTTCAATTACGTTAACTTTTATATTATTATCTTGAACAATTTTCTTGAATTTTTGATAATTGGCTGATACTTCATATTGTTTTCCTATTATAACCTTTTTAACTTTTATATACTGCATTAAATACAACAGACCTTCGCAATGATCTGAATCAAAGTGAGATATTACCATATAATCAATCTTTTTAATTTTTCTGTTTAATAAATATGGTAACAGTACCTTTTCTCCTATATCAAATTCATTTGAAAGTTCACTGCCGCCACCATCAATTAATACTGTTTTTCCATTTGGAGTAACTATAAGACTACTATCTCCTTGTCCCACATCTATAAAATATAATTTTAAACTTTTAGGAACAGTATTTATAATTATAGCTATAGCAATACTAATCATAGTTATAATTACAGTTAATATTTTTAAATTGTTTTTAATATATTTTTTTATTTCAATTATCATCTTTATTACTCTTTTTTCTATATATCTTAAGTTCTTTTTTCTTTTTATTTTTAGATAATAAGAAATAAATACAATTACGATATAATAAAAAATTATTGTTATAGTGTAAGGGGGAATTATATAGATTTTTGAAAATGGTATTTTAGATACAAACTTTGCAGTTTGTAATAAAAGTTTTAAGATTATATTATATATTTTCGAGAAAGCATATGCAATTTTCAAATTAGTAAATGTAAGACCTATAAGTATAAATCCACATATTGTAATAGCTCCAATTAAATTTCCAGCTATTATATTTGAAATCAAAAATGTGAGCGACACATTATAAAAACACCTCATTATTATTGGAAATGTCATTAGCTGTGCATATATTGATATTAATGCAAGTTGTTTGATTTTGTTTTTTAAATTAATTTGTTTATAAGAAAATAATAATATTCCAATAGTTGCAAGATAAGAAAGTATAAATCCAATTCCTTTTATTCTATATGGATTCTCTGTTAACATAATAATTATTGATATGGCAATGTTTGTCCAAATATCACTTTTTCTTCTAAAAACAGATTGCATTAAATATAAGATTGCCATTATACAAGCTCTAATAACTGAAGATGTAAATCCAACTATGTAAAGAAAGAAAACAAGAATTAAACTTGTGATAATCTTATTTATAGATTTATGTATATTTATTTTACTAATAATAAATGATATTCCAATAACCATATACGAAATATGCATTCCGGATATTGCCAATAAATGTGATAAACTGCTATTAGAAAAATCATCTCTTATGTTTTTTTCTATTTCGTCTGTATATCCTATTAAAATTCCCAAGCATAGAGCTTGAGTTTCCTTTGGAAGAACTTCTTTTATATTATTTATTATTTTTAACTTAATTTCATTTGCTACTTTTCTAATTACACTAACATTATTTTCTTTTATTATTTTAATATTTCCTTCTGAATTTATAATTGCGAATACTTTTATAGATTTTAAATATTCTCTGTAATTAAAACCTTTATAATTTCTTGACACATTTGGAATTCTTTTTTCACCACAAAATGCTATTTTTTCTCCAAATTTAAGGGTTTTCTTTTGATTTTTATTAATATCTAAGAAAACATAAAAATTTTTATATTTTAAATTTTCTATTCTTACTTTATATCTATAATAATACTCTTTTTCAACTCCTTCATTCATAACTGTACCAATGTATTGACTTGAATTACTAGAATATAATTGTTCAAAAATATATTCAGTGGTTTTAATATACATATATCCAACAAGGCTAGAAATAATTACAGCAATTACTAATGCATGTGGAAAAAATACATTTATAAGCCTACTTATCTTTTTTATTTTAATGTTTTTAGTTATTATCAGTATTAAATACACCAAAAATAAAAAGGCTATATTTTTAATATATAGCCCTAATATTATTCCTAAAATAAATCCGATTGTTATTACTAGTATTGGTCTTTTCAATAAAACTCCTTACTAGCTCCCCTTATTTTAATATTCTTCTTCCCATTACATATCTTTTAGGATAGTTATGTGACTTTGCATCAATATCAGTTATAATAACCCCTACTCCTGGTTCTGATGCATGAATCATTTTATTATTTCCAATATATATTCCAACGTGTCCAATTCCCTTAAGTGATGTTCCTTTATATATAACTAAATCTCCTGGTTGTAAATCTGATTTTTCAACTTTTGTTCCATTTGTCGCCTGTCCTTTTGCTGATCTTGATAAAGTGTATCCAAAATTTTTATAAACGTAATATGTAAGTCCAGAGCAATCAAATCCTGTGCTTGGTGATGCTGCTCCATATTTATACTTATATCCTAAGAACTTTTTAGCAAAATTAACTATATCTTGACCTGTTGTACCGTTTTTACTTTCTGTTTTTGTATCAGATTTGTTTTCTTCTTTTTTTTCTTCGTCTTTGGTATTATTTGTTTCTTCTTTTCTGTCATCATTTGAACTTCTTGATGTAGTCTTTTCTTCATTTTCTTCTACATTCTGTTTTTCAGATGAAAGAAGACTATTTGATACATAGCCGGTTTTTCCATCTACTTCAATCTTACTCCATTTAGAATCAACTTCTTCTATAAGATTTACTTCTGTATTTATACTTAACTTCTGAAGTGATGTTGAATCTACTGAAGGTTCTTTTCTAAGGTTTACTTTATCATATTTAATGTATTTTATCTCGTTTTTCTGTTCACTTTGTTTAGTATTATCTTCTTCATTTTCTGTTTTAGTATTACCATCCTTTTCTTCTAAAGAATCATTTCTAACCCAACCATATAATGAATTTACACTAATATAGCTCCAATTATTTATTTGTTCTATTAATTGTACATCTGTATCTTTCTCTGATGTATAAATAACTGTTGAAGAAATATTAGGAACAATACATATTGGAGTCTCATTAGAAATATAGAAGCTCTTTTCTATATCTTTAGTAACTTCGTCGTCATCATCATTTAGGTTTTCCTCTGATATTTCACTATCATCAACCTTTATATATTTTCCATAAATAAATCCTGTTTTATTTTTGGCTTTTATTTTATACCAATCTCCAGATTTTTCTAACACTTCAACTTTGTCATCTTGTGTTACTCTTGATACTATTTTTGAATCTGTTGAAGCTTTTTCTCTCATATTAACTGTGATTTCAGTTATTGTACCTGTTGTAGCAAAAGCTTTCGCATTTAATAAAAATACTATAAATACTGATATTAATAATGAAATTATATATTTATTTATTGATTTCATGTTTTCTCCTATTATTATAACTCTATTTACTCTTGCTTTTGTTTATCTAATATTCATATGTATAATTCGATATAAGTATATAATTAACCAAGAAAAATGTCAATAAATTTAGCATATCTTTCACAAGCCATTTTCAAATAAGTTTCAAAATCAATTCCATTATTTCCATTTGGTTTATCTGATATAGCTCGAATAACAATAAATGGTATATTATCTAATGTACATACCTGTGCAATTGCTGCTCCTTCCATTTCTGTACAGTCTGGATTAAATTCATTTTGTATTCTTTTTTTAACATTAAGGTCTTGTACAAAAACATCTCCTGTTGCAATAGTTCCTATAAATGCATTAAAGCCCTCATCTAAGTTTTTCATGATTTTTTCAGTTCTATTAATCAAATCCTTATTAGAATAAAAATATTTTCCTAAATTAGATATATATCCCTTTTCATGTCCGTCTGCTGTAATATCAAAATCATGTTGCACCAACTTATCTGCTATAACTACATCTCCAATATCAATATTATCTTTAAGGCCTCCAGCTGTTCCAACATTAATAATATATTCTGGTTTATAATTATCAATTAATATTTGAGTTGTTCTTGCAGCATTAACCTTGCCTACGCCACATTGGACAAGAACAATATTTTTATTATGTATCCTTCCTTCAATAAAAGTCAATTCATAAATATTATTTATTTTTATATCCTCCATCAATTTTTCAATAGTAGCCACTTCTTCAGTCATTGCAGCAATAATGCCTATATATTTCATACAACTCACTCCTTATTTATATACATAATATTTTATTATATTTGTAATAGCTTGTCTACTATTCGATATAAAAAATACTATATAAAAATATAGTATTTCTTATTTTTTATAATAATTGATCTCCGGCATTTTTCTTTTTTATAATAAATATAGTTATAGTAATTATTGCAATGATCAGAACTGTTATAATTACATATTTATAAATACTTTTATTTTCTGATGTAGTCTTTATCTCCAAACTTGCAACCTCTGCGATTTCATTAGTTAATTCATTATTTTCTTCAACATCATCTTTTGTTTCAAATACTTCATTTTCTTTTTTATCCAACTCATTATTCTCTATAATCTTCTCTTTAGCGGTTTCAGTAGTTGATATTTTATTATTAGTAGTTTTGTTTTTAGATGATTCATTTGATGTTTTTTTATTTGTTTTACTTGCATCTTGTTTAATATTACTTTGTTCTTCTTTATCTGACTCCGAAGTATTCTCTTCTATTTTCATTCCATCTAAGATAACAGAATCATAGTCATATTTATTGTCCCCGCCATAATGATTAAATTCATGAATATTGTCAATATCTCTTTTAGCGTTATTTATTTTTACTTGTGTTGCTAAAGTAATTCCATACTTATTTGGTCTTTTATAATGTATCATAACCGAATATTCCTCACCTGCTTCGACCTCTGTGTTTAAAGGTAATACTTTTTCACAATTATATTCATGTCCTTTACTCCATGATATCTTAAACACTTCAAGCTTTTCGCCACCATCAGTTTTTACTATTACTTCTGATGCTTTAGCTAGAGTATTCCCTACTTTTGGTACCGGAACTGATATTTCTATTTTTGATAAATTCTTTTGTGTTTTTGAAAAGCCAAATCCATAAAGTACACAATCATAGTCATATTTATCGTCCCCGCCATAATGATTAAATTCATCAATATTGTCTATATCTCTTTTAGTGTTATTTATTTTTACTTGTGTCGCTGAAGTAATTCCATATTTATTTGGTCTTTTATAATGTATCATAGCCGAATATTCCTCACCTGATTCAACCTCTGTATTTAAAGGTAATACTTTTTCACGATTATATTCATGTCCTTTACTCCATGATATCTTAAACACTTCAAATCTCTCATTTCCATTAGCTTTTACTATCACTTCTGACGCTTTAGCTAGTTTTTTTCCTATTGTTGGTATTGGCACCGTTATTTCTATATTTGATAACTCTGCAGCAAAAACATTATTTTTTATGAATAATATAAATAAAACAACTAATAATGTTATTAATATCCTTTTTTTCATTTTCTTCATTAGCATATTCCTCCTCTTAAATTTTATTTCAAAATTATATTTTAATTATAACACTTAAGTTTTATGGTGTCAAGTATGGCGCTATATTTGATTATTAAAATTAAATATAATTTTAATAATGGAGGTAAACTATGGTTGATAATAAAAATAAACAATTCAATCCGAGCTATACTGATGTACCTAATATAAGGTTTTCTCTAAGATTAACTGAAAAATTACAAAATGATTTAGAAGAATATTCTCAAAAATGTAATATTAGTATGAATACCTTAATATTAAAATGTATAGAATATGCTCTTGAAAATAAAAAAGATATATAAGAGCAAAGGAACTTAACTCTATTGTACACATAAAAATCGCTTTTTGAATTAAATCAAAAAGCGATTTTTTAATATATTTAGTTTCAATTATGCTAATTCAACTACAGCTCCAACTTCAACAAATTTAGCTTTCATTTCTTCAGCTTCTGCTTTTGCAACTCCTTCTTTAACAGTTTTTGGAGCTCCATCAACTAATTCTTTAGCTTCTTTTAATCCTAATCCTGTAACATCTCTAACAACTTTAATTACTTGGATTTTATTAGCTCCTGCTTCTTTTAATACTACATCAAATGATGTTTTTTCTTCAGCTGCTCCAGCTGCTGCTCCGGCTGCTGCTGGTGCTGCTGCTGCAACTGCAGATACTCCAAATTCTTCTTCTATAGCTTTTACTAAATCAGCTAATTCAACTACTGTCATTTTTTTGATTTCTTCAATCATTTCTTCTTTATTCATTTTTTAATCCTCCTAAAAATTTTTTATTTTTTCTACTTTCTTTATAATTGGCTTGTGTAGATTCAAACCTTTAATTTTAAAATAAGTTTATTTGTTTTTTAATTATAATTAAGCTTCTTTTTGAGCTTTAACTTCATTAAGTGCAACTGCAAGTTTTGAAATATTTCCAAGTAATGCACCAGCAAGCATTCCAATAAGAGTTTCTTTTGATGGTAGTTTTGCAAGTGTAATAATTTCTTCAACAGACATTACCTTTCCATCAATAATTCCACCTTTTATTTTATAGAAATCATTTTTCTTTGTAAACTCATATATAGCTTTTGCTGTTTGCAAGTAATCTTCAGAATTTAAAACAACTGCTGTTGGTCCTTCTAGTATACTATCTAAGTCACTAAATTCGCATTTGTCTAATGCTCTTCTTATTATGTTATTTTTAATAACTTTGTACTCAGAATTAGATTTTCTTAAATCAGCTCTTAAAGCTGTAACACTATCAACATTAATTCCTCTATAATCTGTTAATAAAACTATTTTAGAATTTTTAATTTTTTCTGCTAATTCATCAACTTCTTTTTCTTTTTGTGCTATTATTTTTTCATTTGCCATTTTTTTCACCTCCCAATTTAAATTTTTTATTTTATTTAAAATTAAAAACTCATTATATACCTACCTAAAGTATATAATGAGCCTATTATTTCTTTACTCTTTAATATACCTCGGTAGGTCTTATCTTTTTGCCTACTTTCTTAGGTTATATATTTCTTTAATAAAATTATTTTACAAATATGCTTGGTCCCATAGTAGTGCTTAAAGCAACACTTCTAATGTATTGTCCTTTAGCTGCTGCTGGTTTAGCTTTTATTATAGCTTCCATAACAGTATCATAGTTCTCTAAAAGTTTTTCAGTTCCAAATGAAACTTTTCCAAAACCAAGATGAATTATATTAGTTTTATCTAATCTATATTCAACTTTTCCTGATTTAATATCTTTTATAGCTTTTGTAACGTCCATTGTTACTGTACCAGATTTAGGGTTTGGCATTAATCCTTTTGGTCCTAAAACCTTTCCTAATCTTCCTACTACACCCATCATATCTGGTGTAGCAACTATTACATCATAATCAAACCAATTCTCTTTTTCTATTTTTGGAATAAGTTCTTCTGCTCCAACAAAATCAGCTCCTGCTTTTTCAGCTTCTGTTGCTTTATCTCCTTTTGCAAAAACTAAAACCTTTAAAGTTTTACCTGTTCCATTTGGAAGTACTACTGTACCTCTAACTTGTTGTTCTGCATGTTTAGAATCAACACCTAATTTAACATGTAATTCAACTGTTTCATCAAATTTTGCTTTTGGAAACTTTTCAATTGTTTCTAAAGCCTCTTTTGCTGAATAACTTTTGTTGCTTTCAATAAGTTTTTCTGCTTCAGCATATCTTTTTCCTTTTTTCATTTTAAAACCTCCCTTGGTATTAGCGGATTTCTCCTCCCAAAAATTTATATTGAAAACGCGATAAATCGTTTTTACAATCTTTTAATTATATTGAATGAATAGAAGTAAGTATAACAAGGCAATCAAGTTGAAAAAACTCAGTTGTACTTTGGTACATTGAAGACATTTTCAAGCAATGATTAACGAAGTTAGACACCACTTATAATTTATTCAGAGACAATAACACCCATAGAACGTGCAGTTCCCTTAACCATACTCATAGCTGCTTCTACAGATGCTGCATTTAAGTCTTCCATTTTTTGTTCTGCAATTTGTTTAACTTGCTCTTCTGTAATCTTAGCAACTTTTTCTCTGTTTGGCTTTCCTGAACCTTTTTCTATTTTTAAAGCTTTCTTTATTAATACAGCTACTGGTGGAACTTTTGTAATAAATTCAAATGATTTATCTTTATATACAGTTATAACAACTGGTATTATCATTCCTGGTTGGTTAGCTGTTCTATCATTGAATTCTTTAACAAATTGCATTATATTAACACCACTTGATCCTAAAGCTGGTCCAACTGGTGGTGCAGGTGTTGCCTTTCCTGCTTCTATTTGTAATTTTATAACGTTTGTAATTTCTTTTTCTGCCATTTTTAGGCCTCCTTAAATTTTATTTACTTGTGAAAACTCTAATTCCACTGGTGTTTCTCTTCCAAACATAGAAACTAATACTTTAACTTTATGTTTTTCTTTATTTATTTCTTGAACAACACCAACAAAATTTTCAAATGGTCCTGTCATTACTCTAACTGAATCATTAACCTCATAATCGATATTTATAGGAACTTCTTCAAATCCCATATTTCTAATTTCTTCGTTTGTTAATGGAATAGGGTCTGTTCCAGAACCAACAAATCCTGTAACTCCTCTGGTATTTCTAACAATATACCATGATTCCTCTGTTACAATCATTTTTATTAAGACATAACCTGGAAAAACTTTTTTTATGTTAGTTTTTCTTTTACCATCTTTAATTTCTATTTGTTCTTCCATAGGTACTATAATTTCAAAAAAGAAATCTTCTAGTTCCCTATTTTTTATAGTTTTTTCTAAATCTGTTTTTACTTTATTTTCATATCCTGAATAAGTATGTACAACATACCATCTTGGTGATGAATCATAATTTTTGTCAGACATATAAAAGATTCCTCCTTTTATTTATTACTCTTGTACCTCATTATTTACTGCTGTTTCGTTTTCTTCACTAGAAGCTTCATCATTATTTTCTGATGTAGTGATTTCATTAGAAACTGTAGTATTGTTTTTTTCTCTTAATTTTACTTGCAATTTATTAATTCCATATTTATTTATTGCATTAAAACTAAAGTCTAGTACAATAAGTATTACTCCTGTTATTAAAACAATTGATATAACTGCTGCTGTACTGCTTGATAATTGTTTTGGAGTAGGCCATATAACTTTTTTCAATTCTGCTTTAAACCCTTTAAAAGGATGTTTCTTATTTTTTTGTTCTTTTTTATTTGTTTTCTCAATTTTAGCTTCTTTTTTAGCCATTTTGTATCCTCCTTAAAAAACAACTTCTATTTTGTTTCTTTATGTGTTGTACGTTTTTTGCAGAATTTACAATATTTAACTATTTCTAATCTGTCTGTGTTATTTCTTTTATTTTTTGAAGTCATATAGTTTCTTCTTTTACATTCTGTACATTCTAGTGTTATATTTTCTCTTGGTCCTTTTGCTGCCATTTTTATACACCTCCGTAGCCTTATTGGCTTTTTATTAATTTTGAAACGATGTGAGTATATGCAAAAACATATACTTGAATATTTTAACATGTATGTCAAGTATTGTCAATTGATTTTTTAATATTATTATTTTTTTTTGAAAAAATAAATTTAAGTTAATTACTTTTCGGAGGATTCTTATGAAAAAATATATTTTTTTAATTATTATAGCTCTTATTATTATAGGAAGTTTTGTGTACTATTATTTTTTCAAAAACAATAATACTCATGCAAAAAATTCAAAAGAAAATAATTCTATGTATACTGCGGTAAAAACTACAACAACTGATGATAATTCAAATAACTCAATTAATTCTGAGCCTAAAAATATAACTTTAAACAATAATGAAAACGAAGAAATTTCTTCTTTTTCTACAAAAATTATAAAAGACACTAAAGCAAGATTTTCCAATATTGAATTAGCATGTAGTACTCTAAATAATAGTATTGTAAAATCTGGTGAAACATTTTCTTTATGGAATGTTCTAGGCTGTCCTACTAAAGAAAAAGGTTATAAAAAAGCTAAAACTTTTAGGTCTAATGGTTCTATTGTAAAAGCATATGGTGGAGGAATATGTCAAATTAGTACAACACTATATAATGCTGTTTTAAATGTTGACGATTTAGAAGTAACAGAAAGACATGAACACAGTCGTGATGTTAATTATATTAAAGATGGAAAAGATGCTTCTGTTTCTTATAATTCAGCTGATTTCAAGTTTATTAACCATCTTGATTATGATATAAAAATTGAAGCATTTGTAGAAGACAATAAAGTAAAAATTAAATTACTAAGAATATAGCCTTTTCATAAGAATATAATTTAATATATTCTTTAATAGGAGGCATTTAATATGAAATTCAAAATTACTATTTTTTTTATAATTGTAGTTATGATTTTTTCGCCAGTAATTTGTTTTGCAAATAATTCTGTTTATGTTTGGTCTAATAGTTCAACTCCAGTTTCAAAAACCATTCAAACAGTAAGTGAATTAGATACTTCTCAAAACCCATTAAAATTAGAATCTGGATCTGCAATTCTAATTGAACAAAATAGTGGTAAAGTACTTTATTCTCATAATGTTCATGAAAAGTTACGTCCTGCAAGTGTAACAAAAGTAATGTCAATTCTATTAATAATGGAAGCATTAGATAGTGGTAAAATTTCTTTAGATGATACAGTTCCTTGTAGTGAAAACGCACATTCTATGGGTGGATCACAAATATGGCTTGACACTACTGAAAACTTATCTGTTAATGACATGCTAAAATCTATTTGTGTTGTATCTGCTAACGACTGTACTGTTGCAATGGCTGAATATTTAGCAGGTTCTGAAGAAGCATTTGTTCAAATGATGAATGCCAGAGCTAAACAACTTGGTATGAACGACACAACTTTTAAAAATTGCCATGGAATAGATGAAGATGGTCATGAAACGTCAAGTTATGATATTGCATTAATGTCTAGAGAGTTATTATTAAACCATCCTTCAATAACTAAATATACAACAATTTGGATGGATTCAATACGAGATGGAAAATCTGAATTAGTTAATACAAACAAATTAATACGAAATTACAAAGGTGCTACTGGCTTAAAAACAGGTTCTACTTCTGTTGCTCTATATAATCTTTCTGCATCAGCAACGCGAGATAATCTTTCATTAATAGCTGTAATAATGAGAGCACCTACAACCAAAATCAGATTTTCTGAAGCAACAAAGTTATTAGATTATGGTTTTGCTAATTACCAAGGAAAAAGTTTTGGAAATAAAGGTGATATAGTAAATCAAGTCTATATAAATAAAGGCGTTGAAAAAAGCGTTAATGCTTGTTTAGAAAGAAACGTATCTATATTAATAAAAAAAGGGCAAGACTCAAACATTATTCAAAATGTTAGTATGAAAGAAAATCTTTGTGCACCAATACAAAAAGGTGAAGTATTAGGCACAATAACATTTACATTAAACGGTGAAGAGCTAGAAAGTGTTAATTTAATTGCTCAAAATGATGTCTTAAAAAATTCCTTTTTAGGTATTACATCTTCTATATATAGTAAATGGTTCAATATGTTAAGATAGCTTTTTTCGTAATAAATTTAATATTAAATCTATTACATTATCAAAGTATATATTAAAAATTTACACAGTAGACTTGTGATAATTTCTTAGCCTTTAAATTTTGTCGCCAAGAAGGACATAGTCCTTCTTGGCGACATTTCTCTACTCTTTCTAATTATATATTATTCTAATAAGAGCCTTATCCATGTATGTTCTTTTCGGATTATGGATATTGGAATTTAACTACTGGGCGAACCGTAAAAGCTAGACTGTACGTTTTAATATTGCCGTCTGAGTAAACACTACATAAAGGCTCACTGTTAGTGCCATTAGTGACCGTATTCCTCACGCTGAAATTCGCATCCCCGTTTGGAAGAAAGAAGAAACCAGTTCGCATACACATTGCGAGATCCTAACCAATATTCTTTATCTAATGCTCTTATTCCAAATTTTCCCATTTGAACCCAATCAGACATGTAATTTTCATCTCCATTTTCTCCATGTATTCCATATGTTTTCCAAGCAGTTTTATTCTTCCATTTGTCTAGTTTTTTTATTTCATATGGTTTACTTGTATCTCTATAACTTGGATTATCTGGCACGGTTCCCACACTTCTTACTCCTTCATTAGGTATTTTTATTAAACTTGCACAATAACTATTTAGCCTATCTATTGCATTATTATATGAGTATATTACTTTTTCTATATCTTCTACTGCTTTACTATTATCTAAATCTGTTGCTTCTGTTTGTGCTTCTGTATCATCTACTCCTAATGTCAATTCTCCCATTGTGTTTTTGCTTATTACTTCTATATTATCAGTATTTTTATATAATACTATCCATGTTTCTTTTGTTCCATCTTTATCTGCATCTAGTTCAATTTCGTCTCCTTCTTTAAGACCTATTGGTAATTTTATTGCCTCTTCTATTGCTCCTATACTTCCATTTTTGTTTATTGTGTATATTCTTCCACTTGATTTTATTTTTACTTTAAAGTATTCTTTTGTTTCTTCTGTAATTTGAAAATCGTCTTTAAACTGGTCTGTTAGTGCTGCATTTAGTGGTTCTTTATTTATTGTTCCCATTCCATCTATTGCTGCTTGGTTTATTGCTAGTTGTATTTTTTCTTTTTCTTCTGCTTCTGAATATACTTCTTTTGCTGTCTGGGTTTTACTTAGTATTCCACCATCTTTTATTGCTCTTATACTTACTACTGCTAATATCAAAAGTATTATTATTGT
>CAKOYB010000010.1 GCA_934130435.1 uncultured Clostridia bacterium
GAAAGAATGACAATTCAAGACTTAGATATAGTAACACCACAATCTTTAATTAATACAAAACCAATAACATCATCAATTAGAGAGTTCTTTGGAAGTTCACAACTTTCTCAATTTATGGACCAAACAAACCCATTGTCAGAATTAACACATAAAAGAAGAATATCAGCATTAGGACCTGGTGGATTATCAAGAGAAAGAGCAGGATTCGAGGTTAGAGACGTACACTTTACACATTATGGTAGATTGTGCCCAATAGAATCACCAGAAGGACCTAATATCGGATTAATATCAGCAATATCATCTTTTGCAACAATTAATGAATATGGTTTTATAGAAACACCATATAGAAAAATAGATAAAGAAACACATACAGCTACAGATATTGTTGAATATATGCCTGCAGATGTTGAAGAACAATATGTTATAGCAAAAGCATCTGAACCATTGGACAAAGATGGAAAATTTATAAACAACAAAATTAAAGTTAGAATTGCAGATGAAATAGCAATGGTGCCACCAGAAGATGTTGACTACATGGATGTATCACCTCAACAATTAGTTTCAGTTGGAGCAGCAATGATCCCATTCTTAGAGCATGATGATGCTCACCGTGCATTAATGGGAGCAAACATGCAACGTCAAGCAGTTCCATTATTAACAACAGATTCACCAATTGTTGGAACAGGAATGGAATATAGAGCAGCAAAAGACTCTGGAATAGTAGTTATTGCAAACGAAGCAGGAACAGTTGAAAAAGTTACTGCAGATGAAATAGTAATTAAAACAAAAAATAATGAACTTAAAACATACAAGCTTCATAAGTTTGAAAGAACAAATGGAGGAACATGTTTTAATCAAAGACCTATAGTTGTAAAAGGCGAAAAAGTTAAAGCAGGAGAAATAATTGCAGATGGACCTTCAACAGATAAAGGAGAAATGGCATTAGGAAAGAATGTTCTAATTGCATTTGCAACTTGGGAAGGATACAACTACGAGGATGCTGTATTAATCAGCGAAAGATTAGTAAAAGATGATGTTTATACATCAATCCATATAGAAGAATATGAATGCGAATGTAGAGATACAAAGCTTGGACCAGAAGAAATAACAAGAGACATACCAAATGTAGGAGAAGACAGCTTAAAAGATCTAGATGAAAATGGAATTATAAGAATAGGTGCAGAGGTTAGACCAGGAGACATATTAGTTGGTAAAGTTACTCCAAAAGGAGAAACAGAATTAACAGCTGAAGAAAGATTACTTCGTGCTATATTTGGAGAAAAATCTAGAGAAGTTAGAGATACTTCACTAAGAGTACCACATGGAGAAGCTGGAACAATTGTAGATATTAAAATATTTGATAGAGATAATTCAGACGAATTAGGACCTGGAGTAAATCAAGTAATTAGATGTTATATTGCACAAAAAAGAAAAATATCAGTTGGAGATAAAATGTCTGGTCGTCATGGAAACAAAGGTGTTGTTTCAAGAATCCTTCCAGAAGAAGACATGCCATTCTTACCAGATGGTACACCAGTTGATGTTGTATTAAACCCATTAGGTGTTCCATCACGTATGAACTTAGGTCAAGTTCTAGAAGTACATTTAGGAGCAGCAGCTCGTGAACTAGGATGGAAAATAGCTACACCAGTATTTGATGGTGCAACAGAAGAAGAAATAACAGAATTACTAGAAAAAGCAGGACGTACACCAGACGGAAAAACAGTTTTATATGATGGAAGAACAGGAGAAAAATTTGATAAACCAGTAACAGTTGGAATAATGTACATGTTAAAATTACACCATTTGGTTGATGACAAAATACATGCACGTTCAACTGGACCATATTCACTTGTTACACAACAACCACTTGGAGGTAAAGCACAATTCGGTGGACAACGTTTCGGAGAAATGGAAGTATGGGCACTTGAAGCATATGGAGCAGCACATACATTACAAGAAATCTTAACAGTAAAATCAGATGATGTTGTTGGAAGAGTTAAAACATATGAAGCAATTGTAAAAGGAGAAAATGTTCCAGAACCAGGAGTTCCAGAGAGCTTTAAGGTTTTAATAAAAGAACTACAAAGCTTAGGATTAGATGTAAGACTATACTCAGAAGATGATAAGGAATTAGAGTTAAAAGAAAATATTGAAGACGGAATAGACTTCAACCTCGAAAAAGATAAAGAAACATTAGAAGAAATGACAGTTCAAAATGACGAACTAGAAGATGGATACATTGAAGAAGATTTAGAAGAATCAGATGACTCAGAAGAATTACTAGACACAGATGATCTATTAGATGAAGAAGAACTATTTGATTCAGACTTAGCAATGGACAACATTGAAAACGAAGAAGACTTATCAGAAGAAGATAAATAAAAAATGTTAGATATTAGATGATAAATCTAATATCTAACTATCAAACAATATTAATTGAATAGAATACTTATTAAAATTTAAAATTACAAAGAAAATGTTCAGCAGTGTAGATTTTAAATTAAAAATAAGTAAGAAACAATAATGAAATTAGAAGTCAGAGATAGAAATAAAAATAAGTTTCTAAACTCTAAATTCTAATCTCCAACATCAAATAAGGGAGGAAAAAAATTGGACGAATTAGAAGTTTTTGATAAAATAAAAATTGGTCTTGCATCAGACGAAACAATAAGAATGTGGTCAAAAGGAGAAGTAAAAAAACCAGAAACTATCAATTATAGAACTTTAAAACCTGAAAAAGATGGCTTGTTCTGTGAAAGAATATTTGGACCTACAAAAGACTGGGAATGCCACTGTGGAAAATATAAAAGAGTTAGATATAAAGGAATTATATGTGACAGATGTGGAGTAGAAGTAACAAAAGCAAAAGTTAGAAGAGAAAGAATGGGACATATTGAACTTGCAGCTCCAGTAGCTCACATATGGTATTTTAAAGGAATTCCAAGTAGAATAGCTTTATTATTAGACATTTCACCAAGAAACTTAGAAAAAGTTATTTATTTTGCTTCTTACATAGTAGTAGACAAGGGAACATCAGGATTAACAAAATGCCAAATACTAACAGAGAAAGAGCACTCAGAAGCTATAGAGAAATATGGAAAAGGTTCTTTCAAAGCTGAAATGGGAGCAGAAGCTCTAGAAAAATTACTAAAAGAAGTAGACTTAGAGAAATTATCAAAAACAATAAAAAAAGAATTAGAAAAAGCTAGTGAACAAAAAAAGGTTAAACTAGTAAAAAGACTTGATACTGTAGAATCATTTAGATTATCTGGAAATAGACCAGAATGGATGATAATGAATGTTGTACCAGTAATTCCACCAGAATTAAGACCAATGGTTCAATTAGATGGAGGAAGATTTGCAACATCAGATTTAAATGATCTATATAGAAGAGTAATAAATAGAAATAACAGATTAAAAAGGTTACTAGAACTAGGTGCACCAGAAATAATTGTAAGAAATGAAAAAAGAATGCTACAAGAATCTGTAGATGCATTAATAGATAATGGAAGAAGAGGAAGACCAGTTACAGGAGCAGGAAATAGACCTTTAAAATCATTATCTGATATGCTTAAAGGAAAACAAGGTAGATTTAGACAAAACCTTTTAGGAAAAAGGGTTGACTATTCTGGACGTTCAGTTATTGTTGTAGGACCTGAACTAAAAATTTATCAATGCGGTGTTCCAAAAGAAATGGCTGTAGAATTATTTAAACCATTTGTAATGAAGGAATTAGTTGGTAGAGGAATAGCACATAACATCAAAAATGCTAAAAGAATGGTTGAGAGACTAAGACCAGAAGTTTGGGATATATTAGAAGAGGTTATAAAAGATCATCCAGTAATGCTTAACCGTGCTCCAACATTGCATAGATTAGGAATTCAAGCATTTGAACCAGTATTAGTAGAAGGAAGAGCAATTAAACTACATCCTTTAGTTTGTACAGCATTTAATGCTGACTTCGATGGTGACCAAATGGCTATACATTTACCTTTATCACCAGAAGCACAAGCAGAAGCTAGATTTTTAATGTTGTCAGTAAACAACTTACTAAAACCTCAAGATGGTAAACCAGTTACAGTTCCAACGCAGGATATGATTCTAGGAAGCTACTATTTAACAATGGACGAAGAAGGAGAGCCTGGAGAAGGAACATATTTTAAAGATGTTGATGAAGCATTACTTGCATATCAAAATGGAGACTTAGGATTACATGCTAAAATTTATGTTAGAATGTTCAAAGAGATTGATGGAGAATTAAAACATAAAAAAATTCAAACAACAGTTGGAAGAATTATATATAACCAAGGAATACCACAAGATTTAGGATTTGTAGATAGATCAAATCCAGAAAACTTATTCAATTTAGAAATTGATTTCCCAGTAATAAAGAAAAACCTTGGAAAAATTGTTGCAAAATGTATAGACAAACATGGATTAAGTGAAGCTGCAGAAGTTTTAGACTATATAAAAGCAACAGGATTTAAATATTCAACAAAGGGTGCTATAACAGTTAGTGTTTCAGACGTAACCAGCCCTAAAGAAAAGAAAACTATACTTGAAAATGCAGACAAGGAAGTTGAAGAAATTGCTAAAAAGTATAAAAGAGGATTAATAACAGAAAAAGAAAGATATGAAGCAACTATAAATGTATGGGAAAAAGCAACAAAACAAGTTACAGAAGCAATGAAGAATAACTTTGATGATATGAACCCAATATACATGATGGCACAATCAGGAGCCAGAGGAAACATCAATCAGTTAAGACAAATCGCTGGTATGAGAGGACTTATGGCAAACACACAAGGTAAAGCTGTTGAGATACCAATCAAGTCAAGCTTTAGAGAGGGACTAGATCCACTTGAATACTTTATTTCATCACATGGTGGAAGAAAAGGATTAGCAGATACAGCTTTAAGAACAGCAGACTCTGGATATCTAACAAGAAGACTTGTAGATGTAAGCCAAGACATAATTGTAAGAGAAGATGACTGTGGAACACATGAAGGAATACTAGTAAAAGACATAAAAGATGGAAACCAAGTTCTAGAACCATTAGAAGAAAGATTATTAGGAAGATTCCCATTAGAGGATGTATATGATCCTAATACAAAAGAATTGATTGTAGATACAAATACTATGATGACTGATAAAATTGCAAAGAAGATTGTAGATGCAGGAATTACAGAATTAAGAGTTCGTTCATCAATTTGCTGTAGAACTCCACATGGAGTATGTAGGAAATGCTATGGTATGGGACTTGCAACAAGAGAAGAAGTAATAATAGGAGAACCAGTAGGTATTATTGCTGCACAATCAATAGGAGAGCCAGGAACACAGTTAACAATGAGAACATTCCACGAAGGTGGTGTAGCCGGAGGAGATATTACTCAAGGTCTTCCTAGAGTTGAAGAGTTATTTGAAGCAAGAAAACCAAAGGGATTAGCTATAATCTCAAGCATAGCAGGTAAAGTAAAAATTACAGAAGACAAAAAGAAGAAAGAAGTTATTGTAACATCTAAAGACGATTCAAAAACATATACAATACCTTTTGGATCAAAATTACATGTAAAAGATGGAGATGTTATAGAAGCAGGAGAACAAATAACAGAAGGATCTGTAAATCCAAATGAAATACTTGAAATTAATGGACCAGATGGTGTATACAATTACCTAATTCAAGAAGTTCAAAAAGTTTATAGAAACCAAGGTGTTGATATAAATGATAAGCACATAGAAGTAATTGGTAGACAAATGCTTAAGAAAATTAAAGTAATAGATAGTGGAGACACAGATATGTTCCCAGGATCTTTAGTAGACATGTATGAATTTGAAAACAAAAATAAAGCAGCTGAAAGTGAAGGAAAGAGAGCAGCAACTGGAAAACATACTCTACTAGGAATAACAAAAGCAGCTCTAGCAACAGAAAGCTTCCTATCTGCAGCATCATTCCAAGAAACAACAAGAGTACTTACAGACGCAGCAATAAAAGGAAAAGTAGATCCATTAATTGGTCTAAAAGAAAATGTTATCATTGGTAAGTTGATACCAGCAGGAACAGGAATGAGCAAATATAAAAACATAAAAATAAATACTGAAATAGAAAATACAGTTGAAGATAGCATGATAGAAAATTCTAACAAAGAAATAGAAAATATTTAATAATAAAATACAGCTTTTCATAAAATTATGGAAGGCTGTATTTTTCTTGACAAAATAGCCAAAAATGAGGTAAAATATATGTGTTTGATATAAGGAGGAATTATGCCCAAAAAAGATAGAAATTTTGAGAAAATAATTTCAAGAACTAAAATTTACTTAGTAGTTATAGCTATTTTGTTGATATTACTATGTATTAGCAATATATGGTATATAATACCAGCAGTAGTTTTATATACAGGTATAATTATTTATTCTCTTTGGACAAATAACAAAGGTATAAATGCAATATCACAGCACATTCAAGATGTTACTGTAAATGTTGATTCAACAGTTAAAAATGCACTTGTAAGTTCACCATTTCCATTAATTATATTAGAAACAGATGGAAATATCATATGGAAGAGTTCAAAGTTTGTTAGTGAATTTTCTAGTGTAGATATAAAGGCTATAGTTGAAAATCTTGCTAAAAATATTAAACTTGAAATATTGCAAAATAAATTAAATAAAAATAATAACAATAAGTCTATTCAACAAGAAATTACAGTAGGAAAAAAGACATATAAAGTTTTAGGTGAATATGTTAAGTCTAAAAAGAAAAAATCTAATGAATTCATGATGATGCTATATTTTTTAGATAATACAGATTACTTAAATTCATTAAAAGAATTAGAAGAAGAAAAAAGTTGTATTGGAATAATAATGCTAGATAATTATGAAGAAACAGTTCAAGTATTACCAGATGATAAAAAATCTTTAATATTAGCAGAAATAGAAAAGAAAATATATGACTGGGTAGCAAAATTTGAAGGATTAGTTATTAAATCAGACAGAAACACATATGTATACTTTGTTAAAAATAAATATTTACAAGATATAAAAGAAAATAAATTTGAAATTTTAGATATTGTTAAAGAAATTGATACAGAAGAAACAGTTAATCTAACAATTAGTTCAGCACTATCAACTGAAGGCGATTCATACTATGACAAATATAAATCTGTTCAAAATGCAATGGAAATTGTATTAGGCAGAGGTGGAGATCAAGCTGTTATTAGAGAAAATGAAACATATAAATTCTTTGGTGGAAGAACTTTAGAAGTTGAAAAAAGAACAAAGGTAAAGGCAAGAACAGTTGCAAGAGCACTTGAAGAATTAATAAAAGAGTCAAAAGATGTATTTATAATGGGACATACAAATCCAGACATAGATAGTATGGGTTCTTGCTTAGGAATTTATAGACTTGCTAAAAGTATTGGAAAAAAAGCATATATAATTAATGAAAACTCAGATAATGCAATAGCAAATTTTATGGAATATCTTGAAAAAGAAGATGAATATAAAGATGTTATTATAAAGAAGAATGATGCACTAAATACAATTTCAGATGAAAGTATATTAGTTATACTAGATACTCATAAAAAAACATATGTAGAAGTGCCAGAAATTCTTGATAAAACAAATAAAATAGTTATTATTGATCACCATAGAAAAAGTCCAGATTTTATAGACAATGTAATACTTGCATTTCATGAAGTATATGCATCATCTGCAGCAGAGCTTGTTACAGAGATACTTCAATATGTAGAATCAAAAGTTGAGTTAAATTCAGTAGAAGTAGAAGCCTTGTACGCAGGAATAATGGTTGATACTAAAAACTTTACCTTTAAAACAGGGGTTAGAACGTTTGAGGCAGCAGCATATCTAAGAAAAAAAGGTGTTGACATATTAAAAGTTAAAAAATGGTTCCAAAGTAATCTAGAAGATTATAACATGATTGCAGATATAGTTAAAAATGCAGAAATTATAAATGAATCAATAGCAATATCAGAGTATTCAGGCGCAGAAAAAAATGTAAACCTTATTTGTGCAAAGGCAGCAGACGAACTATTAACAATAAGCAATATAACAGCATCATTTGTATTGGGAAAAATGAACAATAAAATATGTGTTAGTGGTCGTTCAATTGGAGATATAAATGTTCAAGTTATACTAGAAAAACTTGGCGGCGGTGGCCATATAACAGTTGCTGGTGCACAAATAGAAGGAATGAACATGGAAGAAGCAAGACAAGAACTAATTAACAGAATTAATGAATACTTTACAGAAGTATAAAATAATAATTACTTTAATGTAGGAGGTGTTAAATGAAGGTTATTTTAATGCAAGATATTAAGGGAGTTGGAAAAAAAGACACAATAATAAATGCAAATGATGGTTATGCACGAAATTTTTTATTTCCTAAAAAATTAGCAGTAGAAGCAAATAAAGAAAACCTGGCAAAATTAAAAAGTAAACAAAACTCAGAAGCACATAAAAAAGATTTAGAAAAACAAAAAGCAGAAGAACTAAAACAAAAGCTTTTTAAAATAGAATTAAGAATAAATGTAAAAGCAGGTGAAAATGGAAAAATATTTGGTTCAATAACCTCAAAAGAAGTATCAGCAGAGCTAAAAAAACAATATAACATAGAAATAGACAAGAAAAAAATTATTCTTAAAGAACCAATAAAAGAATTAGGAGCATTTACATTAGACATTAAATTATATGAAGGAATAATGGGTAAATTAAAAATAAGTATATTGGCATAAATTATAGTTTGTAAAAGGGGTACTAAAATGGAAATAGGGAAAATACCACCAAATGATATAGAAGCTGAGCAAGCAGTATTAGGAAGTATGCTAACAGATAAAGACGCTGTGGTAGCAGCTATAGAAGTACTAAAAGAAGAAGATTTTTACAGAGAAGATAATAAGGCTATATATGGAGCTATATTAAATTTATATAACAGAGCAGAACCAGTAGATATAATAACATTAAAGGATGAATTGTTATCAATTGGAAAATTTGACTCAGTTGGTGGACTTGAATACTTAGCAGAGTTACCTGAAAAGGTACCAACAACGGCAAATGTTGATAGATATATAAAAATTGTAGAAGAAAAATCTTTATTAAGAAGTCTTATAAAAACTGCAAATGAAATTATAACATTGGGATATAATCCAACAGAAGATGTTGAAGACATTATGGATGCAGCAGAAAAAAAGATTTTTAATATTATGCAATCTAAAAATCAAAAAGGATACAGCCCAATAAAAGAAATATTAATAGACACATTTACACAACTCGAACAATTATATAATCAAAAAAAGCATGTAACTGGTGTTCCAACAGGATTTGCAAGTTTGGATTATAAAACAGCAGGTCTTCATAATTCAGACCTAATACTAATTGCTGCCAGACCAGCAATGGGAAAATCTGCATTTGCGTTAAATATAGCAACTAATGCAGCAGTTAGAGGAAAAGTTCCAGTAGCAATATTTAGTTTAGAGATGTCAAAAGAACAGATGGTAAACAGAATTTTATGTAGTGAAGCAATGGTTGACAGTAATAAAGTTAGAACCGGAAAAATAGAAGAACAAGACTGGATGAAATTAGCAGGAGCTTTAGGACCACTTTCTGAATCAGAAATATATATAGATGATACACCAGGAATTTCTGTTATGGAAATAAGGGCAAAGTGTAGAAAACTTAAATTAGAGAAAAATATAGGATTAGTTATAATAGATTACTTGCAATTAGTACAAGCTAGTAATAACAAAAAGGGAAGTCGTGAGCAAGAAATTTCTGAAATTAGTAGGTCATTAAAAATACTTGCAAAAGAAATAAATGTACCTGTAATTGCTTTATCACAATTATCAAGAGCTCCAGAACAAAGACCGGACCATAGACCAATGCTTTCAGATTTACGTGAATCTGGAGCAATAGAACAAGATGCAGATATAGTAATGTTTTTATATAGAGATGACTATTATAATCAAGAAAGCGAAAAGAAAAATGTAGCAGAAGTAATAATGGCAAAACACAGAGCTGGTTCAACAGGAACTGTAGAACTATTGTGGCTTGGCGAATATACAAAATTTGTTAATTTAGAAAAAAATAGAGAAGAATATTAAAAAACTAGAATTTAAAATTCTAGTTTTTTAACGTACTTTTAATTTATTAATTATTTTAATTTCTTCATAGAGTTTTTTAATCATATCCTCCTTAACAACTTTGGTATGTAAGTATTCTGATTTTACTTGATGAAAATTTTCAAAGGTTTCACCTGGAGCAAGAAGCATTTTAATGCCTTCAGCATAGTAGCTTTTATCCTTTTCTTTTGTAGCCTTTTCCATTTTACTATAATAAAGTTCGATTGAATCAAATCGCTTCAATTCCGTTTTAATATATTCAACATAATCAAAAATAGTTGCAATTTCATATATAATATCATCAATAACAACTTTAAATAAAATTTTAAGTATTCTAGGGTTAATTTTTCCAAGTTTTTTATTTGTTTTTAATTGATCTAAAGCAACAAGCTTAATGTGTTCTTCTGGGAGAGCATCCTTTATAAGCTCCCTTAAAGTTTCGGATATATTTATATGAGTTTTATATTGTCTTTTAGTAACAATAGCATCATATTCATCAGCAACTCTGATGATTTGAGCTATATACGGAATATCTTTTTTTGTTAAACCATATGGGTAACCAGTCCCATTTAATGCTTCATGATGGTACAAAGCACCTTTAGCATATGGCCTTAAATTAATATCACTCATGCACATTTCATAACCAATAGTTGTATGAGTTTTAATTATTTCATACTCCTCATCAGTTAATTTTGCAGGTTTTTGCAAAATTTCCGGAGGAATTCTTAATTTACCAATGTCGTGTAAATAAGCACAAATTGTTGAATGAATAATTATCTGATGATTAAAATGCAAATATTCACAAATTCTACATACAAGATTTCCTACATTTTCGGAGTGACGTTTAGTAAAAGGATCCATTTTATTTAAAATAGATAATTGATATCTCATAGTTTCATTTAAGTTATATGCCTTTAAACTAGCTGAATTGTAAAAATCGAAAGTATATTTTTTCATATGTAAATCCTCCATATATAATATATAAATAAAAAAGTAAAAAGTCAATACTGAGACATTTGAGACGGAGAATTTTGAAACAAAAATATAATGTTTAAAGCAGCGCAAACAATTAGTTTTTATTTATCGAACTTTAAAATATAAAAAGATAAACCCACCCAAACTATATATTATTTTCTCTTTATAAAAAAATATAATGTTCTAAGCAGCACGAACAATTAATTTTTTTATTCATCAAAAATAATATATAGTTTGAGTGATTTAAGTTAACACTTGTTGTTAGCCGTTTTGTATATTTTTAAAAAAGTTAAATCTCGACAGCCCATTGAGGTGGGGGAATACCTGCGTATGCCTTGGAGAGTTTAATCTTTTTAAAAAATATACAAAAGGTAGGTTAGATAAATTATTGTAATTTGCAATTTAATTTTTATATAAAACTCTTGCAAATCAAATATTCTTATGTAATAATAAAAGCAGTTAATTAAAGAAAAAGACAACGCAAGAAAAGATATAAAAGGAAAAATCACAAATGACAAAGCTTGTAACGGCTGAGGCTGTAACACACACACACACACACACACACACGGTAATTTAATAAATAACAAAAGAGCAGAAAATAAAACTGCTTTAGTTTGTGTATATAAAAAGAGATGGATAAAATAAAATTCATCTCTTTTTGCGTTGAAAAAATAAAGAAGGAGGAAAATGGAGAAATGAAATTAACAAAAAATGAGAAAGGAATAACATTAGTTGCTTTAATAATAACAATAATAGTACTTTTGATATTAGCTATAGTAAGTATAAGAGCAATAAAAGATGGTGGAATACTAAGTAAAACTCAAACAGCAAAAGAAACATATTCAGAATCAGAAGAAAAAGAAAAAATACAACTAGCAATAAACCAAGCAGCAATAGATGGAATGGGAACAATAAACAAAGCTCCACTAGAAACAGCATTAAAAGAGCAATTCAAAGACGATTTTGAAATAACAAAAGAAACAGAAGAATACTTTAAAGTAAAAATAAAATCAAGTGGAAGAATATACACAATAAACAAAAATGGAAATATAGGAGCAGTAGAAGAGGCAATAAAATTACCAGAAGACCTTAAAGAAGGATACGAAATTGAATTAGATGCAGATAAAGATGGAACAAAAGAAACATGGATAGTATTATATAAAAATACTGATAATATAGAAGTAATAAGCAAAAACACAATGGGAGAATTGACATTAGGAGTAAATGATACAGAAGCACAAAAAGCGGTACCAGCAGAGAATGAAAATTCACTAAAAGATGAAGAAAAGATTAAAAGAGCAATATACTCATACAATCATGCAATAGATAGGCTAAATAATTATTGTGCAAGTTTAATAAAAATACCCAATGAAGGAGTAAGAAGTGTCGGAACCAATCCAAAGAATTCTGGTTCTCGAACGACAAGTAAACCATACGAAACAAATCCACCAGCAAATTGGACAGAAGAAAAAATAAAATTGCTAAAATATGGAGAAGGTAAGGATACTAATTACCTAAGTGACCAAAAACAGATGAGCGAATTAAACATAATACGTTCAAACGATGATAATAAATATTGGTTAGGATCTCGATTTTGTGGAGAGAGAACTGGACCACGTGTGGATTTCAGTATAAGATTTTCTAATTTTGGAGACATTAATTATGATGGGGTTTCTTTGCTGAGGGTATACAAAGATAAAGACCCGAGGTTTATTGGAGGTACGTACGCGGTTCGTCCAATAATTAAACTCCAATATCCATAACCAAAGGGAACATTCATCAAGTTCTGGTCTTGTCAAGTCTAGTGTGTAAGTTTAAAAAATATTTTAATAAAACGATATAGTAAAAAAGAAACTATGTCGTTTTTTATTGTATAGAAAACTAAAGATTTCACGTATACAACAAGGTTAAGTTATTTTAGATAGTGCATATTTTTGAAGCAAAATGCACATATGGTGAAGCTACTTTTATTATTTATCAAGTTTTAGATTATAGAAAGTATGAAATCACCCAACCTATATATTATTTTCTCTTTATAAAAAAATATAATGTTCTAAGCAGCACGAACAATTAATTTTTTTATTCATCAAAAATAATATATAGGTTGGGTGATTTATGTTATTAGATTTAATAAATATTTATTATCAGCCGTTTTATATATTCAAAATTAAACCCTAAAAAATATAATATATCAAAAAATCTTGTTTTTTTTGCTTTTTTGATATATTATTATCTATATTGTAAAAAAAGGGTGAAAACATGTATTTAAAAAAACTAGAATTGTATGGATTTAAATCATTTGCAGATAGAACAACTTTAGAGTTTAGACCAGGTATTACAACAGTAATTGGACCAAATGGTTCTGGAAAAAGCAATATATCAGATGCTATAAGATGGGTTCTGGGAGAGCAGAGCATGAAGTCTTTAAGAGGTACTAAGTCTGAAGATATTATTTTTGCTGGAACAGTTAATAGAAAATCTCTAGGAGTTGCAGAGGCTTCTTTGGTGTTTGATAATACAGATGGAAAACTACCTGTTGAATATAGTGAAGTAACAGTTACAAGAAAAATATACAGAAGTGGAGAGTCTGGATATTTTATAAATAAAACACCTTGTAGATTAAAAGATGTTCTAGAATTATTTATGGATACTGGAATAGGAAAAGATGGTTATTCAATAATTGGACAGGGTAAAATTGATGAAATATTAAGTAATAAATCTGAAGATAGAAGAAACATATTTGAAGAAGCAGCAGGGATTGTTAAATATAGAGTTAGAAAAGCAGAATCAGAAAAGAAATTAGAACAAACAAAACTAAATTTACTTAGAATAAATGATATATTATCTGAAATAGAACTTAATATTGAACCACTAAGAAAACAATCTGAAAAAGCAAAGAAGTACTTAGAATTAAGAGAGGAACTTAAGAAAATTGAAGTTGGATTGTTTATTAACAATATAGAAACATATAAAGAGAAGCTTTCTAAAATAGTAGAAGATAAGGCAATTATTGATGATAATAATAAATTAGAACAAGATAAACAAGAAAAGCTAAATGAATTAAAAGAAAATTTAAAATTAGAAATAGAAAAACTTGGATTACAAATTGAAAGTATTCAGAATATTGGATTTGAAAGTGAAAAAAATAAAGAAAAAATAAGCTCAGAAATTAATTTAAGAAAAGAAAGAATTGCTAACAATGAGTTAAATTTTTCAAGATTTACTGGTGAAATAGAAGATACAAAGCAAAGAATAAAAGACCTAGATGACGAAAAAGAAACAAAGCAAGAGAAAAAGAATAATTTGTTTAATAACAAAGAAAAATTTGAAAAAGAATTAAATGAGAAACAAAAAGAATTAGATGAATTATCAAATAAGTTGTCAGCAAAGGAACTAGAAATTGAAGATAAGAAAAAGAAAGTAGAAGAGAATACAGATAAAAAATACGAACTTGCAAATATTATAAATACATTAGAAGTTAATATAGAGAACATAGAAAAAAGAAAAAAGCAAATTAACAATGAGATAGATATCAGCATTTCAGAGCTAGACAGTACGCGAATAGCAAAGCAAGAAATTGAAAAAGAATTTTACGATATAGAAAATAATAGAAATAAAATAAAAGAAGAATTAGAAAAAATATCTTCACAAAGAGAAGAAAACGAAAAAACAATACAAAAATTTGAAAATGAAATTAATTTAGCACAATCAGAGTATAGAATAAAAGAATCTAAACTAAAATTCTTAGAAGAAACGGAAAAAGAAAAAGAAGGATACATTAAAAGTGTAAAAGCTTTGCTTTTAGAATGTGAAAAAAATAGTGAGTTGAAAAAAGGTTCACATGGCGTTTTAGCCAATATAATAAAAACACCAAGTGAGTATGAAACTGCAATAGAAATGGCGTTAGGTGCTGCTACTCAAAATATAGTAACAGACACAGAAAATGACGCAAAGAAATTAGTTGAATATCTAAGAGTTAATAACCTTGGAAGGGCATCATTTCTTCCAATTAGCTCTGTAAAGGGAAGTAAATTAGCAAAGTTCAAGAATATAGATGGAGTTATAGGAATTGCCTCAGACTTAGTTAAATTTGATAAAAAATATGAACAGATTGTATTAAACTTGCTTGGAAGAACAATTATTGTACAGAATATGGATACAGCAATAAAACTTGCAAAGCAAAATAACTATGGATTTAGAATAGTTACAATGCAAGGAGATATAATCAATGCAAGTGGGTCAATAACAGGTGGATCCGTAGCTAAAAAGACTGTTAATATCTTAAGTAGAACAAGACAAATAGAAGATTTGCAAAAAGAATTAAAAACACTTAAAAATAAAATTGATAAAGTTGAAAACCAAAAAGAAGAGTATTTAAAAGATGAAGATACAGTGATAGAGCAAATTACAGCAATAGAAAAAAACATGCAAGAAATAGATATTGTTTATGCAACAGACAAGCAAAAACTTTTAGCAATAAATGAAAATATAGAAAAAATAGAAAATAGATTACAAAAACTTAGAACAGAACTTTCTCAACTTGATGAGCAAAGAATTTCAAATATAGAAGATAAAGAAAAGCATACTAAAGAAATAGAAGTAATAACAGAAGAATGCAAAGAATTAAAAGTTGCAATAGAGCAATTCGCAAACATGAATAAAGATGACCAAAAATATATAGATGATTTAAATTTAGATATAACAAATTTAAAAATATCTGTTTCATCATTTAATGAATCTGAAACATCTCTAAATGAAATACTAGAAAGAATAGAAACAGACATTAAGAATAACAAAGATAGTATAGAAAGCAAAGAACAACAAAAAGTTAGTATAACAAATACAAATGAACAATTAAACAATGAAATAGAAGAACTAAAAGAAAAGATAAAGGAAATTGACAACGAAGTTGAAAACAGTTCTGATGAAATTAAGAAATTAAAAAGTGAAAAACAACAAAAAACAATAGAGTTAAACACAACAGAAGAAAACATTACAAAGCAGTTTGAAATATTAAAGGAATTAAATGAACAATCACTAAAGATTGATGTGAAAAAGTCTAAACTTGAACAAGATATAGATCTTATTGTAAATAAATTATGGGATGAGTATGAATTAACACCAAATACAGTAACAGAATACGAAAAACCATCTAATATTCAAAATGCAACTAAATCAGTAAATGAATATAGAAAACAGATAAAATCTTTAGGAGAAATAAATGTAAATTCAATAGAAGAATACACACAAACAAAACAAAGATACGATTTTATGTGTGAACAAAGACTAGACCTTGAAAATAGTATAAGCAAACTTAGAAAGGTTATTTCAAACATGACATCAGTAATGAAAGAACAATTTGCAGAAAAATTTAAAATGATTAATAGTAATTTCTCAGAAGTATTTAAAGAACTATTTGGTGGAGGAAAGGCAGAGTTAACACTTACAGACGAAAATAACATACTAGAGTGTGGAATTGATATAAATGTACAACCACCAGGAAAGAAATTGCAAAACATGAATTTACTATCAGGAGGAGAAAAAGCTTTTACAGCTATTGCAATTTTGTTTGCAATACTAAAAATAAATCCATCACCATTTTGCGTACTCGACGAAATAGAAGCTGCACTTGATGACGTAAATGTTTATAAATATGCAGATTATTTAAAGAAATTTACTAAAAATACACAATTTTTAGTAATTACACATAGAAAGGGAACAATGGAAGCAGCAGATACTGTATATGGAATAACAATGGAAGAAAACGGAATATCAAAATTACTTTCAATGAAATTAAAATAAATTAACAAAGCGGACTCTCAAAAAAGAGAGTCCGCAGCTTTAATTACTAGGGAGGCGTAACAATAAGGTCAATCTTACTAAATAACCCTATGGGAACATATATTATCTCTTTTGAAAAGATGTTATAACCATATTCGTATAAAATGTCCTTAACTGCCTCGAGATTGGTAGAAATAGTCTTTTCACCACATTTAATTGTGATATTCAAGAAATTCCCTCCCTAAAGATATAAATTCTTCCATATTAAGGAAGTAAACATATTTTACAATATTCGACATAAAAAATCAACATGTAAACATAAAAAAGTAAAAATAATATAAAATTTGACACAAATTATAACATGGAAACCCAGAAATCCGTAAGAAAAGTATTGACTTTTAATATTTACGATAGTATAATTAAATAGTTATTTTGTGTTTAGCAAAATAATAACAATTTAAAGGAGGTGAAATTTAAGTGCCAACAATTAATCAATTAGTAAGAAAAGGAAGAAGTACTACTAAAGCAAAATCAACAGCTCCAGCTTTACAACATGGATATAACTCAAGAAAAAAGAAATTAACAGATGCAAGAGCACCACAAAAAAGAGGAGTTTGTACAGTAGTAAAAACTGTTACACCTAAAAAGCCAAATTCTGCATTAAGAAAAGTAGCAAGAGTTAGACTATCTAATGGATATGAAGTAACATCATACATTCCAGGTATTGGACACAACCTACAAGAACATAGTGTTGTTTTAATTAGAGGTGGTAGGGTAAAAGATCTACCAGGTGTTAGATACCATATAATCAGAGGAACATTAGATACAGCAGGTGTTAAAGATAGAATGCAAGCGCGTTCTAAGTATGGGGCAAAGAGACCTAAAAAATAGAACAAATAAAAAGCGGCATCTTGCGTTGTTAAACTTCAATTTAAATTTAATCAATGTACATAGTACGCTTTATAAATTTAAATCTTGTTTGCTTAGCAATATACCACTTTTGCTTAGTTCAAAAAAACAAATTTTTATGGTGCTAACTTACTAATTTAAGGCTACTTAAATTTAGAATAGATATAGCACTATACGGGAAACAATTAGTTTCAAGAGTAACTTAAGATATTTTTATAAATATCTATTTTTAAGAAAAGGAGTGAAGAATAGTGCCAAGAAAAGGATATATAGCAAAAAGAGATGTATTACCAGATCCAATTTATAATAGCAAAGTTGTTACAAAATTAATTAACAATATAATGTTAGATGGTAAAAAATCTGTTGCTCAAAAAATCGTTTATGGTGCATTTGACATTATAAAAGAAAAAGAGCAAAAAGATCCATTAGAAGTATTTGAAACAGCTTTAAATAACATAATGCCTGTTCTTGAAGTTAAAGCAAGAAGAGTTGGTGGAGCTACATACCAAGTTCCATTAGAAATTAGAGCAGAAAGAAGACAAACTTTAGGTTTAAGATGGCTTGTTTTATATGCAAGAAAAAGAAACGAAAAAACAATGGCAGAAAAATTAGCTGGTGAAATTATTGATGCTACAAACCAAAACGGTGGAGCATACAAGAAAAAAGAAGATACACATAGAATGGCTGAAGCTAATAAAGCTTTTGCACACTACAAATTTTAAAAATTAAACTAATGAAATAAAATATAAATAAGGAGGAAAAATCCGTGGCTGATAGAGCTTATTCGTTAGAAAAAACAAGAAATATAGGAATAGTTGCACATATAGATGCTGGAAAAACAACAACAACAGAAAGAATACTATTCTATACAGGAAAGACTCATAAAATAGGAGAAGTTCACGAAGGAGCAGCTACAATGGACTGGATGGAACAAGAGCAAGAAAGAGGTATTACAATTACTTCAGCAGCTACAACATGTTTCTGGAATGGTAATAGAATTAATATTATTGATACTCCAGGACACGTTGACTTTACAGTTGAAGTTCAAAGATCTTTAAAAGTTCTTGATGGTGCAGTTACAGTATTAGCAGCTAAAGGTGGAGTTCAACCACAAACAGAAACAGTTTGGAGACAAGCTGACAAATACCAAGTTCCAAGAATGGTATATGTTAATAAAATGGATATAACAGGAGCTAACTTTATGCTTTGTGTTGATCAATTGAAAAATAGATTAAAAGCAAATGCAGTTCCAATCCAATTACCAATTGGAGCAGAAGATCAATTTAAGGGTATAGTTGATTTAGTAAAAATGAAAGCTTTTATCCATAAAGATGATTTAGGAAAAGAAATTGAAGAAACAGAAATACCAGAAGACTTAAAAGAAATGGCTGCTGAATATAGAGGTAAAATGATAGAAGCAGCATGTGATCAAGATGAAGAATTAATGATGAAATACCTAGAAGGAGAAGAACTAACAGAAGAGGAAATCAAAAAAGGATTAAGAATAGGAACAATAAATAATAAAATAGTTCCTGTATGCTGTGGTTCTTCATATAAAAATAAAGGTGTTCAAGAATTATTAAATAATATCGTTGATTATATGCCATCTCCATTAGACATTCCTCACATAAAAGGTACAACAATGGATGGAGAAGAAACAGAAGCAAAAACATCTGATTCTGAACCATTTGCAGCTTTAGCATTTAAAATTGCTACAGACCCATTTGTTGGAAAATTATGTTTCTTTAGAGTTTATTCAGGAACTTTAGAGTCAGGTTCAACAGTATTAAATTCTAGTAAAGATAAAAAAGAAAGAGTTGGAAGAATTCTTCAAATGCACTCAAATCATAGAGAAGATATTTCAAAAGTATTTGCAGGAGATATTGCAGCAGCAGTTGGATTAAAAGATGTTACAACTGGAAATACTTTATGTGATCCAGCTCATCCAATTATACTAGAATCAATGGAATTCCCAGAGCCAGTTATCGATATAGCAATTGAACCAAAAGATAAAGCAGCTCAAGAAAAAATGGGTATTGCATTATCAAAACTTGCAGAAGAAGATCCAACATTTAAAGCATATACAAACCAAGAAACAGGTCAAACAATTATTGCCGGAATGGGTGAATTACACTTAGACATAATTGTTGATAGATTAAAAAGAGAATTCAAGGTAGAATGTAATGTTGGTAAACCTCAAGTTGCTTACAAAGAAACAATAAGAGAAAAAGTAAAAGTAGAAGGAAAATTCATACGTCAATCAGGTGGTCGTGGACAATATGGTCACGTATGGTTAGAAATGGAACCATTAGAGCCAGGTTCAGGAATTCAATTTGAAAGCAAAATTGTTGGTGGTGTTGTTCCAAAAGAATACGTAAAACCAACAGAAGAAGGAATTCGTGAAGCAGCAGAAGCTGGTGTACTTGCAGGATATCCAGTAATAGACTTTAAAGCTACATTAGTTGATGGATCATATCATGATGTTGACTCTTCTGAAATGGCATTCAAAATTGCTGGTTCTATGGCTTTCAAAGAAGGTTGTAGAAAAGCAAAAGCTGTTATACTAGAACCAATAATGAAAGTAGAAATAACAGTTCCAGAAGAATACATGGGAGACGTTATAGGAGATGTAAATTCTAGACGTGGAAGAATGGAAGGTATGGAAGCTAATGATGGAATGCAAGAAATAAGAGCATTCATTCCATTATCTGAAATGTTTGGATATGCTACAGACTTACGTTCAAAAACTCAAGGAAGAGGAACATACTCTATGGAACCATCTCATTACGAAGAAGTTCCAAAAAGTGTATTTGAGCAAATTGTTTCAAGCAGAGCAAAAAAAGATGAATAATTAGTTACAAAATAAGTTAAATTATAAATTATAAGCATTAAATAATAATTATCAAAATACTAAAAAAGACTTGCAAAAATAGTAAATATGTAATAAAATACAGTTGCTATTTAAATTAAGTTATTAAATTTAAAATTAATAAAATTAAAGGAGGAATTCAAAAATGGCAAAAGCTAAATTTGAAAGAACAAAGCCACATGTTAATATCGGTACAATCGGACACGTTGACCATGGAAAAACAACAACAACAGCCGCTATTACAAAATATTTAGGATTATTAGGAAAAGCTGAATATACAGCTTATGACAAAATCGACGGAGCACCAGAAGAACAAGCAAGAGGAATCACAATTAATACAGCACACGTTGAATATGAAACAGACAACAGACACTATGCACACGTTGACTGCCCAGGACACGCAGACTACGTTAAAAACATGATTACAGGTGCAGCACAAATGGATGGAGCAATATTAGTTGTTTCAGCAGCTGATGGACCTATGCCTCAAACAAGAGAGCACATACTACTTGCAAGACAAGTTGGTGTTAAATATATAGTTGTATATTTAAACAAATGTGATATGGTTGACGATCCAGAATTATTAGAATTAGTTGAAATGGAAGTTAGAGACTTATTATCAAGCTATGATTTCCCAGGAGATGATATTCCAGTTATAAAAGGATCATCATTAAAAGTATTAGAGTCTACATCTACAGATCCTAACGATCCTGTATATGCTCCAATAAAAGAATTAATGGAAGCTGTTGACACATATATCCCAACACCATCTAGACCAGTAGACGAACCATTCCTAATGCCAGTTGAAGACGTATTCACAATTACTGGTAGAGGAACAGTTGCAACAGGTAGAGTAGAAAGAGGAACAGTAAAAATCCAAGACGAAGTTGAAATAGTAGGTTTAAAAACAGAATCTTCAAAAACTGTAGTAACAGGTGTTGAAATGTTTAGAAAATTACTAGATCAAGCAGAAGCTGGAGATAACATAGGAGTATTATTAAGAGGTGTTGATAGAAAAGACATCGAAAGAGGTCAAGTTCTAGCAAAACCAGGAACAATACATCCACATACAAAATTCAAAGCAGAAGTTTATGTATTAACTAAAGATGAAGGTGGAAGACATACACCATTCTTTAATGGATACAGACCACAATTCTACTTCAGAACAACAGACGTTACAGGTGTTATTGAATTACCTGCAGGAACAGAAATGGTAATGCCAGGAGATAACATTTCAATGACTATCGAATTAATTACACCAATCGCTATAGAAAAAGGATTAAGATTCGCTATTCGTGAAGGTGGAAGAACAGTTGGTTCTGGAATAGTTTCAGAAATAATTGAATAATTAAAAACTTATAGTAGCAAGGACTACAGAGATGTAGTACCTTGCTATTTTTTAGTTTTATTAACTCTGTTATTCCACAGTATCCCATAAGAGATTTCCTATAAGAATTGCTAAAAGTTTTAAAAATTTTCCAACAATAGAATAAAAAATATTGATTTTACTGTAATCTAAATATATAATATTTTAAAATAGGATATACTTAGGGAGTATTAAATTAAAATGAAAACAGAAAATCTTTTTAAAGAAATGAACCTACAAGAAGTCTTACAAAAAATGAGGATAAGTAGTTTTATACTTGCCGAAAAAAAGTATTATTCGGTACATAGAGACATGATCGAAAATATAACTTCACCGATATATGATGAATTAAATATAAATGACAATGAAATAGGAAGCAGACTAGCTCTTATCTGTGAATATTATTTAAAGGGCCTATTGCTACCTGTAATGAAAGTCGAAGCATCTGAAAATGATAGTGAATTAGAACTAGTAGTTCAAAATTTAACAGATATAGAAAAATATAAATTAATTATAGGTGATGATGACACAATAACTAGTTTATCAAATAAATATAAAATGCCCAAAAAGAGAATAAAAAAAATAGTAGAAGGGGGAACATTAAAAGATTTAGGACATAATTTAAATAAGTTAGCTAAATTAATTCATGATAAAGCAGAAAAAGGAGCTTTTGAAGGAAAATCTAATTATATAAAAGAATCAATAGAATTAGTAATTGAAGATTCAGAAGATTTTAATGTAAAAAATGCATTTGCAGATGGTAGATATGCTTATTTAGATGAATATTTAGCAAACGTAAAAAAATTGAGAAAAATTACAGATAAATTAAGATTTATTTCAGCTTATTTGGAAAAGGGAATAAAAATACAATTAAAATCGTCAACTGAATATATATTTGATGATGAAAGAATATATTATTTTGATAATCCAAAAAAAATTGTAGTTTTGAATGAAAATCTTGAAGAAACGAGAGGATATATTTGTGCAAAGAATGGTATTATACTACCAGAATTTGGTATAGAAAATGAACGAAAAACTGAACAAGGATTGTTTAAACCCGCATATGGACATTTTTTTGAATTGCAAGAAGCAAAAATGCAATATGTTCAATTTGATAATAATATAGTGGTGAATCCAGGAGATACAATAGGAATTATGAGTGAAGGAGGAGAATGGACTACAATCTATTCTAGAAATGGGCAACTAAAGTTTACAGATAGAGCTGAAATTTTTAAATATAGGAATTTATATGATACAAAATTAGATAAAGCAAAGAAAGAAACAGATAAAAGGATTACAAGAGAGGTACTGCTTGGAAAACCAAGTAGATTGACATTAAAATATGCTAGATATGCTATAGCAGATGAACAATTAAAAAAAATTAGAGAAATAAGAGCATTTTATGGAACTAATAGAAATTCTGAAACTGTAAAAAAAAGACCTACATCAAAAGAATTTAGGCAAGCATATATGGAATATACGAAATCAGACTTATCATTCAGATTTGAAAGAGGCAGACAAATATTTAAAAGCATGATTAATATAATAAGAGGAAAGAAAAAAGATGATAGAGAGGAATCAAGATAATACAGTAGAAACTAAAATGATTAATGAAAATGAATGCGAAGAAATATTTGAATTTTTTAGTTTTTTCAATAAACTAGAAGTAATGAAAATTCCGGGAGAAATATTAGATTATTTAAATACTAATAGAAATAAAGAATTTAAGACTAAAATAGATAAAAATGATTTATTTAATTTTAGTAATATATCAAGTAATGCATTAAATTTTTTGATATATATAGATATGACTTATTGGAGAAATGAAAAAAATAAAAAAGCAAATGTTGAACAGGTTTTTAAAGAAAAGATAAATAATAATAATCAAAAAATAATTAAATTTAAAAGTAAAAATATTATACAAAAAATAACTGATAGAATAAAAAGTTTTTTTATTAAGAAGAGAACTATAAACAATTAAAACAAAGGAGGAATAGAAATGAGATTAAAAGAAAACAGAGGAATTGGTCTTACAAGTTTTGTTATTGCAATATTGATAATTTTATTAATAATTGCAGTATTGGCTTGTGTATACTTACTAAAAAATCCCAATACGGAAAATTCAGCACCAGTAACAAATTTAAATTCTTTAAGTGAGGTAAAGGAAAATATAAATAAAACAACAGGAACAACATCACAAGAAAAATATAAAATTTGGGTAGAAAATGTTGAAAAAGAAATTGGTAAAGCTAAAGAAAATGCTCTCTTTCAGAGTGTAAAAATTTCAAATGATAAAACATGTGAAGTTAGTTTAACCTCAAAAGGAATATTAAGTTTCACATTAGAAAATCAAGGTTCAAGAGAAGTTGATAAAGATGTAATTAGCTTTGAAATATGCGACATAGGAAATGGAGGATATAAAGCAGTATATTACATCAAAAAAGATGGAACAGCTTATTATGTTGTATTAGATGAGTACCAGAAAAATGATGAAGAAATTAAACCAACTCAAGTAAAAGATGCAAAGAATATAGTTTCAATAATAAACAATACTTATACAGATGAGCCATCATGGTCAGCAGAAGTTTGGTTAATAGATATAGATGGAAATGTATATAAACAATAGTGAAATATTAATCTAATACTAGGAACTAAATAATGAATTTTTTGATTATTCAATTATAACAATTTATAAAGCAATGTAAAGTATAGGTTTTAAAATAAATAAAAAAGAATTCCTTTGAACTATAATATAAGAGTAGAGTTGATTGGGAATTCTTTTTTTATATACTAGGAAACTTGCTAACATAAATCAAGTATTTTATAAAATTTTTTAAAACTATAAAAAATTGCATGACAAATTCTCATTTTCTACTATATAAAAAATGCTATAATCACTATTGACTTTGGGATTTCTTCATTCCATTCGGAAACTCAAATCAGTGAGAACAAAGGGCGACTAAAGTCACTTTGTTTTTCTAAAAAATTAATTCAAAAATAAATCTATAGTCTTAAAAGACAATTCAATATCTTTTATTTACCAGTTATAATCATTAAATAACCAATTAGTTAGAAAGCATTTAGTAACGAAAGTTAATATGATATAATTTATAAAAAGGAGAAAGGATATGAAAGTTGAAATAGAATTAACTGAAAAAGAAACAGAAACAACTGTAAAAATTATTACAAATCAAATAACAGAAGAAGTTTCAAATATAATAAAACAGATTGAAAATATAAATGCAGAAAAAATAATTGCATGGAAAGATAAAGAAGCATATATACTAGAGTTTGAGCAAATAGAAAGAATGTATTCAAGCAATGGAAAGGTATATATAAAAACAGGAAAAGATGAATATACCTCAAAAAGTAAAATATATGAACTAGAAGAAAAGGTTAAAAACAAGAACTTTATGAGAATATCAAATTCTGAAATAATAAATTTTAAAAGAGTTAAAAGCCTAGACATGTCAATTATAGGAACAATAGCAATAAGATTTGAAAGTGGTGATATCACATATGCATCAAGAAGAAATATAAAAAAAATAAAAGAATATCTAAAAATGTAAAGGAGGAGTTATTATGAAAGAAAAATTAATAGTATTTGTAAAAGGATTAAAGGGCATACCGGTTGCTATATTTCTATATGAAATGCTCAATTTAACAATATCAATTATTTTAAAGGAATATGTAAGATTAGATGGTTTTAAATTAAATGAATTAATAATAGAATATTTAGAATTGGCAATTATGGGATATGGAATAGCATTTATGATAAATTACACAAAATATATTTCAGAAAAAACAGACAAAAGTATAATCAAGAAAAGCAAAAACGTAGTAAACGTTTTTGGGATTACAATGATATTTGTAATTTTAATAATAAACTTTATAGAAAAAGATTTCTTAATTGGTCTTTTAATAATTTCAATGATATCATTAATGATTGCAAGTTTGCTTTTTATAATATACTTATTTGATAAAAGAGATATAAAAAATATTAATAAAAAAATAAAAGAAAGCAAGAATTAAAATATAAGTAGAAGAAAAAGCAAATATAATATGTTAGGGCGGACAGAAATGTTCGCTCTTTTTATATAGTAGGAAATTTCTCATTTCCTACTATATAAAAAATGCTATAATCACTATTGACTTTGGGATTTCTTCATTCCATTCGGAAACTCAAATCAGTGAGAACAAAGGGCGACTAAAGTCGCTTTGTTCAATACTTAAATACCAAACAAAATCTAAATGCAAAAATTCAAATACTGAAACAAATATTAAAAAAACTTGATTTTTTTGTAAATAAATAATAAAATTATATACATATGTATAAATATTAATAATAGTTATTAACAATAAAATTAGGAGGAAATACATGATAATTTTAGTAGATGCAATGGGAGGAGATAACGCACCAGATGCAGTAATAAAAGGAGCAGTTAAAGCAATAGAAGAAGTTGAGTCTGAAGTAGTTTTAATAGGAAATGAAGAAATTATAAACAAAAAGGTAAAAGAGTTTTATAACAAAGAAAGTATAAAAGAAATTTCAGAAAGGCTTAGCGTATACAATACAACAGAAGAAATAACAATGGAAGATAAGCCAACAGATGCAATAAAACACAAAAAGGATTCTTCAATGGTTGTAGGATTTAATTTACTAAAACAAGGAAAAGGAGATGTATTTATTTCAGCAGGAAACTCAGGAGCACTATTAACAGGAGCAACACTTTTAGTTGGAAGAATAAAAGGAATAGATAGACCAGCTTTAGCACCACTTTTACCATCATACAAAAAAAGATTAATGTTAATAGATGCAGGAGCAAACACAAATTGTAGACCATTAAATTTAGTTCAATTTGCACAAATGGCAGACATATATTTAAAAAACACATACAAAATAGAAAAACCAGTAATAGGATTGCTTAATATTGGAACAGAAGAAACTAAAGGAAATGAACTAGTAAGAGAAACATATAACTTATTAAAAGAAAACCATGAAAAACTTGGAATAAATTTTGCCGGAAATGTTGAAGCAAGAGATGCATTTACAGGAAAAATAGATGCAATTATCTGTGATGGATTTACAGGTAATGTATTCTTAAAAACAGTTGAAGGCTTTGGAAAATTTGTAAAAAGATCACTAACAGAAAGCTTGAAAAGCTCATTTTTATCAACATTAGCAGCAATACCAGCAATGCCAGGAATAAAAAGATTTGCAAAAACTGTAGACTACAAAGAATATGGTGGAGCATTATTCTTAGGAGTAAAAAAACCAGTTATAAAAGCACATGGAAGCAGTGATGAAAAGCTATTTAGATTTACAATAAGACAGGCAGAACAATTTGCAAAAAATAAATCTGTAGATATGATGATAGAAGAGTTTTCAAAAATAGAAACATACAAAAAATAAAAAAATCCTTGACAAATATATGCACTTATAATATAACAAAGAAAGTAAAACGAAAGAAACAAAAATTAAAGGGAGGTGAACTTATAATGAGTTCAGACGAAGTATTTGACAAAGTAAAGGAAATAATAGTAGAACAACTAGGAGTTGCAGAGAATAATGTTACTGAAGAAGCATCATTCATAGATGACCTAGGAGCAGATTCTTTAGATATAGTTGAGTTAATAATGGCAATAGAGGAAGAATTCAACATGGAAATACCTGATGAAGATGCAGAAAAGGTAGTAACAGTTGGAGATGTAGTAGATTATATAAAAGAAAATGTTTAAGAAAGTTAATGAACAAAGCGACTTTAGTCGCCCTTTGTTCTCGCCGATTTGAGTTTCCGAATGGAATGAGGAAATCTCAAAGGCAATAGCGATTATAGCATTTTTTATATAGTAGGAAATGAGAAATTTCCTACTATATAAAAATAAAAAGTTTCTATTTAAATAATAGAAACTTTTTTTGTATAGGAAAAATCGAAAAATTTTACGTATCTTATATATGCTTAAAAATTGTAACAACACTTCCTGTAGCAATTAAAACAATAATTCCAGCAGTTAAAACTCCTAATGCTAATGGTAACCATGCTTTTTTTACAGGTAAATGTAAGAAGTTAGCAATTAAAGAGCCAACCCATGCTCCAGTACCTGGAAGCGGAATTGCAACAAATAAGAAAAGACCAAGGGCTGTAAAGTTTTGTAATCTTTCGCTTTCTTCAATATGTTTAATAGCTTTTTCAGATGCCCAATCAATAATTTTTTTGAAAAATCTAAATCTACCTAAAAAATTAAATAAAGGTTGTATATATTTTACAATAAAATAAATTGGAATAATATTTCCGATAAATCCAATAACAAAAGATTGAAAATAAGTAAGACCTAAACCAACTCCAACAGGAATAGCACCTCTTATTTCGATTATTGGACACATACCTAAGAAAAACGTAATTAAATATTTTATAATTATATTATTTAACATTAATATCACCTCCTACTGTATATACATTTTTACATATTAAATTAATTTGATAATACTACCTTGATGATAGTACCTTCCTCTACAGATTCACCAGCCGATACACTCTGACTAGCAACTAAACCACTACCAGAGTATTCAATATTAAGCCTTTTAGATTGCAATTCTTTTTTAGCAGCTGCCAAACTTAATCCCTTTAAGTTTGGAACGGAAGTGGATGTTCGAGCTAAATTTTCTTCTGTATATAGTATAACTGTGGATCCAGGAATTATTTTTATATTTGCTGATGGAACTTGAAGGTTTACTAAAGCAGAGTTCTTATCCCCAGATGAATAAGATTTAACTTTAAATCCAGAATTTTTCAATATTTTTTCTGCTTGAGTAACAGTTTTATTTTTTACATCTGGTATAGTAGCAAGTGATGAAGAATCAATATTTGCAGAATCTGAAGCAATTCCAAGATAAGGCAGTACCTCACCTAAAATATTTGAAACTATAGGACCTGCAATTGTACTTCCGTGAGAAGAAGTTGCGGTATTGTATAAAACAACCAAAATTACGACTTCTGGGTTTTCAGAAGGAGCAATAGCTACATAAGATAAAGTATTTCCATCACTAGATCCAGGAGAAGGCTCAGAAGTACCAGTTTTACCTGCAATGGTATAACCTTTAACAGAACCATACTTACCAGTACCATTAGTAACAACATATTCCATCATATTAATTACTTTATCTGCTGTTTCTTGTGAGATAACCTGTCTTATAGTGTTTGTTTCCATATTTGTAACTTCGTTTGTGCTAGTATTAAAAGTTTTATTAACTATTTTGGGTTGAACTAAAACTCCCTTATTTGCAACAGAAGAAATTGCTGTTATAAGCTGAATAGGACTTATTTTAAATCTCTGTCCAAAAGACATTGTTGCTAACTCAACAGGTTTTACAGTATCAGTGAAGAAAATACTTGAACACTCGCCAGGAAGAGAAATACCTGTCCTATTAAATAACCCAAATGCTTCAAAGTATTTGTAAAACAAATCAACACCAATTCTTTTTCCTAATTGCATAAAAGCTGGATTGCAAGAATTTGCTAGAGCTTGAGTCAAAGTTTCATATCCATGAGCAGTTTTTGACCAACATCTTATTTTTGTTCCGTTAATATTCTCTGATCCGAGAACAATAAAAATCCTTTGAAATATCAGTTCCAGTAATGTTTTCTTCTAATGCAATTGAAGAAACTAATACTTTAAAAGTTGAGCCAGGCTCATATGAATCTGAAATATTTTTATTTCTCCACATTTTATTTAATAAATCACTCTTTTCAGAAGAAGATAAAGAATCCCAATTTTCCTTATATTTATCATTAACTGGTTCGAAAGGAGTGTTAAGATCAAAATCTGGATATGTTGCCATAGATAAAATTTCACCAGTTGAAGGTTTCATAACAATAGCACTTGCCGATTCACCTTTATGGTCATCTACTGCTTTTTTTATATATTTTTCAACAATAGTCTGAACGTTAACATCAATAGTTAAGTAAACATCGCTTCCATCTTCAGCTGCCACATATGTTGAATGATCATCTGAAATCTCGCTGTTATTAATATCTGTAGTAGTAATTATTTTTCCAGAACGACCAGTTAGAATATTATCAAAAGATGCTTCAATACCGGCTAATCCTTGATTATCAGTTCCGCAAAAGCCAATAACATGTGAAGCCAAAGAAGAATAAGGATAATATCGTTTTGTATCAGAATCTATATTAATTCCTGCATAATATTTATTATCAGACATCCATGACTGCAGCTTTTCAACTTTATCATGTTCTACCTTTTTTGCTATTGTCTCAACAGCAGAATTACTGTTAACTTTTTCAAGAGTGCTATCATAATCTAATTCAAAGATGTCAGTAAGACATTTAGCAACAAGCTCTTTTTTTTCAGTGGGAATCTTTGTTGGATTTATTGATATGGTATCAACATCTTCACTAATAGCCAGATATTTACCATTTTTATCAAAGATATTACCTCTTTTAGGACTTATAATGCTACTTGAAGTTTGCTGCCTGTAAGCCTTCTCCTTAAGCCATGAACCATCTATAAATTGAATCCAAAAAATTCTAATTATTAATAAAGATAATATAATAAAAAAAATGAACATTAAAACTCGCAAACGTTTTAAAGGAAGGGGTTTAGAAATATTGTTAATTTTTTTTGGTACATTTCTTCTATAATTTTTCATAATAAATTACGATCCTTAAAATAAAATAATTTACAAATATTTTATATTAAAAATACTTAAAAATCAACAAAATATTGGAAATAAATTAGCTATATAAATTGAACAGAATTTAACTATAAACTATAGGAAATAATTGTTTATATAATAGAATATATGATATAATATAATAGTTAATTGAGTTATTAAACGGAAAGAGGAAATAATGGAAAATATATATCAGGAGACAAAATTTATACTAAAAAAATATGGAATAAGAGCTAATAAAAATCTTGGACAAAATTTTTTAATAAATCAAGAGGTAATAGACAGTATAATATTAGGAGCAAAAGTTAGCAAGGAAGATTTAATAATAGAAATTGGACCAGGACTAGGAACCCTAACAAAGAGTTTATTAGAAAAAGCTGGGAAAGTAATAAGTATAGAAATAGACAGTAAAATGATAAGAATATTAGAAGATAGATTTAAATTATATGATAATTTTGAACTAATAAATGAAGATATACTTAAAGTGGACCTAAATAAAATAATAGAGGAAAATTTAAAGAAGTTTAATCTAAAAGTGGCAAAGATCGTAGCAAATTTACCATATTATATTACAACTCCAATAATAATGAAGCTATTAGAAGAAAGAATAAATGTTGAAACAATAACAGTTATGATACAAAAAGAAGTTGCTGAAAGAATAATAGCTATGCCAGGAACTAAATTATCTGGAGCAATAACATACAGTGTTTATTATTATTCTGAATCAAATAAAATTTTAGAAGTTATGCCAAATTCATTCATCCCAGAACCAAGTGTAAACTCAGAGGTTATAAATATTAAATTAAGAAAAGAGAAAGCTATAATTACAACAGATGAAAAATTAATGTTTAAAATAATTAAATATGCATTTATGCAGAGACGAAAAACGTTTGTAAATGCACTTTCTAATTCTTTAAACTCATTCAGCAAAGATGAGATTTTAAAAGTTTTAGAAAAATTAAAAATAAATACTAATATAAGAGGAGAAGAACTATCATTAGAAGACTATTCAAATATTACTAATGAATTAAAAATAATACATAAATAAAATGTTGGTAATTAGTATATTCCCTAGTAAAACTTAAAAAAACATTACTATTTGTTACAAAAAAGTAATACAATCTTAAAAATAACAACTATTTTAAAATGTATATAGTTTGCGTAGGCAAAAAAGGATTTTTTTAGAAAAAAATCCTTTTTTTTTGTAATATGGAAAAAACTGTCGGTTTAAAAACGAGAATATATATTATATAATTAATATATATAAACATAAAACTAAAATAAGGAGAAAATCTAGAGAAATGAAAAGGTTTAGTGAAAAAGTTTTATCTGGTGCAATTGCATTTATATTAACATTTAGTAATTTTGGACTTTTAGGAAATGGAATCATGAGCGTAATAGCAGAAGATACTGCAATTGAAGAAATAAGCAATAAAATAGATTTGAGTTACAACATAAGTAAATATGTTCAATATGAGAATGAGAAATATAAAGGCGTTCTAGTTCAAGAAAAGATTTATATTAAGCAAAAAGAAGATCAAAATAATCACTACCAAGTTTTAAAAAACAAAATGGAAATAACAGTGCCAAAAATAAATAATCAGCTTCCAGAAATTAATGTTATAGCCAATAGTACAGAGAGCACAAATGGAAAACTAAAATTTGAAACAGATTTTAGTGAAGAAAACTGGAAGTATAATGAGGAAACTAAAAAAATAGAGATTAATTACGAAAACAAAGATAATTATAATGAGTATAAAGAGAATTCTATTGATGAATTTGAAATTACATATAATTATCCGGAATCAAGTTATTCTGGATATGAGAATCCAGTTGAACTGCCAATAGAAATAAGTCTAAATAGGACATTAAAGAACAATAAAGAAAAAATTGATATAAATAAAGAAGTATCCGAAATAAAAAAATTAGAAGAAAAAATAGGTAACATTGTATCATACAATATAGAAGAAATTGGAGAAATATACAAAGGATATATGTATACTTCAAAAATAAAAAATATGAATAAAGAAACACAATATGAAACCAAAGATATAATTAATATATCAAATATCAACATGATTGATAAAATAGAAGCTAAGAAAGAAAACACAACATATAAAACTTTAGAATCAGAAGAGGGTTTAGATGCAAAAGAAGTTACATATAAACAAAGCAAAATTAATAAAAATTGTTTTGATAAAATAATAGGAAAAGATGGATTTATAGAAATATACACAAATGAAAATATAAAGTTATATACAGTTGAGTATTATAAAACTGAAGATGAAATAAAACTAATAAAAGAAGATAAAGAAGGAAAAAAAGAAGAAATACAAAATAGTGAGATTATACTAAATTACCCAACAGGTATTAGAAATATTAAAATAAAAACAAGCAAACCTATATCTTGTGGAGAAATAGAAATAATAAATACCAAAACAATAAGCGGAGAAACAGAAAAAGAACTATTCGAATTGCAAAGTATAAAACAATTAGTTGAGAAAACAGAGGTAATTGGAATAAAAGCTGTAGAAAAAGAAGATATAAATGAAAATGATTCTACATTAATACAAATATGCAAAAATGAAGAAGAAAAACTAATAGAAACAAAGGAACCGACAAAAAAAGTTGAATGGGAAATAAGCCAGAACAATTGGACAATTTTAGAAAATAATAAAATAAAAATTAACGCCACATTAAGAGATAATGATAGTCAGTTTATGTTATTTAATAGTCCAGTTCTTAGAATAGATTTGCCTGAAGCATTAATTGATAACATAAATGGACAGGTATCATTACTATATGGAAATGGATTAGAAATAGAAAATAGTATAATAAATAAAAAGAATATAGAGATACAAATAAAAGGAGAACAAAATGATTATAGTTCATCTGAAACAGAAGGAACTAAGCTTGTAATAGAACTAGATGTATCAATGAAGAAAAACATACCAACTCAAAAAGCTAATTTAAAATTGAACTGCATAGAAAATAATAAAGTTATAACAACACAAAACAAAGAAATAAAGCTACAGTCTAAAGAAAGTGTATTAATGATAAACAATATAAAATATGCAGATAAAAGTATAACAACATATAATTCAAATGAAAGAGTTGGAGAGATTACTGTAGGGGATAATAAAGAAGTAGAACAGAGTACAGAAATATTAAATGACTATGATTATGAAATTTCGGATGTAGAAATAATTGAAGAAGTAATTACGCAAAACAAAGAAAACAACATATATATACAAGAAATAAAAACGAATGAAGATATTATAGTTTCATATTCTGAAGATGGAATAAACTTTCTTGAAAAAGACAAAGTAAAGGACTTTAATAAAATAGGATTTTATAAGATTTCATTAATAAATCCAATTAAATCAAAAGAATTAAAAGAATTAAAAATAAACTATAATATAATAGATGACATAAACGCAGGTTCTATAATTAATATAAAGACATTAGTAAAATATAAAATTAAACAAACAAATCTTTCAGAAGAATCTAATATAAAGTTAAAAGTAAATAAATCAATCGTTAAAAATATGATGAATTCATTTTCAGTAAACAATACGCAAAACGAAGAAGTACAAAAAATATTAGATAAGCTTGATATAGATATGCAAATATTAGTAGACGATAAAGCACTAGAAAATAATGAGCAATTAAAACAAGGGCAATATTTTAAGTACAAAGTAACAGTTGCAAATAATTCCGGAGTAGATATGCAAGGGCTAAAAATTAGTAGCATAGTAGAAAACTTGAGATATTATGAACTAAGAAATGATAAACTAGAAGGAACTAGATACTATGAATCAGATGAAAGTAATATAAGAGAAAAAGAAACAGACATAAAGGCAAATGAAAAATTCTCTTGGGAATATGAAGTTGTTGTAAAAAATGATGCAAAGGACATAAAAAACACAATACAAATAGGTTTACAAAATCAGACAAAGAAATTAGAGAGAGTAACTAATGTAGAAGAAGCAAAAATTAAATTAAATATTGAGTATGAATTTAATTACGAAGTAAAAGTTTCAGACAAATCATATTTTACATTCTTTATTCATGTTACTAATTTAACAAATGAAGAAATTAAGGATTTGCCACTATCATGTGATATTCCAGAACTATTAAGGATAACGAACAATATGAATTCATATGAAGATTATGGCATAAGTAAAGTGGAAAATACTGATAACAATATAACATGGACATTAGCGTCTATAGGAGCAAAAGAAAAAAAGACAATTCTAATAAGAACAAAACCTCAAGATATTCCTTTAGAAAAATTAGGAGAAGAAGTTAGCTTAAAAATATATAGTAATTATGACAATAAAATGTATAATTCAAATACATTAAAAAAATATATAAACCAAGCAGATGCTGGAATTACTGCTGAAGTGGTAGAAGACAATAAAGAGTATACAATAAAGCACGGAGATGAAAGAGAATATACAATAGAAGTAAAAAACAAAGGAAAGCAAAACTTAAACGACGTACAGTTAATACAAAACCTAGATAAAGGATTAGAAATAGAAAGTGCAGCGTTAATAAGAGAAGACGGAAGCATATCTGACATGGAGATTTCTAATGTAAATTCATTAGAATATGAATTTTCACTAAAATCGGAAGAAAAAGTAACAATTAAAATAAAAATAAAGGCAAATCAATCTGAAATGCAAACTGATGCTACCCAACTATTAAACGAAATAACTATAATTTGTAAGGACAATAAAGAAAAGATTTTTTCAAAAAATTATATTATAAGAAGAGTTGACTTTGAAGATGGGGATGGATTAGATGACAAAGAAAATCCAGAAGATCCAGATAATCCGGATAACCCTGATATTAAGGATGAAACAAAGGAAATAAACGGAATTGTTTGGCTAGATGAGAATAAAAATGGAAAAAGAGAAGAAAAAGAATATAGATTTCCAAATATAAAAGTAAGTATTTTTAACAAAAAAACAAAAGAATTACACGAAGTTTTAACAGACGAAAACGGAACTTATTCTTTAAAAGTTAAACCTAGTACATATATAATAATATTTGAATTTGATACAGATAAATATAACCTAGCAGAATATCAAAAACAGGGAATTGAAGATGGAATTAATTCAGATGTTATATTATCTAATGTGACTTTGAATGGTATAACCAAGAAGATGGCAGTTACAAATGAAATAGTGGTTGATAAGTCAAACGTAAATAACATTGATATGGGACTTATAGAAAAACAGAAATTTGACTTATCTCTGGAGAAATCAATTACAAAAGTAGTAGTAAAAAATAATAAAGAAACAAGAACAATAAATTATAAACAGACAAAACTTGCAAAGGTTGATTTAGTAGCTAAGTATATCAATAATACAAATGTTTTTATAGAGTATACTTTTACCATAAAGAATAATGGAGATGTACCAGGATATGTCGGAAAAATTAAAGACAATATACCAAATGGTCTATCATTTAGTTCAGAAATAGATAAAGACTGGTATAAAGGCTCAGATGGAATGTTATACAACAATGAACTATCAAATACGGTAATAAATCCAGGAGATACAAAACAAGTAACTTTGACCTTAGAAAAACAAATGAATGGAGAAGAAACAGGAACAATTAGAAATACAGCAAACATTCAAGAAATTAAAAATTTGAGTGGAATCGATGATGAAGATAATTCAAATAATAAAGACACTGCAGAAGTAATATTATCAATAAAAACTGGAAGTCCTGCAATGTATATAAGTATATCATTAATGTGCATTGCAATAATAGGAACAGGAGCATATATAATAAACAAAAAAGTTTTAAAAGACTAGGAGGAATAAAACACATATGAAAAAGAAAAAGCTTCTTTTAATACTATTAATTATAATAGGTTCTTTAATAATATTAAAACCAAATGCAAAAGCTACTTTTCCAGAATACTACCATAACTTTGTATCAAATAATTCTGAAAAATACGGTAGAAGGCTATGGGATGATTTTTTTAAACTTACATATAAAACATATGGAAATAAAATATACAAAAGGCACAGTAATTCGTATTTTAAAAGATTAACTTCATGCACACGTTATGGAACGAACTGTTTGATTTGTAAAAAATCTGGTAATGATGGATATACAAGGTCAAATTTACGTTATGATGAAGAAGATAAAGAAGATGTTTATACAGACTATTCATATTATATGACTCACTATTCAAATATTTGGTGCACTAACCATAAGGCTATAGATTTAGATGGAGATCAAAATGTTTTTAAACTAAATGAAATTGTTGACTTAAGCATGAATACTACAACAGGAAATGCCACATATAAATTTAATAGTAAACAAACTAAATATGTAGATGCAAGTAGTAGTGAACAAAAAACTGAAATAGCAAGAATGTCTTATTTATGTTATTTTTTAACAAAACACAAAGATGAAAGACCAAAAGAGTTTAAAAGGAATGGAACAGGAACATATAATACATCTCATAGTAATAGTCATGGACTTTTCTTCGAAGGACAATACGAGATTTGGAGTGGAACATGGAATAATTTCTACGAGGAAATTTTAAAAAAAGATACTAATAGAGAAGTAAGAAATAATTTTAAACCAACAACAAATTTAGATGAAGAAGCAAACCGATTATCTAATAAGTATACTTATAGTGATAATATTAAACATGGGGATGATCAAAGAAAATATATAAATTATGTTAATGGTAAAGTTAAACTAAAAATCGTTAAAGAAACAAAACCACAATTAGAAACAGGAAGTTTTAGCATTTCTGATAAAACATATAAAACAAAAATAGGTCCATATAAAATAAATCATAATTATAGTTTAGTAAATACAGGATTCGTTAATGTAACTATAAACGTAAATGGAAGTAACAAAAATGGAATATTAAAAAAAGACTCAAACGGGCAAACATATATTTATTTAGCATCCAATATAAAGTCAATTAACAGTTTAAAAATTACAGAAACATATACATATTATAGAGCAAGGTTATTATTATTTTCAGGATCAGCATTACAAACAAGAACAGTAGTAAAAGGAGAAAAAAAGACTTATACTAATAGTATAACACTAGAAAATCCTACCCCAGTAACCAATATATCAATTGAAAAGACAGTATACTCATATAATGGAACAAGAGTTACTAATGATAGAACAAATCAAAAAGCTGGTGTAGCAGGAGCAAATGGAAACATTAGAGCAGGAAGAACTGTTAAACAGGATAAAAAGAAAAATAATCCAGTTCAAGGAAATAATATTACAGAGAGTACTTGGATAACATACCAAATAACATTACATAATAGCTCGAATATTCCAGCCAGTGTTAAAATTCAAGATCTATTGCCTTTAGGAACAAGCAAATATTACTGGGGAAATTATAGTAGCAGCAATAACTCAAAAGCAAATAGTGCACCTGGAAACAGGGTTATATCAAAGGACAACATTAATGTTGAGGGGAAAGATACGGCTGAAACCAATGTGTATCTTACGGTATTATTTAATTCGACAGGACTTAAGGAAAACAAAGCAGAAATTACAAGTACAGGAAATGCAATAAATAAGGGAACTTATAGACAAGTGGATTATGATTATGTAAAAATTGGAACAGACTTCAAAGAAGCTAATATATCACTTCAAAAGTATATTTGTGCAATAAACAATAGTGGAATAAAACTTAATGTACAAAACAGTCAATACACAAGAAAGAGTAAATGGGCAAGAACTACAGAAGATGAATTAAATATAACAGGTGATTACTATAATTATGTAGGCGATCAAGTGAAACCAGAAGACTTCACAGAGGATAGAACAAAATATAACAATCCTGTTAAAATTTTAAAAGGTGATAAAGTAATATATAGAGTACTTTTATATAGAAACAGTGAAATAGCAGATAATGTTACAGTAAATTTGAATGATGTAGTATCTAATACAGGTTCAGCAACACACTACAAAGTATTTACTATAACCGAAGCAAATGGAAACAACACAAAAACTAATATAGACAATACGGCAGACGAATTTAATAACCAAAAAACTAAAATACAACAAGCAGCAGCTGAATGTGCAAGTCAAGCTGGACCAGAAGATATGACAAAATTAGAAAATAGCACTATTTCTATTCCACAATTAAAATTTTGTAAAAAAAGTAACAAATATATTGATTGTTATATAGTAGTCTATTATGGTGGAACGATTAACAGCGGTATTCAAGAAAATAAAGTCTCAATAAGGTCAACAAGTGTATATAATAATACCGATTTTAGAACTCAAGATTTAGACTATATTCAAATGGTTGATAAAGATATTTCACTTCAAAAATATATTACAAAGGTTAATAATATAAACGTTGAGAATAGAGAAGATAGAAAAGCTACTGATAATGAAGAACAAATAAAAACACAAATATCACAAAATATCATTTCTAAAAGCGATGCTATAATGAAGTCAAAGGATCCAGTAATTATAGATGGACCTAATGATACTGTAACTTATAACATAAGAGTTTACAATAATACACAGTATGAAGCAAAATATGTAAGAATTATAGAAACAATTCCGAGAAAAGCAGAAAACATAAATGATCCTACAGAAAATGTATCTAATAAAAACTATAATATAATGTCTAAATCAATATTCTATAGCTCAAATTATACATGGAGTACATGGGGAGGTTCTATTGAAAGAGGATATGTAAGGCTTATAACGACAATAGAAAGTATCCCAGCAAATGAATATAGAGATATAGAAATTACACTAAAAGGGTTTACTGAATATACAAATACAAAGAATGAGGCTTATATACCAGCTTCAGATAGACAATCATTGTATAGAATTTTTGATGAAGACTATATAAAAATAAGACCAACTAAGGACGTTTCTGTGCAAAAATTTATAGTTGGAACAAATAGAGATCAGGAGATTGATTCAAGAAACAATTTATTTGCAGATGAAGAAGCACAAAGAGATAATAAGCCAATTTACAAAGATATAAGTTCTAATAAACAAGTTTTTGTTGATGAAGATGATAGTGTGAATTTAAAAGAAAATAGTGCAATATCAATATATCCAGGTGACATGGTTTATTATAAGATAACTTTCTATAATAATACAAACGACACAGCTGTAGTAGAGGCAAACGATATTCTTCCGGATGGAGCTATAAACTACAAAATTGCTGAAGAAAGTAATAAGAGTATTTTGGAAATGTTCCCTAAGAATCAGGAAAACAGTGGAACTATAGATGCAAACAGTAACAACAGAAAAATAAGTTTGAACTTTTCAATGAATGGAAATAGTAGTAAAACATATTATATTGCTGTAAAACATAAAGAATCAAGTTCTGAAATACAAAAGAATGAAGTAATTATTAATCACGTTAATGGAGGAAACATTGAAACATACAGAACAAGTGATGCAGATTATGTTCAAATTAAAAAATATAATTTAAGCTTAGAAAAATATGTAAATAAAATAGGAAATATTTTAGAAAATAAAAATTTAAAAGAACAAAGTGGAAGAGAAGGAAAACAATTATATGTAGATGCAACTAATTACAAAGAAAATAACCCTGTACTTGTAAAAAATGGAGAAGGAGTAGAATACAAGATAACCATAAAAAACAATGGTGAAATAAGTGCAATTGCAAGTAAGATTGAAGAAACACTTAGTAGAATTGCTGACTTTGAAGTTAGAAATGGATTACAGTTTGCAGTAGAAGCAGAATATAATGAAGAAAAAATAAACCACGAACTAAATGAAAATGGACACTACATAAAGTTTATTAGTGTACAAGGAAATACATTAACAATTGAAAACAATGTATTATTACAACCAGGCGAAGAGATGATAATAACATTTAAAGGTTTATTTACAAATAGAGAAAGTGATGTAACTACAAATACAGCAACAATTACAGAAGTAAAAAATGAAGATAATGTTATAGTAAGTGAGAATACCACAGATAATAGTGATTCTGATTACATTATAAGCAAGGGATATGACCTATCTATAGAAAAATATATAAATAAAGTTGGAAATACTACAATAACTGGCAGAATAGGAAAACAAATATATGTTGATCGCAGCTATAAACAAAGCAATCCAGTAAAAGTCGGCAAAGGAAGCGATATTGAGTATTATATAACTGTAAGAAATAATGGAACAAAAAAGGCAATAGCAAAAGAAATTACAGACTACATAGATGAAAATGTAGACATAAACCAAAGATTTAATAATTATTCAATACATGCTATATATAAAGGCCAAACAATAGGGGAAATACCAAACGAGAATGGATACTATATAAAAGCAGAAAAAAATGAAAATAACCAAATAATAATTGAAAATAATATAGCACTTGAAGCTGGAGATGAACTGAATATAGTATTTAAAGGCATACAAATAAACATAGATAACGATAGCGTTACGAATACTGCAGAGATAACTAAGATAACTAACGAACAAGATGAAGAAGTTGATGATGTAGATAGAAACGATAATAAAGATGAAGATTATTTAGATATTCCAAACTATGATTTAGGAATAGAAAAATATATAAGCAAAATAGACAACACTGAGATAAATCAAAGACAAGAAAAACCAGAATATAAGGATGAAACAAAAAATAAACAAAGAAACCCTGAAACGGTAGAGAAAAATCAAATCATAACATATACAATAAAACTTACTAACTATGGTGAAGAACTAATAAAAAGAGCAAATGTAAAAGATATATTACCAAATGGAGTTGAACTTGCAACTAATGAATTAGAAGATATGGCTTTAAACGGAAATGAATTGTCTATAAATTTAAATAACATAAACATCAATCCCGGAGAATCAAAAACATTTGAAATAAAAGTAAAAGTAATTGAACCTAATATTTCCTTAAACATCATGAAAAACACAGCTACAATCATAAAAATTTACAACGAAAACGATATAGAAGTAGTAGATAATAATGAAAATAATAATGCAGATTCAGACTATATCCAAATGAAAGATATAGAAATATCAGGAAAAGTATGGAACGATAAGACATTAAAT
>CAKOYB010000011.1 GCA_934130435.1 uncultured Clostridia bacterium
ATTTAATGTCTTATCGTTCCATACTTTTCCTGATATTTCTATATCTTTCATTTGGATATAGTCTGAATCTGCATTATCATCTGGTGTTAAATCATTAACAATATTATCATTTCTGTTTCTAATTTCCGTGATTTTTGCAGTATTTTCAAAAACATCTACTGATAGTAAATCTTCATTAATTGTAAAGTCAATAGTAAAACTTGCTTCCTGTCCTATTGGTATAAGCGTTTCTTTTAATTCTTCTTTTACCTCATTTATTAAATCTCTTTTATTACTATCTATATTTGTTCCAATATATCCATTCAAGTTATCTAATACTTGGCTTATTTTAACTGCTCCAAACTCTGTTTCATTTTCGCCATCATTTCTTACTACTATTGTGTATGAAACTTTATCGCCTTTGTTTAATGTAACAGGATTACTATATTTAGATCTTTCATCTTTATAAATAGGCTTTCCACTTCTTTGAGTCAAATTAGTCTGTTCTGTAGTTAAATCAATATCGTTTATTTTTGAAACATATTTCTCTAAACTTACTTTATATATTTTTCCTTTTATAAAATCTGAATCTCTATTATCTTCTGGTGTTGTATCATCAATCTCTTCGTTATTTCTGTTTTTTATAGTTTTTATGTTTGCTGTATTAATAATAGTTCCTTCTAGAAGTTTTGCTCTAACTTTAATTCTAATTGATATTGAATCTCCACTTTCAATTATTGGATTATTTAATGTTATGATTCCATTTGAATATTCTTTTATTATTCCATTTGGTGATGAAGATATTTCTAAAAACTCAAGGTTTTCATTTAGCTTATCTTCGATCTCAGATACTCTTACATTTTTCTCTCCATCATTTCTTACAATAATATTATACTCAATTATATCTCCTGTTTCAGCAATAACCATATTTTGTTCTTTATATGTTCCTTCACTTCCATATATTGGTTTATCTTTTCTTTCATTACTATAGTCATTTTCATTGTCTCCATTTGTATTAGTTACGTTAGAAACATATTTTTCTAGGCTTACTTTGTGAATTCCGTTTTCTGCATTTATATAGTCAGAATCTTTATTGTCATTTGGCGTAGTATCTTGTACTTCCTCTCCTGTAGGTTTGGTTATTGTATTGATTTGCGCAGTATTTGGTATTTCTCCATTTATTTTTACTTTTACTTTTAAAGTAATTGTTACAATTTCATCATTATCAAGTTCCACTTCATCAAGTAGAATCATTCCGTCAGAGTAATTTACAGTTCCTTTAGAAGAACTTATTTCCACAAATTCAAGTCCACTATTCAATCTGTCTAAGATTTTAGTTATTTTTACATTTGATTTTCCATCATTTTTTACTATTATTTTGTATGTAACTATATCTCCTTTTTCTACAAGAACCTTGTTTTGCTCTTTATATGTTCCCATGGTGCCATATGTTGGTTTTCCTTTTCTTTCATCTGTATATTCTACACCATTTTCACCTTCTGCATCTGTAACTTCTGAAACATATTTTTCTAGACTTACTTTATATTCGTCTGTTTCCACTATTCTGTTTTCATAATAAACGTAGTCTCTATCAACTGTTCTATAAGTTCCACTTTTTTCAAGAAATGCTGTATTTACAAGTGTAGCTTCTCCTTCAGATATTCCGGTGAACTTAAGTGTTATATAAAATGTAACTGAACTCTTTTTATTTAATTTATTTAGATTATAAGAAAACTCATTTTCATCTTTAGTCCAGTTCGATTTTATGTCTTGTCCATTTATATTTCCTTGCGTTATTTTTGTTATTGTTGCATTCCTTGGTATTCTATCTGTAATATTTATGTTTGTAGCATCAATATCATTTGAGTTGTTATATACTATTATTTTGTATGTTACTTCAGCACCTTCTGTTATTTTTAATTTGTTTTCATGTTTGTATTTATTTTGCTTCTTTATATTTGCCGTAATATCTTTATTGGCATTTTCATTGCTTTCTGTTTGTGATGTTAAGTAACCAGATCTTGTATCATTTATTTCTGTTTTTTCGTTTCCATTTTGTATACTTGTAATATATTTTTGTAAAGATAAGTCTGCTTGTTTTTGAATATCTGCTGTCGTTTTTATATAGTCTTTATCTTCATTATCATTTATTGTTGAATCTGTTATTGTTGTACCTGTTATTCCACCTGCTTTTATCTCGTTATTACTTATTAGTGCTTGATTTGTTAACACGCTTCCTATTGTTACGCCACTATTAACTGTTGCATATATTTTTACTGTTAGTTCTTTTCCTTTTCCAATTCCTGATGGATTTTTTAAAGTAATATGTAGTTCTATGTTTTTTTTCTTTTCTACCTTCAATATGTCTCCACTAGCGCTTTTATATGTCAAGCCTTCTGGTAATGTGTCAATTATTTTTGGTACTGCAGTAGTTTCGTTTCCATCATTTTTTATTTTTATAGTATATTCTATTTCATCTCCTGCTTTAACTAAAACTGGGTTTTGGCTTTTATATTTACTATTATATATTGGTTTATTATTTCTTCCATTAATGCTAGTTGCAGCAACTTTAGTTATGTATTTTTCTAAGCTTACTTTGTAAGTTGGCATCTGTACATAATCATAGTCTCTTTTTCTATATTCAGTTTTATTTTCAATTGCTGTTTTATTTTGATTTTTTAGCTGTTTTACTGATACACGGTTTCCATATTCTCCAGTAAAATAATTTTCAAATTTAAATGTTAACAAGAATATATCATAACTATTTGATGTTTTGTATTCTATTGTGTAAACATTATGCTTACTCTCATTTTCGCAAACCTTACAGTCATTTCCATTTTCTTTGCATTTTGTAGGTGATTGAATATTAATTTTTGTACTCTTATTATTTGATCTATCTACTTTAAATGCTGAAACAAATGTTGCTTTTGTAGTAATCTTGTCTTTTAATGTTATAGTTAAATTCTTGTTATTTTCATTGTTGTATACAATAATTTTATAAGTAACATAATCTCCGGGATTAATAACTACTGGTTTACTATATTTATAAAACTTATCACCTGAGGTAATTTTCTTTGTTATTTCTGGGTTTTCATCTTTATTTGCTAGTTTATCCTTTCTGTCATTTTTCTTGTTACCTTTATATGCTGTTTTTCCACCACCATAACGGGTTATTTCTGTTGTAGGGTCAGTGCTATTTGCATATGTAATATATTTTTGTACAGAAACATTTGCTGATGAGTCTACTGATACCATTTCAGATTCTATACTTCTAGTTTTAGTTATTATTTTCCCTCTCGAAATTCCTCTAGTTTGTTGTGTATTTCCTCCTAGCAAATACATTCTTGCCCATATTAAACTATCTGTTTCTCTAAATGTAATTGTACGAGTTGTTTTATCTCCCTTTATTACAGATGATTTTAAATATATGTACCCATTCTTGTCGTCGTTATTTTTTCTAACAACCCTACCAACTATTTGATTCTTTGAGTCTTTTATATACCATACACTTTTTCCATTCTTTTTTGTTTTATATACCTCGTAATTAACATTATCTATATTTATAACTCTTTTATTTACTAGTTTGCTTTCCCAACTCCACTCTAATTGTATTTTGTTAATTTTGTAATTCCATGTTGTTCCATAAGAGTCCTTTGTTCCACTAGGAAGTTGTTCTAGTTCACATTTATTATTACAACTTAAACTTCCATTTTTAAACAAATTTTTTATTTCATTTGCATACTCTTCTTGGGTCATTTTAGTTCCATTTATAGATTTTTTTATATTAGAGTTTAAAGTTATTGCTGGATATTCATTTTCTCCTCCCAAATCTGGTTTAAATATCTTTGCTACTGCTGTATCATTTTTATAAAAATGTGCTCCGTTTTTTGTCTTCCAGTTATTATAAAAATATGTCCAATGTCCTCCTTTAAATCCTGCTCTCGTGTTTGGTTCATACGTTATTGCATATGCAAACATTGCGGCATCGTAAGGGTCATCAGTTCTATTTTTTCTCTTGTCTTTATATCTATCAGAATTTACTGAATTACCTGTTATAGTTAATATATCCTGAATATATAAATTTCCTCCTGTTTTATTAGCAACGTGATTCAAACACCAAATACCTGGATTTTTTTCTACATATCCCCAGTCACTTTTTGTTCCTGGCCACGTTGGAATTTCAATAGCCTTTTGCTTACCACTCTTATATGCTAAAAATTCACTTCTGTTTAAAGGATTATCCCCACTTTCTTTAAAATACCTATCGCCATTATATAGTTCAACATATGTCAATGCTTTGGAAGTTATTGGTTTTATAATTGCAATAATAATCAAAACTGTTATTAAATAAACTATTCTTTTTATATTTTTAACCATTTCTTTTCTCCTTTCTTTTGACTATATAACTTTATTTAAAACTTTTTTCTTAATTAGGTATGCTCCTATTGCAATTATTCCAATACTTATCATTGTTATTGAAATATACATTATAGGTGATCCTGTCTTTATAGATAATAACACATCTGCACTTGAAGTATTATCTATAACTTTATCATCTTCTTCATTAATTCCTTCTAAATTACTTATTTTTGTAATACTTGCTGTATTTGTTATTTTGCCTGTATTTTCCTCATTCATTTGTTTTGTTAGTATTAATTCTACTTCAGAAGTTTTTCCTGGTTCTATTGCTATTCCAGACAATGAGGTATGTAATGTACCGTCTGAAGCTTGGTACCAGTCTTTATTAAGTTCTGAACTAAATTCTAGTCCCTTAGGTAAGTTGTCTGTCAACTTATCCACATATCCAGTTACATCCCCATTGTTTTTTATAACAAATTTATATGTAATAATTACTGATGCTGAGTTAATGTATTTTGCAACTAAATCTACTTTTGCAAAGTTAGAATTTTCATAGTTCTTAGTTTCTGTTCCTTGAGTATTTTTTACTATTATCTTAGATATAAACTTGTCTAATTTCAAATCAAATTTTGCATTTTGTATTAAGCCTATATCAATACTTTCCATATTACTATTTAATTTCAAAATATCAGTTATTGCTGCAATTTTAGTTTGTCCATTTATAGTTACTTTTGAACTTAATGCATCTGAGTTTATGTTCTTATCAATATTTTCCTTTTTATATGTTGTTACAGAATACTTATTATTATCAAATTCAAATACAACTATATAGTTTCCTTTTTCTAGTTCTTCAAATTTGTATTCTCCATCTGAATTAGTTGTTGCTACAAGTTGATTTCCATCTTTATTTGTTGCTATTTGCTTATTATCTGCATTTATTAATGAAACTTTTATTCCTTCTAGTAATTGTTCATTTTCGTCCCTTGCCCCATTTTTATTTTCATCAAACCAAGCAAGTCCATCTATAGAATATTTTTTATTCTCATTGTCTATATCTGTTGAATCTTCATTATCCATTATTTCTTGATCTTTATCTGCATCATATATATAGTCCTTACCGTCTGAAGGATTATTAATTTTGAATTGTGTTGTTAGACGTTTTGAGCTATATTCTGTGTTAATATCAAATTCACATATTACATCTGTATTTGAAGCAATTATATTTTTTGCATTTATTTTTGCTTTTACAGTAATTGATTCCTTTTCTCCTTGTTTTAAATGTATACCTTCAAGTTTTAGAATAGTAGGATCTTCTACTTTATATGATGTTTTAGTAGATTCAGCGCTTACAAACTCAATTCCTTCATCTGGTAATGAACTAATTAATATATTTTCTAAATCTAATACTCCTTTGTTTTCAAGAGATATTGTAAAAGTAATAATGTCTCCATCGTTTAAAACTTTGTTATCTTGAATATCAGTTTTTATACTTGCAGTAAGATTATCATTTACTTGGTATATTGTTTTTATAAGGTCATTTGACTTATATGTTTCTTTTTCATATTCGGTAATTGCAACTATAGATACATCTTTTTTAGCTATAGTTTTGTCAAGCTCTTTTGTAATAAAGCTTACGTATAATTCTTCAGAACTTCCAGCCTGGATTTCGTCTATAGTCCATATTAATTTATTATTTTCAATTTTTACTTTTCCTGTTTCATATGGAAGAAGCTCTTCTCCTAATATTGTATCTTTTATCTCTTCTAGATCATTATTTAACTCTTCTGGGATATTAATTTCCACATTAATGTTTTTTAAATTTTTATTAGTTAAGTTTGATGCATAGAAAGTAACTGGAAGTCTTCCCCCATCGCCGCTTACATTTTCTTCTTCATTATATGCATATTTAGCTTCTAATGATATTTTTGCATTTTTATAGACTTCATTTTGCATACTAAGTTCTTGTGAAGTTTCCTCTATTTTATTTGAAGATTTTACTGTATCTGCATCTGTTCTTACCTTTATCTGATAATCATATATAACACTATCTCCAGCTTTTAACACTATTCTCACTTTTCTTTGTAAGTCATTTTCTGGTGCTAATGAATACTCTGTAGCAAATTGATTTTCGTTATACTCTATTCCTGTATTTCTTGCTTCATAATATTGTGCATTTTCTATATTAGTTGTTAAAGTTATTACTTTTTCCTCGTTTGTATTATTTTTAAGTCCTACATAATATCTTATAATTTGTCCTTTATTTACTTTATCGTTTTCACTGATGCTTTCTCCTGCAACAGTTGCTTTCATTATAGGTGTAATATCTTCTGTAGTCTCAGAAGTTATTTCATCTATTTTTACAATATCCTCTTTTTTATCGCTTACTTTCGCTGTAAAGAAACCGACTGTTGAAGTTTGGCTTTTTTTCTCGTTTTCTACTGTATATTCTATACTATTTTGAATAAATGTCTGTTCATTTACATTAAGCTTTTCTGGAATGTTTAAAACAGCGTCAATTTCAACACTTTGTTCCTTTTCAATTTCTGGTATAGTTACTCTGTAAGAAATAATCTTATTAATATCTTCAAAGTCTTTGCTCCATTCTTTTCCATCAGTTGTATATTCTATCTCTCCACCTTGTTTGCATATTATTTCTTTAATTTGTGTTATAAAACTGCTCTTGTTATTATCATCTGAATATCCTAAATTTCCTGTTAATTTTACATTACTGATTTTATTATTGTAATTATTAATTAAATATATTTTTTGTTTTAGTTCTTTTGATTCTGTATTATCAGCAATTAAATTATTTTTTAGTGTGCTATCTGTAAGTATAGTTTTCTCACTACTTGAACTATACCCCTCGTAAGTTGCTAACATTAAAAGTCCGTCTTTTGATGCTATTTTAATGTTTGAATTGCAGCTTCCTTCTACTCCTTTATTTTCGATTTTAGTTGTAATAACTGTATCTTTGCTAGGTGTCGTATTAGATACTCCTAATGTAAATGACATTGTAAGTTTAACACCCTCAGTTATGGAGTTAGTATATTCTGTTTGTTTTCCAGAAAGTTGTATTCTAATATATGCTGTTCCATCTTTTTCTCTAGCAGAACTATAACTCTTAATTTTTATTCCATTTCCTTGTAAAATGTTTAGATTTCCAAATTTTATGTATGAAATCTCTTTTGGAAATGTTATTGTTACTATTGGGTCTTCCAATAGTCTAAATCTGTTTGAGTCATTTCGTAATGTTGCTGTATATGTTAAAATATTTTCGTTTAATGTAGATATTGTTCCATTATTGTTACCATTGTTGTCTTTTAATTCTACATTTACTTCGTTTATTGGTTCTTTTAATTCAATCTTTTTATTAAACTCTGAATTGCAAGTTTCAATCATTTCTTCTTTTGATTCAGTAGTAATCTTACTTTTGGCTAGTATAGTGGTTTTATCTTCAAAACTACTAGCTTCTTTTAGTTCATCTGATGAAGCTATTTTCTTTGTGTTTTTAAAACTAATCCTTCCGTCTTCTTTAGAATTTATTATTTTAAGCTTTATATCCTTTAATTTGTTTTCATATTCTATAAAAATATCATCTGTTGTTATCTCTTTTTTATCACCTGTATTATTCTCATTTATTAGTTTTTTGTTTTTTTCGTCTCCGTCATATTTTATTGTTGAAATTTTTTGTTCCTCTGAATATATTTCAATTTCTCCATTTTCTCCAATGATTTTATCAAAATCAGATTTTTTTATTGTAGTATTTATATAACTTATGTCTGTATTTTTATCTCTAATTATCTCAATTTCATTTGCTAAATCTTTATTGCTTATTTCTAGGCATTCATTTGAGATATACTCTGTGTCTTTATTAACATACATATACCCCTTATATATATCGTCTTGATTATTGACATTGTAAGAAACTATATCACTAATTTTATCTTTTAATATAAATTGTTTTTGTAGTTTTTTAGTAACACTTAGCTCTTTCTTTTCATCTTTATATTTTCTATTTAATTCTATATTAACTTCAGCTATTTTTTCGTTTTCATATCCTGTAAAGCTTTCTTGTGGGTATGTATAAATTATTTCAAAAACATCTTTTGAATTTTTTTGAAACTTGTTATAATTGCTTTCATTTTTATAATCAATATTAATTATTCCAGAATTAGCGTCATAATTCCAATTAGATTTATTAAAGTTAACTTCGCCTTCATCTTTGCCATCTGTTCCCATGGTTGAAATTGCCAATATATTTACTGATGGTAATTTTCCTTCTATCTCTGGTACTTTTATTTTTAAACTATTCTCTAAAGTTGGAATATAATCCTTTTCTTCTATTTCTTGGCTAATCTCTAACTTACTTTGTAATAATACTCCCTTATAATTATTTTGATTGTATTGAATATACTTCGTTATTTCAACATTAGTTTCTAGGTTTATATTATTTGTAATTTCGTCTTCTGCTAAAACTTTCATTATTCCGTTACTAAGTAAACCAAAATTACTAAAGCACATTATAAATGCTAATATTCCTGATAATATTTTAACGTTTATATCTCTTTTATTCATTTAAAAGTTCCTCCTAAAAATTATAAGTATTTATTATGTACACTATTATAATGATTATATAACAAATCTACAAAAAAATCTACATTTTTTATGAAAAAAGTGTAGATTTTTCCAGCATTTTTTATGTTTTTTACATTTTTTTACTTTTTTCTTTTACGGAAATAATGCTTACAAGCTTTTTTCCTTTAAAATAAGAAATTATCTTTACAATATGTGTATTTTTCTTAGCAATCTCATACGGATTAAAGCAATTCAGTCTTGTTGAGATTATAAAGTCTTTAATTTCTTCTACCGCAGTATGTTTAAAAACGACTTCATATATAGATTATAATAACAATAATGTTGTTATTACTGCCTAATAATATAAGAAAACTAGACAAACAAAAAATACATCTCTACTTGACCGTTAGAGATGTATAAGAAATTTTATGGAGGCGCCTATCGGAGTCGGACCGATCATCAGAGTTTTGCAGACTCGTGCCTTACCGCTTGGCTAAGGCGCCATAATTGGAGCGGGAAACGGGGCTCAAACCCGCGACCTCTGCCTTGGCAAGGCAGCGCTCTATCAACTGAGCTATTCCCGCATTTCAGATATCATAGTATATATAATAGCAAAAAATAATATTGTAGTCAAGTAATTTTTTAAGTTTTATAAAACCATTATTTGAACTTTACTACTATTTAGCCATAAATATGATTATTTTTTAAAGCTAAAATTATTTAGCACTTTTTCTCTATAAATATTATTCTTTAATTTTTTTTTTATTCTTTTTATACATACTCTTTTTCTAATTTTTCATTTAAATATATTTTTGATAATATTTCAAGTTCTTTTTTTGATTCCTCTGGTACATTAAAAGAAAAAACTTGTTTTGCTGGTGCACTACATATAAACCTTATGGCAGTCATAGTTGTTACGGAAATTCTCATACTTCCTTTATCTACTTTTGCACAGCTTTCACATTTAAATCCATTATCTCTAAAACTAAAATGATTCAAACTTTCTTTTTCTTTGCAACTTGTGCATTTGTCTATACTAGGTCTAAATCCAATTATAGTCATTAATCTTAATCTGAATGCTATTAAAACTAAATCTAAATCTTTTTTATTTTCACAAATCATATATATAGTATTTAAAAACAACTGTAAAATTCTAAAAGAATTTTCGCCTTCTGTTGTTACATCTTTAATAATTTTTGAAACATAAACAGATGCTTCATAAAGTTTCAAGTCTGTTCTTATATTATAAAAAAACTCTATTGGTTCACATGAATTAATACTATATATGTCTTTTCCCTTATATAATATGTATTCTCCAAAACACAAAAATTGACTTCCAGCCATTAAAAGGCTTTTAGGGCGTCTTGCGCCCTTTGCTATACAGTTAATCTTTCCTAACCCTGGAGTTAACACTGTAAGCATTTTATCATAATCTCCAGAATTATTTTCTAATAGCACTATCCCCTTGGTTTTTATTATCTTCATATAATTCTCCGTTTATGTTATTTCCTATATTTTCAAATTCTCTTAGTTCTAAAAATGTATTTATATTTCCAGTATTTTTAAAGGTATTCCAAGCCATTTTTTCAATCATTCGCATACCACCACTCCTAAGTTCTAAAGATAGAAAATTACCTTTAAACTTATCTTTTGTTTTTTTTAACAATTTATTCAATTAAACTTAAATTTTTTTACAATGTTATCCTCATCCTGCCAATCTTTTCTAACTTTTACCCATGTTTTTAAATTAATTTTTGTTTCAAGCATCTTTTCTAGGTCTTCTCGTGCGTACATTCCTATCCTTTTTAACATTGCTCCATTTTTTCCAATGATTATTCCTTTGTGTGAATCTCTTTCGCAATATATAGTTGCTTCTATATTATATATTTTTTCATTTGTTTTTGTTCTTGATAATTTCATTTTTTCTATTTCTACATATATTCCATGCGGCACTTCATCATTTAAAAGCTTTAGTGCTTTTTCTCTTATTACTTCTTCTGCTAATTGTCTACTTGTTTGATCTGTATACTCATCTATATCATAATATGCTGGTCCAGGTTTTAATTCTTTTTCTATTTCATCTAATATCACTTCAACTTCTTTATTCTTTATGGCTGAAATTGGTATTACTGCCCTAAAGTCGAATTCTTTTGAATATATATCAATTAGTTTAGCAATCTGTTCTTTTTTTACTAAATCAATCTTATTAATTATTAATATTACTTTTCTTCTCGACTTTTTAAGCTCTTCTAATATCTTAGCATCTCCTCTTCCAACTTCTGTTGAAGTGGCTTCTATCATAAATAGTACAACATCAACCTCTGCGATCGTACCAAAAGCAGTTTCTATCATTGTATTTCCTAGCTTGTTTTTAGGCTTGTGTATTCCTGGTGTATCTATAAATACAATTTGAGAATTTTTTCTGTTAACAATCGCTCTTATTGCTGTTCTTGTTGTTTGAGTTTTATTAGCCATAATTGCAACTTTCTCTCCTACAAGAGAATTTATTAAAGTTGACTTTCCGACATTTGTTCTCCCAATTATTGATACAAATCCTGATTTAAATTCATCCATTTTTTTGTTCCTTCTTTATTATAGTTGTATTCTATCACTTATATATTACACAATTTGTCGTAATCTGATACTCTTGGTTATTTTCTCATATTTTTTTCAAATATGCAAGTATAGAACAAATAAGAAAAATTAAAAATTTTTCTTTGATTTGTTCTCGCCCGATTTGAGTTTTCGACTAAAAGGAGTAAATCTCCTAATACTAATATGTATTAGGAGATTTCAATTCATTCTTCAATTGTAACTTTTTTATCTGTTGGAACAATCTGAATAAATGTATTTCCATCATTTACATTTATTTCATTTCCTTCCAAATCTCTATAAACTGTTTGTTCCTTTCTTGAGCTTTTATAACACTCAATCTTTATAGCCTTTCCATTTGTAATATAGTATCCTTCCATTTTCCCAATATTTTGTAAATTCTGTCTTCCTTTTCCTGATCCGTCATCTATTGTTGTATTTTTAGCAAAGGTTATAATAATGTTTTTAGTAGTAATCATTTCCTTTGTTTGCCAGTCTTTCTGGGTTGTTTTATTATATCCTCTTACATATACCTTTTTTTCGTCATCATATTTATATGTAACTTTATATGAGCTAGAATATGGTATAATTATATTATTGGCTGTATTTCCACTTTCGAGTTCTATTTCATCCACACTATATTTCAATACGCTTTTTTTATTAGATTTTGTACTATATCCCTTTCTTTGTGCAATCTCTAGTATTTTTTCTGTAGATGTTATAACATTATGTGGTGCAGGTTTATCCTTTACTCTCCAAAAGCTTTTTGAACTCTCATATATCCCATTTATATTTTTTACAGACAATTTTGAAATATCACTTTTAGCTTGAGGGCTCCATCCAAAGTGAGTGTATATTGCATCATTTTCTAATGCATAATCTAAAAAATAGTGTCTTGAGCTTCTAATTGGTCCAATTTTATTAACCTTCTTGTTTTTAAATACTGCCATTAACCTAGTTTGATTCCCTTCAACTATTATTTCGTATACAATAAATGCATCATTTAGCCCTACTTGAGGTCTTGCTGCCCCTACGTTGTCTATCATTACAGCTATTGGTCTATCATTGCCAGAGAATATCTCAGGTTGTTTTACCTCATTAACTTTTTCTGTCATAACTTCGTTGTTATGCTCTGGTACCTCTATATTGTTTTTACTTTTTTCTATTAGCAGTACAATTATGACTCCCGTTAAAATTATTAAAATTGAAATTATTATTATTTTTAATATTTTCTGTTTCAATTTTAGCCACCTTTATCTTAAAAATTATTTAAAAATAAACCTCTTAGTCCATATATTAATGTTATAACTGCTACACCTGTTAGTGCCCCAATTAAAACTTCAAATAAGCTTCTCTTTTTATCTTCTATTCTAGTTAAAGATAAAACAATAGCCATAAAAATTGTTAGTGTTAGCACTACTTTATTGCTTGAATTTATCCAAATAAGTGTTGTTGCAGCAAATGCAATTGCAGATATTCCACTAGGCATAAAGCTTTTATCTTTTAAATTTTTATTCTTTTTTGATACGCCCAAAGCTTTAAAGCTAACTATTAATATTACTGTTAAAAATATTCCTATAAATGCTAAATGAACAGGGGAATTTGCAATATTTGAAATAAAATTCAAACCTATATCACTTACTTTGTCAAAAAATAGGAAGTATGCAACTATTAATGCGTTAATCGCTGTTATTACAACTCCTCCTGCAGCAACATCTTTTGCAATTTTCGCTTTTGGATGATATAAATCAGTATATAAATCTACAACTGTTTCTATTGCTGTATTAAACATTTCTGCAACTATTATTAATATTATAGTAAACATTAAGCACAAAAATTCAGCTCTATTTAAATTAAACAATAGACTAACTAGCATTACAATTACTGCTATAACCAACTGTTTTTTTATATTTCCTTGTGTAGTAGTTGCATATATTATTCCATTTACCGCATTCTTCCATGCCTCAAAAAAAGTACTATTTTTTGTATGAAACTTTTCTTTGTTTTCTTCTGTTAGATCTGTCTTTTCTTTGTCCTCCATTTGTACCCCTATCTATTTTCTTTTTATATTTAATATTTCTAATACTTCTTCTTCTTTTTGCCTCATTACTTCCTTTTCTGTATCATTCATATGATCATACCCCATTAAATGGTAGAATCCATGAACAACCATGTATGCTAACTCTCTTTTAAAACTATGCCCATATTCTTCAGCCTGTTCTTTTACTTTTTCAATTGAAATAACAATATCTCCTAAAACGTCATATACTTTGTTTTTTTGATCTTGCAATATCATTTCATCTAATTCTTTTTTTTCAAACATAGGAAAGGATAGTACATCTGTTGCTTTATCTACATTTCTATATTCCTTGTTAATTTTTCTAATGTTTTCAGGTGTAGTTAAAATTACATTTATATATAAGTTTAATTTGCATAATTCTTCTTTTTTAAATGCTGTCTTAATAACTTCCTTTATTATTTTTTCATATTCTTTATTTTCTTCAATTTCCAGGAAATTAATTTGTGTATATTCTTTCATCTTTCTCTTCTTTCCTATTTTTTTATATATTTTCCTTTAAGTGTAGTATATACATTTTTTATATTTTTCATTGCACCAAGTTCTACAAGCTTTTCTTTATATTTCTTTATTACCAAATTATATCTCTTAGGTTCATTTAGTACTCGAATTAGATCTCTTCTTATAAATAACACTTCTTTTTGCTTCTCATCACTTTTAATTTTCTTATATTCATTAAAGAACTTTTTATAATTTTCTCTTTGTGCAGGTTTGTCCCAATATATCTTGGTTGATAATAAGCCTATTTGATATTCTTCAATTATGTTTAATATCATTTTAAAAGCCTTTTTTTCTTTTCTCTCATTTCTTGTGTGAACATACTCAGAACAAGCTTCATTAAGTAATTGCTCGTAACATTGCTCTGCAACAATAAGTGGTAAGCTGTGAGTAAACAATCCTCTACTAATATTTAAAATAATAAGTTTTCTTTCTATCAAGTCTATTGAATCTGGTTTTCCTGTAGTAGCTTTTAAATAATCTTCATATTGCTTTACAATTTTCTCTGAAACTTTTGAGCCATCTACTTTCATTTTAAGTTTTAATACATTTTCTATATACTCTTCTACTGTGTTAAATATTTTATCAAATATTTCATTTTTATCATTTACTGATGTCTTTAAATTATCTGCTAATTGAATAGAATAATTTTTTAATATTCCCTTATATAAAGATTCTATTTTTTCAATATAAAATGGATTATATTTATCTATTATTTTTGCTTTCTTGCTCTGTTTTACATTTTCATAGTCAAGCTCTAGTAAGTATTTTTGCTTTCTATACTTATATTCTAAATATTGTGTTTCTTTTAAATGTATAACCATATAATATCGTGATAATGCATCCTCTTCAAATGGCGTAGCAGTACCATTTTTAACTTTTTTATATATTGAATCCATTACATATTTGTCTAATGCTTCTAAATATAATGTGTATGTCTCTTCATATTTTTTGTTAAGTATTTCCTTCTTTGAAGTATCATCTTCATTAAAATTAGTTATTCCTTCATAACATTTTATTAGGTTATTTCTTTTTACAGAAATCATTATTCCATTAAACCCAACTCTAGTTGGTATTAATATTTTGCTTATTGTTGTTCCTAGCTTAGAGAAAAATGTTTTTTGCGTATATACTCTTAAACTCTTTTCTTCCATATTAACCTCTCATTCTATTAAAGTTGTTAATTAGAGTTTATTTTTTCTTGTATCCCTATTTGTTCTAGAACTTCGTATGTAAGTTCTAACTCTATGGTATTATCATCAATTTTGTTTGTATTAACAACTTTATTTTTTATTTTTTCTTTTGGTATTTTTTCTTTTTCAAATTCTTCTTCTAATTCATTTAGTAGTAATTCTTTTGCTTCCTTTTCTCCGTAAGTTTTGGGCTCATCTTTTAATTCTTTATATACCACTTTTTTTAGTTCAATTGGTAAGTAAAAATTAGAAAAAATCCTAATTTTTTTAGATATATTTATTGTATCATATTTCTCAAAATTTGGAAGACTTTTATATAAATTTATTTTAATTTTATTAATATTTATTGTATATTTTGCTTCACTATTTCCTGTCTCCGTAGTTATTGAGGTTTTTAGTTTTATTCTTTTTCTCTTAGTTTTCCATACTTTTGCCTCAACATTTCCTTTTGCATGTACATATCGTGTATCTGTATATTTTCCCTCCATATATCCACCAATTAATACTTCTTCTTCATCAACAATGTCTCCAACTTTTTTTAGTGCTGTTCCAGTTTGTGCTGTTATTTTGGTAATTACTCCTCTTTGATTCGAGATAATGTTACAATACTCATCGTCATTTACAATTTCTGGTTTTTCGCTTGATTCTGCAATAGATACAATTGCATTAGTTCCTTTTAAATTTATTTCAATCCAAGATATATCATTTCTTTTTAGACGAATATTGTTAATCACCTTTTTTCTGTCTATTTTTCTTTTTGCCTTTCCAATTTCTAATCCCTCTTTATTTAATTCTTCAATTATTTCTTGCTTATTAATTTTTTCTATTCCTTGTATTTCAATATTCCATATGTACTTAGAACTAAATATTATTAAACCAAAAATAATGGCAATTATAATTAAGAAAATTTTTCTTTTCTTATACCTTTTAAAAATAAAAGGCAGACCCTTTCTATCTTCAATTTTAATTCTGCAATTTGATTTTTTAGCTACTTTTTTTATTCTTTTAAAATTTTTTATAGAGATATTGCAATAAACTAATGTACTTTTTTTTCTTTTTATGTTCCATAGTAATATCTTTTTACTAATACATTTATTAATAAATCTTTCTGTAAAGAATCCTTCAATTGAAATAGTTAAATATCCGCATATAAAATTAAGTAATACCCTTAAAATAGTCATTTTAATCCTTTCTTAATCAGTTATACTTTCAAGTTCTATACTATCTACTCTACCAGTAATTTTTATGTCTTCATTTGTCATTTGTTCTAGTTTAAGATTATACCCATTTACATTAACAATTCCCTGAAAAGTATTTACTCTAATAAAAATATCTTGATATTCTAAAATATTTTTATAATTTTCAATAAAAATTTCATCAAATCCCAGAATTGTTATTTTAGCGTCTGTTGAAACAACTTCTCTTGGCATTTCTAATAAGCTGCTTAATTTTGTATATTTCTTCTGTTTTTTACTTCTCATTAATATCCTCCTCAAATATGATTTGTTATTACCATTTAAATTCATTTAGTGATTTAAAAGTATAACCTGCTTGTTTTAGTTGCTTTATAACATTATCTAATATTTCCATATTTGTTTTTGAGGTTGCGTGTAGTAGCATTATTTCACCATTATGTGCATTATTAATAATTTTATTAATTCCTTCCTCATCTGATGGTTGTTTTTTCTCATCCCAATCAGCATATGCAAAACTCCACATTACTGGAACATAACCTAATTTTGTTGTTACATCTAGAGAATATTCACTATATTCTCCTTTAGGAGGTCTCATATATTTCATTTCATAATTAAACTTTTCATAAACACATGTATGTAAATTCATAAGTTCCTCTTTAAGTTGTTCTTCACTTAAGCTTGGCATACTCTTATGATTAACTGTATGATTTCCTATTATATGTCCATCATCTATCATTTTTTGTACTAACTGTGAACTTGTATTTATATAGTGTTTCGTTATAAAAAATGTAGCTGGAACATTGTTTTCTTTTAAAGTATTTAAGATACTCTCTGTATATCCTGCTTCATATCCTAAATCAAAAGTTATATAAATTGTTGGCTCATTAGAATTGCCTATTGCCATTCCTTTATATTTTTCTATTAATTCTTTATTTTTTTTACCTAAATCTGGTTGATTATGATTATCTCCTCTTTTTATTCCCCATTCAATTTTTGTTTTTGATAAACTTGTTGTTCCACTAGTCTCAACTGTTGTTCCATCTTTACCATTTAAAAAAACAATACTAAAAATTATAAGTATTATTGTAACAAATATACAAACTCCTAATTTTATTTTATGATCCATTTTTTCCCTCCACAATTGTTATTCTTTTAATAATATGAATAAAAAAATAAAAAATAACTCTTCTTTTATAATTCTATTTATTAATCACAATATTTTAAATTAACTAACCATTTTCTTGACATTTAAAAGAAATTATTCTATATTGTAATTTATAAGGTAAAGTGATTTTTACATTTTTTGTTTTATCATTTTATAAAGATATACAAAAGAAATATATCATCTTTGATATAATTGGTGAAAAAAGTATGTTAAATTTTGTGTTATGTGACGATAATTTGAACATTCTTTCAAAATTAAAAGAAATGTTTGAAATATTATTCTTCAAAAACGACATTGATGCACAAGTTTCATTTACTTCAGATAAAGCAGATGAAATATATAATTATGTAACTAGCAACCATGTAGATGTTCTAGTTTTAGATATAAATTTAAAATCAAATGTTTCCGGAATCGAGCTTGCTAAACAAATTAGAAAAGATAATAAGGATATTTATATTATATTTTCTACCGGACACTTAGAATATTCCCTAATAGCATACTCAGTAAAAACTTTTGATTATTTGCCAAAGCCATTAACAATGGAAAGGCTAGAAATAACTTTAAACAGATTACTAGACGATATAAATAGCAATAAGAATAAAAAATTTATTAAGATTAATAATGGAACTATTGTGAAAGAAAAAGAAATCAATTTTGTAAAGAGAAATGGTATGAAAGTTGTTTTTTGTACTGACTCAAAAGAATATGAAACATATAGTTCTTTTAATAAAATCGAGTCTATACTATCAGGCAATTTTGTTCGTTGTCATAAATCATTTATTGTAAATACAAGTAATATTTATAACATAGATAAAAATACAATAATCTTTAAAAATAACTCAACCTGTGGTATCGGCCCTAAATATAAAGACACTTTAATGGAGGTTTTCAAAAATGGAAATTTTTAATAATATCTGGTCTGCTTTAACAACCCAGAATGATTTTTTAACTAGAGTAATTGTCATTCCTATTACTTTTATAGAAACTTATTTAAACATGTTAATCTTTTCTACTTTACTTAATATTTCTACTACTAAAAAACAAAGGATTGGTTATACTTTAGTTTTATCTATTATTGGTACAACATTTAACATTCTTATTCCTAATCCATACAGATCTTTTATTAATCTTGCACTAATATTAGTTTGTATTAAATTTTTCTTTAAAACTGGCATTTTAAAAACAATTTTATCAACAATTGTGCCTATAATTCTTACTGTACTTTGTGAATCTATTGTAATAAAGCTTTCTTCTGTTGCTTTCTCTTTTAATTTAACAAACATAACTACTATTCCTATTTACAGACTTGTATTTGCACTATGTATTGAATCTTTAATTTTTATTGTTTATCTTTTAATTAAATACTCAAAATTCCAAATAGATTTATTAGAAGGAATGTCTAGAAAAAGTAGAATTATTTTAATAATCAATATGATATTTGCATTTTTGGCTATATCTATTCAATTCTTTATTACTGGCTTCTATCTAAATAGATTACCAATATATATCGTAATATTTAGTAATATTAGTTTAATAGCATATTTCCTACTTAGTGTTTACAGTCTTGCTAAAACTACACAATTAGAGTTAACATCACTAAACTTAGAGCAAGAAAAAGAAGCTAATAGAATACTAAAAGCATCTCAAGATGAGCTTCATGGTTTTAGACATGACTTTTCTAATATTATGTGCACAATTGGTGGATATGTTTTGGTTTCTGATATGGATGGTCTTAAAAACTATTATTCTCAAATTCAAAAAGATATTAATAAATTAACTACTTTAGGCGCCTTAAACCCAAGCACCATAAATAATCCTGCAGTTTTCATTTTAATATCTGCCAAGTATTCTAAAGCCTTAGAGTTAGGCATTGAAATGAATATAAATGTTTTTCTAGATTTAAACACTTTAAATATGAAAATATATGAATTCACTAGAACTCTTGGAATTCTTTTAGATAATGCAATTGAGGCTGCTAGAGAATGTGATCAAAAAATTATAAATTTAGAAATTAGAAAAGATACTGCTCGAAATAGACAATTACTTTTAATTGAAAATACCTATACAAATAAAGACGTAGATACAGAAAAAATTTACGAAAAGAATTATTCAACAAAATCTGGAAACAGTGGACTTGGATTGTGGGAAGTTAGAAAAATATTAAAAAGAAATACAAATTTAAACTTATTTACTTCTAAAAACGAAAAGTTTTTTAGGCAAGAACTAGAAATGTATAATATGTAAAAATAAAGAGATAGAATTTTCTATCTCTTTATTTTTATGTAGTGCTTAGTCTTTTTTAATTAGAGAGTTTGGCATTTTAGGTTGATGAATCCATCCAAATAATGTACAAGCTGTATTTGTAGATTTAGCATATTTTTCTGCTATTTTAGCTAATATTTTTAACATAGTAACGTCCTCCTTTGTTAAATTATTTTATATATAATTGTGCCGGCCACAATTTATAAAAATCTTAAACATTAAGTTCCTGTAAGTAAACTTCATATCCATATTTATTTTTTGTAATTTTATAAGCAAATCTTGTTATCATCAGTGATTGTATTAGCATTCCTAGTATTATTATGTTTGATACTATATTATTATTTATTAATACTCCAACACATATAGTAATTGTAAGGACTATGCATGATACTATTTTCTTTATTTTTCTGTCTTTTTTTCTTAATATAGGTACATTTTCAGTATCTGCTGGTGCATACTTTATACACATCGCTATTCCAAATATCCATATAGCAATTGAACAAACAATTCGTGTTTGTATACTTAAAGTAAACATCTTGCTTATATATGCTATTCCACAATAATATATACTACTCATAAGTATGCATCCAATATGTGTTTTCAAGTGAAATCCTCCAGAAAATGCTCTATAAGGAAAAATCACTAAACATGCTATTAGAAACTCTTTGAATATTCCAAGTATAATTGCAATTATCATAAAAAGAAAGGTTTTAGGAATCTCTCCAACAATTAAGTGTATTCCATAATTAATTATTTCGAGTTTCTCTTGGTTAATCTCTGGCATTTCTTTTTTTATTCTGTTAGTTAAATAATCACATAATTTATCTACCATTTGTTTCCCTCTTCATGATGAAATTTTACAATACTATATGTGATTAATTTTATTTTATATGTGTAAACACTATTTTATTATATGAAAAAGCAATAAATTATTTTTATATATAATTTATTGCTTTTTATAAAATTTACATAAAATTATTTAGGATTACCCATGAACCTATTTTTTCAGGAAAATCAGTAAATTCCATTTCTTCCCCAGTTATTGGATGCTTTATTAATAATTTGTATGCCCATAGAGCTATTTGCTTTCCTCTTCCCCTTGTGCCATATTTTTGATCTCCACTAATGCTATGGTTTATATTTGCAAGTTGAACCCTAATTTGATGATGCCTTCCTGTATGCAAAACTATTTTTACAACAGACATATTAATTTCTTCGTTATAATATAGAACTTCATAATCTAGTTTTGAATATTTAGAATTTTTAATATTCTTACCTACCACTTTGGACATATTCTTTTTTTCATTTTTTATCAAGTAATCTTCTAATGTTCCACACTTGTTTTGAAATTTTCCATCTACAACTGCTAAATACTCTTTTTTAAACTCTTTTTCTTGTATCTGTTTACTTAATCTGCCAGCCGCTTTTGATGTTTTCGCAAAAACCATTATACCGTCCTACTGGCCTATCAAGCCTATGAACGAGCCCTAAATATACATTTCCTGGTTTGTTATATTTTTCTTTTATATATTTCTTTATAATTGTAAGCATATCTTCATCTTCTGTTTTATCTGCCTGAGAAGGTATATTTGGCGGCTTTTCTACAACAATTATATGATTATCTTCATATAATATTTTTAACTTGTTCATTTATCTTTCCTCTTTCAAATTCTTTATATTTTTTCCCATCTTCCATAAATTCCACATGGTAAAATCAAGTCTGATTCTTTCATAGGAAGACCAATTTCACCACAAGAATACTTGCCACCAATCTTTATTTTTTCTAAATTAATTTTTAATATATTTTTTAAAACTGTAGATGATATTCCTGTAGTATAAGAATTAACTAAGAAAAACAATGGATCATCTGATAAAACTTTACTGCATAAATTAATTAATTCATCAATATCCTCTTCAAATTTCCATACCTCTCCATTTGCTCCTCTTCCATAAGATGGTGGATCCATAATTATAGCATCATACTTGTTTTCCCTTCTTATTTCTCTATTAACAAATTTAAGTACATCATCCACAATATATCTAACACTACTTTTCTCTAATCCTGAAGATATAACATTTTCTTTTGCCCATGATACCATTCCCTTTGAACTATCAACATGGCACACACTAGCACCTGCATATAAACATGCAACAGTTGCCCCTCCTGTGTATGCAAATAAATTTAACACTTTGATTGGTCTTTTAGAACTCTTTATTTTTTCTATCATCCAGTCCCAATTAACTGCCTGTTCAGGAAATAGCCCCGTATGTTTAAATCCCATTGCTTTTATGTTAAAAGTTAAGTCTTTATACTTAATTTTCCAAGCATTAGGAAGTTTATTTGTTTCCCAGCTTCCACCGCCAGTCTTACTTCTATTATACTTAGCATTTACCCTTTTCCATTTGTTTGGAAAAGACTTTTCTTTCCAAATAATTTGTGGATCAGGTCTAACTAAGGTAATGTCTCCCCATCTTTCTAGTTTCTGTCCATTTGCCATATCTAATATTTCATAATCTTGCCACTGATTTGCTATATTCATATTTATTTTCGTATACCAAAATAAAAGGTATTCTCTCCTTCTTTCAAAGATATACCTCTATTTTAACATATATTTTATAATTTTTCTATTCTTTATTAGAATTAATAGTCTTATAATTTAAAAGTTTGATAGTATTTCTATAAACTTTTTTAATAAAATCAAATCAGATGAAATTAGTATAGTCATAATAAATAAAAAAGCATAAATCTTTAAATATTTTTTAAAATGATTTTCTATTTTTTCTAAATTTAATTTCTTATTCTCAATTAAAAACTCCTCTTTTGTATTTTCCATAAAAACCTCCAAAAATATATTCTATTAATAAAAATATATGCTACTTTGAAGGTTTTATTACAATTTTTCATTTTTCTTTTTTTACTTTTTTATAGATTTTCCTTTATCTTTTTAGCTAATTCGATATTAATTCCTTTTATAGAAACTAAATCTTCTTCTTTTGCGTTCTTAATATTATCAATACTCTTAAACTTTTTTAACAATTCCATCTTCTTTTTCTCGCCTATTCCTTTTATATCATCAAGCTTTGATTTTGTTATTTCATTATCTCTTAGTTTTTTATGATATCCAATTGCTGTATCATGTACCGTATCTTGGAAATTAGTAATAAGATTTTTTAGTTCTTCTGATATCTTTATTTCTTGTCTTTTATCATTTATAAGAGCTTTAGTTGTATGTTTATCATCTTTTACCATTCCATATATAGGAATCTTTAGATTGTATTTTTCTGTTGCTCTTTGGGCGGCATGAATTTGTGTAATACCTCCATCAACAAAAATAACATCAGGTAAAGTCCCAAAACCACTCTTATTACTTTCAATAGAATGTTTTAATCTTCTCGTAATAACCTCTTCCATACATTTGGGGTCATCTTGTCCATAAACTGTTTTTATTCTAAATACTCTAGACATTCTTTTATCTATAATTCCATCTTTAACAACACACATTCCTGCAACAATGTTAGTTCCAGATAAATTAGAAATATCAAAACTTTCTATTTTTCTTGGTAAACTATCTAAATTCAATATATTTTTAAGTTCATCTAAAATATCATATTTATTACTAACTTTATTTTCTAATGCTATTAGTGCATTGTTTTCTGCCATTTCGATAAACCTAAGTTTTTCACCTTTTTGTGGATTCTTAATTTCTACTTTTCTACCAGCTTTTTCTTCTAGAACCTTTTCTATAATTTCTTTATCTTCTATCTCATTGCTAACAATTATCTTACTTGGTATATTAACTTCATTTAAATAGTACTGTTTTACAAATTCAGACAACATTTCTTCTTTTGATATATTCATATTATTTTCAAAAAAGTAGTGTTGTCTACCAACCATTTTACTCTGTCTTACAAAAAAGATTTCTATGCATATTGATAAATCATTACTTGCCATTCCAATAACATCAATAGTATTTTCGTTAATATTAGAAACTTTTTGTTTCTGTGAAATATTTTCAATTGCAACCATTTTATCTCTTAAATATGCTGCTTTTTCATATTCTTGCTTTTCTGAAGCCTGTACAATTTCTTCATTTAATTTCTTTAATACTTTAGTAATCTTTCCATCAAGTAAATCTATAATTTCATCAATTTGCTTTAAATATTCCTCTTTAGAAACCTTATTAACACATGGTGCTAAACACCTTCCAATATAATAATTTAAACATGCTCTTTTATTTGATTTAAAACTCTTGCATTGTCTAATTTTAAACTTCTGTTTTATAAAATTTACCATTTCTTTTGCACTGCCTGGATTAGCATAAGGTCCAAAATACTTAGCTCCATCATTTTGAATTCTTCTAGTAATAAAAACATTTGGATAATCAGACTTTAAATCTATTTTTATATATGGATAAGTTTTATCATCTTTTAAAAGCACATTAAACTTAGGCCTATTCTTTTTTATAAGATTGCATTCTAGTATTAAAGCCTCAGCCTCATTATCAACAACAATATACTCAAAGTGGTCAATCAAAGAAACCATTCTTTCAATTCTAGCAGTTTTGTTGTTTTTCCTAAAATACTGTCTAACCCTATTCTTCAAAGATACAGCCTTTCCAACATAAATAATATTATCATCTTTATCGTGCATAATATACACACCAGGCTTAGCTGGAAGCCTTTTCAATTCAGTTTCAATATCAAACATACTACATCTCCCTGTGCCAAAATTTTCCGTCCCCATTGGCTTGATTTTAGAAGGCTCCGCCTCCGACCGCCTCCGGCCTCCTCCACCAGAGAAACTGTCTCCTCCGGAGAATCCTCCTCCGCTTCCTCCAGAAAATCCATCACTTGATCCTCCTTCACTTCCTCCAAATCCTGAAGTATTTATATTACTTTCTAGCGAAAAGTTATAGCTATCAAACATGTAATCAAACATGTAGCTATCTTCTAGCATTATTGATAGTTCGCCTTTTAGCATTGGCTTTATGTGTTTTGAAATTTTACTTGCAATTCCAAATGATATCGCATATGTTAAGTATTTTTCCCATAAAACAACTTCTTTTATTTCTTTTTCTTTCATCATTGAATAGTTTTGTATTTTTTGTTTTAAAAGGTTTAATTCATTATAGTCAAGTATTATTTGTGCATCATTTTTCATCATTAAGTCGTCTGTTAGCATTATTAAGGTTGTTACTCCAATTATTAACTCACTAACTAGAATATATGAGTTTCCATTTAAAACTGCTGTAGTAGTCATTATTAATATAACTACCAATACAGTTGTTATTGATGTACTTGTTATTTTTTGTCCATTCAACTTTTGGATATGCTTGTCTATAGAATTTTTAATCTTATGGATTACGTATATAAAGGAAAAACCTGTAAATATAGCAGCATAAAGTAGATATGGTATAAGTTCAATAATTATATTTGAGAAATTCGATTTATTGCTAAAAATATCTGAATTTGCAATATTAATTATACCTAATACTATTCCAATAATAAATAATAAATTATTTAATAATTTTAATAAAACTGGTACCTTTGATTTATTTGCTCCCATTTTATTTAGAATTTCCATAGCTTTTTCATCTAGTTCCTTAAACTTCTTAGAAGAGCCGTGCAACTTTGATAGTCCATTTAGTTTTTCTATTAATTCCACTTCAGTTTTATCTGTAATTCTTAGCCAATTTAAAATATACTTTTCTACTTCATCTGGCAGATAAGTAGAATTTGGATTTACCTGAACATAATAATTGTAATCACCTTGTACACTTTTTGTACTCTTTTCTATTCTCATATTCAAGTACTTCTTATTTACTAATTCTACAATAACTGCAATAATATCTCTTGGAAGTACATTTCTGCTTCCCTGTATGCATCCTGCAATTAACGGATTATACTTTTTAAATAATTTTTCATCATCAACTGCAATTGTATATCTATTTTCCTTTTCATAAAGTAATATTAACACTAACCAATAAATCAGCAATGCTATTGATAAAATAAGTGTAGTATTTTTAATCCTATCTTTATTTCTTACTCCATTATATATATTTTTTTCCTGTTGCATAATTGAAGAAAAAGCATCTTTACCGCTTTTCTTCTTACTATTCTTTATATTATCTAAATCAAAAACTAGTCTTCCTGCTATATATTTTCCTTTAGGTACATTTTTAATATACAAATTTACATTGTTTTTATCTTTAATTGTAACTTCCCCATTATAGGGTCCATGTCCAAAAGCATATAGAGTATCTTTTCTTGTATTATTGGGTAATTTAATATCAATATTAAGCTCTTGTATTGGTTTTTTCCATCCTCCACCAATAAAATTATAATATAGTTCACCAACATCATTATGTCTTATTGCAACATTATTTAATACATATGAAATATTAAATGTTTTTGTTTCATCCTTAGATAGTGAATATATTTTTACTGTATCAATTTTTGTTCCTTTCTCACCTTTTTCAATTGTATATTTTCTTGTTGAGCCATTGTATGCAAAATTAACTTTTTCATAATCTATGTTATTTTGACTAATATTCAATATTTCATATGAACTCGCATTATAATAACTATTTTTTACTACTGATCCTTTTTCTCCCATTTTATTATATTTTGAGTCATCTAACCCATATGGAATATTAATATAAACTCCATTATGTTGACCTCTAAAGTTATATGTAATTGATTCGTTAATTTTTAAATTTCCATTTTCCATTAGCTCTGCAATCATATCTATTTTTTCAATAGAATAATCCTTAGCCTGTACTTCATGCATTGTTAATAAAATTAGTAAAAAAATTACTATTAATAAAATATTTCTAAACTTTTTCATTTTTCCATCCTTTTATAAAAAGTATAACATATATTTTAAATTATTGATATAAAATTTTTTTCTTGAAACATTTATTATTATGTTATAATATATTAATACTAAAATAAATGCGAATTTTTAGAAAGGAGTTAAAACAATCAAGCGCCAGGAGCAAATATTAATTTGCTTGACGAGGTTAGAATTTATCGAAATATTCGGCGGATAATTCTATGGCATACTTACTGTCAAAGATAATATACAAAAATTAATAGAGATATTAAAACAAAATTATTATTATGTAAGCTTATTTTTACGCATTTTTAACAATATAAAATTTAGGAGGTACAATTTATGTGCGGAATAGTTGGTTATATAGGAAGTAAAAATACAATTCCTATATTACTAGATGGTTTAAATAAACTTGAATATAGAGGTTACGATTCTGCTGGAATTGCAGTATTAAACGAAAATGCAATAAAATTTTTAAAAGATAAAGGAAGAGTTAGCAACTTAGTAAAACTATGTGGTGATAAAAAAATCACTTCAAATATTGGAATTGCTCATACAAGATGGGCAACACATGGAAAACCTAGTCAAATTAATTCTCATCCTCATTTAGATAATTCTGAAACATTTGCAGTTGTTCATAATGGAATTATTGAAAATTTTAGTGATATTAAAAAATTCTTAATGGATAATGGTTATAAATTCTCATCAGAAACAGATACAGAAGTTATTCCAAATTTAATACATTATTACTACAACATAGAAAAAAACTTTTTGTCTGCTGTAAAATTAGCATGTAATGATTTGAAAGGAAGTTATGCAATAGAAGTTATATGTAAAGATTCTCCTGACAAAATCATTGTTGCAAAAAAGGATAGCCCTTTAGTTATTGGAACATGTAAAGATGAACAATATATAGCATCTGATATTCCTGCTATTTTAGCTTATACTAAAAATTTTTATATTTTAAATGATAATGAAATTGTTGAAATATACAAGGACAAATTAAATTTCTATAATATTAAACTAGAAAAAATAAATAAAAAACTAGAAGAAATAACTTGGGATGCATCAAGTATAGAAAAAAATGGTTATGATGATTTTATGCTAAAAGAAATACATGAACAACCTGTTTCTATAAGAGAAACTATTGGATTCAAACTAAATAAAAATACTATTGAAATGGATAATATTTCTTTTTCAAAAAGTTTTTTGTCTAATATAAATAAAATATATATAGTAGCCTGTGGTACAGCTATGCATGCTGGATTGGCGGTTAAAAGCATTTTTGAAAACTTGTGTAAAATACCAGTTGAAGTTGATATGGCTTCTGAATTTAGATACAGAAACCCATTAGTTGATTCACATACACTTGCAATATTTATAAGTCAATCTGGGGAAACTGCAGATACCATTGGTGCACTTAAATTAGCAAAAAAATGTGGTGCAACAACTCTTGCAATTTCTAACGTAATTGGTAGCTCAATTACCAGGGAAGCAGATAAATACATATACACACATGCTGGTCCTGAAATTGCTGTTGCTTCAACTAAAGCATATACTTCTCAAGTAGTATTGCTAAATATTTTAGCACTTTACTTTGCTGAGATCTTAGAAAGCTGCCCTAATTCAATTCTTAATGAATTAAAAACTGATATATTAACACTACCAGAAAAACTAGAAGAACTGCTATCAGATGATAGCACTGTAAAGAAATTAGCAAAAGATATTTATACTTCTACAGATTTATTCTTTTTAGGTAGAGGAATTGATTATCCTGTTGCAATGGAGGGTTCATTAAAATTAAAAGAAATTTCTTATATTCATTCAGAAAGTTATGCCGCTGGAGAATTAAAACATGGTCCTATTGCTTTAATAGAAAATGATTTTCCAGTAATAGCAATACTTACAGACTCAAACCTTGTAGAAAAAACAATAAGCAATATTCAAGAAGTTTCATCAAGAGGTGCTAAAACTATTGTAATAACAAATAAAGAAATACCAAATAACTTTAATTACACAATAAAAATCCCTGAAATAAATAAATATTTAAGTCCTATTTTATCTGTAATACCTTTACAGTTATTGGCTTATTATATTTCAAAAGAAAAAGGATTAGACGTTGATAAGCCTAGAAATTTAGCAAAATCAGTAACAGTAGAATAATATTATAATATGTTAAGAGGAAGATAGAAAAACTATCTTCCTCTTTTCGAAAGTTACAAGATTTGTGCTGCTTGTTTAGCGAGTTCAGATCTTACCGATTCTCCCTCTTCCAACGAAACCTGTATGCACATTGAATTTCCCTTCATCTTCTCTGAAAGATAGGTTAAGCCATTATATCTCTCATTAAGGTTCGGGTTATCAATTTGCGTAGGATCTCCCAGGAATATAAACTTTGACCCCTCTGCTGCTCTTGTTACGATTGATTTTATGGTGTCTGGCTCAATATTCTGAGTTTCATCAATAATAAAGAATGTGTCAACAATTGATCTTCCTCTCAAAAAACCAATAGCTTGAATTTGAACAATTCCTTTTTCAAAGAAATATTCTCCATTCTCAGTATTATCTGATGACCTTTTTACTTCTTTTGACTTCTTTTCAGATGACAAAAGTATTGAAAGATTGTCTTTGATTCCTGCAAGATACGGAGAAAGTTTTTCTTCAATATCTCCAGGCAAAAAACCGTACTGCTCACTTGCTGTAACTGATCTTGTTACCAAAATCCTTGAATATCTACGATTTTCAATTGTTTCTTCAAGACCAACAGCAAGTGTACAAAAAGTTTTTCCAGTTCCTGCATTGCCTTTGATAACAACCAAAGGACATTGATCGTCCAGTAAAGCTTCAATCATGAATTTTTGTCCAACATTTTTGGGCTTAATTCCATATGGATAGTAGCTTCTGTTTTTGAGTATTTTGATACCATTTCCTTTAACGATACCTAATGAAGATTTTCCTTCAGATTTCAGTACTACGAATTGGTTTTGAATAAACTTATTCTCTGAAAGTTCATGAATACCTTCACAACTTATTCTTCCATATTCGTTAAGTCTATCAATAGTATCGTTACTTACATACACAGTAGTTCTCCCTGTGTATTGGTCTGAAAGTTTTGGAAAGATCTCGTCCTTCAAACTCTCTGCTTTTATTCCTATTGATTTAGCTTTTAACTGTAAACTCAAGTTGTTTGTTACCAACACAACTTCTTTTGATCCTTTTGCAAGTTTTTTACATACTTGCAGAGTTTTTCTTTCTGAATTCGACAATCCATCGATTTCAATTTCTTCATCGTTTGCTTTCGCTACGACTCTTAAGATTGATCCATTTCTTTGTGTAACTCCTTCTCCCATCAATTTTGATGTTGGAAATGAATTGAGATACTCAAGTAGTTCCTTGGAAATTTTAATTTTCTCAACAGAACTCGACTTCAAGTCTCGCAGTTCATCAATTACTGAAAGAGGAATTACGATCTCGTTGTCATCATCAAACCGCATCGTGCTTTCTCTTGAAGAAAGAAGTGCATACGTTCGAAGCACAAAGATCTTAGACATAAAAAGTCTCCCTTCGTTCATTTTTGTAAATGTTTTTAATAATGATAGAATATCATTATTAACGTAAACAGTTTACGTTGTTAATTTTAACATATCCTTCGACTTTTTTCAACAATAACTTCTTATTTTATTAATATTTTAATTAAAATAACAGCTACTGCTCCTGGGATTCCTAACAAACCAATAAAAACAGATGTTATAACATTTATTCCAATGTGGAAACTCCAGAGTTTTCCTATTATATTTATAATAAAAATTAAGAATGCTCCCAGCAAAGAATTCAAGCATAATTTTAATATTAGCTTAATTGGGACTATAAAAATTCTTCCAATAATAAACAAAAAGAAAATACATGCAACAAAAGCAATAATATTATTAGTATTCAATCTCAATCACCTGTCCTAATTAATAATATGACTACTTTTAATTTTTATTCATTAAACAATTTTAAATTCACTAGCATTTTCTACTTCTGTTAATTCTGTTATTTCTAAATCATTATTTTTTGATTTTTTTATTAAATAATCTAATTTTGCCTGAACCGCTTTCATCTGATATAAATAATAATCTATTAATTCCGCTTCTGCAAACTCATAATTATTTTGGATTCTAGTTAATTCCTTTTTAGTTTTACTTATATTTTGAAGAATCATTTTATTTAACTCTTTTTCATTATTTATCTTAATTTCTTGTTCTCTAACAAAATCTCCTTGCATTTTAAATACCTCTCATTTTTTTACTATTATATGTAAAACGCACAAAAATATACCAAGCTAAAGTTAGCTATTCTTACTAAATTTATAATGATATAGTATGACAATATATTTTAAAACTTCCTCTAAATGTTGCTCATTTAAGAGATATTTTCTCATGTTGCCTATGATTTTGAGAAATTATTAAATTATAGTAATTATCCACCTCTATTGATTTTTCAGTATTAAAATGATAAAATATTAAAAGTTTATTATTATACTAGGAGAAAAACTATGATAGATATTAAATTTTTAAGAGAAAATCCTGAAATTGTAAAAGAAAATATTAAAAGAAAATTTCAAGATCATAAATTGGCTTTAGTTGATGAAGTAATTGATTTAGATAAAAAAAATAGAAGTTCTATGTTACATGGTGACGAGCTTAGAAACGAGAGAAAAACTCTAAGTTCAGAAATTGGAAATTTAATGAAAAGCGGCAAAAAAGAAGAAGCCGAAAAAATAAAAGTAAGAGTTCAAGAAATTAATGCTGAATTGGAAAAAAACGAAAAATTAGAAGAAGAATTTTCTGAAGAAATTAAAACTAGAATGATGAAAATTCCTAATATTATGCATGAATCTGTTCCTATTGGAAAAGATGATAGCCAAAATGTAGAAGTAAAAAGATACGGTGAACCTGTTGTACCTAGCTACGAAATTCCATACCATGCAGATATTATGGAGTCATTTAGTGGATTAGATTTAGATTCTGCTAGAAGAGTAGCTGGAAACGGTTTCTACTATTTAGTGGGTGATATAGCAAGACTTCATTCTGCTGTTTTGTCTTATGCAAGAGACTTTATGATAAACAAAGGATTCACATATTGCATTCCTCCATATATGATTAGAAGCGACGTTGTAGACGGCGTTATGAGTTTCGAAGAAATGGATGCAATGATGTACAAAATAGAAGGCGAAGACTTATACTTAATCGGTACAAGCGAACATTCTATGATAGGTAAATTTAAAGGTCAAATACTAAAAAAAGAAAACATGCCTTATACAATGACATCATACTCACCTTGTTTTAGAAAAGAAAAAGGAGCTCATGGTATAGAGGAGCGTGGTATATATAGAATACATCAATTTGAAAAACAAGAAATGGTTGTAGTTTGCGAACCTGAAGATAGCTACAAATGGTATGATAAATTATGGTCATACACTGTTGAATTATTCAGAAGCATGGATATTCCTGTTCGTACACTAGAATGTTGTAGTGGTGATTTAGCAGATTTAAAAGCCAAAAGTGTTGACGTTGAAGCATGGAGTCCTAGACAGAAAAAATATTTTGAAGTTGGTAGTTGTTCTAACTTAACAGATGCTCAAGCAAGACGTCTTGGTATAAGAATTAAAGGCGAAAAAGGTAACTACTTAGCACATACCCTTAACAATACAGTAGTTGCCCCACCTAGAATGCTTATTGCTTTATTAGAAAACAACTATAATTCTGATGGAAGCGTAAATATCCCAGAAGTTTTAAGACCATATATGGGAGGAATTGAAAAATTAATTCCAAAAAACAAATAAAATAAGAAAGGACAAAACATGATTATTAAGGATCCAAAATTTGAAATCTCTGCTGTTAGCCCTAAACAATATCCTAAAAATAATTTACCAGAAGTTGTTTTAGCTGGTAAATCAAACGTTGGAAAATCAACTTTTATTAATACTATGTTAAATAGAAAATCATTAGCTAGAACAAGTAGCCAACCTGGAAAAACAAGACAAATAAACTTTTATAATATAGATTCAAAATTTTATTTTGTTGATCTCCCTGGATATGGATATAGTAAAATGTCTAAAGAAGAGCAAAAACAAGTTGGAAAATTTACTGAAGAATATTTATTCTCACGAAATAATATATCTTCAATAATTCTTTTAATTGATATTAGGCACAAACCATCTGAAAATGATATTATGATGTTTAATTATATTAGAAGTATAAGTTCTAATTGCATTGTAATTGCAACAAAAGCAGATAAAATTGCCATTACCAAAGTAGATTCTTACATAAACGATTTGAAAAAATTCTTAGATATATCAGAATCTGAAATCATTCTTCCATTTTCATCTGAGAGAAAAATATACTCTGATGCAGTTTGGAATGAATTAGAAAAATATATACAATAATTGAGGTTTTAAAAATGAAACTAACATCAGACAATGAAACTTTAGCAGAAAATAAAGTATTAATTTTATATGTATTAAATACCATAAATAAACCAATTGGCAATAGCGAATTACTTGAATTAATTCTATCTATTACAGATATGAACTATTTCTATTTTCAACAGTTTTTACTAGATTTATTAGAAAACAAGTATATTACAAAATATAAAGAAGAAGATTCTGCTGAAACTTTATACGAAATTACTTCACTTGGAAAAAATACTTTAGAGTTAACCAAAGAGTTAATCCCTGGAATTATAAAGTTAAAAATAGACCACACAATAAAAGGAGAATTTGAAGAAATTCAAGAAAAACTTTCTATTACTTCCGAATTCATTCCTAAAAGTGAAAATGAATTCACAGTAAAATGCAAAATAGTAGAAAATGGAAAAATAGTATTTGAAGTTTCTTCATTTGCCGCTTCTCGTGAACAGGCTAAATTCATTGCAGATAATTGGAAAAACAATGCAGTTAATATCTATCCTAAAATTATGGATTTGTTAATAAAATAATAGAACAAAATAAAAGCTTCATAAAGAAGCTTTTATTTTGTTAACTTTTTTCTTACATATTCATATAATATTATTCCAGTTGCAACAGAGGCATTTAGACTCTCTGTTTTTCCAAGCATAGGAATTTTTATACTATCATCAGAGGCTTCTATAACTTCTTTTGTAACTCCATTTCCTTCATTTCCTATAACAATACAAGTTTTATTATAATCAATATTATAAATATCTTTTTCTGAATTTAACGAAGTTGCATGTACTTTAAATTTATGCTTTTTTAAAGTTTTTATTGTATTTATTAAATCCATAGATTCTATTACATTTACTCTAAAAATTGCTCCCATAGTTGATCTAACTACTTTTGGGCTATAGGTATCTGCAGTTTCCTTAGATATAATAACTTGGTTTAATCCAACACTATCAATAGTTCTTATAATAGTTCCAAGATTTCCAGGGTCTTGTATTCCATCTAATAATACAATCATATCCTGATTATAATCTATATTTTCTTCTGAACTATTCTTTTCTATTACTGCTAAGATTCCTTGTGGATTTTGCACGTCTGTTAGTACAGAAAATACTTTTCTATCAACATATATGCAATTATATTTTGCAATTTCATATAATAACTTTTTATCTAAAGAGTTATCTTTACTATAGTCTTCGCATATTACTATTGTATCTATTTTAGCATTTTCCTCTATTGCTTCTTTTAAAATTCTTATACCTTCTATTATATATTTATTATTTAAATCTCTATATTTTTTTTCTTTAAGTTTTCTAATATTTTTTATATTCTCATTATCTTTGCTTGTAATAATTTGCATTTCTATCTCCTTTTACAATTCTTTCAAAAACTTCTTTACTTCATCTAGTATAGTTTTACTAGAATCAGATTTTAATTTTAAAGTTATGTAAGGTTCTGCTCCTGCTGAAAATCTTATAGAATTCTTATATTGACTTACCAGTTTGTCTACAATTTCCATATTAAACTGTTCTTTAATGAAGTAAAACACTATATTTAAATTCTTTTGTTGAACTTTAAATATATTCTTTTCTTTGCAAAGCATTTTTATTCTTGCTATTTCCAATAAATTTTCCATTTCTTTAGGCATATTTCCATATCTATCAGTAACTTCATCAATAACATCACTAATATCATCTTCAGATTTAGCAAGTGCAATATTTTGATATACTTCTATCTTTTGAGCATTGTTACTAATGTAGGAATCTTCAATATAACTAGAAACATTTAAATCAATTTGAACATCAAGTTCTTCTTTTACTTGTATTCCTTGAATATCCTTAACTACCTCATCTAGCAACTTACAATATGTATCATATCCAACTTGATCCATATGTCCATGCTGAATTTCTCCTACTAAACTTCCTGCTCCTCTAATTTCTAAGTCTCTCATTGCAATTTTAAATCCAGATCCAAACTCTGTAAATTCTTTTATTGCTTTTAATCTTTTATCTGCCACTTCTGACAAAAGTTTATCACTTCTGTATGTTATATATGCATATGCTTGAGTTTGGCTTCTTCCAACTCTTCCCCTTATTTGGTACAATTGTGCTAAACCAAGCCTTTCTGCGTTCTCAACTATTATAGTATTTGCATTGGGTATGTCTATTCCAGATTCTAATATTGTTGTACAAACTAAAACATCAATTTTCTTATCAATAAAATCTTGCATTATATCTTCTAGCTGTCTACCAGTCATTTTTCCGTGTGCAAAAGCTACTTTAGCATCTGGAACAAGTCTTTGTATTTCCTCTGATTTTCCAATTATCTTCTCTACATTATTAAATAAATAAAATACCTGTCCATTTCTTTCTAGCTCTTTTGTTATTGCTTCTTTTACAACTTCACTATCATATTCTAATACATATGTTTGAACTGGCCTTCTGTTTTGAGGTGGTTGATAAATAACCGACATATCTCTAATTCCTACAATAGACATATGTAAGGTTCTAGGTATTGGTGTTGCTGTCATTGTAAGAACATCTATAGAAGTTTTTAATTCTTTAATTTTTTCTTTATCCTTAACTCCAAATCTGTGTTCTTCATCTATTATTAAAAAACCTAAATCTTTAAACTCAACATCCTTGCTAAGTATTCTATGTGTTCCTATTATTATATCAATTTCACCAAGTTTTAATTTTTTTATTATCTCTTCTTGTTCTTTTTTTGTTTTAAACCTATTTAACACTTCAATTCTTATAGGGAAATCTTTCATTCTTTCTTTAAATGTTTCATATTGTTGGTTTGCTAAAACAGTTGTTGGTACTAAATATGCAACTTGTTTTTGATCCATAACAGCCTTAAAAGCTCCTCTTATTGCCACCTCTGTTTTTCCGTATCCAACATCACCACAAAGAAGTCTATCCATTGGAGTAGCTTTTTCCATATCTTGTTTTAACTCTTCTATACAACGAAGCTGATCGTCTGTTTCTGTGTATGGAAACTTTTCTTCAAACTCTTTTTGCCATGGTGTATCTTTACTAAAAATAAATCCTTTAGCATTTTTTCTTTTAGCATATAATTCAATTAGATTCTTTGCAATCTCTCTTAAATTAGATTTAACTTTTCTCTTAGTATTTTCCCATTCTTTTGAGCCTAGTTTGTTTAATCTAGGTACTTCTTCTCCACCGCCAATATATTTTTTAACATTATCCAGTGCATCTGTTGGAACATATAAAATGTCGTCTCCCTTATATCTAATTTTTATATAGTCTTTAATTACATTTCCAGTTTTTATTGTATTAATTCCTATAAATTGCCCTATTCCATGGTTTTTATGTACAATATAATCTCCTTCTTTTAGGTCTGAGAAAACAATTGATTCACCCTTTTTAAATTCAGAATGCACTCTTTTTCTTTTTTTAATACTACCAGAAAAAAGCTCCTCTCCTGAAATAACTACTAAGTTGGTATCAAAACACTCAAATCCAGATGAAAGTATACCAGTAGAAATGATAATTTTATTTTTTTCTTTAATGTTATCCAAATTCTTTATAAACTTATGTGGTATGTCTTTTTCTAATAGTAATAATGAAATCCTTTGACTATTTTCTTCTGTTCCTCCAAGTATCAAAACACTTTTATTAGAATCTAGTCCTTCTTTTACTTTGTCAAGCATCAAGTCAATACTACTTCTATAAAAATTAAGTTCTGAATAGTTAAAATTAAGTGTATTAGGTTTATTAAAAACACCATTTTGGCTTTCTAAATATACAAGTTGATTTTTTATTATTTTATCTTCTATGTTAGCATTATTTTCTAGATTTACTAATATCTCTGGGATGATTTTATTCTTTTCCAATAAAGCTTTTAAAAGTATGCTATTGTCTTTTAAAATATTATTTTTTCTTGCTTTAACTTTACTTTCTTCATCTATTACAACAATGTCATCTTTATTTATATAATCCAAAAATGTTCCAGTATTATTATAAAAACAGGAAATGAATTTATCTATTTTGCTAAGATAATTGCCTAACTTTATTTGTTCAATATCGGAATTTACTAGATCATCATTATACTTTTCTAAAATATTGTCACATACATTATTTATTTTTTCTAAAAGCAAATATTCATGTGCAGGATAAATTACAACACTTTTAATTTCTTCTATTGACCTTTGAGAAGAAATATAAAAATACCTTATAGAATCTATTGTATCTCCCCAAAACTCTATTCTAACACCTTTTTTATCTGTTATTGCAATATCTATTATATCTCCTCTTACGCTAAACTGTCCTCTTCCTTCAATCAATTCGCTTCTTTCATATCCAAGTAAAATTAGTTTTTCTTTTATTTCATCAAATTTATACTCACCATCTACTTTAAATTTTAATACGTTTTTGTACAAATCATTTGGTACAATCATATCTTGCAAACAAGCTTCAATTGTTGTTATTATTATTTTTGCCTTATTACTATAAATATTATTTAAACAATCTATTCTTTCAAAAGGCAAATCTTTACTTTCGGTTAAATAATCATATGTTACAATTTCCTTTTTAGGCATATATGTTACATTATCATAAAAATACTTTAAATCTTTTAATAGTCTTTTAGCTTGAATTTCATTATATGTAATTACAAAAATTCTTTTATTTGACACCATTTGAGTTGAGTAAACAAACTGAGATTTTGCTACGTTAACTAAGCCCAATATACTTATTGGACTTGTTTTTTTATCTATCATGTTTTGATATTCTAGGAATTTTCCATTTTGAATTAGATTATTTATTATTTCGTTCATATGTAAAACTGCCTTTCAACATTTATCATTATACAACATTTATTCATTTGAGTCAAAAAAATGAACACACTGTTATTTATTGTTGTGTTCATTTTAAAAAATACTTTTTATTTTATTTATTATCTTTTCAATCCATGATTCTTGTTCTATTTGCACTTCGTCTTTAGATACTTCTATATAATCTTGCTTTGGCGTATCTACATATATGGTTTGGTCCTCACTAAGTTTTTTCATTCCTAAGTTTTCACTTGCTTTTTTCTCTACTGTTCCAAGGTTAGTAGCTCCTTCTATATTTACTTTTAATTGTTCATTTTGTTTTTCTATAACTGCTAAATTATCCTTAAGTTTTTTTACTTGTCCAAATTCTTCCGAAATAAGAGCATTTCTATAGCTTATGGTAAATAACACTGCAAATGTTACTGCAATATATGCCATTGTTTTTAGATTTATTGAGTTCTTTTTATTTTGCTTTTGGTTTACTTTTGTACTCTTAGCTTTATTTTTTTTCTTTGCTGTACTTTTTTTAGGATATTGTTTCTTGGCAGGTCTATAGTCTGGCTGCAATTTTCGTGGGCTGGTTTCGTACTGGTATCTGCTATTATTATATCCTCTTGCCATAAGTTTTTCCTCCATTTTCAGATTTTAAATCTTTTCGAAAATTCTTAATTTAGCACTTTTAGATCTTGTGTTTTCATTCATTTCTTCTTTTGTTGCAATAATTGGTTTCTTATTAACGATTGTGCCTAGTTTTTTTCTTCCACAAACGCAATATGGTAAGTCACTTGGACATATGCATTTTCCTATTGCATCTGTATATGCTTTTTTTACAATTCTGTCTTCTAAAGAATGAAATGTTATAACACATAATCTTCCTTTAGAATTAAGAACATCTATACAATTTTTAATTGTATTATATAAAGGATTTAATTCATCATTTACTTCTATTCTAATTGCCTGAAAAACCCTTTTAGCTGGATGTCCATCTTTTTTATTTGTTTTTGGAACTATCTCCTCGATTATTTTTACAAGCTCTTGAGTTGTTTCAATTTCTTTTTTCTTTCTAACTTCACATATTTTTTTTGCAATTTTTTTTGAGAATCTTTCTTCTCCATATTTTAAAAAAATTTCTGCAAGTTTTTCTTCTGAGTATGTATTTACAACCTTTCTAGCTGTAAGTTCAGAAGACAAATCCATTCTCATGTCTAGCTCGGAATCTTTCATATAACTAAATCCTCTGGTTGCTTCATCTAGCTGATATGATGAGACTCCTAAGTCTAGTAAAATTCCATCTACACCATTAATGTTTTTGCTTTCTAAAATTTCTTTTATATCATCATGATTTCCATAAACATATTCTATATTTTTAAATTTTGATAGTTTTTCTTGTGCTGCTTTAAGAGCTTGTTTATCTCTATCGATTCCAATTAAAAGACCAGTTTTAAGTTTTTTAAGAATCTCAATGCTGTGTCCTGCTCCTCCGAGAGTACCATCAACATAAATTCCATTTTCTTTAATATTAAGTCCTTCAATACATTCTTTTAATAATACCGGAATATGTTTAAACTCCACTATGTCGTATCTCCTTATTTAAGTTCTTTTGAGGCGGGTATAGCTGCCCGCCTTTAAACATTTGTATATTAGAATTTTTTCTTTTGCAATACAAATTCTTTTGTATTATCTAATTTTATCTTTTGTAGACTTTATCTTTTGTTTGTTTTTTCTTTAGTAGAATTTATATAAACTTTTTCAAGTTATATACCAAGCATTGTCATATTTTCTGCAATTTCATCTGCTGAAATATTTTCTTCACTGCTATAGTTCTTCCAAGATTCTCTATTCCAAATTTCTACTCTGGTTCCAACACCTATAATGTTTATTTCTTTTTCAAGTGATGCATATGTTCTCAAATTACTAGGTATTAAAAACCTTCCTTGTTTATCTATTTCGCATTCTACTGCACCAGATAAGAAAAATCTTACAAAGTCTCTAGCATTTTTGTTTGTAAGTGGTAGTGTTTTTAGTTTTTCTTCGAAATTTGACCATTCTTTTTTTGAGTATGCAAATAAGCAACCATCTAAGCCTTTTGTAATAATAAAATTTTCTCCTAGGTCTTCTCTAAGTTTTGCTGGCATTATTACTCTGCCTTTCGCATCTACAGAATGTTCGTATTCTCCAATAAACATTTAGTTTCACCTCTAATCTTTTTTGTGGCACTTTAAACCACTTTTCACCACTTCAAATATATTTTAATATAACAGTAACCATATTGCAATACTTTTTCTAATATTTTTTATATTTTTTGTTACTCTTTTGATCAAATTAAAACAACATAAATTAGCAAAAAGAACATGCTATTAAAACATGTTCTTTTTATTTATGCATTTTTTATTCATTCTTCAATGCAAATTTCTTTATTAGAACTATTCCTGCTGCTAGTATTATTAACGCTGTTGCACCTATTACATAATGTGTTATGCTTAATCCTTTTGATCCTGTTGGTGGGTGAATTGTTATATCTGTTGATGTTGCCTCTATTGGTATTGTTGGATCTTTATCTTTTTGTTCTGGATTTTCTGGATCTTTGCTCTTTCCTCCTAATGTTGTTAATAAAAGTTCTCCTTTTGAGTTTCTAGTCTTTATAACTGCAGAATCTTCTGATTGAATCTCATAAACTTCTACTTTGTTGTTATATGCATATATTAGGTCTTTAGAACTTGATATTATCTGTTCTATTGTACTTTCCATTGATGATAATTTTGTTTCTAATGTTATTGTTTGTGTTCCATTTCCATTTAATACATTATTTCCTGAAGTTGCCTCAACTATAGTATTATATTCCTTTAGTATTTCCTGTTTTGTTCCTAATAAGTATCCTGTCAAGCTATTTTTATTACTAACAATTTTCCATTTACTATTTTCTCCTAGTTCTGGATTAAATGATAAGTTATTTGGTATATAGTCTACAAATTTTGTTACTTTTGTATTTGATTCATTTGTATTAACTGTAACATTATAGGTTACTGTCATTTTTGCACCTTGCATTAATTGTTCTTCCATACTTACGTCAATAGTATTTGTATTGTTTG
>CAKOYB010000012.1 GCA_934130435.1 uncultured Clostridia bacterium
AACATTGCACAAAATCAAAGCTATTCGGTCATAAATGTAATATTTAATTCTCAAAAATCTCATATTTTAAAAAGCAAATATATAAAACGTCAAAGAAAAAAGCTTACATAGCTTTTATTTTTTGGCGTTTTTACTTTTTTAGAGGAGGTAACATGGTAGAGAAAAATTTAAAATTAATTCGAGAAAGAAAAGGCTATAGCAAAAGATATTTAGCAAAAATAAGTGGCATATCAAGAAAAACAATAGAATTTATGGAAAATAAAACAGCAAGCAATGCTAAATTGAGTACAATAGAAGCACTAGCTAAAGCATTAGATGTATCAGTTAATGATTTATTAAAATAGAAAGAAGGTGAACTTATGAAAGAGATTTGTAAAGGACTATTGTTTTGGCTTATTTTATTAGGAATACTATTAATTACATTTATAAATGCCCAGGTATTGGCTAATGCAATAACAATGAATTTTATAATAAAAACAGCTTATATAATGCTAGGATTTAGCTTTATATATATATTAAAAAATTAGGAAGGAGATGAGAAAATATGCAATTAATAATAAGTGTAATTTATATTATTGATACACTTCTTATAGTTATTTCAATAATAAATTTATTAAAAGTAAATAAAAATTTAGATTCAAAAAACAATGAATTAGAAGAACTAATAGAAGCAAAAGAAGCTAATCAAAAATTAATATTCGAAAATTGTGAATATGAAGATACTTTTAATACAATTAAAAAAATAATAAACGAAAAAGGACAAGGAAACATTGTAGATAGATTTGACAAAATAAAAGAAGTTATCCAGTCTGCAAACAAAAATAACTTCTAAAATCAAATTACATAAATATATGATTTTCTAATTAATTATATCAAAATAAACTTAGAAAATCAAGAAAATGAGAGCAAATTATATGAAATGTATAAATTTTAGATTCAGAACAAAAGACTATCAAAAATATATTTATTGTACAAAGAAGAAAAAGAAAATTCAATATGAAGAATGCAAAGATTGCAAATACAAAGAGTATAAGCAAGTAAAAGAACTAAAGAAAAAATCAAATAAACTAAAAAGATTAGAAAATAACAGATTTAGTATTATAACAGACAATTTAAAAATCTGCTATATATGTAAGCAAAAGAAAAAAGATGACTTAAATGAAGTGTTTGAAGGAAGTAATAGACAAATGAGCATGAAATATGGACTAGTTATACCGATTTGTCGAGAATGTCACAACAAGTATGATTTAGATATTAATTTAAGATCTAAGTATATGAAAGAAGCTCAAATAATATTTGAGAATACATATAGTCATGAATTATTTATGAAGGAATTTAAGAAAAATTATTTGGAGGAGGAACAGTTATGAGAATAACAAGTATTGAAATAAGAAAAATAGAAAATGCTGGAACGATTAAAGCTGTTGCTAGCATTGTGTTAGATGATGCTATTTGTATTAATAGAATAGAAGTAGTAGAAAGAAGAGATGGAATGTTTATTTCATTTCCAATCAGAAGAGATAGGGAAGGAAGAATATTTAATATAGCACATCCAATCAATTCAGAAATTAGAGAAAAGATACAAAAGGCAATAATACAAGAATATAAAGAAAAATGCAACCAGGGATAGACAGAAGTTTATCCCTTATATTATTTACGAAAGGATAAATAAAATGACATACATAGAATTAATAAATGCTTTTGAAATTTGGCTCGAAACTAATTATTTGCCTGTTCCATCACAATTATTATGGTATAAGTTGATTAGATTGTTTAATAGATGCGGATGGGCTGAATGGATTTCAGTAGAAAACCAAACTTTGATGAGTGTTATGAAAATAAAAAGAGAAGCTACGTTTATAGAAGTAAGAAATAAGTTATTGGACGCAAAATTTTTTGAATATAAAAAAGGCAAAAAAGGAAGTCCTAATCAATACAAAATTAATACTGACGTTTTTGAAAGTATAAACAGTAGTAAAAAGCGGAGTAAATACAGCAGTAAAAAAAGTAGCTAATACCGAAAACATAAATAGACTAGACAAAGACAATTATATTAATTTATTTAATAAATATAAAAAGCAAATCGAAAGCAAACCATTTTATAAAAAGGTTTCAGTTATTTCAGAGTGCCAAAATGAAGATGAATATAAAAACATGTCTTCTGATAGTCAAGAAAAGTTGTTTATGGATTTAATGAGTTTGAAATAAAGAAAGGAAACATATGAAAAGTAAGTTAATAAATATAAAAGACTATTTATCAACAGAGAGATACACAACAAGAAAAGAATTAGTAGAAAAAACAGGTCTTGCTGATAGAGAAGTAAGAAGTAGAATAAGTGAGCTAAAAAAAGAAAGAGTTGTAATTTATAGTTCTAGTCGAACTGGATATAGATTAGCAAAAGAACTAAGAAATATGAGCTGTAATGAAATAGAAGAAGAATTAAAACTAGTAACACATAGCTTAAATGATTGCAAATCAAGAACAAAACAATTGAATAAACAAAAAAGAAAATATATAGCATACATCAAGAAAGCTGAGCAGATAATGTTAGAAAAAAATATGAATCATATTCCGAGATTGGATTAGAGGTGTAAATATGTTAAATATGACAGTAATAAAATACAGAAAAGAACCGGAAAAGCGTGTAAAAATGCAACATTTAGAAGAAAAGAACAGTGTTGTTAACAGAAGAGCAGAGAAGTTATATGAGTACTATATTTGCGATTACTGTGGTTCAGAAATAAGATTAGATAAAAAACAAGCTGACAGAAGCGGAGGATTAGCAGTTTTGCCTAATTCGTTGACAAAGTGTGGAAATATAACAGTTGCATTATGTAATAAGTGCATAAAAGAAGCAATAAAACAATTAGAAAAATAAAATTAATAAGGAGTACATAGGAATGGAAATAGACAACAATAAAACAATGAAAATAACAAAAATTTTGGGAGTAAATATAGAATACGATGCAGGAAATATAAGGATTTTAGATTCATATAAGGTTCATTCTGCAGCATATATGCAAATGATATTAAATATGTTTATGATCAAAACTGGTTTTAGAAGTAAAAGGACGATAAAAAGTTGGATAAAAGAATGGAAAGCACATAACAGATTATACAGATTAGGATTATTTAAAAGTCATACGAAAGATTGTGATTTGGAAGAAAACGAAAAAACGCATAGATTAATAGCATATGAGATTTTAGGGAGGTTCTAAAATCAAATGATAAGAAAAGATTGCAAATTTTATAATGTTTATAGATGCAAAGCTTTGAAAAGGATATATTGCAGAAAAGAAAGATGTCCTTATTTTAAGAAAAATAACAAAAAGGAGTAAAAGGTTATGAGTGATTTAACAGATGAAGAGATAATAGCAACAAGAAAATTACACGGATTAAATGATGATCTATTTAAAATAGAGAAAAAAATAAATAAACAAGAAAAAGAGTTAAATGATTTAGATGAGTTTGCAGACTTGTTGAGACCAGAACAGAGATATTATACAAACATAATCAAAAGACTAGTTCAAAATGCTAGAAATGGAGGTAAACGATGATAATAGTAAGTCAAGATAAAAATACGATTGTGAATTTTGATAATGTTGAAAATATCCAAGTGAGAAAGCTTCCGGAAAATGAGATTGGATATGCAATTGGAGTAGAGACATTTTGTAGTAATTTTGATAGGTTTGCAATATATGACACAGAAGAAAGAGCAAAAGAAGTACTACAAGAAATAGTAAAAAACAATTCAATATTTAATTATTTTAAATGCGTAAATTCCGAAGTACAAGAAACAATGGCGGGAAGCTTTATAAGAGCCGATTTCATGTTTGGTGTATATGAAATGCCAGAAAAGTAGGTGGAGCAAATGGAAGATAAAATCGAAGTAGGAGATTATATTAGAACTAAAAGTGGAGAAATCTATAAGGAGACAGATTGCGAAATTAGAGATAATAAAGTAATAACTTATGCAGGAGGAGAATACATGGTTTCAGACAAAATAGTAAAACACAGTAAAGAACTAAAAGATTTAATAGAATCTGGAGATTTAATAATTTATAGATTAAGAGGATTAAAACATCAAGGCAAAGGATTCATAAGAATATATAAGGATGCAAGAAGCGGAGAGGAAAATTTAGGAATAGATTATTATAGTTTAGAACAAATTGAAATTATAAAAATTTTAACTCATCAACAGTTTGAAGCTAATTGCTATAAAGTGGGCGAAGAAGATGAATAGAGAAATAACAAGACATCCAAAATATTTTTGTGATAAATGTGGAGTTGAAATAGCAAAAGAAAGAAAATATACATATTACAAATATAATTCAAGAGCTTGTGCAGCAACAAAAGATTTTGAACTATGTCCAAGTTGTAATAATGAATTAAAAAATTGGTTAAAAAACAAAGATATTTCAACAACACAACAATTGATAAATTCATTTCAAATATTTAGAGAGTAGGAGTAGAAGATGAATAGAGAGATAAAGTTTAGAGGAAAGCTTGTAAATAGCAAAGAATGGGCGGAAGGAAACTTATGTATAAGAGTAGATGATACTTATATTATAACTCCCGATGAAACAATTTTAGGGAAATATGGAAAAGTTAATAAAGAAACAGTAGGACAATACACAGGACTACACGATAAAAACGGAAAAGAAATATATGAGGGAGATGTCGTAAAAATAACAAACAAAAATAGCAAAGTGATACCAATAAAACCTTTAATTGCACAAATTGTTTGGTCAGAAGAATATTTGGCTTATATATTAATAACTACAAGTGTAAAAGACGCATTTGAAAATTTAGGAGATTATATTGACTATGATATAGAAGTGATAGGAAATGTTTTCGATAATCCAGAGTTATTAGGAGGAGAATAGATATGTTAAAAAAAGACATAAAACCTGGCAGAATATTATATTGGAATACAACTGGAGCAAACAATTCAAAAATATCGCTTAAATGTGAAGTGATAGATGTGGGAAAAATATGGATATGGGTACATGTGTATGGATGTTTAGCATATAACAATTTATCGATAGGTGATTTAAGTGTAAAACCATTACACAAAGTAACTAACGAAACCCAAAGTAAAGGAGTAAATAAGATATGAGTGAAGAAATTATAAAAATAATAGATGAATTAGGAAAAAGATTTGGAGTCGCAATAGATTGGAGCAATCAAAATATAATTCCATATTTGCAAGAATTATTGAAAAGGTTTATATGTTATCGAAATATAACGGCGTGTGTATGGATAATACTATCAATAGCGATGACAATAGGCGGAATTGTAATGTTTAAATTTTTAAACAAATGGAGAAAAAGCGAGAATTATGATAGTGATTATTATGGTGATGACGAAGTATTAGCTTTATTTGGATATATATTTTCAATATGTATGATAGCACTAGGAATAGGATTAATAATTGGAAACATGCTTGGAATTGCCGAAAATATATGTATGCCAGAAATGGTAGTATACGAATACATAAAAAATATTCAATAGAAAGGAGTAATGCATAATGAAAGAAAAAACAGCAGACGAAATGTTTACTTTACTTGGATATTATAGATGCGACTATTTAGATCATGTAGATTATTATAATAAAAAATTAGAAAAATTTATCAGTTTTAGAAAAAACGGAACGTTTGCCTGCTTTAATTATGATGATGAGCCTGCGGAGATAACAATGCAAGAATTACAAGCAATAAATAAGAAAGTAGAGGAATTGGGATGGATAAAATAATACAAATTCCAAAAGTGATATGCGAAGAATGTAAAAAGCGAGAAGCTACAAGATTATGTGATTATGACATAGGATACAATATTGATTTAGCAGGAAGAGGAAAAATAAAAAGGGTCACTTGCGATAAAAAATTATGTGTTAAATGTGCAACAAAGATAAACAACAAAGATTATTGTAAAAAGCATATTGAAGCGATAAGACAAGAGTTAGGAGGTGTTTTAAGTGAAAGAAAAAGATGAGATAGAAGAACTTGATGATGAAGATGTTGAAGTAGAAACAGATGTAAGCTTTAATTTATATTGGACTTGTCCTAAATGTAAAACAGATAATTACGAATGTAATATTCCAGCAGATGGAATAGTAGAATGTAAATGTGAAAATTGTTCAAAAACATACACATATTATAATTGTATATATTAGGAGGTGTTTAATTGGAAAATAGTATAGAAGAAGATATAAAAATATTAGAAGAAAATATAAAAAGTGTAAAAGAAAACGCAGATATTGGATTTTTTGAAAGTAATGAAGATTATTATTTTTTCAAAGCAGTAGAGCATATTTTATCAGATTATAAAAGATTACAAGAAGAATTTAAAGCAGTAGATCATGAATGCAGTAGATTAGAGCAAAAAGAAGTTGAGATGGGAAAAATAATAGATTTGATAATAAAAGACTTATATAAGCAAGCACATATAAGTACAAGATGTTATTTACAAATTTCAATAGAAGAATGTATGAAAAACAAAAATTGCATAGAATGTCTAAAACAATATTTTATAAACAACGCAAAAGAGGTGAAATAAATGAACGAGGAAGAGAAAAATGCTATTGAATATTTGAAAAACAGATTATATGGTAATGAAGATTGCAAATACATAGACGTAGCTCAAGAAGATTTAAGAGTTTTTATAAAACTAATAGAAAAACTACAAAAAGAGAATGAAGAATTAAAAAATGATTATGAAAATTTAAGTAATAGTGTAGTAGTTAAAAATCATTATATAAAAAACAGTATTCCAATTCAAAAAGTAAAAGATAACATAGAAAAAGAAATAAAATATCATGAAAAGAACATATTAGATATAGAAAATGTAAATATGTTAAGGAGTAAAACAGCTAAAGAAGAAGCGGAAATTGAGTTTAATAAATATGCAATAGTAGTTTTGAAAAAGATGTTACAAGAACTAATAGAAGAAAGTGAGGGAAAATAGTATGTTAGGATATTACATAAAAAGCACAATAGTATTTTTAATAATATATTTTGCAGCAAAGAGAGTTGGGGATACAATGTTACATAATAGAACAGATATAAATTATAAAGATTATGTAAGAGGAGAACAAAAAGGAATGTGGTATACATTTTGTTTTATACCAATTTTAAGATTAATAGCACTGCTAATAATATTATGGTTGCCGTTTATTTCTAAAGAAAGTTTAGACAAGCTTTTTAATAAAAAGGAGGATTAATCTATGACTAAAAATAGAGAAGAAAAGAAACAACAGCTCAAAAGAACTTTAGAAGATTATAGAGCGTTTGATGGAAATGAAAAAGAAATTGAGAAAATAGAGAGAAAGTTACACGAAATAGAAATAGAAGAAGAGTTTGAAGAGTATAAAAAACACAGAATGGAATATTTAAGAATAAAAGCAGAACACAAAAAAGCAATGGCATTTATATCGCAAAAAGGAATGCAGGCAGAGTGGAATGGATTTAGATATGAGGAATAATAGAGAAAACAACAAAATATAAAAACAAAAAGTAGTAAATACTACACAAGAGGTGTAGTAAATGACAGATAAAGAGATAATAGAGAAGTGGAAAGCAGGATTAAGCAAGAACAAATTAGCAGAAATATATAGAAGAGAATATAATCAGCAAATAAAGATAATAAGAAGCACAGTAAGACACAGACATGATGGAACATTTATAAGCAATTATGAAGCATTAGCAAAAGTAGAGAGAGTAATATATAGACATTTGAGAATAAAAGATTCAAAATAAATAATATATAAGAAAGTAGGAAATAAAATGAGAAAATTTGAATATGTAAATAGAGTAATAAGTACTGGATTTGAAACAAAAGAGCCAGATTTTAAATTGCCGGAAAGAAAGACAAAGAAATCAGCTGGATATGATTTCGAATGCATAGAAACAATTATAATACCACCTTATAAAATAGGAGATAAACCAATATTTGTACCAACAGGAGTAAAGTGTAAAATGCAAGATGATGAGTTTTTGATGTTAGTAAATAGAAGCAGCAATCCTAAAAAGAAAAATTTAGTTATTCCAAATAGTATAGGAATAATAGATGCAGATTATTACGAAAATGAAGAAAATGATGGAGAGATAATGTTTGCTTTTTACAATTTAAGCTCAGAACCAATAACAATAGAAAAAGGATATTGTATAGGACAAGGTATATTTCAAAAATATTATACAACAGAAGATGATAAGGCAGTAGGAAAAAGAATGGGAGGGTTTGGAAGTACTAATAATAAGAGAGGAGAAAGTTAAATGAAGTTAGACAAAAGAATAGAACAAGCTATAGGTTACAATGTAAAGCAAATATTAATAAATAACAAATCATATAAAGCTTTAGAAAAAGAAACAAAACAATTATTACACCAAAGTAATGTAAAGATAATATTTGATGAGAATCAAAAAGAATTTATGTGTAAATTTGAATAGGAGGAACAAATGAATAAAGAAACTTTAATAGAATTATTGAGAGATTATAAAGAAAATAAGGCAAAATTAAATATTAAGCTTAAAGAATTGAAAACAGCAAGAATAAATTTAAAGAGCAATGATTTTGAAACAAGTATAACATCGATGTTTGGAATTAATCAAGATATACATAGCAAGAATAAAATAAGCAACAAAGTTTTAGCAAAGGTTGAAGATAATGAAAAAAAGAAAGAAGAAGCGGAACAAAAAATAGAAGATCTAGAAAAAGAAGTTAGAGAATTAAGAGAAAAAGTAGATTTAATAGATGATAGATTAGCTGCATTAAAATATAGAGAAAAAGAGTTGTTGATTGCCTATCATGTAGAAGGTAGAACATATTCGGACATAGGAAATAATCTATACTTTAAATTATTTAATCAAACAAGAGATGCTGATACAATAAAAGATATAGTAGGAAAAGCAACGGAAAAAATGTTAAAATTATAAAATACCCTATTTTTCTCCTCAAAATAAGGTATTAATTACTAAATGTATATAGTATAATAATAATAATTAAATTACCTTAAGTGAAGAATACCACTTAAAGGTAACAAAAATTCCCTATGGAAAGAGTAAATGTTAAAAATGTTTACTCTTTTATTTATGTTTAAATTATAAGCTATTACCATCAATGTTAGATAAGATGATAATATAAATGTATCAAAATTGATACAAACTCCGAAGATTCTTTTGTTTTATTATATTCTCTCTTGAACTTTCTAGCAGTTCAAATTAATTTTAAATGGAGGACCTGTATGAATAAAATATATGAAATATTAGAAGCGAAAAAAAGAAACAAATTAGAAGAACAAATCTATAAAAACTATAAAAATTTTTCTAATAAAGAGTGTTTTAATTACAATCATTGTATGAAAAGAAAATGTAAAGATTGTTCAAAAATGAAAAAATGTACTACTTAATATTACAGGGAGATGATATTATGAGAAAAAGACATCCGGGTGGAAGACCGCCAAAATATACAGAAGCTGAAAAGATGGAATATAAAATAAGTAAATATTTTGAAAGTTGTTTTATTCCTTCAAGGGATAGAGCTGGAAATATTTTAAGAGATGAAAAACGGAAATGTAATAAAGACTCAAATAAGACCTTTTACTATATCAGGTCTTGCTGATGCATTAGACATGAGTAGACAATCACTATTGAATTATAGTCAAAAAGAGGAGTTTTTTGACACGATAACGCGTGCAAAAAGAAAATGTGAAGTATATGCAGAAGAACAGTTATTTGACAAGAGCGGAGTTACTGGTGCAAAGTTTAGCTTGGCTAATAATTTTGATGGTTGGAAGGATAAACAAGAAATTGAACATTCAGGTCTTTTAAAATTGGAAGATGTTTTATGATATATACAGCCAAGACTTTAATAGAAAAAAGAAAAGAAAAATGGGAAAATTCTCAAAATATTGAAGAAGATAAGAGGTTTAGAGAAGCCGTTGCAAACGAGTTATACCTAAACAGAATGCTTTTATCAGAAGTAAAAGAAAATCCTGAATATTTAATAGAATTAGAATTTGTTATAGTTAATAAGAAACAAAGAACAGTACCGTTTTTTATAAATGATGTTCAACAGGAATTTATAAAGATATTAAACCAAGCCAAAAAAGATTATGCAAAAGGATTAATAACAGATATGACGTTTTTAGTATTAAAAGGTAGACAACAAGGCTTCACATCACTAATAACAGCATATCAATTAGCTTTTTCGCTACTAAATCGAAACTTTCAAGGTTTTACTTTAGCTGATAAGACCGATAATACAGAATCTATATTTCAAAATAAAGCTAAATTTCCATATGAACAACTTCCTGATGTTATTAAACCAACTGAAAAGTTTAATAATAAAAGACAATTGCTATTTGAAAAGTTAAATTCGAATTGGAGTGTAGATACTGCGACAGATAATGTTGGACGTTCAAGGACAATTAATTTTTTTCATGGTTCTGAATGTGCATTCTGGAAAAGTATTTCAAAAGTTCAAGCTGGATTAGGAGAGGCTTTTACAATAGATTGTATAAAAATATATGAAAGTACTGCAAACGGATATAATGATTTTCAAAAAATGTGGGAAAATGGCAGTGGAATAAAATGTTTTTTTGAATGGTGGAAAACAAAAGAGTACAGAACAAATTTTGAAAATGATGAAATAAAAAATACTTTTATAAACAAGATATATAGTAGCAAAGATTGGATCTTCGAAAGAATTAAAGTTTTAATAGAATCGAAACATTTAAGTCTTGAACAAGTATATTGGTATTATAAAAAATATGAAAATTATATTGATAAAGATTTGATAAAGCAAGAATATCCTTGTAGTAGTGAAGAAGCTTTTTTGGCATCTGGGGATTGTGTTTTCGATAAAGAAAATATAATTAATAGGTTGCAAGAGTTGCAAATGCCTATTAAACAAGGATATTTTAAATATGAAACATATTATGATGAACAAGAAAATGAAGTGTTAATAGCTAATGATTCAATTCAATGGTTTGATAGTTTATATGGTTATATAAAAATATATGAAGAACCACTTGAGGGATATCCTTATGTTATCGGTGGAGATACAGCCGGTGAGGGTTCTGATAATTTTGCTGGTCAAATATTAAATAATGTAACTGGAAATCAAGCAGCTGTACTAAAGCATCAATTTGATGAAGATATGTATGCAAAACAGATGTATTGTTTAGGTGTTTATTATAATAACGCATTGATTGGCGTAGAAACTAATTATAGCACATATCCAAACAAAGAATTAGAACGATTGCAATATCCTAATTTATATATAAGAGAGAAAGAAGACACATATACTCATAAGACAATTAAATCATATGGATTTGAAACTAATAAGAAAACAAGACCTATAATAATAGCAGGATTAGTCGAAGAATATAGAGATAATATTAAGCTAGTAAATGACAGAGATACATTAAAAGAAGCTGTAACATTTATAAAAAATGAAAATGGTAGACCTGAAGCGCAAGAGGGGTATCATGATGATTTAACAATGGCAAATGCAATAGCACATTATATAAGGCCTGCTCAAACATATTTGATTCAGAAAAAAGAAACTGAAAATATTAACAAATATAATCCATTAGATGAATTATATGAAGAAGACTCAATAAATTCAGATTTTGGAATGCAAATAAATATAATATAAGGTGATAAAAAATGAATATAATTTTGATTATGATAGCTACTGCAGCTATCTTTTTTATTGGAATAAAAGTTGGATATAGTATGGGACTACAAGAATATAAAACTTTTTCAACAGAAACAAAAATACAAAAATTAAAAAGAACGATACCTTTTACAAAGGAATATAAAGAAGAACAGAAAGATAAAGAGGAAATTATTAGATTGAATAAAATAATGAATAACATAGATAATTTCAATGGAAAAAAAGAGGGGCAGGAGGATGTTGATTAATGGATGAAGAAAACTTGACACAAATCTGGAAACAATATAGCCAAATTAAACAATACTTAACTGGCAAAAACTATTATGAACAATTAGAAATGAATTATAATTTCGCAAAAGGAGATCAATGGGAGAACTTGAAAAGTGGCGGAATGCCTATGCCTGTTGATAATATTATTACTCCTGTTTGTAATTATAAGATTGGTGTTATTTCTCAAAATAATATGACTATAACATTTACAAACGAAAATTTCAGGAAAGAAGATTTAGAGGAATTGGAGGATGGCACAAATTTCAGAAAAATAGCAGATGAAGTCATAGAAAAAATAAATAAGAATATAAATAGATTTTTTGAAGCTAATAATTTAGAAAATAACACATGGGATTACGATGAAGAAAATTGTATAAGTGGAAATGTTGGAATGTATATATATGAAGATGAAGAGAATATTAAAAAAGCTGATATGATATATGGAAATAATATATTCTTTTCTGATGAAAATAATAATGATATACAAGACCAAAGTTTCATATTAATTACATTTAGAAGACCTGTTGAAAAAATAAGAGAAGAAGCTAAAAAACATGGACTTACTGCAGAAAAAATATCTCAAATTGTAGCTGACAATAATACAAATGAGCAAGTTGGAAATAAAGATGAAGTAAGAGATGAACAAGGAAAAGCTTTATGTATTTTGAAATTATACAAAAAAGAGAAAGAAACAACTAGAATACAAGAAAAAACAGTAATAAATGGTAATGGAGAACCTGAAACAATTCAAGAAGAAATTAAAGAAAAGAAAGTAACAGTACATATGATGAAATCTACTAAGAATGTGATATATGTACCAGAAACAGATTTAGGGCTTACTTTATATCCAGTAGCATTAAATACTTGGATAAATGAAAAGAATAGCATACGAGGAAGAGGAGAACCTCAGGATAAGATTGTAAATCAGATAGAAATTAATAAAACAATGGCGAGAAGAGATATTGCAATTGCATTAACAGCTTATCCTAAGGCTGCTTATAATAGTAATATGATTGAGAACCCTAATGCCCTTGATAAAGTTGGAGTTGCTATTGAAGTAAAAGATAGATCTGTTCAAAATGTAAAAAATGCCATAGATTATTTACAACCTGCTCAGGTTAGTCCAGATGCTAAGAATTTTTGCGATGAATTAAGCCAAAAAACTAAAGATAACGCAAGTGCTAGTGATTCTGCGTTAGGTAACATAAATCCTGAAAAAGCAAGTGGTCGTTCAATTATAGCTGTAAGAGATGCTGCTGCTGTTCCTATAAATGTACATGTAGCACGAAAGAAAAAATTTTATGAAGATATTGGAAGAATACTATTTGATTTTATGCAAAATGTTGATGTTGATGGCCAACAAGTAATAATTAGTAATGTGGATGAAGAAACTGGTCTATCTAATACTAATGTTGAGCAAATACCTTATGAGATTATGCAAAAATTAAAAGTAGGCGTAAAAGTAAATGTATCACAAACAGATCCATTTTCTATATTAGCTATGGAAGAAATGTGGGACAGTTTATTTGAAAGACAAGCTATTACTTTTGAAGAATGGGTTTCAGGTTTAACAAATAATTCAAAGTATAATAAAAGTAAATTAGAAGAAATTATTAAGAAACGTAAAGAAAAAGAGAAAGAGATGGCTTTAATTCAACAACAAATTACAGAACAACAATCTCAAATATCTGGAATGTTACAAGATAAAAATAATCAAGAAATAGCTAATATAGCTAGTGATATAGATACACAGCAAAATCAATTATTAGGAGGGCAATAAAATGAAATGTAAAAATTGTACTTTAATTGAGATGAGAGTAATGGTAAGAAATGACAAAGAAGTAGTATACTATTGCCCTAAATGTCATGAAATAGCAAAAATTAGTATAGATGAAGAACAAGATATATTAGACAAAGAAAAACAAGTTAAATAACACCTTAGGGTGTTTTTTATATGTCTCAAAACATGTTCTGAGATTAAGCAGATAGTCATGGGATTTTAATTAATAGTCGACAGACTTTAAATTGGGAGAAATTATGGAAGAAAATGAAAGTATAGTTGAAGAAACTATCGTTGACAACGACGAAACAGTTGGGAATGTTGAAGTTGAGCAAGAAAATGTTCAAGATAATCAACAAGAGCAATCAGAAGCAGTTGTAGATACTACAACTAATTCAACACAAGAAGTTCAGAGTGAAGAATCTGAACCAAAATCACATTCTAGGATGTATACAGAAGAAGAATATCAAAGAGCAATAAACAAGATAATTGCTAGAGAAAGAGGAAATAAAGAAAAAGAAATAAATCCTTTACTAGCAACTTTAAAAGCTGTTGGTTTTGATGGTAAAACTCCTCAAGAAGTTAATCAAAAGCTTCGTCAAAATTATAAAGACCAAGGAGTTAACTTGCCAGATTACAAAGAAAATATGTCTGAAAGAGAACAAAAAGCTCTTGCTAAATTAGATGCTGATGAAGTTATTGAATTAGGAGAACAAGCAATGCAGGAGAGATTTGGAGAATTGTATAGAAAATACAAGGAAAACAATATTTCTATAAGAGAACAAGAAGAAATGAATCTAATTGGTAAAGCTCATTCAATAAGATTAGCAAAAAAAGAGCTTTTATCAGTTGGGGCAGACCCTAATATTGTAGAAAGTGACAAATTTAAAAAGTTTGCACAAAGATACGCTGATAATGTTTCTGTAAAAGAAATTTATGAAGACTATAAAGAAAAATACGGAGTCAAACCAAGTAAACCAGCAAGCGCAGGAAGTGTTAAAACAACACATTCAGAGGTACAAACCAATTACAATGAAATGTCTAATGAAGACTTTGAAAAAGAATTGCAAAGAGTAATTGGTGGAATTTAAAAAAGAAAGGAAATGATTAATTATGTCAGCAATAAACAATTCAATATCAAATTTAAGTACAGAAAACCAAACATTTTATGATAGAACTTTACTATCAAGATTATTACCAGAATTGCATTTTTATAAAGATGCAAAAAAGAAAAAAATTCCTAAAGGAAAAGGAACAAAAATAGAGTGGAGGATATTCAAGTCTTTAGCTGTTCCAACAACACCATTAGAAGAAGGAGTGACACCTGCAGGTAAAAACTTAGATATTTCACCTGTTACTGCTGAATGTAGCCAATATGGTGATTATGTAACAGTATCAGATGTGTTAGATATGCAAGGAAAAGACCCTGTTATAGCAGAAACATCTGCATTGGAAGGTGAACAAGCAGCACAACTTGTTGACACTTTAATTAGAGATACTGTAACAAGTGGAACAAATGTAAGATATGCTAATGGAAAAGCATCAAGAGCTACTTTAACAGCAACAGATGTATTAAAAGGAATAGATGTAAAAAAAGCTGTTAGAGATTTAAGAAAGAATAATGCCAAACCATTCAGTGATGGATATTTTCATTCAGTTATAAGTGCTGAACAAGCTTATGATTTGATGAGTGATACATCAGAAGGTGGATGGATAGACGCTAACAAATATACTGATAATAGACCTTTATTAAAAGGCGAAATTGGTGAGTTTGCAGGTGTAAGATTTATGACATCAAGCAATACAAAAGTTGTAGATAATTCAGGTGTAGCAGTACATTTAGGAGTCATTTATGGAAAAGATTCATATGGTGTACCTGAGATCGGAGATGGAAGCGCTGCTAAACCATCTATTATAGTAAAAACAGATGGTGGAAATTCAGACCCATTAAATCAAAGAAATACAATTGGTTGGAAAAATATGTTTACTTGTAAAAGATTAGAAGAAAAAGCAATTGTAAGAATTGAAACAGGAGTAACTGCTTAGCAGTTACTCTAAATTTTATTTTAGGGAGGAAAAAATAATGATAAATCAAGAGAATAACACTCAAGAAATAATAAAACAACAAAATGTGGTACAAACAGAAGAACAAAGTAAAATAGAACAAGAGAAAGAAGCAAAAAAAACAGCTGAAACTCTAAAGAAAGATTTAGTTGAAATAAAAATACCAATAGATCCATTAAATAAAACAGATAAAGTTGTAGATGTAATAATAAATGGATACAGATGGACTATAGAAAGAGGTAAAGAAGTAAAAGTTCCAAGAGCTGTAAAAGAATTATTAACAGATGCAAATTATATCTAAAATCACTACCAAGTAGGTAGTGTGTAGAGCATATACAATGCTTTGCACAGTGCTTTGCACAGTGCTTATTTAAGGAGGAGAAAAATATGTATTTAAAAGATTTAAAAAATATTGCTATGCAATTAATTGATGAGTATTCGACTGAAAAGTCTCCTACAGAAGATGAAGATATTAAACAAAAATTAAATGGATTGTTTAATGCTGCTTTATTTGAAGTTGCACAAATAAAAAAGATTCTAAAGGTATATCAATTTTCAATAACTGAAGAAGTTGCAACTGAGTATAAATCAATTGGATTGCCAGATGATTTTATGGAAGAAAGAAGATTAAGATATTTTTCTTCTAATAATTCTATTCTTAGATATTATATTCAAAAAGATAAAATAAAAATACATAAATCATGTTTAGGAAATTTTGAATTGGAATATTATGCTATTCCAGAAGAAATAACAGAAGATAATCAAGATGATTACGAGTTTGAATTAGATATGGATGCTCAAATGGCTTTACCATACTATGTTGCAAGTAGTGTATTAATGAGTGATGTGTCTGCTAATTATACCGCGTTTGAAGCTAAATATAATGCGAAAGTAGAACAATTAATGCGAAGTGCACAAGAAAGTGAAAATAGTACAACTATTACAATCCATTCAATGTTTGCTATTTAGAAAGGAGCAAAAATGGCGACTATACCAAGTTTTACCCCAAAAACTCCCAAAACAAGAGTTTATAGTGATTTTAGAGGGGTAGATTTTACATCAGATAGTACAAGGGTTTCTTTAAACAGAAGTCCTAATTGTGTAAATATGTATAAAGATTACAAATCTAGTCTTGGTCAGGCAATAGAGACAAGACCTGGTTTTACTAATTTATTAGAGCTCGGAAATGAGATATATGGAATCCATTTTGTAAAAGATTCTTCTTTAAAAGTATTAGTTCATAGTGGTACTGAGTTATTACTTTGGAGTAATTATCCGGATAAACAATTAAAAAAGAATATGCAAGTTTTATTTTCGAATATGGCAGAAACAAAATCTAGGTCTTTTGTCTATAATAATAAACTTTATATAAACGATGGAAAAAACTATATTTTTTATGATGGTAGCAAAGTCAAAAGTGTTGATGAAATTGCTTTTATTCCAACTACGACCATTGCACGAAGTCCAAGCGGAGGAGGAACTCTATATCAACCAGTTAATTTATTACAATCAAAGAGAAAAAATTCTTTTTTAGCAAATGGTACTGATAAAATTTATACATTAGATTGTAGCGGATTAGATTCAGAAAAGGTTACTGCAACGGTTAATGGCGTTTCTAAAGCAGAAGGAACAGATTTTTCTGTAAATAGAGTTACAGGGGTAATAACTTTTACTACTGCTCCAAAAGCTCCTTCAACTGCTGGTCAAGACAATGTTGTTATAACTTTTTCAAAAACAGTAGCTGATTATTCAAACAGAATAAAAAAATGTTTATTAAGTTGCATTTTTGATAATAGAGTATTTTTTAGTGGAAATAACAGTTATCCTAATGCTATTTTTAATTCAATGTTAAATGATCCTACGTATATTTCTGACTTAGCTTATTATCAAGATGGAAGTGATAATATTCCTATTACATCTATATTAAGAGTAGGGGATAGTATATTGGTTATTAAGTCAGATGATCAACAAGATTCTGTTGTTTACTATCATACTCCAGAAGATATAAAAAATGATGACACTGAAGAAACAATATATCCTACTAAGCAAGGTCTAGCTGGAATTGGATGTATTTCAATGTGGGGAAGTAGAAACTTTCTTGATGAACCTGTTTTTATATCTAAGCTAGGATTAGAATGTTTTACAAAATTAAATTTAGGATTAGAAAGAAGTATAGAACATAAATCTAGTATGGTTGATACAAAACTTGTTAATGAACCTAATTTAGAAGATATTTGCTTGGAACAATGGCGAGGATATTTATTATGTTTAATTAATGGACATATTTATTTAGCTGACAATAGACAAAAATATCTTAATAAAGGAACACAACAGCAAGAATATGAATGGTTTTATTGGGATAATATTGGAGATGTTGTTAATAATGAGTTTAAAAAAGCTATGATTTTAAAGACTTATGATGACAACTTGTTTTTTGGTACTGAAAATGGTGTTATAGCTAAGTTTACAGATAGAGTTTATAACGATAATGGTCGAATAATTTATAGCCAATGGGAAACACCTTTTGATTGCTTTGGAAGTGAAAATCATGTGAAAACCACAAATAAAAGAGGAGGAATTGCAAATTTTAAAGCTATTCCTGGCTCAATTTGTAAGCTTAAAGAAAGAATTGATAAATCTCAGGAAAAAGAAATTACAAGATTTGTTGCAGGTGGTTTTTCATATACAGATTTTAAGTATGAGGACTTTTCATATAATACATCTCAAAAAATGAGTGTTATCTATAAAATAAAAGAAAAGAAATGGACCAACATTTCGTTGATTTTCTATTCAGATGAATTAAATAAACCTTTTGGGATTTTTGATGCAGTCCTAGAAGCCTTTATTGGTGGATATGTAAAATAAGGAGGGTTAAAAGTGTTAGAAAAAATTACAGAGAATGTAGAAATACATCAAACATTGCCAGATGTTCCGAGTATGACTGCACAGGAGTTGAAAAAAGAATGGGATAAAGGAAATAAGATAATTAAAGCAGCGTTTAATAAATTAGTTGATGAATTAAATAATAATATGTTTCCAATTGGATTTAGAATGTTTGTTAATAATGATAAAGATTATTCAAAACATTTAGGCTTTACTTGGCAAAAAGTTGCTAAAGGAAGAGTATTAGTAGGAAAAAATGAAAACGATACAGATTTTAATTCAATTGGAAAAAAAGGTGGAGAGAAAAAACATAAGCAAACTATTGCTGAAATGCCATCACATAATCACTCTACTAGCCAGACAAAAGGGTTAACTTTACAAGCTGCTGCGGAAAATTCAGGAGGAAATAGTGGAATCGGTATAACAGAAACTAACGGTTTTCCTTGGGCTAAAAATATTGCATCTCAAGGTGGCGGACAAGCATTTAATGTTATGCAACCTTATGAAGTTGTAAACATATGGGAAAGAATTTTATAGGAGGCTTATAAATGAGTAATTATAATATTGATGAGTTGGCAAGACAAATGGGATTTAATGATACATATTTAAACAAGTTAAAAGCAAGTAATTCTTATATATCAGAAAGTGCAAACAAAGATAGAGATATGGTAAATTCAGAATTAAATCAAACTATTTCTGATTATGAAAAAGAAAGGCAAGACCAAAATAAACAGTTTATAAAAGATAGTCAAGCTGCATATGTAGATTATGCAAAGTCGATTAATCCATATTCTGTTCAGAATAGTAGCAATAACAGATATGGATTAGGAAATAGTGGCTATTCTGAAAGTTCACTAATTGGTGCTAATAATACATATCAAAATAGATATACATCAACTAAGAATAATTATGATAATATTTTTGCTAATATTAATAACAATATTGCTAAAGCTAAAGAGACTGGAAATATCGAACTTGCTAAAATAGCTAAGGAAGAGCAAGAAAGGTTACTTGAAAATTTATATAAGATTAATGATGAGTATACGGCTGAAAAACAAAGAGAAGAAGAAAAGAGAAGGTATGAAGAAGAAATGGCATTAAAGAAACAACAATGGGAGGCTGAGATGGCTTTACAAAAACAACAACTAGCAAGAGCTAGTAGCAGTAGTTCTTCATCTGCAAAGAAGAATACAGTAAATGTTTCTGGAAGCTATGATGTGTCTTCTGATGCTGTTAGCAATAACCAACAGGGCTCTGAAAACCAATCATTAAGAAAATTATATGATAATTTAGTTAAAGCTAACCCAACCAATAATTTAAGTAAACAAATATATAGAAATTTAATATATGGAGAAGTACAGAACGGACATATAACTGAGTCTGATGCATCTGCGTTATTTGATGAATTTAATTTATAGGAGGCATATATGTCTTGGGAAGATTTTAAAAAGGAAAAACAACAAAATTCTTCTTGGGAGGAATTTAAAAAAAGAAAAGAGACTCAAAGCAATTCAATTTCAACTTCAAATGATGAATCTTTATTAAATAAAGCTCAAAATTTCATGAATACAACAAGTAATAAAATATCCGATAATATAAATAATACTTTTCAAAAGTTGTCTAGTTTAAAACAAACTAGTCGTATTACAGATGAACAAATGCAAAAGCTAGCTTTGCAACAGGCTAAAGAACAAACGGCAAATTCAGAAGATAAAATAAGCCGAAATATTAGTATTAATAAATATAACCAAAGCAAGCAAGAAGAAATTCAAAGATTATTAAATAGTATTCCAGAAAAAAATGACAATATTGGTGTGACTAGTAATAATACAAGTGATATTAATCAACGCAATATTAATAGTAATGCTACTGCTCCAATTAACAAATCATTATTTCAAAAAGTACAAGATTTTGCTAAAGAAAAAGAAATTATTCAAGAACCTGAAAAAGGTAATATATTGCAAAATGTAGGTGGGTCATTAGCTGATATTGGATTAAATTTTACCAAAGGTATATTAGATGTTCCTGAAAATTTATCTGATTTATATTTACATGGTATTGCACTTGGCAAAGATATTAAAAATAATAATATAAATAGTATAGCAAATGAATTACTTAATGCCAAACCATACGGAAACTATAGTACTCTTTCTCAAAATAATTTAAAGGAAGATTCTCAACCCAAAACAAATGTTACAGACATGGATATATACAATTCTATTCATAACAAGCGTGAGTTTTCAGCAGATGAATTGCGAAATTTTGCTTCAAATGAAAATTATTACAATTTAATGGGGTTACAGAGAGTTGAAGATAAGGTAAATAATTATTCTTATTTAGGTAACACAAGTGATGAAGTATTTAGGTCAATTGGATATACTGCTGGAATGGCTGTTGCCGGTGCACCTTTAAGCGAGGCAGTAGGATTATCAAATTCTGGTAATATTCCAATTTCTCTTGGAAAAACACATTTAGATATGCCTATTTTATCATTATTAGGAGGTAGTGCAAGTTCCTTAAATGAAACATATCAAAGTGACAAGTCTAATGGAACTAAAACTGGACTATTGCAAACTTGGATTAAAGCTATCAATGGTGGATTAACAGAGGGCTTTACAGAAGGTATGTTTGGAATGTATGGAGTTGGGGGAAGTTCTATTGAAGATAGTGCTCAAAATTATATTTCTAAAAAAATTGCTCAAGGAGCAGGACAAACATTAGCAAGCTTGGGATTGTCAGCAACTGGTGAAGCAACAGAAGAATTAGTTTCTTATATGTTAAATTATATTACTGATCATAGTTTGGATACAATGTTTGGAACACAAAATGCCAGTGAGTGGAATTGGGAAGATGTAGGAAAATCTATGGCCAGTGCTTTTGCAAGCACATTGATTTCACAAGGTTCTACTCAAACACTCCAATCTATTGCAAATAAATTTAATAGTAATACGCTATATAATAATGCTATAGATTTGGCTGAGCAAAAACTTGGCAGAAAATTAAATTCAAATGAAAAAAGTGAAGTTAAACTTCAAATACAAGATATTCAAAAGCAAGTTAATAATAATTTAGAATCCAAAAAAGAAGAGACTAAAGATACAAAAACAAATAAAAATGATAAACAAGCTAAAAATTTAATTGATATATTAAATGCTAGTGCAAATTTACAACAAAATGTGGCAAATAATCAGTCTATATTGCCTAATCAACAAATTACACAAGCAGATAATAAAATCGTTCAAAATGGAATTTCAGTTGAGACAAATGAAATGTTAAACAATAATCAACTTCCAATGTTAAATTATCAATATGAAAATTCTAATAATGAGAAGATAAATAATTTAAGACAAGATGCAAACAAATATTTCAATAATTCTGAAAAAGCTAGAAACTATGTAAATATGCTAGAACAAATCATAAAGGATAAAAATGTTGATATAAGATTAGATGCAAATTTGAAAACACCAGATGGAAGAATGGCAAATGGTTCTTATTTAGATGGAGTGATAACAATAAATCCTAACTCAACAAAAGCAGGAGAATTTATTGCAGTTCATGAATTAACACATGCGATTGGCAATGATTCTATGAGAAATATAATAGAAACATATAGAAAAAGTAATACAGAATTTAATGCTGCAGTTGAAAATCTTTTACAAAATTATGGCTCAACAGAGTTAACAGATGAAGCTTTATCTGATGTTTCGGCACAACTTTTTGGAAATCAAGAGTTTATTAATAATGTTTCACAAAAAAGTCCTAACATCTTCAAGAGAATTTATAATGAAGTAAAGTATTTATGGCATCAATTTAGAGGCTATAAAAATCAAGACCAATTCATAGATGATTTATATTATAAATGGACGCAAGTTTATAATAATAATAACAAATTAAATGAAGCAAGTAATTATTCTATTGCAGGTAAACAAGGGATGAAAAATGCAATAAAAGCTGATACAAGTAATTTAGTTCTTGAAAGAAATTATAATAAGGCTCAACAAATGCAAAAAAATGGTGTTGATAATGAAACAATAAGACAGTCCACAGGATGGTTTCAGGATAGAAATGGTGATTGGAAGTTTGAGTTTTCTGATAAAGATATGTCACTGAAAAATATTAAACTAGAAAAAAATAAAACATATGAGTTGGGCAACTTATTAGAACATGATACTTTATTTACAGTGTATCCTCAATTAAAAAACATTGAAATTCAGTTTAGAGAACTAAATGGTGCTAATGGCAAATATTCTGTTTCAAATAATAATATAATAATAAATAACAAATTGATTGGAAATAGCCCACAAATTGAAGGAACTCTTATCCATGAAATACAACATGCAATTCAAAATATTGAAGGTTTTGAAAACGGTACTAGCAGTAAGAAAAGTAAACTTGCATATTTTGAAAGCTTAGGAGAAATAGAAGCTGATGACACCAAAAAAAGATACCTATTAGAAAAGAATGGTAAAATAGACAGAAACACTATCGAACCTGAATCTTCCAAAAACAATCCTCAACATCCAAAATTAAATAATTACTTAAAAAATAGAAAACTTCTTGATAAAATAAAAGACAACATATATAATTATTCTAATAGCGAAAACAAGAAAGGCGGAGATAACTATGAAATTTATCAAGAAGATATGGCACAAAATAATCAAGAAAATAGCAGATTGGTATTTGCAGAAACCAATGGAAATAATAGATCCGATGGAACCTTGGGAAATAGCAGAGTTGAAAATGGAAGAAAAAATGGAGAGAAAATACAAGAAATTGACAAAAAAATACAAGAAAGACATGAAAAAACTAAAGAATCAACACATGAAAATGAAGAAAAAAATAATAGCAAAGTATGGAACAATAGAATACTAGAAGAATCTGAAAATAATTCAGGTTCTTTTTCTTTTGATAGAAATGCTAAAAGATATAAAGATTTAGAGTCTGCTAATATTGTAAAATTTAACAAGAAAACAGATGGTAAAATAAATATTGAAATATCAAATAATAATGAATTGATAAATCAATTTACTGTAACCTCAAAAGAAAATGCCTCAAAGCAATTAGGAAATAATATTGCAAATTATATATATGATAATGCAACTGAAACTAGCAAAACTATAAATTTAAAACAAATTGAAACTGCAAAAGTTCAAGATACGTCCCATAAAGGAAAACAATTAGAAATCATAAAAAATACTAATCCTATGCTAGATGATTATCATACAGGAATAAGAAATATTGAAGACATAAAAACATTTGACGAGGTAATAAATGATGATGGCGAAAGCTTTGCTTGGGGAGATTTTTCAAGAGAAGACGCTGAAAGAGCATTAAAAGATGGAAAAGTAACTGTATATAGTTCATATCCAATAAAACAAGGAACCTTTGTTTCTACTTCAAGAATACAAGCAGAAGAATATGCTGGTGGAAGAGGAAATAGAGTATATTCAAAAACAATTCCATTAGATTCTGTTGCATGGATTAATGGAGATGAAGGACAATATGCTAATGTAAAACAAAAATATTCAATTGAAAATGACAATTGGAGCAATTATTTAGATAATAGTTTTAAAGCTGAAGGTACAAGAACTAATCTTGAAGAAATAAAAAATGGAAATTTAGCACCAGTAGCAAATGATTTTACAAACTATAAAGAACTTAGTAAATCTGAAAAAAAGGAATTGTTTGATTACTTAGATAAAAGAGGAGCTAATTACGAATATGATACTGATACATATGAAATAATTGACATTGATGATAAAAGTTTAATAAAAGATTTTTATATTACAAAATATTTAGAAAAACAAAAAAATAATAATTCTAAAGAAAATATAAATTCACCTTATAGAAACAGTGATAAAATAGCGAATGATAATACCATATCTGATTTAGATGCAATTAGAGAAGAATCACGTAAAGTAAATTCGCCATCACTTGAAACGACCAATAAGACAGCTAATAAACTCACAAATAACGGAAATAAATTGATAAGTGCAACAATAAGTTCTGTAAATAAACAAAGAAGAAAAGAAAATGTTAGTTTATCTCAAATAAAAGATACACTAGCTCAAAAGTTTGTAAATAAAGGTCACTATATAGATAAATTAGCTAAAGAAACAGGCAATAAAAAATTAACTTATTTATATGATAGAACAATGAATGCATTTAATGAAGCTCAAATTTCTATTGGAGATAAACAAATAATCTCAAATGCTGCTGGAACAGATATAGAAGTTGTTGGTAAATCTATTATAGATATATTTTCTGAAGCGGACAAAGCTAATTTGTCAAGTGAGTTTGATGACTATTTATTGAACAAACATAATATTTCAAGATTTGCATACGAAAAAGGTATTTTTGGTAGTGAAGTGTCTGCAACAGATTCTGAAATTACTGTTAATGCTTATGAAAAAAAATATCCTAAATTTTATGAATGGTCAAAAGAGGTAAGCAAATATAATGATAACAATTTAAAGGACTTAGTTAGAAACGGTTTAGTTTCGAATGAAACTTATAATAAATTGCGTGAAATGTATAGTGACTATGTTCCTACATTTAGAGATATAACGGAAAGTATTACACAATACCAAGATGATTTGGTAGGTAACAATACTTTAAAAAAAGCTACTGAAAGCGATAAAAGTATTTTGTCTATAAAAGAAAGTATGGCAGAACAAACGTTAGCAATAAAAAAAGCCATCAGAGTAAATAAATTGGGAGTAGAACTGTATAAAACATTAGGCAAAGAATCAAAAGTAAATAATAATAACATTGTAAGTGGAATTGAATTCGATCCAGTTGCAATTCAATCATTAGCAGGAGATGTAATTGCAAAGGCAAAAGATGGAACTAATACTTTTATGATTTTTCAAAATGGTGAAATGACAGAATTTAAGATAAGTGATGAATTGTACTCTGCTTTTGCAAAAGATACTTTACAGAATAAAATTAATAGCAGTAATGTTGCAAAAACATTGTTGACTCCTATTGAGAAACTTTCTAATGCTCAAAGAGAATTATTAACTACATACAGTATTGGTTTTGCATTTAATAATCCTATAAAGGATTTTCAAGATGCTGTATTTAATACTAAGTATAGTTCTGCTCAATTTCTAAAAAATTATACAAAAGCTCTTTATAATATTGGAACAGATGGTTCTTGGTATAAAAATTATAAAGAAAATGGTGGAACAGCAAATACATATTTTGATTACCAAAAGGGAATATTGCCAAACAAAAATAAAAGATTTGGAGACAATATAAAAGTTGTAAATGAAATTCTTGAGCAAGCTCCAAGATTAGCTGAATATATATCTACAATTGAAAATGGAGGAAGTATAGATGAAGCGCTATATAATGCCGCGGATATAACTACTAATTTTAAAAGAGGTGGAAATATTACAAAGGTTGTTAATAAATATGGTGCAAATTTTTTAAATGCTTCTGTGCAAGGACTAGATAAATTTTACAGAAATCTCTCTGGTCAAAATGGATGGAAAGGTTATGCTGATTTAACTGTTAAAGCAATTATATGGCAAGTAGCTCCTGCTATTTTAAATGGATTATTATTAGGAGACGATGATGATTATGATGATTTACCTGAATATACCAAAGATAATTATTTCTTATTTAAAATAGGAGATGGTAAATTTTTCAGAATACCTAAAGGAAGAATATCAAGTGTTGTTGGAGGAATTGCTAGAAGAGCATTAGAAACTACAGAAGGTAAAAACGTTGACTGGAAAGCGTTGATTGATACAACAATTAATCAAATGGCTCCTAATAATCCATTTAAAGATAATCTTATTGCACCAATTTTACAAGCAAAAAGAAATACAGCATGGTATGGTGGAGAAATTGTAAGTAGTAGATTGCAAAAGTTACCTATTGCTGAACAATCTGATGAATCTACAGATAAGTTAAGCAAATTTTTAGGAGAAAAGCTAAATATTAGTCCTAAAAAAATCAACTATGTACTTGATCAATATAGTGGTGGCATAGGAGATGTTATTTTACCAATGCTGACACCTCAAGCAGAAAATAATATTTTAGAAGATAAATTTACTACTGACTCAATAATGAAAAACAAACATGTAAGCCAGTACTATTCTTTGCTAGAGGATTTAGAAAAGAATAAAAATTCTGAAAAAGCAACTGATGAGGATAAGTTAAAGTATATGTATTTGTCTGTAAGTTCGAAAGACCTGGGAGAATTGTATCAGGAAAAACGAGATATACAAAATTCCGATTTATCTGATACAGAAAAGAAAGTACAAGTTAGAGATATACAAAAAGAAATAAATTCTATTGTAGAAGAAAAATTAGAAAATGTAGATTTTATTCAGAAAAATGGCGATACTGCAACTATTGGTAATGAAAAGTATTATAAATATAAAGGTGAATGGAAAAATGTTCCTGATGAAGAAGCAGAAAAAATTAAAGGATTATCTTTAAACACTTATGCTAATTATCAAAATAAAATTGCAGAATTGTTAGCAGAGAAAAAGAAAGAAAATAAAACTATTGCTCAAAAGGATAAAATAAAAATACTTGCAAATTCTGATTACAGTAGCAATGAAAAAGATAAAATATATAGTCAAATAATAAATACAGACGATGACACTTATAAAATTTTAAATAAATTAGACAATAGCAAAAATATTATTAATCAATATTTAAATTATTTGCAAACTGATTTAAAAGCCGATAGAGAAGATGATGGTACAAATAGTGGAAAAGCAGTTTCTGGAAGTAAAAAGCAGAAAGTTTACAATTATATAAATAGTATAGAGAGTAAAAATATGTCTTATATTCAGAAACTTTATTTAGCTGGGATAAATACAACTTTAAGCTCAGCTGATAAAAAGAAGTTATTTAATTTGATTAATGAAAGTTCATCTCTTAGTAAATCTGAAAAGCTCGAAGCTTTTAGTAAATTGCAAGGCTTTACTGTATATAAAAACGGTAAAGTTACCTGGTAAAATATATACATATTGTAATACAAAATGCAATATATACTTGTCACTTTTTGTCTTATAAAATAATATTGGTAATTGTAATTATCAATATTATTTTATAAGGAGATGTTTAGTTTGAAAAAAATAATTTATGTTTTTGGAGCAATTTGTGGTATTATTTTAATTGCAATAGCTATATATTTTTTTATTAATATATACTTTGTATTTTCAATTCAAAATGGTCAAATGGTTGACGGATTTGGGTTTCCGTATTCAAACGATAAACCAAGTTCTCCTTTTATCCTATTGACAATTGTTGGATTAATAGTTGGTTCGTCTTTGTTAAAACTTTGTATGAAGAAATTAAAAGGAGAACAAAACATATGAATAATTACACAGAAAATGAAGAAAAAGAATTTTCAATGAAATGGTGGGATTTTAATCAGTATATAAGATTTCCATTTGGAATTTTGACATCTATAAGTGTTTTTATAAGATATTTAAAATTGACTTCTAATTCTGTTATTTCTTTATTACTTGTACTAAATATTTTAAATGGAATACTTTTATTTGTTACCAGCTATTATTTTTTCAAAAGAACTAAAGTTGGATATAAACTTTTAAATATTCTTTTGATTTATGAATTATTATCAAATTCTTTTAGTTTTGCATTGAAAAGTGGAAAATTTGATATTATAAATTTTTGTGTTTTCATAAGTGTTTATGGTATTATTTGGACTCTACCTAATTATATATACTTTAAAAAAAGAAAAAGTTTATTTAATAACACTTTGTCTGGTAAAAATAAGGTTAAAAAAAATTATATAGATGAGGTTCAAAATAACAAAGATGATGAAAATTTACGTATTTTTATAGATAAATTAGAGAACTATCAAAATACAAATCCTGATTTTAAAGCAAATATAAATAATAATTTTATTCGTAAAACTGAAAAAATACATCATGAGGTTTATGATAAAACATGTTTTAAAAATAGTGAAAAAGAAAATACAAAAACTAATATAACTACCAAAAAAGAAAAAAGTAGAGACAATCAAGAAAGTATTGAGGAAATTATAACATTTGCAATAGTAACATCTGTTTTAATAACTTTGCTTTTTTGTTTATTAATACTTTTTGGATATTTGGTTTATAAAAGTAATATTATTAATAATAGTATAACGAATTTTATATTTTTTACTTGTGGGGTATTCTTAGTGTTATTTATACTTACTATACTTTGCATTATTAATAAGACAAAAAAAGATGCAATTAATTGTACCAATACCAATAGAAAATAAAAGAAGATTTAATAAAAGAAAAGCACTTACAGAAATGTAGGTGCTTTTATAATGGAGGTTAAAATTGAAAATAATTATAGATGAAACCAGAGAAGTTTTTAAAGAGACTAATAAAATAGGAAATGATTCAGAAAACAAAGTCGAAGTATTAGAATTTGAATTTCCAAAACAATATACTGCTTTTACTAAATATATAGAATTTCAGATAAAAAATGAAAAATATGTTGATTTAATCGAAAATGACCAATATGTCATTACTAGAGCAATTGCTAAATATGGAAAAATCAAAGCACAAGTTGTATTGAGAAATAGTTTAGATAACGATGTTGCTGTATTCAAATCTAATGTTTTTGATTTAAAGGTATCTAATAGCCTTAACGCTACTGAAGATGTTCCGACAGAATATCCAACATGGATTGATAATTTAACAAAGTTAAAACAAGATTTAGAATCTTCTGAAAGCGAAAGAATATCAAATGAAGATGAAAGAATATCAGCAGAAGAAGAAAGACAAGATAACTTTACTGAAATGCAAAAGACTGTCGAAAGTGCAGTAAGTAATATAAAAGATTTAAAAGAAGAATACAACTCAAATGCAGAAAAAGAAACAAAAAAATTTAATGATAATACAGCAGAGCAAACAAAGACTTTCAACGATAATTCAGACAGTAAATTAGCAGAATACAACAAAACTCACACTGATAAAATGAAAGAATTTAATGATAACAACGATGCAAAAACAAAAACATTTGATGCTAATGTCGCAGCTAAATTAGAAGCTTATAACAAGAATGATGAAGCTAAAATTAGCACATATAATGCAAATGATAAGGCTAAAACAGATGCTTATAATGCTAATGACAAAGCCAAGACAGATGCTTATAACAGTAATACAGTATTAAAAGAAAAAGCTTACAATGATAATGCTGCAACTAAAACAGAAGCATTTAATTCTAATGCTGAAAGCAAACAAAACGAATTTAATGAAAATGCTACTGATAAGTTAGCTGAATACAATCAAAATGCAGAAGAACTAATTAACAAAGTTGAGCAAGTTCAAGCTGAGAATGAAGCTCTAAAAGCTGAAAACAAGCTAATTAAAGAGCAGATACCAAGTGCGAGCGTGAGTGGAAATAGTGTGCATGTTGAAGACAGTTCTAATTTGGATTTTGATTGGAAAATTAAGGGTGGACATAAGCAAGAGACTAGAGAAGGGTATAATTTATTGAATTGGAAAAAATGGTCAGATGGTGATGTAATAGCATCAAGAGGCATAGTAGATGAAATTACAGAAAATTCAATTACAATTACATCTACAGGTAATGATTGTTACACAGATACGTACGGTATTGCCAAATCTGTAAAAGAAAGTTTTCGGAATAACAGTAGATAGCGAAACAGATTACACGTTCTATTTTGAAAAAGATAAAAATATAGTTGGAACAGTTTTTGTTTTCGAATATGACGAAAATGAAACCGAAAATACTAACACACAAGTTGCTCAAAAGTTAAAAAGCACTAGCGAGTTAAGAGGTGTTATCAATTTCACAACAACATCTAAAACTAAATATATATGTTTTAGGCTTGGAATAAGTAGCTCAGGAAACACTGTCAAATACAAAAATATTATGTTGTTAAAAGGCACATATACAGTAGATAATATACCCGTTTATGAACAATACGGAGCATCACCTTCACTCGATTATCCAAGTGAGGTTGAAACAGTAAAAGATAGTGTAGAAATAGATGTATCTAATGAGAATTTATTTAATGAACAATATGTTCAGGGATATTTTACTAATGATAGTGGAAATACAAATACAGCTATAGAGGGAGCAAGAGCAGACGATTATATTCCTATCAGTGATAATAAAACAATATATGTATTGTTTAAATGTTTGAAAAGTTGTACATTAGCAAGATTTTGGCTTATGGAATTTGACGAGAATTACAATGGGATAAAAAGAACTACGACAGGAATATATGATACAAGCTTTAATATTGGTAATACAATAAAACAATTAAATTTATCACAAAATTGTAGATATATAAAACCAAGTTTTTATAGTTTAAAAGATGGTGGTACTGTTTTGACTTATGATAAATTTAACGAATATTTTGACATTTCTATTAGTAGAAATCAAACTGAAGAGTATATAGAACAACAATCTCAAACAGCAATAATGCCAATACAGCAAGAAATGCTAGAAGGAGATTATGTTGCAGATGTAGAACATCACGAATGGGGAAAGCTGGTTTTAACAGGGGATGAAGGTTTTGTACAACAGCAAAATGCTAACAAATTGAATTATTTCTTTTTGAATTATAATTTAGTAAAAATAAAAGGAGATATAATATCAAATATGTTAAAAAAAGCTAAAAAAGGAGAGATTTGGAATAAAACATCATATGAAGATTTAGTATCAGTATCAGATAACAAACAGACGATAAATATAATGTTAAGTGATACAACAATTACAACGCTTCAACAATTCAAGGAGAAGTTAAAAGAATTGTACAATGCGGGAACACCAGTTGTTTTGTATTTTGAACTAGCAACACCACTTAACTTAGAACTAACCGAAGAGCAAAAAGCAGTACGAGAACAGAAAATGTATACATACAAAAACATAACAAATATAAGTTTAAGTGATGAATTAGCAAGTATAGATGTAGAGTACAAGAAAGATATAGAAACAATAGAAAAAAATATAGAAAGCAGATTAGCAGCACTAGAAACAGCTAGTACTAGTGAGGAGGCAAAGTAAATGTGGGAGTTTATACTAAAGTATTGGTTGCAAGAACTATTCGCTATAATCTGTATGTTGATAGGATATTTATTTAAAAAGATAGCAAGATTGTGGAAAAGACAACAAGCTATCGAAAATGGCGTACAAGCTCTTTTAAGAAATGAGTTAATAAGAAGATATAGAGAATACGAGAGTAAAGGCGAGATTTCCATTTTAGACCAAGAAAACATAACTCATATGTACGAAGAATATAAAAACTTAGGTGGAAATGGAACTGTAAAGAAATTATATGATGAAATGTTAGAATTACATATAAAAATAGTAAAGTAGAGGAGTGAAGTATTATGGAAAAAGTTAAGAAAATAGCTAAATATACAATAAATATATTAGCAATAATAAGTGCATTAGTAGCAGGAATAAATGCTGTAGACGGAATAACAATACCACACGCGATACAAATAGTACAAGTTATAGCTGTAGTAAACGGTGTAATAAGTACTTATCTATTAGGTCAAAAAGCAGTAAATAGCAAGGAGGAAAATTAATTATGGAATTAAAGGATACAATTGAATTAATGAATAGTAAAGACTATAAAGAAAGATTTAAAGCAGAATATTTACAAGCAAAAATTAGATATGACAAACTAGATGCAATGACAATAAAATATGAAGCAGGAACATTAAATTTCACTCCAAGCTGTTCATTAGAATTATTAAAAGAGCAAAAGAAACACATGGGAAATTATATAAGAACTTTAAAGATAAGAGCTGAAATTGAAAAAATAAACTTAGAGGAGGAATAGTTCATGGAAGATAATGTACAAATAGAAACAGTAGAGTTCAAAGAAGAACTATATCAAAAGAATATAGCAGAAAATGATTTTTCTAATTCAGAAATAGACGGAATAGGAGATGATGACAATGCAAATAACTAAGATGTTAGTGCCAGAAAACAAATATAATATAAAATGTCCTTATGAGATGACACCAGAATTTATTGTAATCCACAACACTGCAAATGATGCATCAGCAATGGCAGAAATATCATATATGATAGGAAACAACAACAAAGTCTCATATCATTGTGCAATAGATAATACTAGAATTGTACAAGGAGTGCCATTTAATAGAAACACTTGGAATGCAGGAGATGGAGGAAATGGCAACGGAAATAGAAAAGGAATATCTCTTGAAATCTGTTATTCTAAATTTGGAGGAGAAGACTTTGAAGAAGCAGAAAAGTTAGCAGCGGAATATACAGCATATCTATTAAAACAATATGGTTGGGGAATAGATAAAGTAAAGAAACATCAAGATTTTGCAAATAAATATTGTCCACATCGTACGCTAGATATGGGATGGCAAAGATTTTTAGACATGGTTAGTTCTTATTTAGAAGTTAAACCAATAAGTAATGAAAAAATAGAAAGTGGGAGTGATGAACCAGTGAAAACATATCAAAATGGAAGTACAACAGAAGTTGTATATGCAGATACAGCTTGTACAAAAAGAATAGGAAGTTTGGATCCAAGAGAAAGATGTGATTGCTTTGGAATATTTAATGACAGAGCGATGGTAAGATACAATGTAAACGGAACAAACAACTATAAAATTGGATTTTGTAAATGGCTTGGCGGAGTAAAATAATATAAAAAAGTTAGAGGTAAGTTGATTAATTTCAGCTTACCTCTTTTTTTGCGTTTTATGGATAAAAATGAGGCATAAAACTATACTGATTAAAAATTAAAAAGGCTTAAAAACGATTTAAATGCGAGTTTAAAAAATGGTATTGACACGATATAAAAAAAGTGATACAAATATGGTAAATAAAGGTAACACTTGATATTATAAAGTTTTTATGGTATAATATTATGTGAATTAGAATAAAACTTTTTCTAAATAGTATTATATAAGTAAAGATTGGAATAATATATATGAAAGGAGGTATAGATATGGTTAGTAATCTTTATAAAGAAAAAGTAACTGCATTAATAGCAAAGGCAAAAGAAAGAGGTGCTATAAAATCATATTCTGAATTTTGCAAAACAAATAAAGGAAAAGAGGCTGCACTTTCAAAAGACGAAATCATTTATTATACTTCTGAGAACAAAGGAGAGACAAGATAAATGAAAAAGTTTGAAATTGGAGACATTGTATTTGTATCAAATTATGAGTACAAGAGTGGAAACGTAGGACAAAATCATAGCTTTGTAATAATAGATGATGGACAAGCTATAGATATAAACTATTTTGGTTTTTTATTATCTTCACATGTAGAAAAGGCAACATATCCTTATAATGAAAAATTAGAAAAAAATAATGTTAATAATTTAAGGCAAGACAGTATAGTAAAATGTGATGACTTGATTGAAATTTCCGAAAATGAGATACGTTTTAAAATTGGTACTGTAGCAGAAGATGATTTAAATAAATTTATAAATACATATTCAAAATATTTAGATGAAGAACTAGCCACAAACTAGTTCTTTTTCTTTTAGAATTTAATCCAAAATATAAAAAGACTAGTCAAACTAATCTTTTCGAATTTATTTTTTCAATTCTTCTGGTGAATCTTTTTCTGTAATATTTAAATCATCAAGTGCATGATTTGTAGCAGCTACTACAAAAGCACTAAAACTATATTTTGTACCTGTTATTGCTTTTTCAACTCTTTCTATTGTACTATTAGGAAATCTAATTGCTTTTTGGGTTGATGATGGGATTACAGGTAATTTAAACTTTGACATATACAACAAATCCTTTCTTTATTTATTGTTATTATATATTGCAAAATGCAATGCGTATATATTGCATTTTGTATCCTTTTTTGGTATACAACTATAAGGTAGTATACTTTAAAAATAGAAAAAATGTTTAAGTTCTTTACCAAAAGCTTTATTTCTTATATGAAAAAATTACCATCTTACTATCTAATGCATTTACAATATTTATTTAATATGCTATAATGAATATATTATATAAAGAAGTGAGAAAAATATGGATAAAAAAGAATTGAAAAAATATTGTATAAATATGTTTGTTAATGGATCCACACTTTCCGATATAGCTAAAGACACTGGATTTTCAAGAACATATATTACTAATCTTATAAAAAATGATAAAAAATATTTACATATTAAGGATAATAGAAAAATAAAAGTTTATAAAAGAAAGAATTATAAGCAAATGACAATACATATTCCAACCGAGTTTATAAAAGGAATAGGTATTTCAGAAAATAAAAACATCGAAGAATTTGTGAATATTTTTTATGATAGATTTAATAACCAAATAATTATCAAAAAGATATAGTGAAGTTGTATTCGCTATATTTTTTTAACTTTTTGTTGCATTTACTGAGTAAATGTGTTACAATATATAACTGTTAACATAAATTAAAGAAAGGAGAAAATATTAATGCTAACTAAAAAGAAATCTGTACCAAAGATTTTAGAAAACTACCTAGATTATTTAATTGCTATAAAAGGGTGTTCTCTTAACACTTCTAAAGCTTTTTCATCGGATATAATGTTGTTTTTTACTTTTGTACAAAAATATAAGAATATTCCTGTTTCTATTAATTCTTTTAACATTTTTATCATACTCCAAGTAAAAGAATCTGATGTATTTGCTTTTTTAGTATATTTAAATTATAATAGAGATAATAATGCATACACAAGACAAAGAAGAATTACAGCTATAAAAAGCTTTTATAAATGGATATTTTCAGTATATCCAAAAATCACAATTCAACAAATGAATCCAATATTAGGAATACCATTTATAAGAAAACTAGAAAGATTACCTCAATATTTAACTTTAAGTCAAGCAAAAGAAATTCAAAATATTTTTAATCTATCAAATACGAGATTTCCAAAGAGAAACAACGCAATAATAACATTATTTCTTTCATCAGGCATAAGGTTATCAGAATTAATAAACATCAATATAACAGATATAAATTTTGATAATAATAGTATTATTATATTTCGGAAAAAATAATAAAGAAAGAATAGTTTATTTTAGTAATTATTGCAAAGAAAAAATACAAGAATATTTAAATACAAGAAAACCAAATGATAATAAAGCTCTTTTTATAAATAGATATGGAAATAGGGTAGGAATTGATGCCGTAGAGAATATATGTAAAAAAGCTTACAAATTATTAAAAATAAATAATTCAAATTTTACGACTCATACTTTGAGACATACAGCTGCTACAATAATGTATACATATGTAAAAGAAGATATTTTACTTTTAAAAAGTTTTTTAGGACATACGAGCATTGTAAGTACTCAAATATATACACATTTAAATAATAATGAATTAAAAGAAGCTGTAAATAAAAATCCATTAAATAATTATAAGAAGGGGGAATAGGGGTGAAATTAGATTTTGATGTTGATTCTATACGTAATAATAAAATTGAGTTATTAGACTGTCAGATTGACTTAATTTTAAGAAGTTTAGAATTTTATTGTTATACATATGAATTTATTTATCCAAGAACAAATAAATCAAAATCTACTGAAGAAAATTTAAGAATTTCATTAGTTACAGATACTTATCATCAAATTATTGATCAATATGAAAAATCTAAAATTGAAAATTCAATTATAAATAAAAATGAAAAAATTTATAAAATTTTATAAAAAAGTATTGACACATGTATTTACCATGTGTTATAAATTAATCAAGATAAGTTTTTACTTTTTTGATGTTTTGAAATAAAATTATTTTTGAAATATGAAAAGAATTAAAAATTATAATTTACATATAAAGAATAGTAGAGGGGAGATAAAATCCTTTATATTTAGTTTTAAACAACATTGCACAAAATCAAAG
>CAKOYB010000013.1 GCA_934130435.1 uncultured Clostridia bacterium
CTAGTTTGAGGAGTTCATCCCCAATTTCTCCCCAAATTGACATAAGAAGCCAATTTTTAGTGATTATAGCAACCTTTAATCAAAACAAAAAATCACTAAAACCATTATGGTTCTAGTGATTTAGAATTGGTTGCGGGGGTAAGACTCGAACTTACGACCTTCGGGTTATGAGTAATTATGAACTTATTTATGTTCAATTTCCTTTTAATTCTTTATCTTTATTATTTCTTCTAAATTGATGTCCATACTTTTGTATAATAGTTTTCCTCTATTTTTTCCTTTTCACAATTAGATGGATCTGTATACATTTCTATACTATATCCATAAGCTATTTCAAAGTCATTTTAATTATATAAATATTCTTTAAATATTTTTTTATTTAATTCAGTCATATTCTTAAATGATTGTCCATAACAATGGAATTAGCTCCATACATTGTACAAATTATTTTATTGTTACTACATCCTTACGAACATAAATTGGTGTAGATCCATTAAATCTTGTAAATGCTTTAGTAAAACTATCTGGTGAATCATTAGAATATTTCAAATCTATATCTATTACTTTTTCATCAGTATTTATTAAGTCAGCTGCAAACGTTAACCTTCTATTTTTTATATATTCTGATATTGTATAACCACAAATAATAAAAAAACTTTTGTAAGTATAATGGCAATATATACACCTTTTTGGGGAATGTTGCTTATTTTAATATCTTCTAAAATGTTACTTTCTATATATATAATAGTTTTTTGTATAACATCAGCCTCATTAATAATTATCCTTTTCTCCTTCTTTAGCTCCTCGTTCTATTAATTATTTAATTCGTTTACGCTCCTTAACCCTATACCCTTACTATAGTATTTGGGTTTAATACATATCTTCTTCAAATTTTTCGACTTTTAGTGACACATAGTCCGTTGTTTTTAAGTCACAAAAATGATATTCTTTTTCTGGTGATGTGAATGAATAATATAAAAGAAAAATTTGGAAAACAACTAAAGATAGAAAGAAATAAGCTTGGATTAAGCCAAGAAGCTTTTGCATTTCTATGTAATTTGGATAGAACATATATTGCTTCCGTTGAAAATGGAAAAAGAAACATCTCTCTTTTAAATATTGAAAAAATCTGTAATGCATTAAATTGTTCTTTAAGTGATTTTTTCAAACAAATGGAGGCAAAATAATATGATTTTAGATTCTTTACTTTTTTCAAATATTGATATTATAGGAAAATCATTGTTAAAGGAAGCAGGATTAAAAGGCACTCCACAAAACATATATGAAATGAAAACATTTTTGGAATACCTAAATAATTCCATTATTTCAAACGATTTTAAAGGAATAGTAATTGCCAATATATTATTTTCATTTGTATCTAATATTAATGTTAGAGATAGACATACTACAGCTCGTACTTTTGAAGATATATTTTCATCATTATTTGGTTGCACATGTACTGATGGTTTTTTCAGAAGTAATCCTTTACCAACACAATCTATCTTAAATTATGATGCAATTTGTTATAACGAAAATTGGAAAATATCTACTGATTTATCTGGTAATAAGAGAGAAAAAACTGATTTAATAATTGAAAACTATAATATTTCTCTAAAAACATTAAAAGGAGCCGCTTATGACATAGATGGTACAATTATAGATCCATCCTTTAACCCCGAACTAAATATTGGTAGTTTTTCCTATCGAGCTTTATTAAAAGGAATTATTTCAGATGAAGATTTACAATTTTTAAGCGATAGGAAAAGTGGACTAGGTTCTGGTTCACAATTAAGAAAAAACATATTTAATGTAATTTTGGCAAATAATAAAAAAGATGTTTTTTACGCCAAGTTAAAAGATTTCTTATCTTATGTATATGAAGATGATGTCTATATTGTTTTAAAATCAAATTATAGAATTGATTTTATACTTATACCAAATCATACTTTTATTAATTCACTTTTAAAGTTATATAATGATCAAGAAAATAATTTTGAAAAAGTTTTCTACAGATGGGAAAATAATAATTTGCGTTTAAATTGGGTAAACCTTTTAAATTACATTGAAGAATTTAACTTAGAATATTTCAGAATAAATATTAATTTAAATAATATAAATAGAAATAAAGAATTTAATTTAATGAAAAATACGCTAGAAAGTAATATTCGTAACTACTTAAAAAATAATATATAAAAGGAAATCTTCACTTATTATGTGAAGATTTTTCCTATATTATAAGCCATAAGTACTGGCACTGCATTTCCTATTTGTCTATAACCTGCTGAATTTGAGCCACAAAATACAAAATCATCTGGAAATGTTTGTATTCTAGCAACTTCTCTTACAGATAGTCTTCTATGTTGTTCGGGATGTGGTGGTATTAATGGTCCTCCTGTTCCACTCCCCCTACCCATTATAGTAGGAGCATATTTATTCCAATCTGTTGCTCTGTTTCCTATGGTATTTTTTATTTTGACTTTGCACTTACTTCCTGTATGATTAAAATACTTCTTTGATTCTTCAGAATCATATTGTAATGGCAAATCTCCAATTGCATCTCTCATGTTTCTAATCTTATATATTTTAGGTACTGAAAGATCAATCTCTTCTTTATTTTTCCAAGATACATATGCATTATTTAGTTTTTGAAAAGGCTTTATTTCTTCAACTTCATTAGTACTTTCGCTATGTGTTATTGGTACAAATAGATTCTTATATTTCTTTGATGATTTTATATTCTCTTTAATATATTTGGTTACATTTGAATTTTTTACTATATCATTTCTTATTCCCAAAATTATTACTCTTTCTCGATTTTCAGGTACACCAAAATTGTATGCATTCAGTACATTATATGCCACCTTATATCCACAACCATTAGCTTCAAATACCTTTGAATTCTTTGTTCCAGCATTTGCCAAGTCTTCCAAAATCATTGGTAATACTTTTCCATTTTCCATATTTTCAAGTCCCTTTACATTTTCTAGAAGAAAATATTTAGGCTGTTTTACAGAAATTGCTTTTAATAACTGCATATATAGAAAATTTCTCTCGTCTTCCATACTCCTATTTAAATTTGCAATTGTAAATCCTTGGCATGGAAATCCCCCAATTATAATATCACAGTCTGGTAATATTTCATTAATATGTTCTTTATCTGTGTCTAGCAGTTTAACAATATCTTCACACATTGCTTTGTGGCCAGAATATTTTCCAATATTTTCATTGTATGTATTAACTGCATCTTGGTCAAAATCATTGGCCCATATTATTTCATGTCCTGCTAAGGCAAATCCTAAATCCATTCCTCCTGCGCCAGAGAAAAAAGACACAATTTTCATTTGTTATATTTCTCCTTTATACATCTATTATTACATTGTAACCATGCTCACTAATTCCTCTGAAATTTTCATGAACTTGACTATTTCATTTTCTCAATTTCAACTTTTACATAGAATATCACTTTTTTATTTTTAAGTCAATTTTGAACAAAAAATTTATGGGCAAATTTTAAGAAATATCTAATAATTTAATAGGGAAAAAATAATAATGTTTAAACAGCCATCAACATCTATTGTATACTAATTTAGTTACGTTCATGAAAAATAACTGTATGAGTTACATTATTCATGCCAGAAAAAGAATGAATAATGGAGCAGTAATTTTGTTATTTTTTTACCCATAAATACATTCCAGTAATGACATCAGGTTTATATTTAAAACCAGCTTTTTTATAAAATTCTTCATTCCCGGCAGTTGGCGTTAATTCTATTTGCATTTTTTCTCCTTCTTTAACTCCCATTTCTATTAATTTTTTTAATTCATTTACAATCCTTAATCCTATACCTTTTCCTTGGTATTTAGGTTTAACACATATATCTGTTAGTACACAGACTATGCTGTAATCCCCAACTACTCTTCCCATTCCTATAATTTTTCCATTTTCAGTTATCTTTACCATATACATTGTGTTTTTTAATGCTTTTTTCACTTGCTCATTTGAATATATTTTCCACCCAACAGATTTTATCATTTCTAAAAATTCATCAGCATTTATTGAGTATTCAAGTTTAAAGTTCATATATCTATCCCCTTTATAAGTTAATAATTAATATCAACAAAATCTTTTTTGTATTTTATCACACTTCTTCATATCTTTCTACTTTCATATTACAGCAAATTTGACTTTACTTCTAAAGGTTTATATAATAACTATACAAGCATCACTTTGCACGTAAGGAGTATTTATGATTATAGAATATGAAGAAAAATATTTAGATGATGTTAGAGATTTACTTGTTGAATTAGAAGAATATATTATTTCAATTGATAAAGATAATTTAGATATAATTCATCCTGACTTCAAAGAAAAAATGGCTATTGTAGATTTTGAAGAATTAGAAAAAAATAATGGTAAATGTTATCTTTATGTTGAGGATGAAAAAGCTCTTGCATTAATTATGGGATTTGTTAGACCTTATGATAAATATGATTACTTAGATTACAAATGTCCTAAAACAGGCATAATTACAGAATTAATAGTTTCTAAAAACTTACGTTCTACAGGAATTGGGCAAAAGATGATAGATGAAATGGAAAAATATTTTAAGAGTATTGGGTGTGAGTATATTTTAGTCGATGTTTTTGCATATAACGAAAAAGCTATCAACTTTTATTCGAAAAAAGATTATCATTCTAGAATGCACACAATGATAAAAAGAATAGGCAAAAAGGCTGAGTAAAATTCTCAGCCCTTCTATTTTTATAAAACATATTTTGATATAATTGAATTTATCATTCTTATATCAACATTTGATTTAAAATCAAATTGTAGTATATGCCCATTACTAAATGTAAGAATTAGTTCGCTATCTATATCCATAAAACCTGCTGTTTCAATTCCATAATATTGTATTTTTGAATATGGATAAGAAAAATATGCAACTTTTTTGCCTGTAACTCCCTTTACATTTACAACAAAAATTCTATTATTTGTAAATATAACCTGATCTCTAATAGTCTTAAATGCACACATTATTTTTTCATTATCTACCAATAGTTTTTCAACTTCTGGTCTTACTTCTTTTATTTCTATAGATTTTAGATTTAAGAAATTAGAATCCAAGTTTATTCCTGTAGAAATATTTGGCATATTAAAATTCCCCCTAATTTTAATTTAATAATCATATTATATCATTTTTATACAAAATATTTTCCTTTATCAGTAATTTTAGACTTTTTTATATCCAAAGTTTTCAATTTTTTCTTCTTTGAAATATATTTCTTTTTCAATTGCCGACTTTAAAACTTTTTCTAATATTGATTTTTCTCCAAACCATTCAGTCTTTTGTATAAACTCCTGAAATGTACACCATTTATATTTAATATTTTCTTCGTTTAATATTATAGAACTTTTATTTACAAAACTTATATAAACATATTCCCTGCATTTTATTCCTAATGATTCATATTCTAAAATCCAATTTAAATAAATATTATTATTGGTTAATAATCCTGTTTCTTCTTTTATTTCTCTTTTAACAGTTTCCTCTCTATTTAAGTCATACTCTTCACATGCTCCAGTTACAACATACCAAAATGACTTTTTAAACTGAGGATCATTTTTGTTTCCTTTTAGCAATAATATCTGATTATGCTCATTTACAATAAAAGTTAAAATCTTATCCATTTCATGCTCCCATTCTAGATATATAAAAATAGCAGTAGCTTTACAGACGTATATATCGCAGCTTCACTTAACCTTGTTGTACATGCAAAAATCTTCGATTTTTCCTATACAATAAAAAAACACTAAAACTTTTTTAGTTTTAGTGGTATCCTTTGGTTGCGGGGGCAAGACTCGAACTTGCGACCTTTGGGTTATGAGCCCAACGAGCTGCCAACTGCTCCACCCCGCGATGTCTTATATAGTATAACTCGGTAATTACTTTTTGTCAATACCCATAATAAATTATTTTTATTATGTCTTCTCTTTTTTAATATATTCATTATATGTTTATTTTATTACTTTAAATTATATATATTAAAATGCCTTTTATCTCATGTATATTTTATTCTGTAAATATGTATTGTTGTAAAAGTAAAAAGCATGTCCTTTTAAACATGCTTTTTACTTTTATAATTTTTCTATTAAACTATTATACTGATCTAATAATTCATTGCTATAAAAAGTAATAGTTTTTCCATCAGTTTCCCACTTTCCTTTATTATCTTTTAGAAATTTTATTATATCATTACTGCTTTCTAATGCATCTATTGCATCATTTAAGCTTTTCTCTATTGTTTCCTTTGCAGTAGTAAAGTCTTGATTACTTTTTAATTCTTTAATGAATTGTTTTTTTAATATTTCTCCAACATTGTTAAAATATGAATTTATTTTTTCATCTTCAAAATATTGTAATATATTATTCTTAATATCACTAAGCTTATTTATGCTATCTTGTATATAAGCCGATGTTTCTTTAAAGTTTGGTCCATCTTCTTTAAAGTTTTCTGCAGAAAGAATTTTTGATAGTTTTTCTTCCTTTGATATTTCATCTAGTTTTTTTAGTTCTCCAATAAACCCCCTAAAGTATTCTTTAACTCCATTTTCTATTTTTGCATATTCCCATTTTGTTTTTGTTGTATTTAACTTTTCATCTATTTTACTAAAGTCTGGTTCTTCACTTTCCATAACTAAACTAATTTCATTTAATTCTTCTGTAAGTATTCCTACTTGATTTATATGAAATGCTATACATCCTACACCAATCAATAAAAGTATTACTATTATTGAGATTATTATCTTTTTTTTCATATTTTTTCCTCCTTTTCAATTCATATTATAGCAAATGCTTTTTTCTTTTTCAATAAAAAAAGAAAAATTAAAGTGAACCGTTAAAGTTGACTTTAATTCCTCTTTTTTTATTTTACATATATATAACATTCTAAGTTTTTTCTTCCAAAGCTTATGCATTCGTTATATGTGTTCATATAAATATCTAACTTATTATTTTTTATAGCTCCGCCTCTATCCTGTACAACAAACCATCCGCCATTTGGCTTATTTTTCAATGATGGAATATATATAACTGTTCCCATTGGATACGCTTTTCCTGCAGCTACAGTATACCATGCTGTAGCCTTACTTCCATTTGCTGTTTTTCCATATCCTTTACTATTTGGACTCTTTCCACATGTTGATGCAGTATAGGCTGATGTATTTAAAGTTTTTACTATTGGAGTAATTCCACTTACCTTTTTAGATAAGCTATTGCTTGTATTTATAGAGCTAATTTCTTTTGAGGTAGCTGTTCTTTCTTCTCCACTTCTAGAGGTTTGTTTTGTAATTTGAACAATTTTATTTATTGGCTTCTTTACAATATTTTCTTTTATTGTTTCTCTAGAAATTTCAATATCATTTTGATATTTTACTTTATAAGTAACAACTCTTAAACCATCTTTACCTTCTTGAAGTATTTTATTGCTTCTATCCTCATTAGAAGATGAATCTGCATTTTTAGTTATAGTTTCGTAAGGAATAGTCTCTTCTACTTCTTCTATTTTCTCCGTTATACTTGCATAATTTCCAAGCACATTTTCTATATTAACTACTTCTGATTGGTTAGCTTTTTTTATAAGGTTTTCATTTTGTGTACCAATCTTTGAAATAATAATTGTTTTACTTTCAGTTATATCTGCTTCCTGATTTGGAAAAGCAGCTTCATCTGGAAGTATTGCAATGTGATTTTCTTCTAATATGTCTGCAACTTTTGTCTTTGAAGTTAAAACGTTCATTTGATAATTATTTGATAAAATTATTTTTACATTGTTAACTTGCAAACCACATACTTTACTAACTATGCTGCAAGTAGCTATTAGAACTATTGTTATTACTAGTATTTTCAGCACTTGTAATGATGCTTTTTCATTATTCTTCATAAGTAAAAGCCCTCCTTCAAATGACATGTTTATTATATCATTTCTATTTTTTCATGTCAATTTAAATCTCTATATTTTATTATATTCGTGCTTGTACCTTTTATTACCATTTTTAAGTAATTTTTAAAAAGTATTGTTTTATTTAGATTAATATGATAATATTGTTTTATATATTAATTAGTGGAGGTATTTTATGTTAGTCGTACTTATAATTTTAATAGCTTTAGTAGCCCTTTTAATATTCTACTACAATAGTTTAGTTACACTTAGACAAAGAGTAAAAAATGCATGGAGTCAAATAGATGTTCAATTACAAAGAAGATTTGATTTAATTCCAAACCTAGTAGAAACTGTAAAAGGTTATATGGGACACGAAACTGACGTTCTTGAAAAAGTTACGTCTCTTAGATCTTCATGGGCAGGTGCTTCATCAATTGATGAAAAAGCTAATTTAAACAATCAGCTTTCAAACACATTAAAATCTATCATGGCTATATCAGAGAATTATCCAGACTTAAAAGCTAGCCAGAACTTTTTAGATTTACAAGAAGAATTAAGAAATACAGAAAATAAAATTTCGTTTTCTAGACAGTTCTATAATGATAGTGTTACAATGTATAATACAAAATTAGAAGTATTTCCTAGCAACATTATAGCAAATTGTTTTAATTTCGTTGCAGAACCATTATTCGCCGTTGAAGGTGATGAAGTCCGCAAAAATGTAAAAGTTGATTTCAATAAATAATTAATATTTAGGTGAAAAGGAAAGAAATCTTGTATCTCTTTCCTTTCTTTTTATAAAAATGGAGTGAATTATATGTTTCAAGATATTAAAAAAAATAAAATTAAATCTGGTTTAATAATTTCAATATATATTTTATTAATTACATTTATCATTTACTATGTTTGTATGTATTTCGATTTAGGCTTTATTTCTATAGTAATAGCTGTTTTGTTTTCTGTTATTTCTTCTTTCGCTTCGTATTATAACTGTGATAAGATAATTCTTTCAATTAACAAAGCAAAACCTGCGACTCCAGAAGAATATAAGAAAATTAATAATATTTTAGACTCTTTAATGATAAGCTCTGGTCTAAAGACTAGACCAGCTTTATATGTAATACAAGATAATCAACCTAATGCTTTTGCAACACGGTAGAAATCCTGAACACTCAATTATCTGTGTTACATCTGCTTTATTAGAAAAATTGGACTATTATGAGCTTGAAGGTGTTTTAGCACATGAATTAAGTCATATAGCAAATTATGATATTCGTTTATCCGCTGTAGTTACAGTTTTTGTTGGAATAATTATTATGCTTTCTGATATATTTACAAGAACAACTTTACGCAGAAGTTCTAAAGATGATGACAATAAACTAAACATTATTTTTATGGCATTAGGTTTAATTTGTTTAATTCTTTCTCCGATATTTGCTCAATTATTACAGTTTGCCGTATCTAGAAAACGTGAATTTTTAGCAGATGCTACTGCTATACAATATACCAGAAATCCAGATGGTCTCATTTCTGCATTAAAAAAGATTTCAGACGATCCAAATGAATTAACTGTAGCTAATAATGCAACTGCTCATATGTTTATTTCTAGTCCTTTTAAGAGTAAAAAATCAAGTTTATTTTCAACTCACCCACCTATTGAGGATAGGATAAAAGCTTTAAAAACCTTAAAATAAATGACTGTACATAATGACAGTCATTTTTATTTTATATCAAAAATTCTTTTTGCATTTTTGTTTGTTATTTCAGCTATTTCTTCTAATGTTCTATTTTTAGTTATAGCTATTTTATTTGCTACATATTTTACATTAATGCAAGTATTTCTTGAACCTCTTAACGGTTCTGGAGATAAGTATGGACTATCTGTTTCTATTAAAAGTTTATCTTCCGGTATTAATTTAATTATTTCATCAGCATTTTTGGCATTTTTAAAAGTTATAATTCCTGATAATGATATGTAATATCCTAATTTTATTGCTTCTTTTACTAACTCTCTATTTAGTGGACAACAATGAAATATACCTCTTTTAGTAACTTCATTATTTTTTATTATCTCTAGTGTATCATATATTGCCTCTCTTGTGTGTATTATAATTGGCTTGTCTAATTTATTTGCTAGTTTGATCTGTTCTGTAAACACTTTTTGCTGAAGTTCTTTGTTTTCTTTATTCCAATAATAATCTAATCCAATCTCTCCTATTCCAACAACTCTTCCATTACTTGCAATTTTTTCTACTTCTTTTATATTTAATTTTATATCATTCTCTGACTTTATATTTTCAAGATTATTTGGAGAAATGCCAACAATAGCATAGCAATTATCATGTTTTTCAACTATTTCTAATGCTTTTTTTGAACTATCTATGCTATAACCTGCCACTACAAACTCTGAAATATCACTTATGAATGTATTCCTAATTATTTCTTCTCTATCTTCGTCAAATTTTTCATCATTATAGTGTGCATGTGTGTCAAATAAATTCATTTCTCCTCCTTTTTACTATTTGCATAATACTACTGCACTAGCTGTTGCATATTCTTTGCAGTGAGATATGCTTATGTCAATGCATTCTATTTTATCTTTGAAATCTATATTTTTTAATTTAACAACAGGTTTTCCATCCTCCAGATTTATAACCTCCATGTCCTTCCAATCTATTCTTGAGCCTTCATTATTAGAAAAAGTTGAAATGGCTTTATAAATAGCTTCTTTAGCTGCAAACCTAGCAGCATAATGTTGGTATTTAGACATTTTTCTGCTTTCGCAATACTCAATTTCCTTATTTGTATATATTTTATCTAAAAAACTACTACCAAATTGTTTTATAGAATCTTCTACTCTTTTTATTTCAATAATATCTATTCCGGTTAGAACTTTCATTTAGCTCCTCCTTATTTTAAATACCACCATGCTACTAAATTCGAAACACTTACTAATAAACACAATGCCATTATAATCAAAAGAATGCTTGTTACTTTAGTGTATTTTTCAATTTTTGCTTTTTTATAAAAAATATCATACCTCTCCTTTAAGTCTTCATACAATTCTTTTATATTAAATTTCTTCTTGCATCTTTGATGTATTTTTTGTCCAAATGATTCTTGCGTAATCTCTGTGTCTGTTACTTCTTCTATTGAATCAATTAGCATTTTAATGTTTTCTTCATTGTTTTTGCATTTTTCTAACTGACTTTTTATATTCTTTAAGTAATACCTCTCATGAAGTGAAATTATATATGTATAAAGATATTCATTTTCATATTTATATGGTAACTTTGTGTAATTGCTATTTTCTGTAGATGAACAAATAAGAGCACAACATTTTGGAGTAATTCTTAATCTCATAAAGCTTGAATTTGAAAGCATATTTAGCTTTTCAAATTCTTTATAATCATTTGTAGAACTTTCTTTTACTTCTGACATTTTATAAAATTCTTTTTCAATGTTTTTAAAATCATTATCTTTGTTCCAATACTTTGAATCTACACATGCATATGTATAAATCTGAAAAGCGTTTTCATCTATATCAAGTTCATTATTAATTAGTTTCTTTCCTATTATTTGCTCAATAAATTGTTTTATTTGTTTCATACTGCTAAACTTATCTGTCTGAATCTTTATATTGTTTATATTCTTTAAATTTTTAGTTTCAAAATTCAAATTACTAAACTTATAATTGAAATTCAAAATGTCTGAAAAGTTGTCGCTGCCTTCTATATGAGTTTTTATAAGCAAAAAACAAATTCCTGTTTTAAAGCAGATTAATTTAATTTTATTTATTGTGAAAAATATGCCTTCTTGTTCTTCTGTCTTTCCTTGGCATTCATCTTTAAGTAAGTACTCAAACATTATGCATCCTTGTTCCGTCAATATCTTTCTTTGGTTTAAGGTTCCAAGTTTTTCAAATACATTAATCTTCTCTTTTGAAAATGTGAAGTTTTGAAAATATTTCTTCTTAATACTTGGCAAAAAATAATTATATAAATCTATATCTTTAAATCCATCAAAGAATTTTATCTGAAATCTCTGTTTTTTTATAAGACTTTTAATATAATTCTTATAATTACTTTTTTTTATCGCATATGGATATATAAAATATGTATATTGGTAATTTGTCTTTAGTTCCATTTTTCTCCCTTCAAACACTAATTATCTGTATAATACATTAAATTAACGTCTTTTCCCATGTGGTATTTTCCTATAAAATCAATTAGCAAATTATCATTTAATTTGTATTTAATCTCACATGCTAATTTTCCATCTTTATCTACAGCTCCCCATAGGTTATCCTTTTTTACAGCTGCATATCCGTATATGTTTTGTTCCATAACCTCATCATATTCATACTCGGTTACTTGCTCTCCTTTTCTATTTACAAAACCATATTTGTTATCTTTTTTGCTTACAAACAATGTGCTTTGTGATAATACTCTAGTTTTATCCTGTTCTTCTCCTTTAAAGTTATAATACTTGTATCCTTCATCACTCCAGATTTTTATATATCCTTTTTCTGTGTTTATATCACTTATAATTCCTGTGATTATTTCATTTAATTGGCTGTCTAATATTTTGTTCGTATTTTCATTTTCTTTTTCCAGTTCATAAATATCTGCATTTGTATAATATATAATGTTTTTATACTCGGGTTTTATTTTTTCTTCTCCAAGCTTATTAATTACTCCAAAATATTTTTTTTCTTTTATTATAAAATTACTATCAGAAGTAATCTTTATATAATCGTATTTTTCCAATATGTTTTCTTTTTTTTCTATGTCATATGCATAATATTTTTTATCTTTTTTAAATACAATTATAGAATCCTTTATTTCCGTTACTTCGTCAAACTTTCCAACTTGAATTTTATCATTTTCTCTATTAATTAATTCATACTCATTATCTTTTTTTACACAAAATACTTCTTTACTATTAATCGGTTTTATATCATTATAATCACAGTCTATAATTCCTTCTATTCCGTATTTTTCTTGTTCACTTTCTACTATATATAAATCTATATCTTTTCCTGCTGATAAAATATTTTTATATTTTTCTTCAATTATTTTTGTTCCATTTAAATCTATAAGTCCACATTTATTATCTTTTTTTATTACTAGTCTTTTAGGAATATTCTCTAGAGAATATATATCATCATAAGAACATTCTAATATAGTTTTTCCATTAAAATCGATTAATCCATATTTGCCATCTTTCTCAATTTTTAGTACGTTATTCTCATACCATAAATTGTTGTTTTCATCGTGGTTCTCAATTGCAAATACATGTTCATATTGTGAAAATATCTGTTTATTTTTTGAGTTAATTACTTTTGTTTTATATGTATTTTCTTTATAATCTACGTCATATGTACATATAAAAATGTCTTTCTGTTTATCTGGAATTATAATCATTTCATCATATGTTGGTTCAATTATTGTTTTTGCGTTGTTATCTATTACGCCCCATTTTCCATTTGTATACATGCTAAAGTATGATCCACTTTCAGCATTTTTTACCACTGGACTACTGTTTACTAAAAACTTAATTGCTAAAACAAACATTATTATTACAATAATTGCTATAAAAACTGCTATTACTTTTTTTATATTTAGCTTTGGTTCTTCTTCTTTAAATCTTTTACCTTTACTCATAATATCACCAGTTATAATATATCACACTTATCTATAATTGTCGAGTATGTATGTAAACTATTTTACATTAGCTTATTAAACTTGATATTTTCTTTTTTTTGAGTTATTATATATAGTATTGTTTTATGGAGGTTATCATGGAAAAATATTCGGAAACTTTTACAGTAAGATATACAGATGTTAATAGTTCAAATCATCTTACTTTAAAATCTTTAGTTACATATTTTCAGGAAGTTGCAGGTAGACATTCTCAATTAGCTGGATACAGTGTAAATAACATTCCTAATACTCATGTTACCTGGCTATTAATAAATTGGAAAGTTAAAATGTTTATTCATCCTCATGTTAATGATTCCTTGCAAGTTTCAACTTGGGCTAGAGATTTTGAAAAATGTTATTCATATAGAGATTTCGAAGTATTAGATACCAATGGAAACTTGGTCGCAATAGCATCCTCAAAATGGGTTTTAATTAACACTGACACCAAAAAGCTATCCAATATCACTTCTGAGATAGTTAATGCCTATGGTATTCTAAAAACTAACGTATTTGATGATAATTTAAAATTCCTATCAAAATTGTCTGTTGAAAATCCTAGATTAACTTTTAGTTATAATATTCAAAGAAGAGATATTGATACAAATGGCCATGTAAATAATCTTCATTATATCGACTATGCATTTGAATGTTTGCCAGAAGACATTTACAACAAATACGAATTTAATAATATTGAAATACTTTATAAAAGAGAAATTAAATATCCAAATAAAATTAATTGTTATTATTCCGAATTAAATGGAGAACATATAATTCTAATAAAAAGTTCTGATGATTTAACATTACATTCTATTGTAAAACTATATTAAAATGCAAGAAGTTAAACTACTTCTTGCATTTTCTTCTTTATTTTTACTGTGATAACAGTCATATCATCTTTTGGTATTCCATAATTGTTGTCTATAGCTTCTTTTAAAATTATATCTGAAATTTTTTTTGCACTATTTTCCGAAATCTCCTCTAATAAATTTTTTAGCCATAATTCTTTGTTTTCATATTCAGAATTTGATTCAACTATCCCATCACTACACATAACTATTATGTCATTGTCATCTATATCTCTATCAAACTGCACCAGGTCTATGTTTCTCATTATTCCAGCTGGTAATGCAATATTTTTTATAATATCTACATTTTTCTTGTTTTTTATATACGTAGGTGCTGCGCCATTTTTTATAATTTCTATGTTACCCGCATATAAGTCCATTACCATAATATCAAGAGTAGCATAAGTTTCACTTTCAGAATTTAAGACTATAGTATCATTAATTAGTTTTATAGATATATCTTTAGCAAATCCATTTGATAATAATTTTCCTAGCATCTTTACTGCAATTTGGCTGGATTTGTGTGCTTCTATTCCTGATCCCATTCCATCACTCAACGCAATTAGGTATTTACCGTCATTTAGTTTTATTTGTATATTGCTATCTCCTGATACTTCTTGCCCCTCTTTTGTCTTTTTACTAATTCCAATTTGCATTATATATTTGTCTTTTGATACATATATTTGGTAGCAATTTTCACTATCTAGTTTTAATGCACATTTATTATCTTGCAAAACAATATCTTCTTTTAAGACTTCTGATAAAATTTTTTCTATTTTTTTATACTGACAATCAACCCTATCTTCTTCATTACAAGGATTGATAACTGTATTTATAATAAATCTGCCACTATCTTCTCTAACGATTTTTATTCCATTTAAATTGATATTTCTTTGACTGCACATCAATTTTATTTTTTGAATTTCTTTTATAAAAGTTTCTTCTGAATTTTCTTGTATCTCTTTTGCAATATTGCTAATAGCCTTTGAAACTCCATCAAGTTGATTTGACATTGTTTTTTTGCTTTCATTTATTTTGGTTTTTACAACAAAATTTATTTTGCAAGTTTTATATGCATCATTTACTGCTTTAACAACATCACTAATGTCTTTTTCTATTTTTAAAGATTTATTATAGTTGTTATCTTCTAAAATATAACTATTATTATCTTTAAAAACTTTTAATAGTCCTTCTCTATTCATTCTTTCTTTTTCATTCATATATTCAAAAATGCTATTTGGAATATTACTTTCTTCATTTATTATATCATTAAAGAAAATATTTTCCTTAAGTTTATCCATGTTCTCTTGTAACTCTTCTATAAATATCTCTTTATTATTTTCTTTTATCTCATTCTCTTCTACAATAGTAGCTGCTGCCATTTTATATGTGTCAGACATTTGTTTTATCACATCTGAAACATCATTTAGCTTATTTGCTGTTTCCTTGCTTTCTTCAAGTCTATATTTAGCTCCCTCTTGTAATATAACGTTCTTTTCAAATAAGTCCGAAACGTTTATTTCTATGTTTTTTGGAATGGCAAGTAATGCTATAGACGCAATAAGTATTTCTTTGAAATGTATTAATTCAACTATATTTCCACTGTATGCATAATTTAACAACACATTTCCTAATATAAATCCAATAATTACACCAATTCTTCCAAACTTACTAAGTACCCCTGCGAACATTCCTGAAACGGCATAGACAGCAACTAATATTGGGTTCGAATTCGTAATTATTCCTAATACCGATCCAATTGTTACACCACTAACTGTTCCAATTAAAATTCCATTTTTCCATCCAAGTATAAGAACAATTAAAATACTTATAACATTTCCGATCTGTATTCCAAGTATTTCAAAGTTACCAAAGCAAGTAGTAGCAATTGAAAACATTAAACTTGCGCCAATTATTTCTTCTAGAGAAAAAACTCTTTTTTGCTTTATTTCATTTATTGCAATAATGGATTTGCTAAATATTTTATAAAATATGTAACACGTAATTGCATTTGTTATGCTAATTAATAAATCATATATAAGGAATTCCTTAAATATCATTTTTATGGCTTGTCCTATAAATACTGACAAAAAAACGAATTTCCCTAGTTTTCTTTTTTCATTTTCAAATTGCTCATTTATTCTTTTAGGTTTAAAAATAAGTATCATCGCTATAAATATTAGCGTTGTAAACATATAAGAAAGTAATCCACTTGTTTCAAACTTTATTAATGTTCCAATTAAAGAAACTACATAAAGAACACCAACAGGTATATCATTACTACACGATGCTGCTAAAATTGCAACTGCAAAAACAGAAAACTCTATTCCCTCTAGCTTTATAAGCGAAAGCATAAATGTTATTATATACAATAATATATTTTGGATTTTAATTGTGTTTTTTAATATTTTCTTAAAATTATATAGTTTGTTTATTTGATTTGCTTCTTCTTGGTTAATTGTTTTTTCCGAAATATTTTGAAACATAAATTCCTCCTATGGTGCTTTATTTTTAATGTAATTATTATAATTATTTTTTTTAAAATAGTTTGTCGTTTTTGGTTCCACTGTAAAAAAAGTTTTCTCTTTTTTTTGATAAATTAATTTTTAAATATATATTTTTTTTATTTTGTAATCAAATTATGTATATTATTTTACTACAAAATGTCTTATTTTTCAATATATTGCCAGAAAAATGTATACATAATTTACTGGTAAAAGTAATTCATAATTCCATTATAAATTCCCCATGCAAGTCTATTTTGATAATCATCTTGTAAAAGTAAACTTTCTTCTTCTTTGTTTGATAAAAAACCACATTCTACGATTGATATTGGTATTTCAACATGTTTAATTATATATACATTTTCTAGTTTCATTGCTACTCTTTTATTTTCCTTTTTTATAGATTGATTCAAACTATCCTGTATGCTATTTGCTAAACTTTGACTTTTAGTGTCGTCTTTTTTGAAGAAACATTGCCATCCCCAGTATTGTTCTTGTGGTATTTTATTCAAGTGAATAGAAACAAAGATATCTGCACTAGATTCATTTCCTATTTTTACTCTATTATGAATATCTGATATTTTTTTTTGTTTTAATGTTGATTTGTCTAGGTCATATATTGCATTTTCGTCACTTCTTGTTAATATTACTGTTGCACCACTTTGTTCTAATAATTTTTGTACTTTTAATGCAATTTTTAGATTAGTTTGCGCCTCTGTTGTTCCATTACTACTTTGTGCACCTTCATCAGGTACCCCATGTCCTGCATCTAATACTATGGTTTTATTTGATACTGGAAGGCTAACTACTGGAACTATTTTTGTTTTTGGCTGTTGTATACCTAATATTAATGCAAAACTTATTACTACACATGTTAACACTATAACTAAGCTCTTTTTTCTTATTAAAATCATACAATCCCACCTTTTATTTAATTGTATTATTATAAACTTTTTTATATTCTTATTGATGCAACATATTTTAATTTTATAGTGCTATTTCTTTTGCAAAAAAGATAATTTAATACACCTTTTGCTCTATCTAATTTGAATTTTCAGATAACCTGAAAAATACACCTCAAACTGTTATATTTTTTCTAACAGTTTGAGGTGCATTTCATTGCACTTTTTATTTTCACTTATTTTTTCTTCTATCTACTGCATATGAACTGCCTATCTGTGTTTTGGCAATGTGTTTAACTTGTGCTCCAATCTCTCCAATTTCTAAAGAACTTGTATATTGTCCAGGTTCAACTGTAACAACTCCTATTGAAATTGACGTAATTGGAAACTGTTCAATTATTCCCTTTCTGTTCGCTACTTCAACATATCCTCTTTCTATATCTTCTTCATTAAAGAATTTCTTTATGTTATCATCAAAATATATTATTATTTCCTGGCATATTTTTTCGTAATCTTTATTTTCAGTAATTGCTATAAAATCGTCTCCTCCAATGTGTCCAATAAAGCTATCTGCACTATCATTTTTATGAATCGATTTAATAATGGCTTTTGCTGTATACTTTATAATTTCATCTCCTTTTAAAAAGCCATATGTATCATTATATGCTTTAAAATTATCAAGATCAAAATATAAAACACAAAATGGTTTCTTTTTTAACAATTTCTTTTTTATCTCAACTTGAATTTGTAGATTTCCTGGCAGTCCAGTAAGAGGACTTACTGTTCTATTTGTTCTCATTAGTCTTATTATGTTCTTTATTGTATAATACAATTCTTCATCTCTAGTTTCATATGGAATAATATACTCAATATTTTTCTTTAGTATATCAATTTTATGCTCTATTTCATTATTCTTATTTATAACCATAATAGGAGTTATTGAATTGTCTGTGTTATTCCTAATTAACTCGCATATATTTAATATTCTATCTTCTATTGTTTCTTCGTTTATTATAATTAAGTCTGGTATGTTTTTTAGTGCTTCTTCAATTTCTTCATAATTAATCTTTTTGAACCCAAAGTCCTTATCGTTCTTAAAAATACTACTTAATTTGTAAGTTAAAGACTCATTATTATCTATAACATATATTTCCTCAAACATATTTTTCTCCTATTATTGTTTTTTATAATCATATTTTCCAATATATTCTCCTTTTGCTCCACTTTTTGTATCTGCTATTATTTTTATATAATTCATTCCTTCTATTAATTTCATTTTGTAGTTTACTTCATTTTTTTCACCAATTGTTTGTGAATCTATTCTATAATAATTTCCATTAAATATAAAGTCTACTACTTTTATTGTTTCTTCTGCTGTTACACTAAAATGTAAAAACTCTCCTTTTACATATATCTTTATTTTTGGTTTTGTAATTCCTTTTACTTCTTGCGATTTTTCTGAAGTATTTCCATTAATGTCTATAGCAGTAATTTTTAAAGTGTTTTGCCCCTTCGGAATATCTATTTGTTTTTCAAATTTTGTTTTATCTTCATACGTTACCATATCTATTGTGTTAGGATTTTCTGAATTCCATTTATATGTTACGTTTGATAGTTCAACTTTCGAATTTACGTTTATTTTAATTTTATCTCCAACTATAGAAAGTTCAATTACAGGTTTTTCTTCTTTTCTTGTAAACGTTTCATTTTTCTTTGTTTCATTTCCTTCGATATCTATAACCCTTATATTAATTGTATTTTCTCCAGCAGGAATATCAATATATTCATATACAGATTTTTTTCCATTTTGTTGTAAAGTAACTGGCGCCTCTGAATTCCAATTATAAATTAATTCAGATATTCCTATTTTACTATTTATACTTATATTTATAGTGTTGCTTTCATCATTTTTGCTAATCTGTATGTCCGCTTCTTCAGTAGTTTGATTAATAGTCTTGTTTTTATCTTCAGATTTACTATATGCATATACACCATAAGAGCCTTCTACTACCATTATCAATCCTAATATAATAATTGATATTGCGAAGAATATTACTATATTTTTGAGATTAATTGATGATGTACTATTCTTTTCATCTATATATAATATCTGGTTCATTTGTTTTCCTTTCTGCTCTTTTAAGGCTATTTAGTTGGCACTCTTACTACTACTTCAGTTCCCTTTCCTTTTTGGCTTTTTATATCTATGCTTCCATTATTTCTGTCTAATATCTCTTTGGCTATTGAAAGACCTAATCCTGTTCCTCCTAATTCTCTTGTTCTTGCTTTGTCTACTCTATAAAATCTTTCAAAAATTCTCTTTAAATCATCTTCTGGAATTCCCATTCCATTATCAATTATTTTTATATATGCATCATTATATACAAAACCAACATAAATTTTTATTACTCCTCCATCGTTTGTATATTTGATACTATTAGAAAGAATATTTAAAACAACTCTTTCTATTCCTTCTCTATCCGCATAAACCGGTGGCACATCTGCTGTAACAAAACATTCTACCCTATGCTTTTTTTTATCTATTTGAATTTGTAATTTCTCTTGGCACTGTTTTACAAGTTCTCCCAAATCAAATTTTGTTTTTTCTTGTAAAATCTTATTATTATCAAACCTCGACAAAGTTAGTAAATCTGTTACAAGCTTTGCCATTCTTCGTGCCTCTGTTGCAATTACATTTAAAAACTTAGCTTGTGTTTCTTTATCATATTCTCCTTCAAGTAGCGTATCTGCATAACCCATGATTGATGTAATTGGAGTTTTTAGCTCATGTGATACATCTGCAACAAATTCTTTTCTCATATTATCAAGTCTAACATGTTCTGTAATGTCTTGTATTAAGACCATTATTCCAGATGGTCTTTCATTTTCATCCTTAAACTGTGCAAAAAACATGTTCAAATATTTTTCACCAACTTTTACATTTTGTTCTGATGAAGTCCAATCTTCAAGATAAATAATTTTTTCCATGTTTACATCAATATTAAGTTTTTGTTTAAAAATTTTATTAAAATCAGTATCACTAGGAAGTAATCTTAACATCCTATTTGCTGCAGGGTTTATAATTATTGCTTTTCCCTCCATATTGAATGCAATTATACCATCATTCATGTGAGATATAATTGTTTCAATTTGTTTCTTCTGTCTTGACATTTCATTTAAGCTTCCCTGTAACTCTTCTGTCATTGCATTAAATGTATCTACTAGTTCATCTGAATTTTCATTTTTCCCCTGTGTTGATACAACTTTTTTTGCATTTGCGATCATTTTAATAATTGGTTTACTTGCAATCTTTGAATATATTAATGTTATTATTAAACTAATTGTTGCATATCCTATATTTATAATTATTGTTATTTTTTTTATTTGTGCTATTTTTCCTTCAAGAAGTAAAATATTATTATAATCTGTTAAATTTTCTTTTAGTTCAATTAATTCTATTATATTAAAAATTCCAAATGCTGTTAGGGTTACTATTCCAAGAATTATAAATACCAATATTGTTTTTGTATGTGTATTTTTTAGCATTTTATTCTCCTAAAACTATTATTTATTTCTCGTTGAAATATAGTACCCCACACCTCTTTTGGTAACTAATATTTTAGGTGCAGATGTATCTTTTTCTATTTTCTCTCTGATTCTTCTAACCGTAACATCAACTGTTCTTATATCACCATAATATTCGTATCCCCATACTTTTTCAAGAAGTGTTTCTCTTGTTATAACTTGTCCAGGTTGTCCTGCTAAATATTTTAGCACTTCAAATTCTCTTAATGTTAAATCTATTACCTCGTCTCTAACTTTAACTTCAAACTTTTCAAGATCAATTGATAAATCTCCTATAATAATTCTTTTATCTTCTTTATCGTTTTGCTCCTTCTTACTATTTAAGGAGTTATTAATATCAGCTTTTCTTAGATTTGCTTTTATTCTTGCCATTAATTCTCTTACGCTAAATGGTTTTGTTACGTAATCGTCTGCTCCAAGTTCAAGCCCTAGTATTTTGTCTATTTCTTCATCCTTAGCTGTAAGCATTAATATTGGAACATTTAATGTTGTTCTAATTTTTTTGCACACAGTTAACCCGTCCATTTTAGGAAGCATAATATCTAATAGTATTAAATCTGGCTTTTCATTTAAAGCCTTTTCAACTGCCGTTACTCCATCATTTGCTTCAATTGTATTGTAACCTTCTTTTTGTAAATTATATAATAGAAGATCCACTATCGGTTTTTCATCGTCTACTATTAGTATGGTTTTTACATCTTTATCTTTTTCGTTTTCTTCCATACAAACCTCCAATTAGTAATAAATTGTTTCATATTATGAATATATCATATCCGTAATATTTCTACAAGTTTTTTTCTAAAAAAACTATAATTTAACCTACTGTTTAAATAAAATATATTTTTCTTACAACTTATTTCTATTTTTTTAACTGTAGTAGTTTACATACTTAAAATTTAAATGTAATAGAGAGCACATATGTACTCTCTATTATTAAAACTATAATATTATTTCTATATTATTAATTTTCTTATTATTCTCAAGTACTATTCCAGATGTTTCAATTTTGTTTCCATTTTGTAATATAATTTGTCCTTGATTTTCTTTTTTATTTTTTACCTTAATATTGTATATTGTTTCTTTAAACTTATATTGTATACTGTATTCATTCCATTCTTTTGGAATACATGGATTAATAAGGATTCTATTATTAATTATTTTAAAACCTAAAATATTTTCAATTCCGCAGTTATAATACCAACTGCTTGACCCAGTATACCATGTCCATCCACCTCTTCCGTAGTAGATTTTTACTTCCATACACATCAGCAGAAATTACATATGGTTCAACTTTATACTTATTTGCTTTTTCTCTCGTATTTGAATGTTCTATTGGGTTAATCATTGTATAATAATTTACAGCCTTCTCCGCTTCATTTAGTTTTGTCATTGCAATAATTGCCCAAATTGCTGCATGTGTGTATTGTCCTCCATTTTCTCTTACTCCTGGCATATATGATTTTATATATCCTGGATTTAAACTGCTTTTTTCAAATGGTGGATCTAATAGTTTTATTATTCCTGTATCTCTATCAATTAAATACTTTTCTAAGTTATCCATTGATATATATTTTTTGTCATTATCTCCTGCTTCTGATATTGTGCCCCAACTTTGTGCTATACTATCTATTCTGCATTCTTCATTTTCAAATGTTCCTAAAACCTGTCCGTCATCACAAAAAGCTCTTTTAAACCACCTTCCATCCCATCCTGCTGAGTTCAATTTTATTTTTAAATTTTCAATAACCTCTAAATACTTATTATATAACTCATAATCGCCTTTATCCTTAACAATTTCTATAAATTTATTTAAAATATCGTATAGGAAAAAACCTAGCCAAACGCTTTCTCCTTTTCCTTTATTTCCTACAGTACTAAATCCATCATTCCAGTCTCCGCTTCCAATTAGAGGTAAACCATTTTCTCCAAATCTTAAGCTTACATTAATTGCCCTTACGCAGTGAGAATATATATCTTCTTGTAATGATTCATCAATATCAAAGAAATTATATCTTTCATCTTCATTTTCCTTTAGTCTTTCTCCTTTTAAATATGGTTCTTTTATATCTAAAATTGATTTATCTCCTGAAGCTCTAATATATTCAATAACTAAATATACTAGCCATAATCTATCATCTGAAAATCTTGTTCTAACTCCTTTTTTTGTTTCCTCATGCCACCAGTGTAACACATCTCCTTCTATAAATTGATGTTTTACGTGCTTTAATATTTGTTTTTTAAGCATATCACTATCAATATATTTTAAAGCTAATGAATCTTGCAATTGATCTCTAAACCCATATGCTCCACCAGATTGATAGAACCCACTTCTTGCATATAACCTTGAAACTATAGTTTGGTATAACATCCATCCATTTAATATAATATTCATTGACTCAATAGGAGTTTTTACTTTAATTTTTCCAAGTAAATTACTCCAGTATTTGATAGTTTTTTCCAAATATTCTTCATCCATATTTGGATCAATATTTTCTTTTTCATCTGCAATAATAAATACAATTTTCTTTTCTTCAAATGGATTTAACTCTATATTAATTTTTAGTGCAACTGTATTTCCATGTCCTAAGCAGTTTTGTTTGTTAAGTTTAGCTATATTTCTAACATTTAATGTGTCCGCATTTCCTGTGTAGCTGTCTATATTTTCATTACAGGTTATATATATATCATTTAACATATCTGTATGGTAAATACTTTTTGCCTTAAGTTTGTTCTCTTCTTTTAAATATTTTAATTTTATTAAATTATTTGTTTGTAATTCATCTTCTCCTAAAACTAAGTCTAGTTTATATACAAGATTAATTTTTCTTTTATTATTGGTATTATTTTTTATTTTTAAAATATTAATTTTAGCATTTTTATCGTTTGGTACAAAAACTGTTAAGTTTGTTTTTAAATCTATTTTATTTTGTTGGTAATTTGCATACCCAAATCCATATTTTGCTAAAACATCTTGCTTTCCTATTCTCCAGTATTTCTTGTTTTCAATATCTTGAATATATATAGCTTCAGATGGTGTGTCTATTAAACTATCATTTGACCATTTTGTAATTCTATTTAATCTGCAATTTTTGTTCCATGTATATCCTCCTAGGTTTTGAGTTACAACCGTTCCAAAATTTTCATTTGCAAGAATATTACTCCAAGCAAGTGGTACATTTTTGTTTGCATTTATGACATATTCTTTTCCGTCTTCTGTAAATCCCCCATAAGAATTAAAATATTTTAGATTCATTTTATCTATTTCAACTTTTTCAAAGTTTTCTTCTTCTTCTAATTCATTTTTAGTTTCTTTTTCTTTATCAATTTTTTCTTCTTGCTCTTTTATAGCTTCTTCGAGGCTTCCTAAACTTGCATCTATTATTAGATCTGCCTTTATTTCTATAGCATCTATTTTTTTGTTTTTTTCTTGTTCAACTATGAATACTCCTCTTCCTATTAGATATTCTAGTTTCGCATTTATAGTTTCGTTTAATATTCCATCTTTTACAAATTGATCTTTCTTTTCTTTATCTATTATAACTAAATCTATTCTTATTCCTTTACTTATAAAATACTGATATGCTTTTAAAATTTCTTTTATTATATAATTATCATCTATATTTGAAATATTTACCAAAATTATTGGGTTATCTCCAGAAATTCCAAATTTCCATAAATCTTTTTGGTAATATTCTTCATTAAATTCTTTGTTTAAATAATTTTGTTTAAGTTTGTTTTTACCAATAATGCTTGATAGTATTTTTTGATATAAAATTATCTCTTTTCCTGTTATATCAAGATATCTGCTTTCTTCTTCTGTTCTAGTTTTAGAAATCTCAAAAATTCTATCCATATTTTCCATAGATCTATATTTTTTTAAATTCTCAATTGCTACTTTTTTATCTTTACTAACACTTATTAGTAAATTTAATTCTGAACTTTCTCCCCTTTCTAGTTTGAGTATTCTTTTAAATGATACTATTGGGTTAACAACCAAACCTATTTCATTACTATAGTTTTCAGAGTTTTTTATCATTTTAGGTATTTCGTTATTTAATCTACCATATAAATTTTCTTTATTAATTTCATATTCCAACTTACTAATTTTGTTTTGATTTCCATACAACCCTGTTGCCATATAAACATTGCTTTTATTATCTCGTACATTTCTTTTTATTAATAATCCTTCATCTAACTCTTCATATTTTAAAAATAAATTATTAAATGCTTTATGTGCATAATCCTGTCCCGCTTCTGATAGTACTGGTTCTAACACACTACTTATTTCTAATGTTTCTGTATCTTCCCCCATATTCTCTATTTTTATATTTCTTATTTCTACATTGTCACTTGGAGACACTATCGTCTTTATTGTAGTTTTTATATTTTCTTTTATCTTGTATTGTTTATCCATGTCTGGAGCAAAAATTATTTTATAATTTTTACTCTTTAAATTTTTTTCAGGTTCAAAGCTATCCCATACTGTTCGTGTTTTTATATTTTTAAAGTATATACGTATTCCTTGTTTTTCTTTGTCTGTTTTTTTATATCTATTTATCAAAATATTTCCTAATCTACTAAATCCTGTTCCATCTTCATTCATATAAATTGTATAGTTTTCATTTGATATAATATTTCCATTGCCAATGCTATTCTTTGTTGCATCAATTTCTCTTTCAATATAATTATTCTCACCTATATATTTTATTTTTTCTATTTTTTCCTTTTTATCTTTTGTAGTTATAATGTCTTCTGGCATTCTTTCTTGCAAAAGTATATCTGTAGCTTGTATTTCTGGATTATTGAAAAATCGTTCTTGAAGTATATTTTCATTTATTAAATTATTTATCGAAGCCAATATTAGTGCCTGATGATGAGCCATGTATGTTTTTACTACTTCAAATTTCTTATTCTTTCCTAATCTTTTAGGCGTAAAATCAACAGATTCATAAAATCCAAATTTTCCATACATTTTTAGTTTTTCTAATTCTTTTAAGTTTTGAATTACCTCTTTAGGATAATCTGATATTGCCAATATACTTCCATAACTTGACACTACTAATTCTTCTGACAATCCTCTTTTTAATCCTAACCATGGAATTCCAAACGCTTTATATTGATAATTTGAATTTAAGTCTTTTAAGTTAAATGCTGCTTCTGATATTCCCCATGGAATTCCTAACCTTTGGCAATACTTTCTTTGTAGCATAACCATAAACCTACAAGATTCATCAAGTAAGCTTCCTTTGTATTTTTTTATATTAATATTTGGCATTAGATACTCGAATGCTGTACCAGACCATGAAACTAACCCCTTTTTTCCATTTAATACCGTCAGACTTCTTCCAAGGTTTTTCCAATGATTAGCTGGAACTTGCTTTTGGGCTATTGCAATTAAACTACTTTGCCTAGCTTCAGAAGCTAATAAATCATAGTAGGAATCTGTAAGTTTATTTTCTTCTATATTAAATCCAATTGAAAAAAGTCCGTTTTCTGTATTATAAAGGATTGAGAAATCTGTTTTTTCAATTATATCTGTTATTTTAGTAATTAATTCTTTCACATTATATTTTTTCTGTATCTCTTCTTTTTTTATATTACTTAGAAAGTTTTTAGTTGTATATAAATATCCTACAAAGTTTCCACTATCTACGGTGGAAACATACATTGGTATTAATGGTGTTAAATTTTTAATGTTATACCAGTTATATAAATGTCCATTCCATTTTGGAAGTGTTATTACTGTATTAATTATATTTTTTACTAATTCTAAACAAATTTCTATGTTGATAAATTTTAAATCATATGCAGAAATTACACTTAGCAGTGCTAATCCAATGTTAGTTGATGAAGTTCTATCCACTATTTCGTTTTTTCTTCCTTCTTGATAATTATCTGGAGGTAAATAATTGTTTTCTTTTGTAAGGTATTTCTCAAAGAAGGCCCACGTTCTGTTTGCTATATCTAAAATATAATATTTTTCCTCTTTTGTAATAAGCTCTTTATTTTCTTGCCCTTTATTTCTTTTACTTATATAAAAACAAATTATAGGACCTAAAATCCAACTTATTCCAAGTATTAAACTCAATATGTTAAAACTAAATGCAAATATAATTATTAAAATTATTCCTGATAATACATTAATCCACATTAGCTTTATATAACTTATAATATCATTTTTACTAGTTTTTTCCGCTTCCTCTGCAGTTGTCCATTCTAGTAAATGTTCATGAGTTTTATATACTCTATAGATTGTTTTTACAATTGATTTTACTGAAATAAGTGCAATATATGGCATTGAACAAAAGCTAATTATACTTCTAAGAATTGTACTTTTTATTCCTGTAATGCTATTATCAAAGTTATCTTGTTTTTTTATTCCGCCTTTCTTAAATACAATTTTATTTATTATTTCTATTAACAAATTTATAAATATTGAAATAAATACTATTGCAATATATCCATTTAAATTAATTCTAAAAATTAGCTTTATAATTAATAATAAAATTAATGAAAGAATTTGTGTGACTTCAAGTAGGCTTCTCCTAAAATTATCTATTATTTTAAACTTTGAAAGTTCACTTATTGGATTTTCAACATTTTCTTGCTTATTATTTTCAATATTATCATTTAACCATTTTATTGTTTGCCAGTCTCCTCTTATCCACCTTGCTTGTCTATTTATAAAACTTACAAATTTTGTTGGATAAGAATCAAGTAATATAATATCACTTGCTAAGCCGCACCTTAAATAGACTCCTTCTATTAGATCATGACTTAATATTGTGTCTTCTGGTATTGCATTTTCTAATACTTCATTAAATACTTGTAAATCGTATATTCCTTTTCCTGTATATATTCCTTCATTAAAGTTATCTTGGTATATATCTGAAATAGCATTTGTGTAACAATCCGTTCCTCCTGGTCCTGCAAATATTTTAGTAAATAAACTTACATTACTAGAATTAATATCTATTCCAATTCGTGGTTGAATTATTCCGTATCCATCTATAACTATGCCATCTTTAATTCTTGGTTTGTTTAGTATGTGTGACATAGCTCCTATTAGTTTCTTTGCTGAATCTAATATAAGCTCTGTATCACTATCTAAAGTTATTACGTATTTAATTTCTGGAATCTCTTTTTCCTTTAAAGAGTTAAATGCAAATGTATTATTACCTTTTTTTATTAGAAAATTATTAAATTCATGTAGTAATCCTCTTTTTCTTTCCCAGCCTAAAAATTTTCCTTCTTTTGGATTCCATGTCCTTTTTCTATATATAAAACCAAATATGTTATTTTCATCTGAATACTTTTTGTTTAATTCTTCTACTTGTTTTTTTCCTTCTAGTATTATGTCTTTGTCAAAGTCTTCATTCTCTTTGTCTGATGTGGAACAATCTCCCAATAGTGTAAAAAATAAATTTTTCGATTTATTAGCTTGATAAAAAATCTCCAACTTTTTCATCATTTTTTTTACTTGTTCACTACTTTTTAAAATTGTTGGAATAACAACAATTGTAGACTTTTCCTTTGGTATATCTTTATCTGCAAAATCTATCTGTGGTATTTTTTTAGGTTTTATTGTTTTACTTAGTACATATTGAATTACCTTTATAACAATCTCGCTATTTGGAATATAGCTAAATACTAAAAATAGAACACTAATAGCAGTATTATTTATTATTTTATTTAAAAACAGTGTTAATATCATTGTAAACAAGCTGGTTAATGTAATTATCATTCCAACATAAACAGCTTTTTTATTTAATTGTTTTTTTTGTTTTATTCCTAAACTATTAAGTAATTTCTCCTTTCCAACATCAATAAGGTAATATCCTATATGTGCCATTTTAAAATTTTCATTTTCTTTATTCTTATTAGCCAGTTCTAATGCTTTACTTGCAATATAAATTTCTGATATTTTAGTCTTTTTTGAAATTTCTTTTATTTTGCTTCTATAGTATTCTTTGGTAGAAATAGTCATTTTCGAATACACATTTGCTGGGTCTTCTTTCATGATCTCTTCTACGCCATTTACATTTTCAAAAATACTATCAAAATTTGTTCGCTGTAAGTCTTTAATACTCTTTATACAATTTCCAATTGATACTTTTTTTATAGCTATGTCAAAATGTTCTTTTTTTATTATTTCGTTTATTGTCGTCCCTGTTTTTCTTACTTGCTCTTCTAAAATTTTTGCATATGGCATTCCCTTTCTTCCATACTTTTTTAGTCTATATGAAAGATATTCTACAAACGCTTCTTTTCCTGAGTTACTCTCTATTTTTATATTTTTAAATCTATTATTAAAAATTTGCTCATCCTTGCTTTTTCCCTCTACCAATCTTTCTATAATATTTTCAACCTTATATTTCTCCAATTGAACATAATATATCTTTTCACATACATTTCTTATTTGTTCAATAAGTGCAATATCTAGAAAAACATTCAAGCTCCAAATCTCTTCCATGTTTAATGTTTTTTTGTTTTGATATGCTTGTATAATGTTTTCTAATTGTTTTGTATTAATCTTACCATCTGTATACGCTACAATTTCTGAGGCTAATACATAAACTCTGGAAAAACCTTTATATTTTCCATTTGCTATTCCTATAAAGTTAATATATTTGTTTAATGTCAATTCTTTTCTTATATTTTTATACGCTTCTTCAATAATATAATAATTGTCTAGAATCCATTCTCCTGCAGGGTGTATATTTATTCCAAGTTTCAAGTTGGAATTTAACATTTCATATGTTTTTGTTATATACTTTACATTTTTATCTAGTCTTGGAATTGGAAAAGTATCTTTATCACAACTATTTTTTAATATATGTTCTGAAGCTATTTTCTCAAGATATTTTTCTAACTGTTGTTCATCTAGCAATGCTCCTTTAATATTAAGATATTTATTAGATTTCAAGCTTTTCACTCCTAAAAATAATTTTTTAGTTATTTTTTACCAAACAACTATTTTTTATTCATATTTTGAATACAAAAAAAGGCGAAAATTTCGCCTTTTTCATAGAATTATTTTAAAAGTAAAATGCCAAAATGGACATGTTATTTCTGTGCACTTTTCTACTCTTTTAAATATATTGTGTATTAAGCCTTAGCAGTTACAAACTTCATCATTTGTAATTTTCTCCTTTTGTATTTTTCTTGAATTGTTTTTCCTTAATCTTCTATTTTTATTACATAAGAAAGTTTAAAATTACATATTGTTTATAACCGTATCATATTCGCTATTTCTCACCCAAAAGATTCCATCAGTATCTATTCCATATGGATATATATTATTAACTGATATATAAAATCCCTCTTCATTTCCTTCAGTACTTCCAAGACTTTCACTTATTATTTTCAGAAAATTTTTATTTGTAATTTTTTCTCCATTTGGGACAACTATAGGATTAAAATTTGATGATAGTTCTATTGGATAATCTCCTTGAGTAAGCACATCATCAACATTCACTCCTTCAGCATTTGCTACTCCTCTTACCTTTAATTTTTTTCCTTCATTTGTATCAATTATAGAGTATATCATTATTACATTATTTTTTTCAGCAATATATGCTTTGTTTAATATTTTTTCTACATCTAAATTCTCTGGTTCAATACTATTTTCGTAGTCCTTTAATATGTCTAACTCATTACTTTTTGCGCTTTCATATTTTTCTTTTGCTTTTTCTGATTTTCCTAAAATATTATCTCCTGTTATTGCTCGTATACTTATTACTGCTAATATCAAAAGTATTATTATTGTTATTATCAATGCAACTAATGTTATTCCTTTCTCTTTTTTTGTTAACTTTTTCTCCATCTTCTTTCCTCCTTTATTTTTCGCAACGCAAAAAGAGATGAACTTTTTTCCATCCCTTTTAATATATCCAAAGTAAAGCAGCTTTATTTCCTGCTCTTTTGTTATTTATTAAATTACATTGTGTGTGTGTGTGTGTGTGTGTGTTACAGTCCCAGCCGTTACAAGCTTCATCATTTGTAATTTCTCCTTTTATATTTTCTTGCGTTGTCTTTTTCTTTAATTAACTGTTTTTATTATTACATAAGAATATTTGATTTGCAAGAGTTTTATATAAAATTTAAATTGCAAATTACAATAATTTATCTAGCCTAACTTTTGTATATTTTTTAAAAAGATTAAACTCTCCAAGGAATACGCGGGTATTCCCACGCCTCAATGGGCTGTCGAGATTTAACTTTTTTAAAAATATACAAAACGGCTAGTTATAAATACTAATATAAATCACCCAAACTATATATTATTTTTGATGAATAAAAAAATTAATTGTTCGTGCTGCTTAGAACATTATATTTTTTTATAAAGAGAAAATAATATATAGTTTGGGTGGGTTTATCTTTTTATACTTTAAAGCTCGATAAATAAAAACTAATTGTTCGCACTGCTTAGAACATTATATTTTTTTATAAAGAGAAAAAATATATAGTTTGGGTGGTTTTATCTTTTTATACTTTAAAGTTCGATAAATAAAAACTAATTGTTCGTGCTGCTTAAAACATTATATTTTTTAGAGATTATTATCCAGGATATCTTTTATTTCATTATAACTTGCCTTCTCCCAAATTACTTCTCCAAATTCTAATGTTCCATCGCTATTTTTTATTATCTCTGCTTCTGGATCTGCAGCACCTATGATGTTTATTTTTATTGAATCTTCATTTGTACTCAAAATTTTAAAATTAAATATCTTACCCTCATAAAATAACCCAGCTGATGAATCTTCATTAAATCCGATCATTCCATATATTGTACCTTTATCCGTATATTTATAGAAAGTCCATTTAGAATAATCTTTTTTTTGTTGAACATTATTATTTACTTCAATATTATTTTCGTAATCTTTTAATGTATCTAACTCGTTATTTTTTGCATTTGTATACTTTTCTTTTCCTGATTCTGCTTTTCCTAGAATATTATCTCCTGTTATTGCTCGTATACTTATTACTGCTAATATCAAAAGTACTATTATTGTTATTATTAAAGCAACTAATGTTATTCCTTTCTCATTTTTTGTTAATTTTTTCTCCATATTTCTTCCTCCTCCTTTTTTTTGCAACGCAAAAAGAGATGAACTTTTATCCATCCCTTTTAATATATCCAAAGTAAAGCAGCTTTATTTCCTGCTCTTTTGTTATTTATTAAATTACATTGTGTGTGTGTGTGTGTGTGTGTGTTACAGTCCCAGCCGTTACAAGCTTCATCATTTGTAATTTCTCCTTTTATATTTTCTTGCGTTGTCTTTTTCTTTAATTAACTGTTTTTATTATTACATAAGAATAAACAATTTTCAAGAGTTTTTTATGCTAATTATTTTTGGTGTTTCTGTAACATCATTAATTAATTTAAAAAATACTGTTGTAAATATTGTGAAAAAGCTTATAATACAATTAAAAAAATCTATTTATTCTAATCCATATTCTGATAAATCCACATTATTCATAAGTTTCATTTCCAGAGCAACCTCTAAATCACCACCAATTGATTTAAATGTAACATATGTGGACATATTATCTCCAAATGCTCCCCCAATATCTCCTTGTTCATTTATCATAAATAATTTGTATTTTTTTACATCATCACTAAAGCTAGTATAATCTTTACTTTCTTTTAATTCTGTTATATCAGTTTTAACTGACTTAATGTTATACTTCGAATTAGAACTCTTATTTCCATTATAAATCCAAACTGCTTCGTTATCTTTTAGTAGAACCATATAATATCCAGGCATTTCGTCCACTCCATAAATATATTTTATATTACTTGGTGCTTTTTTTGTTACATTTCCTTCTTTTGATACTAAATATTCATTTTCAGAATTTTCTATTGTCACTAAAAAATTAGTTCCATCATCATTAACTTGCGTATTTTTTGGTTTAAATTGATTTTTAACAGCAATCTCTAAATGTTCTTTTTCTACTGTTCCAGCTCCATCTATTGCTGCCTCTTGTACAGCTAATTTTACTTTTTCTTCTTCCTCTGCTCTTGAATATACCTCTTTTGCTGTTTGGGTTTTACTTAGTATTCCACCATCTTTTATTGCTCTTATACTTACTACTGCTAATATCAAAAGTATTATTATTGTTATTATTAAAGCAACTAATGTTATTCCTTTCTCATTTTTTGTTAACTTTTTCTCCATCTTTCTTCCTCCTTTATTTTTCGCAACGCAAAAAGAGATGAACTTTTATCCATCTCTTTTAATATATCCAAAGTAAAGCAGTTTTATTTTCTGCTCTTTTTATTTCTTTTAAATTACATTGTGTGTGTGTGTGTGTGTGTGTGTGTTACAGTCCCAGCCGTTACAAGCTTCATCATTTGTAATTTCTCCTTTTATATTTTTTTCTTGCGTTGTCTTTTTCTTTAATTAACTGTTTTTATTATTACATAAGAATATTTGATTTGCAATAGTTTTATATAAAATTTAAAACGGCTAACAACAAGTGTTAACTTAAACCACTCAAACTATATATTATTTTTGATGAATAAAAAAATTAATTGTTCGTGCTGCTTAGAACATTATATTTTTTTATAAAGAGAAAATAATATATAGTTTGGGTGGTTTTATCTTTTTATACTTTAAAGCTCGATAAATAAAAACTAATTGTTCGCACTGCTTAGAACATTATATTTTTTATAAAGAGAAAAAATATATAGTTTGGGTGGTTTTATCTTTTTATACTTTAAAGCTCGATAAATAAAAACTAATTGTTCGCACTGCTTAG
>CAKOYB010000014.1 GCA_934130435.1 uncultured Clostridia bacterium
AAAAAAGAAAATAGCATAAATAAAAATAAAGTAGCTAGTAGATAGTAGTGTTTAAATATATTTTTAACACACATATCACTAGCTACTTCATATTTGAATTTGTCTAGAGCTGCTTTTGCTTCTGGTACAACTTTTTGATTACTTCTTGCCATTATAATTTCACCTCCTAGGAAATTTTTTAGAAAAAACATATTAAAATGTTTTTCAATATTTATAATGCGTAAAAAACAAAAAAATAAACTGGAAAATATTGCAAAAATAAAAGTACAGATAAAGTAAAAAAATAAATGTTGTAAAAAAAAGTAAATAATTATATAATTTAAGAAGAAAAAAATAAAAAGGAGAAAATAATGTATAAATTAATAGCAATTGATTTGGATGGAACACTACTAAATTCTTATGGAGAAGTTAGTAAAGAAAATAGAAAAGCAATCGAATATGCAATGAAAAGGGGCTCAAGAGTAGTTATAGCATCAGGAAGAGATACTGATTCGGTAAAGAAAATAAGCTTAGATTTAGGAATAAACGATTATTTAATAGCCGGAAATGGAGCAAATATATATAATATAAAAAATAGTAGAAACATGTATGAAAATTTTTTAGAAAAAGATAAAGCATTAAAAATTATTGATATATGTAAAAATAATAGTATTTTCTTTAATGTATATACAGATAATGGAATAATTACAGAAAATATTAATTATAATGTCAAAGTTTTTAACAGTGAGAATAATTTTAAACCAATTGATAAACAAACAAATATAGAAATTGTAAGTGACATATATGAATATATAAAAAACAATGATTTTAAAATACTAAAGATAATAATATGTGACGACAATAATATTATCTTTAATAGAATAACAGATAAAATAAGCAAAATTAATAACATTAATATACTAGATGTTGAACATATGTCTAGAAAAATAATAAAAGACGGAACAAATGATATAAAAATGGAGTATTTTTATACTGAAATTTCAAATGAAAATGCAGATAAATGGGATGCTATAGAATTTCTTATAAAAAAATTAAATATAGAAAACAAGGAAGTTATGTGTATAGGAGACAACGAAAACGACAGGAAAATGATACAAAATGCCGGACTTGGAGTAAGCATGGGAAAAAGTGCATTAGCTTCAAAAGACATCGGGGATTATATTACAGAAAGCAACAATGATGATGGAGTAGCAAAAGTTATATATAAATATATATAATGTTACGAACATATTACAAATATAAAACTTTTTAATTACAGATAAAAAAGCTCATTGAATAATGACTCAAATTATTGTAAAATAAAGTATAGAATATTATATAATAACGCGAAAAATGTAGATAAACATTTTTATTTTATGGAGGTAGTATTATGGCAACTAATCCAATTCAAAAGGAGAGAAATAATGCAATAATCCTAGGAGCAGTAATAGGACTAATAATAGGAGCAGTACTTACATTGCTTGTAGGAATGATAATTAATCCAGATATTTTAAGCATAAGTGGAACTTCAAAAGACGCAAAAGTTGAAGTTTCGGTTTTAAACAAGGATATTAAATCTGGAAATGAAATAACTTCTAATGATGTATCAATAATAAAAGTACAAGAATCAATGGTTTCAACAGATTACGTTGTTAATGGAACAATAAAAACAGGAAGCACAGCAAAAGTGAATTTGGCAGCTGGTACAGTGTTAGCCAAAAGTATGATAAATGAACCAACAGAAACAGTAAAAAATGATGTAAGACAACAAGAATATAACATGATTTCACTTCCTACAGCATTGAAAAATAATGACTTTGTTGATATAAGACTTTTATTGCCATCAGGACAGGATTTTATAGTTATTGCCAAAAAAAGAGTTGTTAATTGCAATGATACAACTATATGGATGAATTTAGATGAAGAAGAGACTCTAGCGATGAGCAATGCAATAGTTGAACATTATATAATGCTTGGGTCAAAACTATATGCAACAAGATATACAGATGCTGGATTACAAAATCAAACAACAGTAACATATACACCAAACCAAGCAGTAACACTATTGATTTCTGGCAATGCAAATATACCTGCAGAGAAAAAATCTAATGGACAAGGAAGATATATACAAGCATTAAAAGATTTAAGAAATTCAACAATAAATTCAGAACTTAATAAATATGACGATACAGGATTAAAAAATCTAGAGACTAAGATAGAAGAAGAAATAAAAAATTTAAAAGAAGCTAGATCACTTTACTTTAGCAATTTGAATTCAGCAAGTTAAAACGAAAGGAAAAAATAATGCCAATAGTAACATTTTGGAGTAATACGCAAAAAACAATAGGCCAAACTGTAGTTGCTTCTTCAGTAGCTACTGCTATGGCTATGGATTGTTCATATAAGATACTATTAATATCTGCAGATGTAAATAATAACCAGCTAGAAAAGAACTTTGGAATGCAACAAAACAACGATGGAATCTTAAGATCAATTATTCAGTCAAAGCCTAGAATGGATTTGGACTCTGGAATAGAGGGATTATTAAGATTAACAAGAACAAACAGACTGTCCCCAGAACTAATAAAGGATTATACTAAAGTAATTATTAACAATAGACTAGAAATATTGTATTCACCAAGTTTGATGGGAAAGGACATTAACGAACTATTAGAATGCTTTAGAAAAATAATAACAAACGCTGCACAATATTATGATTATGTATTTGTTGATTTAAAAAAAGGAATTAATTTGCCCCAAATATGGGAAATTTTAGAGCAATCAGATATAGTAGTTTTAAATACAATGCAAAATAGCGAACAGATGTTAAACTTTATGAGAGTTAGGCAAGCACAAAGCATACTAAACGAAAATAAGCTAATTTGGACTATAGGCAAATATGACTCAGAAACGAAGTATGACACGAAGTATCTAACAAAGAATATATGGAAAAACGATGTTATATATCCGATGAGTTATAATACAAAGCTTTTTGAAGCTACACAAGAAGGAAGACTTGCAAACTTTCTTCTTGAAATAAGAAGCTCAAAAGGAAGAAACAAAAACAATTATATTTTGGAAGAAACCAGAGAATTAATGCAGGCAATAATAAGTAAGTACGAGATTTTACGAAGGAGTAGATAGATTAAGGGAGGATACACTTAATGGGAGGTATTGGAAATTTTCTATTACTTATTGGAATTATAATAATAGCTACAATGATTATTATGAGAGTTCTAAAAAACAAGAAGAATGCAGAAATAGTAGAAAAAATTGAAGTAGACGAAAAAACATACAGTATAGAAAAAATGCTTGAATTTGTTAAGAAAAGACTAGACGAAATTACAAAAGTTAATCTATATGATATAGGACTTTCAGAAGAAGAACTTAATAAAAGAAAAAATAAGAAATATGAGCTAAAAAAAGCACTTAAAGGATGTACATATGGAGATGTTAATGACAAAAAATACATAAAAACACTTATATATGATTTACTTCTTCAAGAGTATGGAGTAAACGAAATTAACATATCAAAAGCAATACCTTTTGACTTACCATCTTTATTAACACCACAAGATAAATTTGATATTCTTATATATGTATATCAAAAAGATTTTAAATATGAAGCTTTAACTCAACTAATAAAAAAATATAATTTAGCTGAACTAAAATATATTGAAGGGGAAGCAAAACCTTGCTATGTAATAACAAAAGAAGAGATAAGCGATATATTTGACAAAGAGCAATTGACATTATCATTTACAGACAAACTAAGCGTAGTAGTACAAAGAATATACCAAAAATATAAAGGCTATAGTAGCATAGATGAAGTAAGAGATATGAATATAGATGGCGTTTCAGGAGGTGTATCTGGACTACCAGAATCATTCTTAAGCCAAGTTGCACAAACGGATGGAGATTATTTAAATCAAGTTTTAGAAAATCGTGTACCTAGAGCATGTGATAGCATTTGGATATTCTTCCAAGGTAAGTCAATAAGACTTGAATTTTTATCATTTGGGTCTGAGTCAGAACTAAAAAGGGTTTGTCAAAATATATATAAATATAATAACCCAGGACAATTATCTGATACAAACGGATATAAAATAAACGAAATGAAAGATGGATCTCGTGTTGTTGTTGTAAGACCAAGCTTTTCAGAAACATGGGCATTTTTCGTAAGAAAGTTTGACGTTAAAAGGGCAACTTTAGAGCAACTTATAACTTGTGGAGGAAAAGAAAATGCAATAGACTTGCTAAAGTTCTTAGTAAAAGGGGCAAGGATTGTTTCACTTACAGGAGAACAAGGTTGTGGTAAAACAACAATGCTTATGGGAATGATAGAAAACATATACGAAACAATGAACATAAGGGTTCAGGAAACAGCGTTTGAGTTGCACTTAAGAAAAATATATCCAACAAGAAATATTTTAACCTTTAGAGAAACAGATACAATATCTGGACAAGAAGGACTAGACGTTCAAAAGAAAACAGATGGTTCTGTTAATATAATCCGGAGAGGTTGCAACAGACCCCGTAGCATCTTGGATGATACAAGCAGCCCAAGTAGCATCAAAGTTCACATTATTTACACACCATGCTAAAACTTTTCCTAACTTAGTTACAGCACTAAGAAACTCTATGTTAAGAACAGGTGTATTTAAAGATGAGAAAACAGCAGAAGAACAGGTTATACAAGTTTTAAACTTTGATATACATTTAGTTAAAGATTTTAGAGGAAGAAGATATATAGAAAGAATTACAGAATGTATACCAGTAGAAAACCAGAACTTATATACATTTGATCATAGAAAAGAAAAAACTCTAGAAGGAAAGCTTGATAAATTTTTAGATAACGCAACTAACTATTTTACTAAAATTACAGATAAAGAAACATACAAATATATAAATATAATGGAATACATAAATGATGAATATGTAATAACAAATAAAATTTCTGATTATAACTTATCAGAAATGAGAAAAAACATGAACGAATCAGATCAAGAAGAATTTGATAGATTTGTCGAAAGAGTATGGAAAACAGAAGTAAAAAAACCAGAAGACTATGTAGAAAACCAAAACAAAATAACAGCAAAAAGAGGTAGACCAAGAAAAAAATAATATTTAAACTATACTAAAGACAGGAGGTGTATTAAAATGGCAGATTCTTTATTTTATATCATTATAGGAATAGCTGCAGGAGGATTACTACTACTTTTTATAGGATATATGGCACTTACAAAATCATTTAATAAAGAAGATTTAAGATATGCAAAGGAGCTAAGAAAGAATCTTCAAACTAATACATTCTCTATTGATGTAATTTATCAGAAATTATACGTTTTATATACAAAGATTCCGTTCTTTAGTAGATATTTATCAAAACTCAGAAGAAGACTAGAAATAATAAGTGTACAAGATGAGTATTTAACGAGGAAACAAGCGGCAAAATCATTAACTAAAGCGCTGATGATTATTATACCATTTACAATTTTAATCATCATACTTACAAAAGATAACTATTTGTTAAAATTTATATTAATAATTTATGAAATATTTGTAACTGAAGTTATAATTGATAGCAGTGTTGATAAATTAGATAATAAAATTTTAGTACAACAGGTTGATTTATTTACTGAGATTAGACATGCATACCATGAAACAAATATGGTTGAAGAGGCAATATATCAGGTTGCACAAGATGATGAAAAAGAGGTTTCACATCAAGCCGAAAAAATATATGAAGTACTAGTATCTGACGATCCGGAAGGAGAATTAGAGAAGTATTACGATGTTGCACCAAACAGCTACTTAAAAGAGTTTGCAGGAGTTTCATACTTAACAAAAGAGTTTGGAGACAGAACAATAAATGACGAATCTTTATATTTGAAAAACATAAATAATATAGCACAAGAAATGCAAATTGAAATACTAAAAAGAGAAAAATTAAATTATGTATTTCAAAGTTTGTCTTTTATAGCAATTGCTCCAGTTCTTTTTATAGAGCCACTTAAAAACTGGGCTGTATCACAATTTAGCTTTACAGACTCTTTCTATAGTGGAAAACTAGGATTTATAGTTCAAGCAATAATTCTTATTCTGACAGCAGTATGCTTTGTACTAATTAGAAAAGTAAAAGACAATGGATCAATTCAAGCAATAGTAAATGAGAATCCTTGGCAGAAAAAGTTATATAGTAAGGCTATTATTAAAAAAATTGTTGATATGTTTGTTCCTAAAAAAGGAACACGCGAGTATAGAAAAACTGAAAAATTATTAAAAGATTCAGCTTCAAAGCTTAAAATGGAATGGCTATATTTAAATAGAATTGTTTTATCGATAGTGGTGTTTGCAATATCAATTTTTGCAATAGAAAAAATACATAAAATCTCTATTGATTATGTTTATACAAATACTTCACAAGATTCAACAATTGTAGGAATGTCTTCAGAAGAATTATTTGGAGTTCAGCAGACTTTAAAAAGTGATAATGTATTTTTAGATAAGTATAAAGGAAAAAAAGTAAATAAAGAAACATTAAAATTAGCAATTAGAAATTCACAAGACTATGCTGAAGCTACAGAAGATGAAATAGAAGAAGCTACAAATAGGATATATAAAAAGTTACAAACAATAAATAATGAATACTTTAACTATTTGGAATTATTAATATCAATAGCATTTGCCTATTTAGGATATATGTTTCCAATGTGGTTGCTATTCTTCCAAGCTAAGATGCGTGCTTTAGAAATGGAAGATGAAGTAATGCAATTCCAGACAATTATACTGATGCTTATGAAAATAGAAAGAGTAAATGTTGAAATAATTCTAGAATGGCTTGAAAGATATTCAAATATATTTAGAGAACCAATAACAAAGTGCGTTAACAATTACGAGGCTGGAGCCTGGGAAGCACTAGAACAATTAAAAAATGATGTAACATATATTAAATTTATTAGAATTGTAGAAAGTTTACAAGCTGCAGTTGAAAAAATTCCTATCAGCAAGGCTTTTGATGAACTAGATTCAGAAAGAGATTATTATCAAGAAAAAAGAAAAGAATCAAATAATAGATTAATTTCAAGAAAAGGATTAATAGGAAAAGCAATTGGATTTACACCGATGATAAGCTTATTTATTGGTTATTTAGTTGGACCAATGATTATTATAGGATTATCAAGCATGACACAAACATTCAGCAGCATGTCTCAAATGTCAACATTTTAAAATATAGGAGGAATAGATGGAAAATGCAACAAAAGCTTTAACAATGGCAGCAGGAATTTTAATAGCGCTAGTAATCATTTCAGTAATAGTAATATTATTTACAAGAATAGCTCAAATAAAAAAAGCTGATCTTAGTACTGAGGAAGCTAGACAAATTGAAGAGTTTAATAGTAAATATGCAAAATATAAAGGAAAGCTTGTTTATGGCACAGAAGTGATAACTATAATAAATAGGGCTAAGGAAGATGGAATAACTGTTGAAATTGGTAATCAGGTACAAGATAAGTATGTAACAGATAACATTACAGAATATACAAGAAACGTATATAAATGTGAAGATATTGAGTATGAAAAAGGAAAAGTATCAAAAATTACATTTAGTATTACAGAAAAAAAATGAAAAATTATTAGAATTATATTAAGCTTATAAAACAAACTTCTGTTATATGGAGGAAAAATAGATGGAAAATGCAACAAGAGCTTTACTTATGGCAGCTAGTATTTTAATTGGTATACTAATAATAACACTAATGATAATATTATTTAGAAGTGGAGGAAACGCTGGAAAAGCGGGAGAGAAAGAAGCATCAAGACTGGAAGTTGAACAATTTAATGTGCACTTTTCTAAATATTTAAACAAGGAATTAACAGTATATGATGTAGTAAGCATTTATAATTATGTACAAGACTGTGGAAAAGTCAAAATAAAGGGAGAAAAAATATTAAAAGACAAGATTAGCGATAATATAGACAAAACATACAAATTAAATATAGATGATTATGATAAAGATGGATTTGTAACGGAAATTAGCATTACAAATAAGTAGCACTGCAAAATAATAATTCCAATAAAAGGAAAAATAAAAGGTAAAAAAAATATTGCATAAAGTTTTATTAAATAGTATAATGTAGAAAGGAAGAGAAACTTGAAGAAAACCATAACAATCATAATAATATTATTTATAATATTTATAGCAGTATTTTATATTTGGATTACTCAAAACAGAAACCAATATAGACAAGCACAAATGCAGAATTACGAATATGAACAATATAAAAAAAGAGAACTTTATGGTACAGAAGTAATAACACTAATTAATAAGGCAATGAATGAAAATGAAAAGAATAGTATTCCACAAAATAATAAAGGACAATATATAGAAAATAACACCAACAGTATTATTATTGAAGTTATAATGATAATAGACGAAGAAAAAAAACAAACTAAAAGCTATAGAATGGAGGCAATAAGCAAAGTTGGAATTTCTAGTTTTATAACTAATTTTAATACTGAAAAGTTTAAAATAAAAGAAATAACATACCATGAAAATGGAAGGATAAAAGGCATAACAATTGAGCAGCAGAATTTAAATAATTAGTTTTTTATGTTTGGATTTTTTAATCTAAAAAATATATATTACAAAGGAGGATAAAAAAATGGAGAACGCAACAAAAGCACTATTAATAGCAGCAGCTATACTAGTAGTAATATTATTAATTGCTTTCGGAATGAGAGTATTAAATACAAGTGGTGGAGCAGCTAGTTCAGCACAACAAACAGGAACAAAGATTACAGAGCAAACAAATAAAGCTGCTCAATCTGCAAATAGCTCAATGTCAGGACTAGATAGTTTTTTAAAATAAAGCAAAGCTTATGTATGCAAATACATAAGCTAAAGTATATCTAAAAAGTGTATTTTAGCTTGTGTATTTATAATATTAATTATGGAGGAAAAGCAAATGGAAAATGCAACAAAAGCATTATTAATTGCAGGAAGTGTACTAATAGCAATTTTATTAATAGCATTAGGCATGAGAGTATTTAATTCAGGAGCAAGTGCATCTAAAGAATCACAATCTACAATGCAATCAACAGCAGCCTTAACATTTAATAGCCAATTTACCTCATTTTCTGGAACTCAACGACCAAATAAGATTTCAAGTTTAGTTCAAAAGGTAATAGCCTCAAATGCAACTAATTCAAAAAAAGTTACAATAAATAAAGGTGATGCAACATCATATCAAATACCAACTGAACAATCAATAATAACTTTGGATTATGGCAGCGATGGATATATATATAATATAAATATAAAGTAAAAATTGAAATTTAAAGTAGGAGTTTAAACGGAGAGGAGTGTTTTCTATGGAAAATGCTGCACAAGCAATAAGAATGGCTGCAGCTGTTTTAGTTTTTATACTTGCTTTAACAGTATTTTTTACTACATTTACCTCGGCAAAGAACTCATCTGATGCAGTGCTTAAAATGCAAGACAAACAAGCATATCTAGAAAGTAGTGATGTAGAAAATTATTTATATAAATCTAAAAGTGGAATGGAAAGTGACACAGCTAATTATACTTATGAAGGTAACAGAATAGTAGGAATAGATTCAGTAATCTCAACGATTTATAGATACGACAAAGAAAAAATTGGAGTAACTATAATGAAAAAAGACAGAACTGTAATTGCAAGATATGATAGTTCAACAGAAAGTTTGATGAACAATTGGAATAATATACCTGAATCATATGTTGATGATAAGGGAACTACTAGATATCCTAAACAAGAGTTTATTGATAATTTAAATTGCAACCTTAAATGTAGAATAAATAGGAGCGATTTTACTCCAAATATTATTGAAACTGATCTTACAAATTTATATACAATGGAGAATGGCACAATTTGTGCACCTTGGTTTGGAAACAGTTCTAATATATTAGATAGGATAAAAGCAGATATTACAAAAGATACAATAAATATAAGCAATTATGGATATAAAGGAAAAGGCATTAAAGATTATGATAAATTTATTGAAATAACAAAAGAAATAGATAATAGCCAATATTATAAGGATGGAAAGAGCAATACAAATCTTTTAAAACAATATGAAATGCCAACTGTAGAAGTTATATATATTATTATAGAATAAAGGAGGAAAATATGCGAAGTAATAGTGGAGAAGTATTAACAACTGTTGTTATTATTGGGTTAGCGGCTATTTTATTATTTATTTTTCCAATGCAAGCTATGTCAGATAAAAATGATACTACAGCACAACTTGCTGTTCAATCTTTGGTAACTACATATGTAAATAAGATTGCTTCATCAGGAATTATGACATTGAGTGATCTAGAAATATTAGAAAACGAATTAGAAGCAACAGGAAATAGTTATGATATTGAGATAGAACTTAGAATTGCAGATAAAAACCCTGGTAAAAAAAAGGATAACCAAAAGATGGGGGACACAACATACTATTCATTATATACAAAACAAGTACATGAAAAGCTTAAAACTGGAACAATAAAACTTAAACAGGGTGATTATATTATAGTAAAAGTAAAAAACACTAATACTACTATGTCTCAAATGTTTAAAAATCTATTATATGGATTAACAGGAAATGAATCTTATGTTATATATGTTCAATATTCATCAGCTATTGGAGCAACTGAAAATATTTAATAAGAAGACAAGGTGAACTATTTTCATAGTTCACCTTTATTGAAATTAGTATAGGAGGTAACATATGAAATTGCAAAATATGACTATAATATTTTTAATTATAGTTATACCTTTAATGGTAGTCTTATCTGTGTATTTTGCAGGAGAAGTAAAAACGATTAGACTACAAATACAGTATAATGAAGCATTAAAAAGTGCAACTTCAGATGCAATAAAAGCGTTTGAAGACAATTCAATGAATAATGAATTGTCTTCAAACGCAGAACCTAAAAGAGAAAACATAAAAGCATCTATTAATATGTTTATAAAAAGTCTAGCAGCATCTAATGGACTTGCTGCATACAATGAAAACGATATTAATGATTTTATCCCTGCAATGGTATTTGGATTGTATGATGGCTTTTATATGTATACACCTACTATAAATGAAAAAAATAAATATGAAAATATGCTTAAAAATTATGTGTATTATTCAGAAAAAGTTGGAAAAGACATAATAATAAGATATTCATTAGATAATTATGTGGCAGTTTCAGGAACTTTTGACGGCGAGTATATTACAAAGGCAGGATACTTAAGCAGTTCAGATCATGATATAACTGAAGGAGAAACGTTGCAGGAATATATTATATATGAACATTCAAAAGATGAAATTACAGGAGATGGAATAAAGGAAAAAACAATTTATGAATACTACCTAATACCTTGCATATATAAATATAATAATAAAACAAAGATATATAAATATGTGGGAAATGGCCTAAAAAAATTGCGTATCTCTGAAAGCGAAATTAAATGGGTGGATTCTAATGATAATATAATAAGTAGAGAAAAATGGTATACATATTCTAATTACAAAATACTTGAAACCACTAGTCCTACAGATGAAAAGGATTATAGTGCACAAAAATATTTTGATGAGGCTACAAAATTCACAGAATGGTGGAATAATAATATAGGTAAAGATGGGGATTTAAATATAAAACCAGAAAACGACCCTGAAGATACTAATTCTGCATTTTCAAAACATAAGAATAGCATAATAAAGAATACAATACAATCAAATTTAAATACTGCAATAAGTGCTTATACTAATAGACAAACTATATCTAATAGTAAACCTAAAATGCCTATATTATCAGATGATGATTGGAAAAAAGTATATTCAAATGTTTCTATAATTACTTTTTTACAAGGAATAGATATAGGATTTACACAATATAATAACTATTGTGTACAAAATTCAACATTCCATACAGAATACCCAAATCCAAATTCATTAAACTTTATAAAGGGAAAAAATAATTACGACGAAACAGGCATATACCATGACATACGACATGTCGATGAAAATCTTACAGGCTATAAAGCTAATGAGTTTATGGGAATAAGAATAATAACACAAGATGGAGAAGTAGAAGGAACCAATCATTGGGTATATTACAGTAAGCATTATACGTTATCATGTTATGAATGCGTAAATGATGCATATGTAATAGAAAAAAGTATATATGCCTATATAAAAAAAAATGAAGAAAAAAATGAAAATTCTGAAGCTACGAAAGCATACTGGACAGCTTTAGCAAGAGAAAGATACAACACTTCAAAATCTACAGATAATTTTAATGCAAATATAAAAAGTAAATAAGAATAACAATGTATATATATGGATATCCTAATATGGAAAGAGGGATATCCATGTTTTTATTTATTAAAAAAAATATAAAAAAATTACAAGTTATAGTTTTACTTTCAATTCTTCTTGCGTATGTAACTAACATTAGTACAATTCCAGAAAACATCATTATATTAAAAAATGAAAATATAAGAATAAGAACTGTAGCTGGTTTAAAAATAACAGAATCAATACCAGTATCAACTAATATGGCTGAAATGGCACAAAGAAAAACAGAAACAAAAGAATATAATGTAAGCTTATTAGGAATAAACTTAAAAAAAATTAAAGCAAATGTGATAAATCAAACTAAGGTAATACCTCTTGGAAATATAATTGGTCTAAAATTGTACACACAAGGAGTGTTGGTGGTTGGAAAAAACCAAATAGAAGGAGAAGATAATAAGATATATAAACCGTACGAGAGTAGCGGAATAGATGAAGGCGATTCAATAATAAAAATAAATAACGAGAGCATATCAAATACAGAAGAATTGCTAAGATGTGTGAGTAAATATAAAGGAAAAGAGATGCAAATAACCTTTATAAAAAATGGAGAAGAAAAAATTGGAAGCATAAAACCAGTAAAAGTTTCTAATAATTTGTATAAATTAGGACTATGGGTAAGAGACTCAGCAGCAGGAGTTGGAACTGCAACTTTTTATGAAAAAAATTCAAACACATGTGCAACATTGGGACATAGTATACAAGATATAGATACAGGAAAAATTGTAGAAATATCAACGGGAGAGATTGTTACAAGCAAAATAGAAAAGGTTGAAAAAGGAGAAAAGGATAATCCAGGTAGAATAGAAGGGAACATAGAAAATTCCGCTATAGTTGGAAAAATATATAGCAATACCGAATTTGGAATATATGGAAGCGTTACTAATAGCAGTGCTTTAAAAATAAATGAGCAAAAAGAGATGGAGATTGCAACAAGAAACGAAATAAAAACAGGTAAAGCAAGTATATTATGCACTGTAGAAAATAATAAAGTAAATGAGTATGAAGTACAAATACAAAAAATCTTTAGAGCAAACAATTCGAATAACAAAAGTATGATAGTAAAAATAACCGATAAAAAATTACTAAATAAAACCGGAGGAATTATACAAGGAATGAGTGGTAGTCCAATAATTCAAAACGGAAAATTTGTTGGAGCACTTACACATGTATTAGTATCAGATCCAACTGTAGGATATGGTGTGTTTGGAGATATAATGCTAAACCAAATAAAAAAAATAAACTAATATAACAATAATGTTTCTAATATATTACATTTATTTTATAAATAACAAAAAAGACAAAAATTGTTGTAAAAAAAGGAAAAATATGTTATAATAAAATAGTATAAAAATTGTAGGAGGTTTATCGTATGAACGAAAAACTAGAAGAACTAAATGAAAACATTAAAAGATGGCAAGAAGAATTAGATACAGTATGGAAGGACAAAAATACAGATGCAGCAGAAGTTGAAAGAAGAAATTTACGTAATCTTATAAATAATGCAAAAAGAGAGATTGAACAAATTAATGGTAATGAAATTGAAGAAAATTTACCAGACCCTGATGAATTCTTAAAAAGAATCAAAGAATTAAATGAAAAAATGCAAAACTTTGAAAAAAAAGACGGATATGGAAATATTGAAAAATTCAAAGTTCTAAGTGAAGTGGAAATAAAAAGATTAAAGCTATCTAAAGAAAGACTAGAAGATGAACAAAAAATATACGAAAGTCAAAAAAATAGTTCATATAAAGATATATACCAAGAAATAACAAAGAGAATTAAAAAAATAGATGAAGAACTTGAGATAATGGAAGAATATAAAAAGATTTATGATGACAGAGATAAAGCAACAAGAACATTAACTCAAGGTAGAATTAACACAGAAAACGAAATAAAAGAAATAGAAAAGCAAATAAAACTTAAGAAAAGAGAAATTGAAGATATAGAATTTGGAACTAAAGAAGCATTAGATGAAAATGGAAATCCAAAAATTCTTAGACTTTATGATGACTTAGATAAGTTAGAAAAAGAACTAAAAGATAAAGAAGCATTAAAAGACGAATTTCAAAAATACATAGAGGAAGTAAGAGGTTATGGAGAACCAACTACTGAATATACTGATCAACAAGTATCTGAATATTCAAAGTTTTTCCATGGACAAGGAGATATAGTAGAAAATAATAGAGATGATAGAAGAGCAAATGATGAATATTTTGGATTTGAGGGAAGAGGTTCAAGAACAGGAACAAATCCAAAACCAGATCCAGATCCAGGAAGAGACCCAGATCCAACACCAACACCAACACCAACACCAACACCAACGCCAACGCCAACACCAACGCCAACACCAACGCCAACACCAACACCAGATCCAGAAAAGAAGGATAATCTTCCAATAGCAACATATCATGAAATTATAAGTAAAATACATACAAAACATGTTGGAACAATGGAATATAACTTATATAAATTTGCACAATCACCATTCTTTAGTCAAGGAAAAGATGCAGATCTTTCACAAAAATTGTTAGCATTTTTACCAAGTTTAGCTCAAGTTCCGTTTAAACTTGGAGCAAAGGCAATTAGCGGTGCTTTTAGAACTAAAGGAAAGATCAAAGAAATGGAGAATAATGTAAATAGACTATCACCAGATGAATTTCGCGTTCTAACTATGTCACCAGAAGAAGCAAATGCACATAGAAAAAATAAGATAAAATATGATTCTGACAGATATCTTGATTCTACAGAAATGAAGAATGGAAAAGTTAATAGTGCAATATTAGACTTGATTTCTGCGAGAATGCAAACAGAAGAAGGAAATATAATTGAGTCTTTAAACAATGCACAAGAAAGATTCGAACAAAAAATAGATCAATTATCTGCAGAAATAAGCAATGAAACAGATGAAATAAGAAAAAATGAATTAATAGAAGAACAAAGTAAACTTATAGATGGAAGAAACGAAATCAGACGAAAAGCTCAAGAAAGAGCAGATAGAGTTAATGCATTCATGACAGGAGCAGAGCACAAAACAGGAAAGTATAGAGACATTAGAGGTTGGTTTCTAGCAAAAAGAAATCCAAACAATATTGAAGATGAACAAAAAAGAGCAAAGCTATCAAGAATAGCAGCAGATGCACATGAAGGTGGAAACGAACTACTAAGCAATACAGCTCAAAGAGCAATTGATGAAAGTTATGAAAAAGGAGAAAAATTTTCATTAAATGGTAGAATATCAAGAGGAACCTCTGAAAGTGGAAAAGTTAAAATATTTAACATGCAAGAAGAAAATAGAGGTAAACTTCTTTTAGCTAATATAGCAATTGCAACTACTGTTGCAAGAGCATTTACAGATATAATGAATATGAGAGAAGCAAGGACAGTTAATGAAGCAAATGCAAATCTAGAAACTGAAGTAAGTAGAACAGAAGGGATTGGAGAACAAGTTAAAGCAGCTGGAACTCAAGATGCAGCGAAAACTTTGGCAAGTGCAAGTAGACATAGAGAAGCTTGGGATATGGACAATGGAGGACCGGGCAGTGATGCAATTGCACATGCTGAGGAAGCAGCTATAACTAAGGGCGGAATAACAGCAAATGAGGGATTGCAATATTACACACAACAAAGAAACCTTATATCATTAGATATGTTAAAAAATGGAAAGATGGATTATACAGCAGTAGTTAATATGATGAAACAAATAGGAGACGGAAAAGCATTTAGAGAATTAGTTAATGCACTTAAAGAACCTGTAAAAGTTACATTACAAGGACAAAGCGTTAAATATGGTATAGAACCACTTTCATACATCACAGCTGCAGCTGTTGCACTAAAATATAGAAACAATGCAAGAAAGAATAAATCAAGAGAAATAACTAATGATGCAAATAACATTACAAGAGATGATGATACAGAACAAGACAGAGACTAAATTTTAATAAACAAGAAATATACAAAGGAGATAGTTAATATGAATGATTTTAAAGAAAGTATTGCAAACCTAGGGCAAGAAAGTATTAAGTTTAAAGCCAAAATTCAGTTTAATGGTAATTATTTCTACATTTTAGATAATTTTATGTATGATAATAAAAAGTATTATTACATAATAGAAGATAAAACGGAAGAATTAGAAAAAGCACGGAAGTATAGAGAACTTTAATGGAACAGTTAGAACAGAATTTATATTCGAAACAGAAAATGAAATATACCAGACAGTTACTGATGAGGAGCTACTAAAAAAACTAAACTTAATTCAGACTATTAGAATCTTTAATGGAGATGTATAAGATAGAAATACTGCATTTGCAGTATTTCTTTTTTTATTGTTAAAAATACTTGACAAATAGCTAAAAAAGGTGTAAAGTATATAAGCATTACATCTAACTTGAAAGAGGTATAATTTGGAAAAGAATATAGAAATTAGTATGTTATGCCAAATATATGGCAAGCTATTAACAGAAAAGCAATTTAATTATATTAATGACTATTATAATAATGACTTATCTCTTTCTGAAATTGCAGAAAATTATAATATAACAAGACAAGCTGCAAGGGACAATATAAAAAAGGGGGAAAGTAATCTCTTCGAATATGAAGAAAAACTGCAAATAATGAAAACAACAATAGATACAGAAAAAAAGATTAACAAAATTTTATCTCAAATTAACACAATTCAAACAAACTATTCAGATAAAAAGATAGCAAAAATCTTAGAGAACATAAAACAAGAACTAGATTGCTTAATATAGAAAAAGTTAATCAGTTTTAGAAAGGAAGAAAACCTATGGCTTTTGAAGGATTATCTACAAGACTACAGGAAATAACAAGAAAACTTAGAGGTAAAACAAGAATTACAGAGTCTGACTTAAAAGAAATTTTAAGAGAGGTAAAACTTGCTTTATTAGAAGCAGATGTAAACTATAAAATTGTAAAAGAATTTATAAATACTATACAAGAAAAAGCTTTAGGAAAAGATGTACTCAAATCATTAACACCTGGACAACAGGTTATAAAGATTGTAAAAGATGAATTAGTAGAACTTCTTGGAGGAACAGAAAGCAAAATAAACTTTACTCCAAATCCTCCTACGATAATAATGCTAGTAGGTTTACAGGGATCAGGAAAAACTACTACAGCTGGAAAGTTAGCTAATTTATTAAGAAAGCAGGGAAAAAAACCTCTATTAGTTGCATGTGATGTTTATAGACCAGCAGCTATAAAACAACTTCAAGTTGTTGGAGCAAGTTTAAATATTCCTGTGTTTGCAAATGAAAATTCAAAAGACGTTTTACATATTGCAAAACAAGCTTTAAATGTTGCAATGTCTAAGCTAAATGATGTAATAATTTTAGATACAGCAGGAAGACTTCATATAGATGAAGAATTAATGCAAGAACTTAAAAATTTAAAGTCAGGAATTAAACCTCATGAAATACTTTTAGTTGTAGATAGCATGACAGGCCAAGATGCTGTTAATGTTGCAACGACATTTAATGAACAAGTTGGAATAGATGGAATAATTCTTACTAAGTTAGACGGAGATACACGTGGCGGAGCGGCTTTATCAGTAAAAAAAGTAACAAATAGACCAATAAAATTTGCAGCAACAGGTGAAAAGCTTAGTGATATAGAAATATTTTATCCAGAAAGAATGGCATCACGAATTCTTGGAATGGGAGACGTACTTTCTATAATTGAAAAAGCTGAAGAGGCATTTGATGAAGAAGAAGCTTTAAAAATGGAAAAAAAGCTACGTAAGCAAGAGTTTGATTTAGATGATTATTTAGCACAGTTAAGGCAAATTAAGAAAATGGGTTCTTTCTCAGCTTTATTAAAAATGATTCCAGGAATGAATGCATTAAAAGATGTAAAAGTTGATGATAATGAATTTACAAAAATTGAAGCAATTATTTGTTCAATGACTAAAAAGGAAAAAAGAAACACAAAAATTCTAAATGGAAGCAGAAGAATGCGTATAGCAAAAGGCTCTGGAACTTCTGTTCAGGAAATAAATAAGTTTATAAAATCATTTGAGATGACACAATCAATGATGAAAAAAATAAAAAGCCAAAAAGGCGGAATGAAAAAAATGCTAAATGGAATGGATATGAATTCTTTAAAAGGCATGATGAAATAGTTATTAAATTTTTATAATATATAAAATAGGAAGTTAAATTGTTAATAATATTAATTTTGATATATAATATAAAACTTCCAACATTAAAATTTAAGGAGGTGAAATATATGGTAAAAATAAGATTACAAAGATTTGGAAAAAAGAAAGCACCTTTCTACCACATTGTTGTTGCAGATTCAAAATCTCCTAGAGATGGAAAAATCATTGAACAATTAGGAACATATGACCCAATGACAGAACCAAAAGCAATAGTTTTAGACAAAGAAAAAGTTGAAAAATGGATTAAAAATGGAGCAAAACCAACAGACACAGTTAAAAAACTAATAAAACTTGCTTAATTTTTTAATTGCAATTTAGGAGGACATAAAATGAAAGAGGTTTTAACAACTATTATTGAATCACTTGTTAGTGACAAAAATTCTATATCAATAAAAGAAGTTGAAGGACAAAAAGATATTATATATGAGGTAAAAGTCGCTAATAGTGATATGGGCAAAGTAATAGGAAAACAAGGAACAATAGCAAAAGCAATAAGAGCAATAATGAAATCTATTGCTGCTAAAGAAAACAAAAGAGTTACAGTAGAATTCTTAGACTAATAAGGAAATAATAAAATGAATGATTTATTAGAAATTGGTCAAATAGTTAATACATATGGAATTAAGGGGTTTGTAAAAGTTGTACCATTGGTTGATAATAAAGAACAGTTTAATGACTTTAAAACAGTATATATTGACTTTAACAAAAAAGACGAAGAATTTATTATTGAAGAAGTTAAATTTTCTAAACATTTAGTATTATTAAAATTTAAGGGAATAGAAACAATTGAACAAGGGGAAATGTTTAGAAACAAGTATATAAAAATTAAAAGAAGTGATATTAAACTAAAACCAGGTGCACATTTCATAGTGGATTTAATAGGACTTGAAGTATATACAGAAGAAGGGGAGCTTCTTGGAAATATAGCAGAGGTTTTACAGCCTGGATGCAATGATGTATACATAGTAAAAGATAATGAGGGTAAAGAAATATTAATACCAGTAATACCAGATGTTGTTAAAAATATAGACATAGAAAACCACAAGGTAATAGTACATTTAATAAAAGGATTATAAATATGAAATTTGATGTGTTAACACTATTTCCAGAAATGTTTGGAGCTCTTAAAGAAAGTATAATTGGAAGAGCAATAGAAAATAACCTAATAGATATTAATTTAATAAATATAAGAGACTTTTCTAAAAACAAACATAAAAAAGTTGATGATACTCCTTATGGAGGAGGAGCTGGTATGGTAATAAGGCCAGATGTTGTGTATGATGCATATTCTTCTATACAAAATAAAGAAAATGCTAAGCTTATATACTTATCTCCAAAAGGAAAAAAATTAGAGCAGGAAAAAGTAAAGCAACTAAGCAAATTAGACCATATAATTTTGCTTTGTGGACACTATGAAGGCATTGACCAAAGAGTTTTAGATGAAATTGTAGATGAAGAAATTTCTATAGGTGATTATGTTTTAACTGGAGGAGAGCTTCCAGCGATGGTATTAATAGATAGTGTATGTAGATATGTTGAAGGAGTGATAAACACAGAATCAATAGAAGAAGAGTCATTTTCAAATGGCACTTTAGAATATCCGCAATATACAAGACCTGAGATATTTAATGGGCACAAAGTACCAGAGGTATTAATAAGTGGTCACCATGAAAAGATTAAAAAATGGAGAGAAGAAAAATCTCTAGAAATAACAAAGAATAAAAGACCAGATTTATTGAAAGAATAAAATGAAAGGAGAAAACATAATGGACATCATAAAGTCAATTGAACATGAACAATTAAAAAATAAAATTCCTGTATTAGATATAGGAAATACTGTTAGAGTTCATGTTAAAGTAAAAGAAGGAAATCGCGAAAGAATACAGGTTTTTGAAGGAATTATAATAAAAACACAAGGAGGAGGATTAAACAAAACATTTACTGTAAGAAAAATATCTTATGGTGTTGGTGTTGAAAAAACATTTTTAATCCATTCTCCAATGATTGAAAAAATTGAGGTAGTTAGAGTTGGTAAAGCTAGAAGAGCAAAACTTTACTACTTAAGAGACAGAGTTGGTAAAGCTTCTAAGACTAAAGAAAAAATTGGAGCTAGAATTGAAACAAAGGAAATTACTTTAAAAGAAGAGTTAAAAGAAGAACCAGCTGTAGTAGAAGAAGTTGCAGAAACTGTTGAAAAAGTAGCTGAAGAACCAAAAACAGTAGAAAACAAAGAAGCAAAAAGCGAAGAATCTCCAAAAGCTGAATAAGATTTAAAATATAATTGACAGAGAAAAAATCATATGCTATTATATTTAAAATGCAATGAAGAGGAAAAGTAACTTTATTATTTATAAAAGTGAGTTATGTATAGTGTGAAATAACTATAAATATATTGAGAAAGAACACCTCAGAGCAGGCTACCGAAAAGCATAAGCTTAGTAGATTAGCTCGGAAGCAGTCCGTGATCATACTGCTATGCTTAAATGAGCAAAGAGAGATTATTAAGTTATTTTAGTAATAAATTAGGTGGCACCGCGGATACCAGTATTCGTCCTTATAACATAGGGACAATACTGGTATTTTTTAAAGGAGGTTTTTATATGGTAACGGTAAAAGAACTATATTTAGATAAGGAAAAATACATTAACAAAGAAATAGAAGTTAATGGTTGGGTAAGAACTGTAAGAGATTCAAAGACATTTGGATTTATAGAACTAAATGATGGTAGCTTTTTTAAGAATATTCAAATAGTATTTAGTGATAAATTAGATAACTTTTTAGATATTTGCAAATTAACAATTAGTTCAACAATAACGGTAAAAGGAACTTTAGTAAAAACAGAAAATGCAAAGCAACCATTTGAATTACAAGCAAAAGAAGTAAAAATATTTAGTTTAGCAGATTTATCTTATCCACTTCAAAAGAAAAGACATTCTTTTGAATATCTAAGAAGTGTAGCACATTTAAGACCAAGAACAAATACGTTCAGTGCAATTTTTAGAATAAGAAGTGTAGCAGCATTTGCAATACATGAGTATTTTCAAAAGAATGGATATGTTTATTTAAACAGTCCAATTATAACATGTGCAGATTGCGAAGGATCAGCAGAGATGTTTAAATTAACAACATTAAACTTAGATGAACCATTGCCAAAGAAAGATGGAAAAACAGATTTTTCACAGGACATCTTTGGAAAAAAAGCATATATAACAGGTTCTGGACAATTGCATGGGGAAACTTTTGCACAAGCATTTGGAAAGATATACACATTTGGACCAACATTAAGATCTGAGAATTCAAATACTAAAACTCATGCAAACGAATTTTGGATGATGGAACCAGAAATATGCTTTTGCGATTTAGAACAATTAATGGATATAGAAGAGGATTTCTTAAAATATGTTGTAAAAGCTGTTTTAGAAAGATGCCCAGAGGAAATTGAATTTTGTGATAAATTTATTGAAAACGGTTTAATAGAAAAGTTAAATAGAGTTACAAAATCTAGTTTTACTAGAATAGACCATAAAGAAGCAATAGACATATTAAAAAAAGCAGATAGAGAATGGGAATTTAAGCCAGATTATGAAGAAGATTTAGCAAAAGAACATGAGAAGTATATAACAGAATATTTTAATGGACCTGTATTTGTAAAAAACTGGCCAAAAGATATAAAATCATATTATATGAAACTAAATCCAGATGGTAAAACAGTAGCAGCAGTAGATTTGGAAGTTCCAGGCGCAGGTGAAATAATGGGCGGATCTCAAAGAGAAGAGGATTATGATAAACTAGTAAAAAGAATGAAAGAAATGAATATAGACACAGAAGAGCTATACTGGTATTTAGATCTTAGAAAATATGGATCAGTTATACATTCAGGATTTGGATTAGGTTTTGAAAGACTATTAATGTACATCACAGGAATGGAAAACATAAGAGACGTAATACCATTCCCAAGAACACCAAACAATTGTGACTTTTAAGCCAATAAAGCCAATTAGGACGAGAAATTTTGCTATTAGTTGTCATTTGGGACGGAGAATTTTGACATAAATAATTAATTTTTTAATTAACAAGATTTGAATTATAAAAAAATATCATCACTCAAACATTATATTTTTTATTTTCATAAAAAATAATGTTTCAAGTAGCACGAACAATTAGTTTTTATTTATTAATATAGATTATAGAAAGATAGCATCACCCAAACTATATATTTTTTCTCTTAATAAAAAAATATAATGTTCTAAGCAGCTCGAACAATTAATTTTTTTATTCATC
>CAKOYB010000015.1 GCA_934130435.1 uncultured Clostridia bacterium
CTATTGTTGAATAAAGCAAATAAATTTAATAAAGAACTACTTATTCAGAATGAAGTAGTTCTTTATTTTTAACTAAATGTTTTTTTATATATAGTTTTTTTCTTGTAACCATTTTATTGTATCTTTAATTGTATCTTTCATATTTCTATTTTTATACTCCAATTCTTTTTTAGCCTTTTCATTGCTAAAATTAGAATTAGAAGATAATGTATATAGAGAATATTTTGTAAATAATGGTGTTTGCTTTTTTATATTATAATACAGTTCACAAATTGGAGCTACTAATTCTGCCAACCATAGTGGTAACACTATCTTAATTCTTTTTTTCTCCTCTAAATCACAAATAAAATCAGTCAATTCTTTTATTGTAATATATTTATTAGATAAGATATAACATTCTCCTCTATTATTTTTATCACAAGCACTAATAATACCATCTGCTACGTCTCTAACATCTACAAAATCATATCCTCCTTTTACACAAGCAAACAGTTTACCATTTGCAACTTCTTTTACTAATTGTGTTAAGTGGCTATTTCCATAATCATTTGGTCCAATAATTCCAGAAGGATGAATAATACAAGCGTTTCTGATATTTCCCCAAATTGTATGCTCATACGGGGGTAAAATCGCCTGGATGCGAAAACAATATAAGCCATTTTCCTGCATAATCACTTAAGCAAACTTTTCCGCATTGTAGTAACCGCTTCAAAATCTGGAGCCTTCATTCCTATTTTTACCGTTCCATTCATCATCAATTCATAATCCATAAAAAATAAACCTCCTGCATAATTTTGTATATATTATGCAGAAGACATTATTTTGTGCTTGTTTACCAAATATTCACTTGCTGAATTTGGCTCATAATTATTTTTAAGTTGTCAAAAACTCCGTCAGACAGTCTGACATCCCAATTGACACATTTGACATTTAATTTATAGTTATTATTGTAAAAACATTGTCTGTATTAAAGTTTTTATCTGTTATATTTTCATTATATAAAACCCAATATAAATGATTTTTATATTCATATTGTGCTGTGTGTTTAAATTCTTTTAATTGAATTTTCCTATCTTCTTCTGCTGCAAATTTATCTCTAGTACCATCTATAACCAGGTATAGTTTATCTGTTTTCTCATCATACAAAAGATCGTAAAGTATTAAATCTCCTTCTACTGTGTTTTGTGCTACCCTTATAAATGCACTTTTTTTGTTTTTATAACTTTCCATAAATTCATTATATAGGTAATCATTATGTACCATTGCTCCAATTACGAAAAAGTTATCTTTTTGAGCATCAAAAGAAGTATACTCACTTGATAAATTCCTTATATCTTTGTTTTGAGTCAATGTTGTATTATAGAAGTCATCTACTGTTTTTATCACTGTGTCATCTTTTACCAATTCATATTTCATAAACCAGCTTCCGAATTTAACACCAATATTACTTTTATAAGGTTCATTAGGAGATACTCCAATATATCTAATTACTTTGTATCCCAATCCCCAATATGTTACTTTACTTCCGTCATTACTTATTATCTTTATACAATATTTAGGTTCATTTCCTGTCGAAACTCTACTACCATCTACATAGCTTGTTATAATTCCTATAATTAGAAGTATAACTAAAAATACTACTATAATACACACCTTTTTTTTCATTATTCTTTCTCCTATATTTTTATCTTTGCATATTTAATACTGTTATTATTTAAAAATAATATCCATTTTAAATGTAAATGTATTATATCTAAAAACAAATAAAAAGTAAATAAATCAAAAAAAGTTTTTTTGCTTGTTTGCCAAATATTGTTTACTGCAACTTATCACTGATTAATCTTTTATGTTATCGAAAAACTCCGTCCCAGTTGACACTATTGTAGATAATTCAAATTTTGTTTTTCCTAATTTAAGCAATGTTTCTACATACCCAATTTTTCATTTTTTATTCTTTTATTTTGCAACTTGATATATCTGGTTTTAAAATGTTTTCTTCTTTTACAATATCAAATTCATAAAATCTTTCACTTGTCATTCCGTTGTTTTCTTCTTTTAATGTCAATCCAGACTCTTTATCTACCCATATTTTATAATTATCAAGTTCTATTAAATAGCAGTCTGTGTTATTGTATCGTTCTGTTGTAATTCTTGAAATTAGTGCAAACTGTATCTTCTGTAATATATCGCTATCAATCATAGGTAATATACTTACTATTTGTATTTTTCCTCCAACCATATCTTGATTTAATAAAGCTATTTTTTCTTCTCCTGATTGTATAATACCTATTACTTCATTATCTTTCTTATATATAGTAAGTCCTCTTTCTTTTTGAATATCTTTTCCTAAAACTCTTATTGTAGTTAAATAATTTCCATCTTTATTATATGATTTTAATATATTTACATTGCCATTTTCAAGGGATAGTACTGTAGCCAAATAATTTGTTTTACTAACATATACTTTAGATTTATTAGCAAGATCAGATATAATCATAACTTTTCTTGTTGTTAATATTATTAATACTAACAACAAAAACAAAATAACTATAAGGACCTTTTTCCATAAACTCATTTTTTTATTTTTCATATTCTTTACCTCCTCTTTTGTGCAGCTTAGAATCATAAACATAAATACTTTTAGACCTATAGCTTTGCATCAAAAACTTTAATTTACTTTTTAGTCTTCATTAAACTTATATTTCTTTTATAACTTTACATGGATTTCCTACTGCTACAACATTTGATGGTATATCTTTGTTTACTATACTTCCGTTATAACCATAATCACTCCAAAAGTTTTGTTCAACTGTTATTTGCTCTCCGGTTTTTGCAAATATTTTTTTAATTATTATGTCCTTACTTTTAAAATCTGATGGCTTTAAATTATTAATATTCAAAGCAAATATATTTAGCTTTATATCTATCTTTTATTAGTTCATGATCATAATTAGCATCATATAATTCTCCTGCTAACATTTTATCTTTTTCTGACATAAGTATCCTCCACTCCAAAAAATAAATTATAATTTATCTTTTGGAATATTTCTTTAAAAATTCTTCTAATTCTATTTCGCTGCTAAAAATTGTTTGAAAAATATTATACAATGTATCAGTAGCATCATATTCACCTATTGCGTAACATTTCTTTCCCAAGCCATAAGCGATACCTGATTCAATGTGAGCTGCTTTTCCAGCTGGTAAAACTAATAACAAATTTTTAGAATTTTTTTCTCCTTCTAAATCATTATTAAATAAGCTCAAAACTATTTCACTCTTTAAATCTAGTGATTCAAATTCCTTTTGCTTTTCTTCTGGAGTTTGATTTTTATTTCCGTATCCCCAATTATCTTCATTTTTTAAAAAACAATAATAAGAAATTCTGTATTTATCAAATAAATTACATATTTTTAATATATTTTCTTTATTTCTAGCTCTTCCTGCTATAAAAAATTCATATTTATTTTCCATAATCATTCTTCCTTACAAATTACTATTTATTTGCCTTATTATTTTCTTTTGCAATGTATGTAGCTGTTAATATAATACCAACTAAATTAGTTCCAACAGACAGTCCTAATAAAATTCCACTACCAAAATCTCCAAAGCTACTTACTTCATTTCTTGTAAAAAATATATATGCTAAATATAGTACATTTCCTAAGATTATTAATGATATTCCCACTTTTGATTTATTCATATGTTTTCACCTCTTTTACCTAATTATTTATTTTTTTATTATACTAATATATCTTGCTAAAAAAGACTGTCTTTTCTTTTATAGATATTTTGCTAACTTCATATCCATAATTTCTTAATTCTTTTTTATAAGTTAAAAATGAATGATCTATTTCAAAACCTAAAATAGTTTTTATTTCTTCATAAGTTAATTTATAACTATCTTTCTGATTTTCTTTTACATAATTTCATAATGGTTCATATTTACTCATTATTTATCGCCTCTTAAAATTATAATTTACCTTTTACATATTTTCAATATTTTTTTCATAGTATTAGCAGTTCTTATTGTAATATTGTCTTTTATATATGTACTTGCTGTTTTTATCCACCAATTTGATTTTCTATAATTTTTCAAATCATAAGACCAAAATATAGAATTATTATAGTCTTTTATTTTTTCTATGTTTTCTTTTGGTTCTCCAATGGCACTATACACATCTTCATACTTAACAGGCGGAATTATAAAGATTAAATTATCATATATTTCTTTATTATCCGTTCCCCACCATTCTGGATTGTTATTTAATATATCTTCAAGTTCTGATGCACTAATAACAAAAACAGGTATTTCAAGATTAAACTTGTCCTTCACAATATTATAAATATCTTGCATTATAATTTTTTTATTGTTTATATTGCTTTCAAAGATAACATTTCCACTATTTAAATAGGTTAAAACATTTTGATACTCGTTTTTTTCTAGCACTTTTTTTAGTTCAGTCATTGAGATTTTATTTTTACCACTTATATTTATTCCTCTTAATAATGCTATATATTTCATAACAGATTTTTCCTTTTTATTATATTTCATCATCTAAAATTTGTATTTTTTCAATCTTTTCTAATGGTGTAGGACTAATAGACCTAATTATTTCATCAGTAAAAGTAATTGATATATTGCTTAATACAATTGATTTGCTTCTTGTTGAGTTATAATGTTTTGTTTAACAGAAAAATCTATTTGATTCCTTCTCTCATCAGTATTTTCAATAGATTTCAAATGATTAATTATATCAACTTTTCCATCTGTAATTGTACCATTTTTATTATATAAATAGTTATCATTATATTTTGCTTTAAAAACAGCAAATCCAATAGCTGCTATTATTACTATAACAAGTGTTATACAAATTACTACATTTTTATTTTTCATTACTGTTTCCTCCTTTCCTTTGTTTATTTAACTTATCATTCAGTTTGTTTATTATTGATTTATCATACAATATTTGTATTACAGCTAATATTATATAAATTATCAGATATACAATAAATGTCTCTTTAAAACTTGTTATTATATTTGTAGTAAAGTTTTCATTTATTGCACCGAGATTTTTTAATGTTATTGATTTTATTAAAGTATAAACAAAATTAAATATTATATTTCCAATTATCAATTCCCAGAAATATATATAATATCTTTTTAATAGCTTCATCTTATATCATCCTTTCATCCAAATAATTCATAACCTCTTTTATTTTTCTTCTAGAAACAAATTGTTCAGAATTATCATTGAATCTAACAATTATTCTTCTATTTGTTCCAATGTCAAAACTCTTAACTTGTTTTATATTAATTATACAACCTTTTGAAATTCTTAAAAAATCATTACTAATTTTATCTATTTCGTATAACTTGCTTTTAACTCGATATTCTTTGTTTTTGGTTTTGCAAAAATTATAATTTCCTTCACTAAAAAAGTATAAAATATTATTAATATTTATTTGCACCATATTGTAGTCATCATATACTAAAATTTCTTTTTGGTTAAATTCTTTTATATACTTAATTATATTTTCTATCTGTTCATTGTTTTCAGCTACTTCAATGTTAATATTTACTTCATCCTTTTTTAATTTTTTATTTGTAAACTTATTTATATGAATTTTCATAAAACTAATTCCTCTCTTGTGTTAATTTAATTATATAATTTTAAGGATTATATGTCTATATAATCAAGATAAGAGGGACTATTATAAAATAAATGGGAACAAAGCGACTTTATGGAATGAAGAAATCTCAAAAGCAATAGCGATTATAGCATTTTTTATATAGTAGGAAATGATAAATTTCATACTATATAAAAAAAATATGAGTTTTCACCCATATTCTTTAATCTCAATCATATAAAATTTAGTCAAATAATGTTTGCCAATTCTTATCATTATATGCATTAAAACACATTTCAATTTGTTCTTTGTTAGTTTTTTCCTCTGCTAAATTTTCAGGTAGTTCATCTAATGAAAAATATTGTGTTTCGGTTGTTTCAATGTTTTTTGTAAACTTTCCTCCAATAACATTACACATCACAAATACTTTGCATACTCCGTATGCGTACACTGGTTTATTATGTTTATTTCTGTCCTGAATGGATATTATTTTTGTAGCCTCAACATCTAAACCAGTCTCTTCTTTAACTTCTTTTTCTGTATTACTTTTAACTGATTCAAGAACATCACACCAGCCTCCAGGCAATGACCATGTTCCATTATTTTCATGAGTTAATAAGATTTTATTACCTTTAAATATCGCTGCTCTTGTATCTACTTTAGGTGTTTGATATCCGGTTTCATTGCAAAATAAATCTTTTACCTTTTCTAGATTTATATTGCTTTTTTCACTTATTATCTCTGCTGATATTTCTCTTAATCTTTCATATCTTTCTATATCATACACATTATCTGTATATGTTAGTCCTGCTTGTGCTAAGCTTTGGATTTCAATTGCCCATTCTAACCACTTTTCCATTTACGTTTCTCCTAACTATTTTAGCTTATTATATTCTTCATCATTTACCGCTTCTAACCATTCGTTTGATGTGTTTTCTCCTGGAACTTCTACTGCTATATGACTGAACCATGAATCTTTTGTAGCTCCATGCCAATGTTTTACATTGGCCGGAATAGTTACAACATCACCTGGTTTTAATCTTCTTGCTTCTTTTCCTTCTTCTTGATACCAGCCTTCACCGTCAATACAAATTACCATTTTTTCTTTAGAACAATAGCAATAAAGTTTAAATACTTACATGCTCCTGCTTCAATTGCTTTTCTGTCTCCTTTAGAATATTCATTATCGCATTGTATCCAGTCATTCCAACATTCTTCATTACTTTCCATTTGATAAATAGAAATAATCTCACTATCTTTTGATTTTGAAACAATATTTTTCCAGTAGTCCACATCATGAATGTAATCTAATTGTTCAGGTGTCCAAGATAAAAGTAGTTCTTTTGGAATGTTATTATGGCAGTCTTTTTTCATTCCAGGAACTGCAATATATATATATCCTCCTTTTTTAACAAAAGGTAAAAGCTTTTCGTCTAGGTATTTTTCATCTCTTCCAAAGTAGTTATAAGAATCTGTGCTAACTACTGCATCAAAAAATTCTTTTTCAAATTTTAAGTCTGTTGCATCTGCTTTAACAGGAATAATTTGCTTATCTGTTAATCCCATCTCAGCAAAAAATCTTCTATTTTCTTCAGGATCGCTCCATAAATCTGCTGCATACACTTTAAATCCATATTCTTTTGCTAGAAAAATAGATGTAATGCCTTGACCACTTCCTAAATCCATAACAATAGAATCTTTTTCTATTTTATTGTCTTTCATAAGTTCTTCTTCTAATTTTAATGGGTTGGGTCCCATAATTTTTTGGTTTATTATATCAATGTTATACTTTTTAGTTTTCTCATAATTCATTTTTCATCTTCTCCTTTATTATATTACTCTTCATCTTTAATAATATTTTTACTTCCTATATATGTTGCCAAGAAATAGCATCCATAAATAATTCCTATAACAATTGCAGTTACTATAATTGATGGTAACAATTGTTCTTTAGAGGCAAGTGTTTCGAATATTGACATAGCAAATTGAATTCCAAATATTGAGTGAATTATTGCTAAAACAAGAGGAAATACAAAGAATATTCCTATTTGCCTAAATAGTGCTTGAGTTATCATTTTCTCGTCACAACCTATTTTTCTTAAGATAAAATATCTTTGTTTATTATCTGAACTTTCTGTTAATTGTTTTAGTGCTAAAATAGCACAACTTGCTATAAGAAATATAATTCCTAAATAAATAGCAATAAACACTATTATTGTTGATAGTCCAACGCTTGATTCAATTATGCTTATTTTGGTCTCTCCCTCTAATGTACTATTTTGACTATTTAATTTTTGCAATAGATTTGATTCGCCCCTTGTAAACATCTTTCCTATTTGTTCTTTTTCTTCATCAGTTTTAGCATTATAGTTAGCAGCTAAAAACCATAATTTTTGTTCTTTTTCACCCAAATCACAACTATCAGGTACTAATATAATTCCTACATTTGTTTTGCTTGTTGATAATTCGTATATTGTATGGCTTAGTTATATATTGGTCTGCTCCATTGTTTAAACTTATCAATTCATCAATTTCATTATCTCTGCTTGTTACCATTATTATTGGTACATTTGATACTTTTCTTATCTCTTTACAAATATATTCTCCATCTGAATTTGGTAAGTTTATATCTAGTAAAAGTAAATCTGCATTTTCTTTTAATATATCCTCTATTGAATTTTCAAATTTTTCTAAACAATACACTTCATATCCATTATTATTAAGAAAAATTTTAAGCTCATTTCTTAATTTATCATCATCTTCAACTATTAATATTTTTGACATTTTTCCTCACTTCTCTTAAAAAAATATGAATTTGTTATAACACTAAAAGGTAGTTTCCAATATCATTAATTTTTAGCATTTTTATACGAAATCATAATATGGTTTGGTGCAAATATAATTGATGCTATAATTAATAATATTGATCTACTCATAATTCCACTAAATAAAAATATTATTGATGGAATAATAGATAATGATAATGCTCTGAAAACGCTATTTTTCTTAAAGCAAATCCACCATATAGAACAATATAATGTCACTAATATTATATTGCCCGTTATATATATAATAAATGATTTATTATTCCACCATCCAAAGCAAGTTCCAGGAATATTTATAATCATAAATGCAAAACAACTAAATCTTCCTATCTGTTCCATTGTTTCCACTAATTTGTTATTCCACCTGTTATTAAACCCATCCTTACATTTTATTGCAAAAATTATATTAGGAATCATAATTACAGCAATAAAAATAAATCCAAATATATTGAAAAACTCCATCTTCAATTCTTTCTCCCTCTTAATTTTCAACTTTTATATTTTCTTAATTAACTAATTCTTGTATTGTTTTTTTTAATGAATTTGCATTTAGTATGGTATTTGAAATAAATTCACCTTTATAAAAGTTAGCCCAGTTATTAAAAATACATGGTACGTTTTTAGCTTTTTCCAATGAATCTATTTTCACAAAATTTAATTTTATGTTATTCTCTTTTGCATATTCTGATAATTCTTTTATCTCATATTCAACATAAGGACATTCATTGCTATAATAAATAGTAAAGTCTTGATCATCTATTTTCATGGTTCTTGCATTATCATTGAATTTCGGTGTTTCACTATCATCAAATCTTAATGCTAATAATTCATAATCATTTACAGTATCGGCAACTTTAAACCCATAATGTTCGAAAAATTTCTTTTCACCAATAAATGGTTTCTTTTTTTTAGATACTAAAGTACATATTCCACTCATACCTTTTTCTCTTGAATCATTTATGGCATATTCTAATAGTTCTCTTCCAATTCCTTTTCTTTTAAAACTACCTGCCACCCATAAACAATAAATATATTCATAATTTTTTCCACTAATAGGAACCCACGCATTTTCTATTGGCTCATATTCAATAAAAATTTTGCCTCTTTCATTTAATTTTCTAAAAACGTGACCATCTTTTAATTTCCTTTTAATCCATTCTTTTTTTCTTTGAACACCATCTTGATGTTTTTTATCTCCAATTGCACAACATATATGCTCTTCTTCAATATTTTCTAATGTTAAATTTATGTATTCGTTCATTACAGCATTCCTCATTTCTTATTAATTTATTATTTATAAAGTAATACTATTTATTCAAAATTTATTTTTATTTCACCTATTCCGCCATCTATTTCAATATAGTTTTCTCCGCTTCCCCAAATTTGATTATCTTTCATATTCATTCCATCAACTTTAATAGAACCTATCCCTTTATCTGTTTCAATCTTGTAATTATTTTTGTCTCCAAGTAAAGTTATGTTCAAACTACCTATACCAGTATCAATATCATTTTTCCCATTAAGTGTTGTAAATAAATTTGTTTCTCCAACTCCAATATCTAAATCTAAATTATTTATTATCCCTGATAATATAGTTACTTTTCCGGCTCCACCATCTATTTTGCATTTTTCTTCAACATTTAGATTTTTTATTTGTGTTTCTCCAGCTCCGGTTTTAAGTTCTAGTTCTTTTGCATTTAAATCTTCTATGTTAACTCTTCCAGCTCCTGTATTTATTTTAATTACTTCAAAATTCAAGTCTTTTGGCACATATACGATTAAATCTCCTCCATTGCTTCTACTGATAAATCCATTTGTTTTCTCTTTTATTTGAAGATTTTGATAATTTTGTTTACATGTAATGTTTTTGTTGTTCGTTTCTGCTCTTAATGAATCTCCATTTTTTATAATTAAGTTAGTAAAAGCAATATCTATATTTAAAGTTGCAACTTCGCTATTTTCAAAATCTATTGTTTCTATTTTTTCTTTTACTTTTTTGTTTTTTAGTCCTAATGCATTTGCTAATCCGTAAATGCCACTAAATATTGCTGATACGATTGTAATTATAAGAAAGACTGCAAAAGCTGTTGCTATATATTTTATTATTTTTTGTGTTATTGTCATTTTATTTCAACACCTCCAAATATTGCTGTACCATTTATATAAATTGTATGGCTATTTTCATCTGCTTTTGTATTTGCTTTATTTTCAACTCCACCAAATATAGGCATTGACTTAACTTTAATCTTTACATTTGAAGGTACTCGAATTTCTACTCCTCCAAATGTACTACTTGCATTAATAACAACATCTGACTCTATAATTGCATTTCTTAGGTCACATTTAACTCCACCAAATACTGCTGTTAAATCTGCTCCTGTAAATTTTTCTCCATCAAATTTCACATTTTGACTTGCAAATGTTGCACAATATGAATTCTCACCATTTCTTTTTTCGTTTAGTTTCTTTATTTCAGTACTTACTTTTCCTCCTATAGTATCTCTAAAAATTATTGATAAACCAACTATAACTAATATTGTTGGAAAAGCTAGTTTCCATATTAGATCAAAATCTAAAATATTTTGGCATCCTAAAAGCAAGGCTACACCAATTAATAATCCTATTATATTTCCCGTCTTTTCATTATCTCTAAATAATCCTATAAAACATGGTATTATAATAAAAAGTGTCCACCATCCTTCAAAAAATATATTAATATTTGTTATACCAATTGCATTTCCTCCAAATATTAATCCTATAACTATTAAAACTACTCCCCATAATATGTTACTAAAATTTTTCATTTTTAATTTTCCTCCCTTTTATTTAATATTTATTATTTTTCTCTTCCAATAACATCAAAGCTTTAAATTCATATGATAATAAATCTTGTATTTGTGTTTATTTTTAAACTACAAATGAATCTGGTTTTTGAGCTCTTGGAGTTTTATAATAAGTTTCACTATAATCTGGTATAAAATCTTTAATAGGTATTAATGTATAATCCTTTAATATTACATATTTATATGTAAATGTTAATATCTCATCATAATACTTGCTCATAAGTTCGTTTTTCATTGTTGTTGTAGTTGGTCCATTACCTGTATAATAACTATATATTTCATAAAAACCTTTGTCTGTTTTTAATATTTTCTCATTATATATTCTAATTATTTTTTCGCCTTCAAAGTTTCCTTTTACTTCTGTTAAGTTAGCTGGTTTTTCATAATCGTGCACATATAATTTATTATCTTTTACAATTAATTCATTAGCAACAAAATCATAAGTTTGTTTTTTCCCAAGATAAAGCTCTGAATATGATTCTATATAGCTCTTTTGAAATCTGTATTTTGCTAATGTATAACTTTCATAAGATGTTCCAGCTCTTTTATTATCAAGATTTTCGTCATATAGTTTATATATTGTATCATTTGTATCTACAAATTCTATATCTGCTCCCAAACTTGGTTTTATATTTAATATTTTTATATTGCTTGGAACATCATATACTTTTTGGTATACAAAGTCTCCTTCATTTAGTTTATTTGCGTCAAAAATATACAAACCATTATTTGTAGTAAAGGTATATTCTGTAAACATTGATTCCTGATTTAAGATCTCCGCTCCACTATTAATTTTTTTATAACTATTTACATCTTTGTTGTTTTTTAGTGCAACAGCTTCTGTTAAATTTTGTGGTTCTTTATTAGAAGATGTTGGTTTATTTTCTTTTTTATTTGATGAAATTAAAATACCAAATGCAACAATTAAAATTAAAACTAAAATTACTATTCCAAATATTATCTTCTTGTTTTTTGAAAAATTTTCCATACTAACTAATCCCCTTACTTTAAAATTATATTTTGGTTACTACTTTCTTTACGTTCCCTAATCTAACACAAATTGACGTAAATTTCTTTCTTCTTTTATTTAATATTTTATCAATTTCATCAGCTTCATGTTCAAATGTTGCATTCATGAAATGTGTAAATATATATTCAACATTGTTTATATCCTTCGAATATTTATGAACAAATTCTCTAATTGGTGCTGCAATACTAAATACCCAAATTGGAGATACTATTATTACTTTTTTATATTCTCTTAAATCCTCTCCTATATCTTCAATTGGCATATTCCATTTATGCATTCCATACCTACCACACCACCAAAATCCAGATGTGTTTTCTGTTTTTTCCTTTGCTTTTATTTCAACAATTCTTGCACCTAATTTTTCTGCCTCTTCATATGCTATCTTTTTTGTATAGCCCATTCTTGAAAAATATACAACTACAACTTCTTTGTTTTTTCCAATATTTTTATACTTTTTAAAATCTATATTAAATTGTTCTTGCATATAAAATACATATGTCATGTATCCAGTTATTAATTGAATTATACCTAATATGAAATATGTAGTTGAAAGAATATTAGTTGGAAATATTATAAATTGTATGATTATCCAAAGTATTAATGTAAACCCAAATAATGTTCCTAATATAATTCCAAATTTTTTATTTTTTATAAGTAAATATGCTGCAACAAGGTTAGATATACCATTAACCACTAACAGTGCTATTCCTGAAAATATATAATTTTGAAACAGTACATCACTAAATGGTAATACCTTAAAATATGGTAACAGTGCATTCATTTGTAGTAATTTACCTGTTGGATCAATAAACATACATGTGCTTCCATAAACTGCTCCAATTCCTATAAATAAACACCAAAATATTAGAAACTTTTTTGTTATATTATATCTCATTTTTTACTCCTTTTATATTTTAGCACTTTATATTTCATTTTTTAGATATACTCTAATTTGCCTTATTATATGTGGAATATTATAGTTTCCAGCAAATTTATTACAATTTAACAAACCATCATCTATTTTTACCCATTCAAGTTTATTTTTTTCTTCTACTAATTCAACCTCATTTTCTAAAATGCCATAATATACTTGTAAATTATTCTCATATTTAAAATAATTTAAATCCATAAAGTGATATAGCTTAATATCGTTATTGCTAATTCCTGTTTCTTCAAATAGTTCCCTATAAGCTGCATCATCATTGCTTTCTCCCTCTTCTACTTTTCCTCCAACGAAGTTATACATTCCTTTATATGGTTCCTTTGCTCTTATACAAAAAAGACAATTACTTAAATTTTTATCAAATACAACTATCAAATTTAATTTTCTCATTTTTTTTCTCAACTATTACTTTATTATAAATTACTTATAACATAAAATTAACTATTAATCAATTAAAATTCTAGAAACTTTTGAGTTATAAATATTTTATCTAATGTATTTTGCTTGGCATTATTTATTACAACTTGCGTAACATAACTTAAATTTCTTTCAATATATTCTTGTAAATCTTTTTTATCTGGAATTGCTTCTTCACATATTTTCTCATATATTCTTTTAATTATTTTCTTTATATCTTCTTTGCTTTTATTTCTAAATAGAATATTAATTTGATTTAGTTCAAAGCTAGTAATCTCTAAATCGTATATATTTCTTTTTACCAGTTTACAAGCAATTGCTTCAAATAAAACTATCTCAAAAATATTTATAATTAAGTCTTTATAATCTTCACTATAAGCATACAATAATCGTTCTATTTTTTCCTCTAAGAAGATGCCACAAAATTCATTTTCTAAATAAATAGAATATACATATTCTTTTACAAATTCAACTCCATCTAGCTTTCCTATTAAATTATTATATAGTGGATAATCAGCTGTAATTTTCATATCATGCGCTTTGAAATCCGGATCATATATTTTCAAAAAGCCTTGTATCCCTCCAATAATTGTGTCATTATAGGTTTGATTATTCGTTTTTAATTTATTTTGTTTCACTTTTGCATATATTACCCTAATTATATTTAACATTCTGTCTATTTGTTTTCTTCCGTTGTAATAAAGCTCATTTAAATTACTGCTTTTTATTTTTTCTAATGCATCATCTGGATTATTAAATTTTTTAAGATATATACTAATAGTATAATAATTTGATTTATTTATTTCTTCTACAATTTCTTTTCGTACCGAACTGTTATCCATTCCGTTATATTTATACACTCTTCCGTCCAATAGCTGTATAATGTCCACTTGTAAATTTATAATTTCAGTTTCTGTAATCATTCCATTATTATATGCTTCCTTAATTAAACTTTCAAAGTAATTTTTCTCATCTAAATTTAACTTATTAATTTTGCTTTTAATTTCAAGTTCATTCATGTTCTTCACCTATTTCTATATAATCTATTAATTCTCCATTTAATATTCTCTGTTTCATCTTATACATAACTGTTCCAGATAAATACTCTATATCTCCTTTGCATACGCCATTAAATGCTTTTTTCATAAATTTTATCAATTCATCATCTGTAACTAAATCCATTGTTTCATTTTTATATTCATAAAAAATATCTAATAAATCATACAAGGTTAACACATAATTTTCCTGATTAATATATGGTGAATCGCAAAATTCTTTTATAATTTTATCTATTATTCCATTTCTAAATTCAACTCTGCCTGTATTTTTTAATATATCTATTCTTTTTTCTATTAAACTTTCTATTTGCTTTTCACTTAATAACAAACCATAATCACCTGTAAATTCATTACATTTCTTTATATTAGCAACTTCCATTTGCTTTTTTCTATTTATTATTTCTAAATACGAATTTTCCATTTTAAATACCTCTAATTTTATATAACATATTTATACATACAATAACAGTCTTGAATTTTTTCTCATTTTGTGGTATAGTAATTATATTAAAAAAGAGAGAAAACACTTGAACTGACAGTGTTTCTCTCTTTTTTATTTTTTTCTACATCATGTCCTGCAAAAAATCCATTTATTCCAATAATTCTATAAAATGGAATTATAATGCATATTAAATTATTTCAATCTTTTTATTAAAGTTCTTTTTATACCATTTATTTAACTCATGTCTATTATGAAATATATAGACTTTTTCATTATTCACTTTAGATATTTTTTCTATAATTTCTTCTCTTCTATTTTTTCTCCAGTTTATTACAAAACATAAGAACTTCCAATTTATTCTTTCTTTGCAACCTGGTATTTCGCTTCTTTCTTTGCCATGATGTTGTATAAATCTTTTTAATACTCCCCTTAGTTGTGCCAAAGAAGAATAATCTAAGTATATAACACAATCCGCCTTTTCTAAACGTTGTTGCAATGTAGAACGATATGTTCCATCTATTACCCATCTAGGCTGCTTAACCTTTTCAATAATAACTTCATCACGTTGTTTTTTATCTCGTTCTTCCCAATTTTCAGAATAGTTAATTCCATCAATATGATAAACTGGCAAATCTAATTCTTTTCCTAAATTATTAGCAAGAGTAGTTTTTCCAGTTCCACTTCCTCCAATTATACATATTCGTTCCATATAAAATCTTCCTTTATAAAACTTATTTCTTATCGCTTATCATCTTTCTCTTAAATATTATAATAGATAAAATCAAAACAGCAATAGTATAACATAAAAAAATTAGAATATTTTTATTTGTTATTATTTCTGTATTATTATTCATAACTCCATTTATTATCTTAACTGCAGATTCAAATGGTAAATATTCACAAACATTTCTAAAGAATCCTCCAAGCATTTCTGATGGAAAGTACATTCCACTTGTAAAACACACCAACTGTACTACTATACTTGATATTCCAGATGATGCTTTTTCTGTGAATATGCTGCCAATTAATATTCCAATTGATATAAATAATATTGAAATAATAATAGAAACTAGTATTGCTAATATTATATTAACGCTAAATTGTAATCCTAAACAAATTGCAAGTATAAAAAACAATATCTCTTGAATTAATATAATTGGTATAAGCGAAAACATATAACCTAAAATATAGTCTATGGCTTTCATTGGACTTACGCCTAGCCTAATTAGCATTGATGTTGTTCTATCTTTCGAGATAAGCATTGCAGTAAAAAGAGTTATAAATGAAAATCCAAAAACTATTATTCCAGGAGTAAAATTTTCTAGCTTATAGTTATCACTTGGTATATTAAATTGTTGGAAAATAAATAGTAAAAACAAAGGTAGTATAATTGCAAATATTAAACTTAATGGATCTCTAATTAATTCTTTAAAATTTCTTTTTGAAAAATTCAATATTCTCATTACAACTCACCTCCTGTTGCTATTTTTATAAAGGCATCTTCTAAATTCTTTGAGTTAGATTTTTGTATTAACTCTTTAACTGTTCCCACATCTACTAAATTCCCATTAGACATAATACCAATTCTATCCGATAAGTTTTCTGCTTCTTCCATATAATGAGTTGTAAGTATAATTGTTATATTTCCTTTTAACTTTTCAATTATATTCCACAGTTCTTTTCTTGCAATAACATCCAACCCCAGTGTTGGCTCATCTAAAAATAAAATTTGTGGATTATTTATTAATGAAATTGCAATAGAAACTCTTCTTTGCCAACCACCAGATAAAGTCTTTGCTTTTTTATTTAGTACCTCATTCAAATTAAACATATTAATTAGTTCATTAATTTTTTCTTTGGGATTCTCAATTTTATAAACTCCTGCCATAAATTCTAAGTTTTCCTTAACAGAAAGATTTAATGCAATAGCTGTCTCTTGTGGAGATACATTGATTCTCTCTCTTATTTTTTGTTTATTTGTTTTGCTATCTAATCCACTTATTTTTATATTGCCAGATGTTGGTTCTATTAGTGTTGTAAGCATTTTTATTGTTGTGGTTTTTCCTGCACCATTTGTACCAAGAAGTGAAAATAATTCTCCTTTTTTTATATTCAAGTTTAATTTATTAACCGCTACTTTGTTTTTGAATTTTTTTGTTAATTCAACTGCTTCAATTTCATACATCTTAATTTCCTCCTTTAGGAAAAAATTGACCTGACATTTCTTCAATTACATCAGCTTTTACTAATGCAATTCCTTGTTGCTTATCGCAAAGGACTATTATTGAATCTCCAGAATTTATATTAAACATTTCTCTAGCTTCTTTAGGAATTACAATCTGGCCCTTTTCACCTACCTTACATATTCCCACAAATTTATCTTTTTTCATTTACATTCCTCCTTGTATTTTATTTCATACTTTTCATACTTATTATACTATTTAGATATAAAAAAGGCAATAGCTTTTTTCTATTGCCTTCTAAATATTTAGTTTTTGATATTCTTTTGGTCCCATTTTCATCAAAACAGTATACAAAGCTCCAGTTATTATTGCAAGTAGTATTATATGTAGTGTTATTAATACAGTAAAATCTATATATTGTCCTAAATAGCCAAATGCTATAATACTAAGTAAAAATATTCCAAAACCAATAAATACAGAAATGGTTGAGCTCATGCTTTGTTTTACTACTTCGGTATCATTACTTGCATTTAACTTTGGATATTTCAAGTTAACAAGTAAACCAATAACAGCAGATATAAATATTAAAATAAATGTAAGTGCAATTATTTGTATAAAGTATGTTAATGACATTCCAAATTTTAATACAAATATTAATTCTGAGATTAGAAAAAATGGTAATTCTATAATAAAACAATATAATATTTTGGAATTTAATATAGTTTTATAACTAACTGGTAACGTTTTTGTTATATTTATTGTTTTTCCTTCAAGTGAAATGCTAGATGATGTTATTGAAGTAAATGCACCTGTAAATAATATTAAACCATAAAATAACATTTCTACAGATATTGCATTTGTCATTCCATAACTAGACAATAACGAAACTAGCATTTCTTTTCCTTTTAAACACAATACTATTGTTAATACTAAAGCAAGTACCAATCCAAAAGATGAATTAAACATATATACTGTTGAAGATAAATATCTTTTAATCTCTTTTATTGCTAAAGAAGCTATAGGTTTTCTAATTTTTATTGTTTCTTTTTTGTTATTCTTAATACTTACATTCGAACTTTTAAAATTTGAAATTATATTAAAATAATATTTTTGTCCCAACATAATAAATACCGCAAAAGGAACTATATTAATAGCTAATAATTTAATAAATATTAATATATCAAACTTATTAATTAAGCTAATATATGCTCCTATTGGATAATATATTTTTGTTAACATCTCATTTAAGTTTGTAGCATTAGAAGCTATATTTTCCATAAATGAATTTAAATTAAAACTTACAAAGAATATTCCCATAAAAACAATACTAGATAACACTGTTTGAACTATCTTTTTTGCTTTAAATTTACTAGATACCATTTTCACAATATAGCCAATAAAGCATGATATTACAGTAGGTATAATTGGTATTAATAATGTCATAAGCAAAGAAATCAAATAAAACCCAATACCAGGCTTTTCAAAATAAATGTATACTGCAAATGCTGGTAATATGAACATTAAATTATATACATACTCAAATAGAATTAATTTAAATATCCTTACAAACAATATGGTACTCTTTTTTATAGGCAATGAAAATAACATATCATTGTCTCTTGCTTCAAATAAAATACCTTGCGATTTATATATTCCTTCTACAAATGTAAGTATTGTAACAACTGCTATAAACATACTAAGCATAATAACTGTAAGATGCAACGGTGCTAAAATTTCTGCAATTGCATAAGCATAATATCCTATACTAATACTTACAATTATAAATAAAAAAATTGGTAAAATTATCTTTTTAAATTTACTTGCATTTTTTCCAGCAGAATACTTAAACATATCCATATCTTGAGATAAAACAGCTTTTAATAATGACAATAATCTCATATTATTCTCCTAACTCAAGAAATACTTGTTCTAAAGACTCGTCTCCTTTAATGTCTTTCATACTTCCTGTTTTTACAATTTTTCCGTTCTTAATAATAGCAACTCTATCACATAATTTTTCTGCAACATCTAAAATATGTGTAGAGAAAAAAACTGTTTTTCCTTCTTTTGTCATTTGTTTCATAAGTTCTTTCATATCGTAAACTGCTTTTGGATCAAGCCCTACAAATGGTTCATCCATTATTAAAACTTTAGGTTCATGTGAAAGTGCAGCTATTAGTGCAACTTTTTGTTTCATACCATGTGAAAAGCTTGATATATCATCATTAAGATTTTTTTCAATTTCAAACATTTTTGAATATTTTTCTATATTCTCTTTTCTTGTTTTTAAAGGCGTTTGGTACATATCACATATAAAATTTATAAAATCAATAGCCTTCATATTTTCATATAAATCTGGATTGTCTGGAACATATGCCATATCCATTTTACATTCAATTGGATATTTTTTTATTGACTTTCCATTTATTAAAATGTCTCCATCTTCAAAATCTAAAATTCCAACAATAGATTTAATCGTTGTTGTTTTTCCAGCTCCATTATGCCCAATAAAAGCAAATATTTCTCCATCATTCACATCAAAGCTAATATTATCTAAAGCTTTTTTATCTCCATTGTATATTTTACTAACATTTTTTATTTCTATCATAGCTATAACTCACTCCTTTTTATAACAGCTAAAAACTATTATAATTTTATCATGTAAGTAAAAAAAGTAAACACTTTTTTAAATGTTTACTTTTTTTATTTTGTCTAATACTATTATTTATTTTTTATTTAATTCATATATCTCATCTACTTTACTGCAAACATTTTGAGAATGAGTAACAATTATAACACATTTTTTCTCTTCTTTTGCAAGGTGTTTAAATATTTTTAATATTTCGTCTTCTGTGTCCTTATCTAAGTTTCCAGTTGGTTCATCTGCTATTATTATTTTAGGATTATATGCTAAACTCCTTGCTATTGCAATACGTTGCTGTTCCCCTCCTGAAAGTTTTAATATTTTTCTATTTGCTTGTTCTTCAGAAAGGCCTACTGATTTCATTAATTCCAATGCTTTTTCTTTCTTATTTTATCCTAAAGCAACATCTAGAATCATCATAATTGTGAATCCTATTGCAACGCCTATTGTTCCAATATTAGAATGTTCTCCTGCTTGTGATTCTGGTATTAGTTCTTCTACTACAACATAAATCATTGCTCCTGCTGCAAAAGATAATAAATAAGGAAGTATTGGAATAACAGCATTTGTAAGTAATATTGTAACAATAGCTCCAATTGGTTCAACTATTCCTGAAAGTGTTCCTAACCAAAAAGCTCGACCTTTAGACATTCCTTCGCTTTTAAGCGGCATTGATATAATTGCTCCTTCTGGAAAATTTTGAATTGCTATACCTATTGCCAAAGCAAATGCACCTGCCATAGTTATTCCTGCATTTCCTATAATTGCTCCCGCAAATGTAACTCCAACAGCCATTCCTTCTGGGATATTGTGAAGAGTTACTGCAAACACCATCATTGTTGTATTCTTTAATTTTGATTTTATTCCTTCTGGTTTTTCATTATTTAAATGTAAGTGAGGTATAACACTATCTAATACTAGTAAAAATACTATTCCAAACAAAAAACCTATAGCAGCTGGAATCCAAGAAATTTGATTTTGTTTTTCACTCATTTCTATTGAAGGAATTAACAACGACCATATAGAAGCAGCAATCATAACTCCAGATGCAAAACCAAGTAATAATTTTTCAACTTTTTTATTCATTTTATTTTTCATTAAAAATACCATTGCAGCTCCTAATGTAGTACCTAAAAATGGTATTGCAAGACCTATAAATAAATTCATATTGTTCCCCTTATTTCTTATCTCTTTTTTTGAAATTATATTACTTTGTTTTGTCAAAAACAATAGTTTTAATATATATTAAAAAAATATTTTCAAATATACAAAACGGCTAGTTATAAATACTAATATAAACCACCCAACTATATATTATTTTCGATGAATAAAAAAATTAATTGTTCGTGCTGCTTAGAACATTATATTTTTTTATGAAGAGAAAAAATATATAGTTGGGGGATACTATCTTTCTATAATTTATATTGATAAATAGAAAACTAATTGTTCGTGCTGCTTAGAACATTATATTTTTTTATAAAGAGAAAAAATATATTGTTTGGGTGATAATATCTTTCTGTAATTTAATACTTGATAAATTCTAGTAATTTAATCAAAAAATATATACATATAGTTATTTTATATTAGATATTATCCTTTAAATATTTCCTCTGAAAGTAATGACTCATCAAAATTTTCTATAAAATTTGCGATTCTATTATTTGTAGACTGTACTATTTCTGATTCACTTTTTTCTTTGTAATACCAAGGATTAGGATCTATAATCATTTCTGTACTTGAAATTAAGATTATGTCAGACGTAGTATAATGAATATTATTAATTACTATGTCATTACTTTCATAACTTTCTGGATCAGATATTTCTATAACTGCTGCCTTACTATAATAATGAATATCATCATTAATCATTACTTTTGTTTCTAAATCAATTACTGTTCTAATATCTTCTTCAACTTTTTTATATTTTTCTTCACTATTATTTCTTCGTACATAACATCCATATTGATTGCCACTTATTTTATAAATAATCTCAAAATCACTGCTTTCTTCCTTATAATATTTTATATTTAAGTTGTTTGAATTTTTACTTTCATTTATTTGTATTGCATTAGTATAATCTCCTAGTCTATCTGCTTCATCCTTCTTTGCACTTTCATATTTTTCTTTTGCTGTTTCTGATTTTCCTAAAATATTATCTCCTGTTATTGCTCTTATGCTTACCACTGCTAATATCAAAAGTATTATTATTGTTATTATCAATGCAACTAATGTTATTCCTTTCTCATTTTTGGTTAATTTTGTCTCCATCTTTCTTCCTCCTTTATTTTTTTGCAACGCAAAAAGAGATGAACTTTTATCCATCTCTTTTAATATATCCAAAATAAAGCAGTTTTATTTTCTGCTCTTTTGTTATTTATTAAATTACATTGTGTGTGTGTGTGTGTGTGTGTGTGTGTTACAGCCTCAATCGTTACAGGCTTCATCATTTGTAATTTCTCCTTTTATATTTTTCTTGCGTTGTCTTTTTCTTTAATTAACTGTTTTTATTATTACATAAG
>CAKOYB010000016.1 GCA_934130435.1 uncultured Clostridia bacterium
TTTAATTTATTTTGGTAATATCTTGTATTACCGCTTGGTCTCTTAAAGGATTTACTGTTTACTTTTCAATGTACTTTGTCCTCATTTCCGTAAGGACTTACTAAGTATACTACCGTTCCATTTCAATGTCAAGCTTTTTTTTGTAAAAAAATAAAATTAGTAATTTTTTAGTTGTTTTCCATAGTTTTTCTAGCTTTTTACTAATTTATTTTTCCAATTAGTTATGAACTATTTATAGTTTAACATATAAAATATAAGTAAGTCAATATATTTATTAATTTTATTTTACTTTTTTAAGTAATAAAATAGCAGACACTGTGTGTCCGCTATTTTATACTATATTTTAGCTAAGTTCAATTTTAAATTTTCTCCATTAATCTTAACATCTATATATTCTATTTCTTTATTATTATAAACAATTTCTTTTGCTAGTGTGTCTTTCATAATGCTTTCTTTATTTTTTTCTATTATATCTAGAAGTTTTTTATTATCAGATACATATAATATTATATTATCCATTACTTCAAAGCCTTTATCTTTTCTCATATTCTGAATTTTAGATAATATTTCTCTTACGAATCCCTCTTCTAACAATTCTTCTGTCATATGTGTGTCTAGTACTACGCCTATTTCTCCTTCTCCAGCAAATGCAAATCCTTCCTTTCCTTGCATTGTTATCAATAAATTGTTAGCATCTAGCTCTATTGTTTCTCCGTCAATTTCTATTTGTTCCTTTTCTCCGTTTTTTACTTTATTAGCAAGTTCCATTTGATTTTTCTTTGCAATTTCATTTCTTATTTTTGGAATTAACTTTCCATATTGTTTACCTAGTACTGGTAAATTAGGCTTTATTTCAAAATCTACATATTCAGACATGTCTGCACCATGAATAATCTTTTTAACATTTAGTTCATCTCTTACTATATTTTCGTAATATTCTGGAAGATAATTAACTGATATTAACATTTCTGATAATGGCTGTCTGTTTTTTATATTAACAGAATTTCTTGCACTTCTTCCTAATTTTACTATTTTATATGCTAAATCCATCTCTTCTTCTAATTTTAAATCTATTTTATTTTCTTCAATTTCTGGCCATTCACATAAATGTACACTTTCTATTGCATTTGGTTCAAGTCCAACAACAAGATTTTGATATATTTCTTCAGTTATAAAAGGAACAAATGGTGCTGCAATTTTAGATAAATCTATTAGAACTTTATATAATGTTACATATGCTCCAATCTTATCATCTTTAATTTCCTGTGCCCAAAATCTTTCTCTATTTCTTCTTACATACCAATTTGAAAGTTCATCTGTAAATTCTTCTATTAAATTTGCTGCTCCAGTTATATCGTAACTTTCTAGTTTTTTATCTACATTTATATTTAATGTATACAATTTTGATATGATCCATTTATCCATTATATTAGAGCTCTCAAAGTTTTTATATTGCGTTGGGTCAAACTGATCAATTTCTGCATATAGTACATAGAATGAATAAATATTCCATAATGTACTTAAAAATCCTCTTTGGCTTTCTTGAACATTTTCTAATGATAGTCTAGATGATAGCCATGGTGCACTTCCAGTATAAAAATACCATCTTGTTGCATCTGCACCCACTGTATCAAGTAGATACAATGGATCTACTCCGTTTTTCTTTGATTTAGACATTTTTTGTCCTTTTCCATCTAGCACGTGTCCTAAAACTATGCAGTTTTCAAATGGGGTTTTATTAAATAATGCTGTTCCTAATGCTGTTAGTGTATAGAACCATCCTCTTGTTTGATCTATTGCTTCAGATATGTATTGAGCAGGGAAGTTATCCTTAAATAATTGTTCATTTTCAAATGGATAGTGCCATTGAGCAAAAGGCATTGATCCTGAGTCAAACCAACAGTCTATAACTTCTTTTGCACGTACCATTTTTTTACCACATTTAGGGCATTTTAGATGTACATTATCAATATATGGTTTATGTAATTCTATTTCTTCTGGAACATCTATTGCTTTATCTTTTAGTTCTTCAATGCTTCCTATGCATTCTTGGTGTCTACAGTTCTCATCTTCGCATGTCCAAACTGGTAATGGTGTTCCCCAATATCTATCTCTTGATATTCCCCAATCAATAACATTTTCCAAAAACTTTCCAAATCTTCCTGTTTTTATTGTTTCTGGATACCAGTTAACTTTGTTATTATTTTCTACCAGATTGTCTCTAAGTTTGCTCATTGCAACAAACCAGCTCTCCTTTGGGTAATATAATAGTGGAGTATCACATCTCCAGCAATGTGGATATGAATGTAAATGTTTTTCTTTTGAGAATAATTTATTTCCTTGTTTTAGCCATTCACATATGTCTTCATTACAATCTCTAACAAATCTTCCTGCCCATGGTTTTACTTCTTCTATAAATTTTCCTTCTTTATCAACTAGATTAATAATTGGTATATTGTTTTGTTTGCAAACTATATTGTCATCTTCACCATATGCTGGTGCTGTATGTACAATTCCTGTTCCTTCGTCTAATGATACAAAGTCTCCATGTATTATTTCAAACGCTTTTCCTTCTGGTTTAGCAAATGGAATTAACTGTTCATATTTTTTACCTAATAATTCTGTACCTTTAAATGTTCTTAAAACTTCGAACTCTTTATCTTTTAGCACATTTTCAACTAATTGATTTGCAATAATATAAATTTCATATTTTGCTTCATCTTCTGTTCCAACATTAACCTTTACTTCTGAATAATCATATGCTTTGTTAATGCAAAGTGCTAAGTTTGAAGGAAGAGTCCAAGGTGTAGTTGTCCAAGCTAAAACATATTTTTCTTCATCTTTAAGTTTGAATTTTGCAATACATGTTAGATCTTTTACATCTTTGTATCCTTGTGCAACTTCATGTGAAGATAATGCTGTACCACATCTAGGGCAATATGGCATTACTTTATGTCCTTGATATAGTAGATCTTTCTTCCATAACTCTTTTAATGCCCACCAAACTGATTCTATATATTTATTATCATATGTAATATATGGATTCTCCATATCAACCCAGTATCCAACTTTATTAGTCATCTCTTCCCATATGTGAACATATTTAAAAACGCTTTCTTTACATTCTTTTGTAAATTTTTCAACGCCATATTCTTCAATTTGTTGTTTTCCAGATATTCCTAATTTTTTTTCAATTTCTAATTCAACAGGTAGTCCATGTGTGTCCCATCCTGCTTTTCTAATTACTCTATATCCTTTCATTACTTTATATCTAGGTATAATATCCTTCATTACCCTTGTTATTATATGTCCTGCATGTGGCATTCCATTTGCTGTTGGCGGTCCATCATAAAAAGTAAAATATCTTTTACCTTTATTAGTATCAAAGCTCTTTTTTATAATATCTTTTTCTTTCCATTTTTTTGATACTTCATGTTCCATACCAACAAATCCATCTTCTTTTAGTTCAACTTTTTTGTACATGTTTTAAAACCTCCTTAAATAAATTAAAGCCACTTCGTCCTACACTTAGGACGAAATGGCTATATATTCCGCGGTACCACCTAATTTGAAAATCTCTTTTCCACTTAATTTTCTTTAACGCAAGATTTAGCGGCTTACCTTACTATTATTTCAAATAAGCAACTCCAAGGTGATAATAAATATCTCCATTTACTAGAATTTCAGCATACATCTAGCTCTCTAAAAACTTTTAATATTTATCATGTCCTTTTCTTAGTTTTTAATTTTTTTCATATTTTATCATAATTTATTTTATATTTCAATAGTTTTTTTATTTTAATTCTATTTTTAAAACCTTCTTCTAAATCTGTTACAGCAGCAGCTATTACCTAATATGTTTGAACATGAATTTGTGTCATCTGTTGTGTTATCATTGTCATTATTAGAATCGCTTTCTGCTTGATTCTCTGCTAATTGCCTTATCAAACAGCATATTAATTTACCTAAAAATGCTGCTATATAAGCAAGTATTGTATATACAATAGTATTAATAAGAAAAGATGTATCATATGCAGTATATGCAACAATTAAAAAAATCGCAAATACAAAAGCGGCAACTAGTAATGGGCATTTAATTAGCTTTTGTAAAACAATTGCAATTATTATAGTTGATATTGGGAATACTAAAAAAAATAAAATATTCATATTATATCCCTCCCAAAATATTAAAGAATTAATTATGCATTAATTGCTTTTGTTATATAATATGATCTTTTTTACATTTGGTTAATTTTTTAGCTTAAAATAATATATCTAATATATATTATTTTGATGAATAAAAAATAATTGTTCTTGTTATTTAGCTAGAATAATATGTTTTGTGTCAAAATTTTCTGTCACGTTTGACAGATTGATTAAATCATTAAAATTAGTGTTTTTTACTGAAAAATTTTAACTAGTAAATTTAAGTTACATATTTTTTTAAAAATATCTTGTTTTTTTATTTTTACTATGTTAAAATATAAGTCAGTCAGTTTATAATTCTATTAGGAGGTGCTAAAAATGGCAAAATGTGAAATTTGTGATAAATCATTAAGTTTTGGAAATAAATTAAGTATTGCTCGTTCTCATATAAGTAATAGAGCAACTAGAACTTGGAAACCAAATCTAAGGAGTGTAAAAGCTATTGTTGATGGTCAACCAAAAAGAATTAAAGTTTGTGCAAAATGTTTACGTTCTGGAAAAGTAAAAAGAGCATAATAATTAATAAGTAAATTTTTTAATTTTACTATATGAAAAAGACACACATGTATGTGTCTTTTTTTATATAGTGCTGTAACTGATAGATATTTTATGTAATTTAATCTTTTATCCCAAAGATCAATTTTACAAATCCTCTAAAAAATTTAGGCACTTTTTTTACTACTATTTTCATCTCTTCACTCTCCTTTTTATCTTATATAACTAACAGGCTATACATATAAATCCTGCTACAACAATTGCTATTCCAAATATAAAAAGCCACCAAGTAATTGGAAGTAATAAAACTAATAATATTCCCATTCCTAGTCCTATTAAGCATATTGCACAAGTTTTCTTTAATAATCTAAACATATAATATACTCCTTTTCTAATAATATATTATTTTTATTTAAATTTGTTACTTTTTATGTTATTATAGTTTTATAAAAAATTTATGGAGGTATATTTTTATGTATAGTACTCAAAAATCAGTTGAATTAATTAATATTTTAAAAGCATACTACCCTGATGCTAAGTGTAGCCTTGATTTCTCTACACCTTTTGAGTTATTAGTTGCTACAATATTATCTGCACAATGTACAGACGAACGTGTTAACAAAACTACTAAATATATTTTTCCAAAGTATTCTACTCCATATGACTTTGATAAAATAACTTTACTTCAACTTGAAGAATTAATTCACCCATGCGGTTTCTATAAAAATAAAGCTAAAAATATAAAATCATGTGCCCATATTATTATTAATAATTTTAATGGATTAGTCCCTGACACAATGAATGAACTTTTGTATCTTCCTGGAGTTGGAAGAAAAACTGCAAACGTCGTTATGTTAGAAGCATTTAATAAATATGAAGGAATTGCAATAGATACACATGCAAAACGTTTATCTAATAGAATTGGTTTGTCTTCAAACAATGATCCTCAAAAAATTGAAATTGATTTATTAAAAATCTTTCCACATAAATATCTAAAAGATATCAACCATTTATTTATGTGGCACGGCAGAAATATATGTACTGCCAAAAATCCTAATTGCTCATCATGTCCAATTAACCATCTTTGTAATTCAAATTTACATTAAGATTTTTTGAATATTTTACTTTTTTCTTAGTTATACTAGTGATATACACTAATTCTAAGGAGGAAATTTTGACAAACATTAATTGTTCATATAACTGTGTTTTTCAAAAAGATGGAAAATGTAATCTAAATGTTGCAACTGTTAAACATATTGATTCTTTTAATGATTGTGCATATTTTATTTCTAATATTCCATTGACAAAATAAATCTTTAAATATAAAATTATTAGCAGAAATATTTTATTAATATTTACTTTATATTTTAGGAGGATAAATATGTTAAAGAAAAAATTAAAATTATCTTTAGTTGCATTTTTAATCGTGTCAGTTATGTTTTCTTTTAGTTTGAATTTTGTTAGTGCTACTGAATCAGAACCTGTTACCACATCTGCAGAAGCTTCAAATGCTGCAGTAACTTCAAACGATCAAGAAGCTTCTACAGATGAAAGTCAAGATGAAGATAATTCAAAAGCTAATATTGAGGAAGTAAGCGGTGATCTATACTTATTTGATAATAATATAGAGATGAATAAATATGTTGACGGAAGCGTATTTATATTCGGAAAAAAAGTAAAAGTTACTGGACAAGTAAATGGAAATCTTTTCATTTTTGCAGACTCAGTTGAATTTGATAATTGTTATGTTAGATCATCAATATTTGTTTGTGCAAAAGATGTAGTTTATAATGGATATTCTAACGACTTATATGTTGCTTGTAATAAGCTTCAAATGACTTATGAGTCATATGTAATTCGTGATGTAAAAGCTACTTCTTCAGAAGCAATAATAAAAGCCGCTATTGGTAGAGACTTAGATTTGGCTGCTAACACAGTGGACTTTGGTACTAACGCTTTAAAAAATTCTTCAAACGAATCTAGCGAAAATGAGTCTAATGAATCTAATGAAAATAAGTCAACTGATGATTCTCCAATCATTTATGGAAATTTAAGATATTCAGCAAAAAAATCATTAGATTTAAGAGATGGTATTGTTGAAGGCGAAGTAACATATAAAAAAGCCTCAGCTACATCAGGTGTAAAAATATCAGAAATTATAATTTATTTATTAAAAGCTGCTGTAACTGCAATTGTTGTATTTTTACTATTAAGTAAATTTGCATCAAATTTTGTTCAAGAATTATCTAATAAATCATGGAAAAATGTTTTATTAGCATTAGGTATCGGTCTAATTTCAATACTTGCAGTAACAATTGCTTCATCAATTTTAGTTCTTACAAAAGTTGGTGCTATATTAGGAATCGTATTAATGTTCATATTAGTTTTATTAGCATTAGTATCTACTTCTATAGTTGATATATATGTAGCAAAATTAATATGTAACTTAGCAAAATTAGATAAGAAACTTTATAAATATTTAATTTTAGCTGGAATTGCACTTTTAATTGCAGCACTTAAGTATATTCCTTATGCTGGTTCAATACTTTCTCTATTGATAATTGCTTTAGGTATTGGTTTACTAATATATACACTTTATAAAATGAAGAAAAATAAATAATTAATTATAAAAAAATAAAAAGCCTTTTTTAACTATATCGCATTTAGCGTATGTAGAAAAAGGCTTTTTTATTACTCTTTTAATTTGTTTATTGTTTCTCCATAATCTTTAGAATTAATTATACTAGTTCCTGCTACTATTATGTTTGCTCCTGCATCTTTTAATTTACCAACATTTTCTGTATTAATTCCTCCGTCAACTTCAATATCTATATCTATATTTTCATCTTTTAAATACTTTTTCATATTCTTAACTTTTTCAATTGTATGTTCTATTAATTTTTGTCCTCCTTTACCAGGCTCAACTGTCATAATTAATACCATATGTATAAGATTTGTAAACTCATAAATTTCTTCCAAAGGTGTGTCTGGCTTTATTGCCAATCCTACCTTTATATTATTATTTTTAATATAGTTAATAGTATTAATTAATTCCTTTTTATCATTAAAAGATTCATAATGAATCGTAATAATATTTGGATTAAATGGAATAAAAGCATTAATATATGTTATTGGTTCCTCAACCATTAAATGGATATCTAGCGGAGTATTAGATATTAGTTTTATGCTGCTACAATATTTTTGCATTAATTCATTTGTATTATTTTCAACAAACTTGCCATCCATTACATCTATGTGAAAATAATTAGTCTTTCCGATTTCCAAATTATATATAACAGGTATTAAATCCTCTTTACTTATAGATAATATAGATGTTGAAATTTCTACCATTTATATTCCTCCCTTTCTTTTAGTTCATCATATATTTTCTTGTAATTACTATATCTTGTTTCAGATATCAAACCATTCTGTAATGCTTTTTTTATACCACAAGCTTTTTCTTTAATATGAGTGCAATTAGAATATTCACATCTGTCTGAGCTTAATTTAAACTCTTTAAAGTATTTATATAATTCTTTATATGGGATTTCATATACATCAAAATTTGAAAAGCCTGGAGTATCTGCTATATATGTATTAGGTTCAATTTCATATAGCTTTACAGACGTAGTTGTGTTTTTTCCTCTATTATTTTTGCTAATTTCACCTTCAAGTGTCTTGTCTTGCTCAAATATTGCATTTATTAGAGTAGATTTTCCAACTCCTGAATTTCCAGAAAATACGCTTGTTTCATTAGCTAAAGCTCTTTTTAATTCATCAATATTTAACTTATCTTTTGCATTTGTCTTTATAACTTTATACCCTACTTTTAAATAGATATTTTCTATTTGAGCTGCTTTTTCTTCATCTAAGTCAATTTTATTTATAAGAATAACTGGTTTAATATTTAAAAATTCAGAATATGCAAGTTGCTTGTCTAGCATTAATAAATCAATTGCCGGTTTTTTTATTGAAACTACTAATACTATTTGTGATACATTAGCTATTTTAGGCCTTTTTATATATGTATGTCTGTTTTTAACTTCTAAAATTGTATTCGTTTCATCTTCTATTATTACATTATCTCCCACAACTGGTTTTATTTCTTCTGTTTTAAATTTTCCTTTTGATGAACATTTATATTGTTTTTTATCAGCTTCTACAAAAAAAGCATTTGATATTATATTGGTTATTTTTCCTTCTCTTTTCATATTTCCTCTTAATTTCAAAGAAGGCGGACATAATATTTGTCCGCTTCCTTATTGTGTTTAAATATTAGTCTATCGTAATTGATGTTTCGCTTTCTAAGTCCATTCCGGTTTCACTTTTCTTTACACCATTAATTAATACTTTTATTTGAACATATCCTTTATTTGTAAATGTTTTTGAAATACTTTCAATTGATGGATTTACTTCTTCAGAATAAATTGCTGCATCATTTACTCTTATTTCTAATTTTACTTTTTTCTCAGTAACACCATCTTTCTCGTATTCAATCTTTCCTTCTAGCAAAGATTTTACATTTACATTGATAGTTCCCTTTTTAGATGTTGGCAAAGAATTAACCGTTATTGTTATTGTAGAGTCTTTTTCAACTTCTGAGTCTGCTTCTAGACTTTGGTCAATAACTGTATTGTCGTTTTGAGAATCATCTCTTCCTCTTTCAACAGTTTTTAATTTTAATCCATTTTCTTTAATTAATTTTCTTGCTTCATCTTCAGTTTTTCCAATTAAGTTTGGAACTGTAACTTTTTCTGCTCCTTTGCTGACTTTTATTGTTATTGTTTCGCCAGAATCAATTTCTTGATCCGCCTTAATGCTCTGTTCAAATACATAACCTGCTTCAGTTTCTTTTTTGTATTCTTGTTCAATTTTTACTACTAGTCCTAATTCTTCAAGTTTAGAAACAGCTTCTTCTTGTTTTAGTTCCGTAACTTTTGGAACTTTTACTATATTTCTTCCTTTGCTTATTATAACTGTTATTGTACTTCCTTCTTTTATTGTATAGTTTTGAATATATGCTGGGTCTTGTGAAATTATACATCCGGCTTGAATATCCTTGTTATATTCTTCTCCTCCTACAACAAATTTAAGCTTACTATCTTCTACTATTTTTTGTGCTTCACTTTGCTCTTTTTCTACTAAATTTGGAATTTGTACATCTTTTTTAGATGTTACATTAATTATAATACTTGTTATTAATATTGTTAGTGCAAAAAGTATTATTCCTCCCATTATACTACATAAAACTTTATGCTCACTTACAAATTTTTTAAATCCTTTAAGTTCTTTTGTTTCTTTCTTTTCTTCATCCTCCATTGACTTATCATATATAGTAGATAGTCTTTGAGTTGGAAAATCATTTCCTATTCTATTTGATGCTACAAAGTCTCCATCTGGATCTTTTAAAGATTTGCTCAAGTCTCTAAGCATAATTGTTGCATTTTGATATCTTAGATTTGTGTCTTTCTCCATTGCTTTCATTATTATGTCATTAACTGCCTTAGGTACTGATGGATTAACCTTCTTAGGCTCTACTGGTTTTTCTTGCATGTGTTTCAAAGCTACTGAAACTGGTGTGTCTGCATCAAAAGGCACTTTTCCTGTAACCATTTCATACAAAACAACTCCTAAAGAGTATAAATCAGATTTAGCATCTGTATAACCTCCTCTTGCATGTTCAGGTGAAAAATAGTGAACTGAACCGATCGTTGTTCCAAATGCTGTTATTGTAGAATTTGATACAGCCTTAGCTATTCCAAAATCAGTTACTTTGGCAATTCCGTCTTCTGTAATTATTATATTATGTGGTTTTATGTCTCTATGCACTATATTGTTTTTATGTGCAGTTTCTAATGCTGAAGCAATTTGTATTGCGACATTTACAGACCATTTCCATGAAAGGGCACCATCTTCACTTATTATTTCTTTTAGTGTTTTACCTTTAATTAATTCCATTACAATGTAGTGTAAATCTCCTTCGCATCCAACATCATAAACTGAAACTATATTAGGATGAGTTAAACTTGCAACTGCCTGTGCTTCTGTATTAAATCTTTTTATAAATTCTTCATCTGTAGTAAATTCATCCCTTAATATTTTAACAGCCACAAATCTATTAAGGACATGACATTTAGCTTTGTAAACTGTTGCCATTCCACCATTTCCTATTTTTTCGATTATCTCATACCTATTTCCTAATAATCTACCCTCTAATTTCATAATAATATTGTAACCTCCGAATTTTAATTTAATTTATCTTTTTATAGGCTGCTATTAATTGTTTATTACAATAACTGTAGTTATATTATCTAAACCACCAGCTTCATTTGCCATATCTATCAATTTATTAGCACAATTCTCAGTGTTATTTATAATTGTATTATAAATATCTATATCACTTACCATATTTGTTAAACCATCTGATGTCATAACAATTATATCATCTTTTAAAAATCCCCTAACCATCAGATCCGCTTCTACAAATGGTGTACACCCCAAAGCTTTTGTAAGCATATTTTTTTTAGGATGACTTACGGCTTCTTCTTTTGTTATTTTTCCTTCTTTTACCAGTTTTTGTACATAGCTATGATCTGCAGTAAGTTTCCTAATTATGTTTTTTCTTATTCTATAAACCCTACTATCTCCTATGTGACCAATATATGCTCTATTATTATATATTAATGTTATTTCAATTGTAGTACCCATTCCTTCTAGTTCTTTATCTTCTTTTGATTTTTCAAATACTATCATGTTTGCATATTCTATTGCATCACTTATAAGTTTTAATATTGTTTCTTTATTATGTTCAATTGAAGAAAAATTACTTTCTATATAATTTTTAGCAGATACAATAGCAAGTTTACTAGCTATTTCTCCTCCATTATATCCTCCCATTCCATCTGCCAAAATAAATAATCCCACATTATTATTAGGTAATGAAACGTAATATGAATCTTGATTTGTTTCTCTTGCTTTACCAATATCTGATTTAGCAAAAACTTTCATATATTATCTTTTACTCCTTTACAAATTCTTCTTTCTAAGCTGTCCACATGCTGCATCTATATCTGTTCCCAACTCTCTTCTAATTGTAGCAACTATTCCTTTTGAATTAAGGTAGTCTCTAAATTTTATTATATTTTCGTTGCTGCTCTTATTATACTGTTTATTATCAATTTCATTAATTGGAATAAGATTTACGTGGCATAACATTCCTTTTAATAAGTTTACTAGTTTTTGTGCATCTTCTATGTTGTCATTTTTATTTTTAGCTAATGCATATTCAAATGATATTCTTTTATTTGTTTTCTCTATGTAATATTTACATGCTTTTATAAGTTCTTTTATATTATATGTATTATTAATTGGCATCATTGAACTTCTTTTTTCATCCGTAGTAGCATGTAGTGATACCGATAAGGTACATTGCAAATTTTTTTCTGCTAACTCATAAATTTTAGGTACTAAGCCACTTGTAGATATACTAATATGTCTTGCTCCAATGTTCAATCCCTTCTGGTCATTTATAATCTTTATTGAGTTCATAACATTGTCAAAATTATCTAAGGGTTCTCCTATTCCCATAAAAACTATATTTGATATTTTAACTCCAGTGTCCTGTTCTACAGCTATTATTTGTTCAACAATTTCTCCTGCAGTTAAATTTCTTTCAAATTTAATTCCAGTAGATGCGCAAAATTTGCATCCCATTTTGCAACCAACTTGCGATGATACGCATATACTCATTCCATGATGATATTCCATTAGAACTGTTTCTATTGCATTACCGTCTAGAATATCAAATAAGTACTTTTTAGTGCCGTCTTTTGATTCTTGTTTTTTTATTATCTTAAAATTGCATATAGTAAATTGCTCCTTTAACTTTTGTCGTAACTGAATAGATATATTGGTCATTTCATCAAAGTCATGTACTTTATTTACATATATCCATTTAAAAACTTGTTCTGCTCTATACGGTTTTTCTCCAATATTTATAAATTCTTCTTTTAATTCATCTAAATTATAATCTTTAATATTTTTCATAATATTCTTCTCTTTATTCAACATAAAATATATCATAATATTATTTATAATACAAGTGCTTTTTATATTATTTTAAACTAAATATAGCAGACCTTTTGGTCTGCTACTTTATATTTATTTTTTCTACTTTATACTACAGCCTCTTGTTCTTCATCTTCTGTCTTGTTAACAACTTCTAAACTAGCTATTGACACTTCATATGCAACTTTATTTTCTACTGTGCCATCTTCATGCTTCTTTTCATAATTTCTTGATTGTACTCTTCCTATTATCTTTACTTCTGTGCCAGTTGGTAAGTTTTGACAAAATCTAGCATTTCTTCCCCATGCAATTGATGGGATATAGTCTGATTTATTATAAGCTCTATTAACCGCAAGTAATATATCTGCAATTTCCCTTCCAAATGGAGTTTGTCTATATATTGGTTTCTTACATATATATCCTATTAATATAACTTCATTTGATGTTTTTTTAGTTTCTTCTATTTCTTCTTCTGATAAACTGCTTTCAGTTAAAATGTCTTTTGCAAACACTGTTAGTATTAGTTTATTTCTTTCATTTTCATAACTATTATAAGATCTAAATTGTCCTTTTACTAATAATTTATTTCCAATTTGTAATAAATCATCATTAATAATTCTTTCTGATGCTGTTACTGGTATGATATCTGAAGTATTGCTTAATCTTGGTACTTCCATATCAAATATGTAAAATTTTTCTCCATATATTTCATGACTAAATCTTTTTTCGCTTGTTACTTTTCCAACCAAAACTAAATGGTTATTATCTGAATAATTTGTATCCAATTTAATTCCTCCCTGATATATTTATTTTTTTATCTACTGTATTCTATTCATAAAGATTAATTTTATACTTACTTTCGTATCGTACATTTACTATTATACTACCATTTCCTGGTTTTGTCTACATAAAAAGTTAAAATTGCATATTTTTTCTTTATTTTTGTTCAAAAATTCTTTTAAATTAGGCATTTAGTGACTCTCTTTTAGTATTATTTCTACTAATTTTATCTCCATATGTTTGTTAATATTTAATTTTTCCTGTGTATTAATTTTTATTTCTTGTGGTAAAATCTCTTGATTATATATGTTTTTAAATCCTCTTTGTAAGCTCATTAGTATTTTGTTATCTTCTACACTTGATATAGTGGCTGTTGACTTATTTCTAAATCCAAATGTTATTATATTAGTTGCATCCTCTGTTTTAAAATTATAATTTGTATTTTCGTTCATTATTATATAACTTGTCTTATTAATTATTTTTTCAATTTCTTTGAAATCTTTTTCAAGTATTATTATATCAAACTTATTCTTACATTTGTTTTCAATGTTATTAGCATTAATTCTTTCGATAAATATTTCATTATTCATTTCTTTAATAACTTTTTCGAATTTTAAATCTTTCTTATTACCTACAATACCAATAAGATACATTTTTTACCTCTCACAAAAGTTTCATTTATTAGTATTTTCAATATTATTGATATTATTCACATAATTTTCTTGGATTGAATTAGTAATATTAGATGAAGTATGTATTAATCTTACTTCTTGATTTGGAACATGATACATTGAAATGCCAAACAATATCCCTACTAGAAAAAAAGCTATAACACATGAGTATATTTTATTTTTATTTAAAAGAATAAACATATGCACCTCCAGTTGTATTACTTTATAATATTCACATTTTTTAACATTATTCTAAAAAAGACTATTAAGCAAAATATTTCTATTATGCTTAATAGTCCAAATTATAATTATTGACATAAATTATTTTTCTATTTTATAAAAAATCTTCTTACCTTTTTTTAGTATTGCATATCCTTCTTTTAAATCTTTATCATTTATTATATAGTTTATATCTGTTATTTTTTCATCATTAACACTTACTCCACCTTGTGAAATTAATGTCCTTGCTTGTCCTTTAGATGGTGCGATTTTGGTTTCTATTAGTGCATCTACTAAACTAATTTCTGTACCCTCTATTTTTACTTTAGGCATATTTTCTATGCTTCCTTTTCCTTCAAAAACTGCTGTTGCTGTTTCTTGTGCTTTAGTTGCTTCTTCTTCACCATGTATTAGCTTTGTAATTTCAAATGCCATAATCTTTTTTGCTTCATTTATTTTTTCATCTTTATAATTAGATAATTCATTTACTTTTTCCATTGGTAAGAAAGTTAGTAATGATAAAACATTTTTTATGTCGTCATCATCAATATTTCTCCAATATTGGTAAAACTCATATGGTGTTGTCTTTTCTTTATCAAGCCATAAAGCACCTTTTTCAGTTTTTCCCATCTTTTTTCCTTCTTTAGTTGTTAATAGTCTGAATGTTAATCCATATGCTTTGTCTTCACTCATTTTGCTTATAAGTTCAACTCCGCCTATTATGTTAGACCATTGATCGTTTCCTCCTAATTGAAGCTTACAATTATACTTGTCATGTAAATATAAAAAGTCATATGATTGCATTAGCATATATCCCATTTCGAAAAAAGTTAGTCCAGATTCCAACCTTTGTTTATAACAATCTGCTGCAAGCATTCTATTTATAGAAAATTTTGATCCTATCTCTCTCATAAATTTTATAAATTTTAAATCTAATAACCAGTCTGCATTATTAACAATTATTGCTGCATTTTCTCCTGTGAAATCTAAAAATCTATCTAACTGTTTTTTTATACAGCTTATATTATAGTTTATATCTTCTTTAGATAACATTTTTCTCATATCTGTCTTTCCTGATGGATCTCCAATAATAGCAGTTCCCCCTCCAACAAGTATAATTGGTCTATGTCCTGCTTTTTGCATTTGTGATGCTACCATTAATGAAACAAAATGCCCAACATGTAAACTATCTGCTGTTGGATCTATTCCAATATAAAAAGAAATTTTTTCTTTTCCTAATAATTCTTTTTCCTCTTCTGGATGAGTTAATTGTTCAATATATCCTCTCTCTTCTAATACTTCTAGTACATTTTTTTCCATAAAATCGCCTTCCTTTTTATATTTAATTTGCATAATTATATATTATTTAGTTTTCTTTGTCTATACTTTTGGATTTAAAACATAAAAATACAGGCTACTTCGCCTGTATTTATCTTTTGTACTTTAAAATTAATCTTCTTTTGTATTATATCCAGCTATATTATTAGCTTGATTTTGGTTTTCATTTTGATTTGCTATTTCATTTGAATTTTGTTTGTTTTTCTTTCCAAATGTAACTTCTTGAAATAGGAAATCATGTACTTTTTGCCATGTAACTTCTTGAAATAAAAATTCATTTAATTCATCTTCAATTTTTTGTTGTTTTGGTGTTAACTCTATATTAACTTCTTGTAGCCAAAAAGCCTTAAAACTATTCCAAAATCCTCTTTTTACTGGTAATGTTGTTTCAACTGGTTTAAACATATCGCTCATTTATTTCTCCTCCTCATTAGTGTAATCAATAACCTAATATATTTATACTACAACTTACCTCCTTTTTCAATAGTTTTAATGTTAAATATTAATTACAGTAATGTTACAATTATGTGACATTACTAGTTTAGTAGTTTACTATTGATTATTTATAATTTTATCCTTGAAATGGTTCATCAGATAATAACGATTCATCAAAATTATTTACTCTATTATATATTCCTATATCATTTCTAGGTAAATCTGTCATCTCTGATTCATCTATGTCTTCAAAGTAAAACTTATTCTGTACATAAACAGCTATTTCTTGGTCTGACATTAGTGCTATACCAGTTTGAGAATAATGAACATTTTCAATAACTATATCATTTTCTTTATAATCTTTTTGGTCTGTTAATTTAACTGCTAAAGCTTTATCAAAATGGTAAACTTTACCATCTACTTTAATTTTAGTTTTAACATCAATTTCGTACTGCATATATTCTTCTGGTACGTTTATTATTTTATATAATCCTTCTTCTTTTCTTGCATAATTCATCAATATTCCATTATCTATTTTAAAAACATAAGTATATCCATTTTCATCTTGGTCAGATAAATAATATCTTGCTTTTGAATCATTTTCAATTCCATTTGAATAGTCATTTAGTATATCTAGCTCATTTGTTTTAGCACTTTCGTATTTTTCTTTTGCAGTTTCTGCTTTCCCTAGAATATCATCTCCTGTTATTGCTCTTATGCTTATCACTGCTAATATCAAAAGTATTATTATTGTTATTATCAATGCAACTAATGTTATTCCTTTCTCATTTTTGGTTAATTTTGTCTCCATCTTTCTTCCTCCTTTATTTTTTTGCAACGCAAAAAGAGATGAACTTTTATCCATCTCTTTTAATATATCCAAAATAAAGCAGTTTTATTTTCTGCTCTTTTGTTATTTATTAAATTACATTGTGTGTGTGTGTGTGTGTGTGTGTGTGTGTTACAGCCCCAGTCATTACAAGCTTTGTCATTTGTAATTTCTCCTTTTATACTTTTCTTGCGTTGTCTTTTTCTTTAATTAACTGTTTTTATTATTACATAAGAATATTTGATTTGCAAGAGTTTTACACAAAATTTAATAATACAAATTATACCTTTGTCTAGCCTAACTTTTGTATATTTTTTAAACCTAATAACATAAATCACCCAACCTATATATTATTTTCCATGAATAAAAAAATTAATTGTTCGAGCTGCTTAGAACATTATATTTTTTTATGAAGAGAAAAAATATATAGGTTGGGTGATGCCATCTTTCTATAATTTATATTAATAAATAAAAACTAATTGTTCGGGCTGCTTAGAACATTATATTTTTTATGAAAAGAAAAAATATATAGGTTGGGTGGGGTTCATACTTTCTATAATTTAAAACTTGATAAATAGAAAAACTAATCTTTTGTGATGCTTAAAACTATTATTCTATATAACTTGAAATATCTATTGAGCTATCTAAATTAAAACTTGATTGTATTTCGTATCTATCCTCAAACACTTCAAAATTATACACTACATTCTTATCTTTTGATATTCCCATTCTGGCTCCCATGTCATCAGAAAACTCTGCATCAAAGAACTTACCTACTTCTATTGATAAATGTTTAATCATATCACTCTGGTCCCCAATATCTCTAATTGCTGTTCTTCCAATTCTATTACCATTGATATATGCGATTACTTCGTCATTAGGCATAATAATAAAGATTGCATTTAATTCATTATTTACATATGCCTTTGCAGCATCCTGTGTATTGCCGTCTAAATAATCAACATAATTTCTTAGTCTATCTTCTTCCACTTCTTTCGAATTTGTATACTTTTCTTTTCCTGCTTCTGCTTTTTCTAGAATATTATCTCCTGTTATTGCTCTTATGCTTACTACTGCTAATATCAAAAGTATTATTATTGTTATTATTAATGCAACTAATGTTATTCCTTTCTCGTTTTTTGTTAATCTTTTCTCCATCTTTCTTCCTCCTTTATTTTTTTTGCAACGCAAAAAGAGATGAACTTTTATCCATCCCTTTTAATATATCCAAAATAAAGCAGTTTTATTTTCTGCTTTATTATTATCTTTTAGATTACCGTGTGTGTGTGTGTTACAGCCTCAGTCGTTACAAGCTTTGTCATTTGTAATTTCTCCTTTTATATTTTCTTGCGTTGTATTTTATCTAATTAACTGCTTTTATTATTACATAAGCAAATTCAATTTGCAAGAGTTTTACACAAAATTTAATAATACAAATTATACCTTTGTCTAGCCTAACTTTTGTATATTTTTTAAAAAGATTAAACTCTCCAAGGCATACGCGGGTATTCCCCCGCCTCAATGGGCTGTCGAGATTTAACTTTTTTAAAAATATACAAAACGGCTAGTTATAAATACTAATATAAATCACCCAA
>CAKOYB010000017.1 GCA_934130435.1 uncultured Clostridia bacterium
AAAGGAATAAGACTAAAAGACTTTATTTATAAAACTTCATAGGAAGTTTTCCATAAGTCGGTTTATACCAGTTGATACTAGTTGATGGTAAACTTTTTGTATCTTCACTCATTTTTTTATTCTTTCTCATTTCTCTTTTTTGATGCATTTCCATTTAAATCACTTCCTTTTAATTATTATCAACTTCCTAGTTATACCCATACAAATCATTATTTTTTTATTGTAGTCGATTTTGATTCATATTCCTGATAATTTATACTAGTTCTTAAAGCATATACTAAATAATGATCATAAATCTTTGTCATTATTTTATGTATATTTTCTAAAAATGTATTCAATTGTTCTTCATGAGATTCTTCGTTACTAGTTTCTGCTTCATTTTTAGGAAAATCTGATATCCCTTTTATAACAATACATTCAACGCCATTTGCTCTACATATATACATAATAGCTGCTGATTCTGTATCTGCTATTGTAATATTATTTTCTTTTAGTTCCAAATAATCTTTCCACATAACAACTGGTTTATCAGCAGTTCCTATAGTACCTGTTAAAATTGACTCATTTTCAAAATTATTTAAAACAGTAAATGAATCTTTTATTAAAGGTTCTGTTTCTTTAACTGTACAATCATATTGAACAGCCTTATTAGGTATGAAAATATCTAATTGGCTATAACTATCATTAATTCCAGCGCAAGTTCCTGCTACAATTATTTTTGCAAGATTAAAGTGATCTATCATATATTGAGTAGATGCTGATGCGTTCATTTTTCTTACTCCACCTAAATAAAAAACAACTTCTTTGTTATCAATGATTTTTTTAAAATATTCTCCAAAAGGATATTTTTCACATTCTTCATGGATCAATCCAAAATAATTTAAAGTTGCTTCCCATTCTTTTTTTGCTGCTATACTTATTCCTATCATCTTCTTCACTTCTTTCTTTATTGTTTTTTTATTTATAATCAATTTCAATATCCAGTATCTTTCCTAAATATTCTTTATTATTCATATAACATCTTTCCTTCATCTTACTATTTATTTGTTTCATCTATATTTAAATATAGGTTTATTTCTTCTGTTGGTAATTTTTCTATTAATTCTTTTGGTATTGTTAAACTCTAGTCTTGATTAATTATATATTTACTAAAAAACCGCTTTTACCATCTTGACCATCTATCATGTTCATAAGCAGCAAGTTTTTCAATTATATCATTATCTTTCATAAAATCACCTATTTATTTAATATTTCTTTCATCATTTTTCCTATTTATTTTCATTTAAATATCTATTATAAAATTCATCCATTGATGAAATATATTTTTGATCTTGGATCATATTTATTTCCATTTATAAAACGTTCATCATTTAAAGCAAAACCTTTTGTCATATACTCTTTTAAAATTTTTGTAGCCCATGTTCTAAATTCCGTTGCCTTTTTTGAATTGATTCTATAACCCACGGCAATTATAGCATCTAAACTATAAATAGTTGTGTTATAGTTTTTTCCATCATCAGCAGTTAACGAGCATTTCTCGGTAACTGATTTTTTATCTAACTCATTATCTTCAAATATATGTTTCAAGTGTAAGCTTATATTATCTGTAGAACATTCAAAAACTTTTGACATTCCTTTTTGTGATAACCATAAAGTTTCATCTTTATAAATAGCATCTACTATAATATTACCTTCATTATTTTTTATATATAATTAATTTATTATCTTCCATCAATACTCCCTTTTCCTTTAGTTTTTCATAATTCATACACTTATCAATTTAAATTAAAACTTATTAAAGAAATGTCCCAAAATGTAAAAATCATTTAGTAAAAATACTCTTTATTTTCAAGAGTTTAAAAGTGTTTTTTCATAACTCCTCACTTACCAGTTAATATTTGTTTTATTTTCATTATTCATTATCTTCACATTTACATTTCATACTATTATAGTACTCCCTTAATCCTAAATATCTATTATTTCATAAATCCAACCTACCGTTTAAGGAATATAAGTAAATTTATTCAAGGTTGTCCCAAATTAAGTTCAATATATTTCAATTCATAAAGTGATTTCATATTGCCTCACTCTATTTTTTTACTAATCAATTTAATTATATCATATTTTATTAATAATATAAATTATATCTACTTAAATTGCTTTATAATTATTAAATAGTCTACTTCGCACCTTTTTTCATTTTTGAGTTTCCGAATGCAATGTGGAAATCTCAAAGGCAATAGCAATTATAATATTTTTTATATAGTAGGAAATGAGAAATTTGGTACTATATAAAAAAAGATTTTGCCCTTATATAGGGTAAAATCTTTTTTGTTACCACTTTATATATATTCTTATCCTTTTAGTGTTTGCATCTTTTAATATTATTTTTCTTTTTAAGTATAATTATTCCAGCGATCGAAATTATAGATACAATTGCATATGCAATAATATGGTCACCTGTTTTTGGATTTTTCTCATTATTTTGAGTTGTTTTTTCAACGTCTTTATATGCAACTGCATATGTAGAGAATTTATTAGATTTGAATTCTAATTTTCCGTTTGTTTCTGTTGCATTTAATAATTCAATTTCTCCATCATGGTTTCTAACTATATAAAATACTCTTTCATATCCTTCGGCTACTTCTGGTAAGTTTGCTGGTATTTCAATTGTAAATGTAATAACATCTTTTACAGTTGATAACTCTCCTAAACTATTTCCATTATCTGCATCTTTAACGTTTATTGTTATATCTATATAGTTTGTAACTTTTATGTCTGAATCCTTTTTATTAACAGCATCTTCTATTGTTTCTTTTTCTGTGTTTGTTATTTCTTTTTCTTTAACTTCAACTTCTATTTTTATATTCTTGTCTTTTATTGCTTCTGCTAGTTCTTTATTTTCGTTTAATGATTCAACTATCATTGACTCGATTTCTTCAGTATTTGTAATAACTTCTGGGATTTCTATATTTGTTTTTAATTTTGTAAATACTGGTGTAACTGTTACATCTGAGTTAAACATTTCAAATGTTGTTGTATCCACTAATGAGTCGCCCATTCTATCAGCATCAAGGTTTATTTTTTCAAGTCTATATCCTTCTTCTGTTTTAACTGTTAATGTTATTTTTTCTCCTGCAATAGCTTTAGTTTTATCAGCAGTAACCTTTCCGCCTTCTACATCTTTTATAGTTATTGTGTGAATTCCATAAACAGTATACCAATCTCCATTTTTTACAACTTTATATCCTTCTGGAACTACTACTTCTCCTTCTCCTACTTTTGCATTTGATGGATCAAATTTGTAGTATGTTCCTCCTTTTACAATTATTTTACTTGCTGTTTTATCTTTACAATTTAATGTCCATTTTTGTGTTGCAGCTTTAAATATTCCACCATTTATTTCTATTGTTGCATCACCTGACGCATATATTAAGTCTGTTCCTCTCTCGCTTCCATCTGTTTCGTTTGTGTAATAACCTCCGTTTATTACAACTTTTGTTCCTTTTCCTTTTGCCCATATTGCCATTGAGTATTCTTCTGCTCCTAATGTTGCATGAACCTTTGTGTTTTCTGTACCATTTATAGTTAATTGTGCTCCATCTTTTACATATATTGCCCCATCATTACCATCTGCTATAAATTCGCCTTCAAGATTTAGAGTATTTGTACCTGTGCTGTATACTTTTGCATCATTCATTTTTACTACTGTATACCAATCTCCATCTTTTATAACTGTATATCCTTCTGGAACTACTACTTCTCCTTCTCCTACTTTTGCATTTGATGGATCAAATTTGTAGTATGTTCCTCCTTTTACAATTATTTTACTTGCTGTTTTATCTTTACAATTTAATGTCCATTTTTGTGTTGCAGCTTTAAATATTCCACCATTTATTTCTATTGTTGCATCACCTGACGCATATATTAAGTCTGTTCCTCTCTCGCTTCCATCTGTTTCGTTTGTGTAATAACCTCCGTTTATTACAACCTTTGTTCCTTTTCCTTTTGCCCATACAGCCATTGAGTAATCTTCTGCTCCTAATGTTGCATGAACCTTTGTATTTTCTGTACCATTTATAGTTAATTGCGCCCCATCTTTTACATATATTGCTCCGTCATTACCATCTGCTATAAATTCGCCTTCAAGGTTTAGGGTATTTGTACCCTCATTGTACACTTTTTGCTCACTAATAGCATTAGAACTTACAGCTAAAACACTGCTTATATTCATGCTAAATAATATAGTAACTACTAGTAATACAGAAATGATTTTTCTTGTTTTTATCATTCTTTCCTCCTTTTATTTCTTTTGTATAAGAAACCTTTTATTCAAATTAATTATATATTTATTCTTTATATTTGGCAAGTAATTTTTAAAAAAATACTTATTTTTCCATTTTTATTATTGTTATTCACTATTCTGCAAAAAAATATATTTATTAGACAAAATATTCAAAAACAAGCCAAATAAAATTTTAATAAAAGCAAGTAATTTTAATCTAATTACTTGCTTTATTTTCTTTTATTATAAATTTTTAAAAAGAAATTCTACAACATCACTTTCATCTTCTTTTAGTTGTTTTTTATCTTCTTCTGTTATATCTGTAAAATATTTATTTAGCTTTTTATTTATAGATATTGTGTTTAATGGATAACCTGGATTAATTTTGTCAGAAGGTTTATCTACTATGTAAAAATCTTCTTTACTCCAAGTATAAGTTGACTCTTTATCATTGCTTATAACTGCAATGCCATAAACCCATCTACAAGTTAATTTACCGTTTTCTCCATAAGTGTTTGCTAAATCGGAATAATATTTTATCATTTCTTCGTCACTAAGTCTTTTCCCATTTACTCTCCTAACATACATTCCTGGTTGTTTTTCTTCCGGTATTCCCTCAATGTATAAATTATCATCCATAGCAAATACTGGCAAATTGTATTCCTTAGCATATGCTCGTGCTTTTATTAAAGCATTTTCTATTGCGTTTTTTCCATTTTCTTCAACATCAACTTTCTTTTCTATATCATTTATTGTGATTATTTCTATCCCTCTTTTTAGCAATCCATTTTCAAATCTTTTAGCTTTGCTTTTATTTTCTGTTGCAAATAATACTTTTTTCATTTTTATCACTCCTTATATTATTAAAGAGCCACAGCTTTAATGTGACCCTTCTTTTCACTAGTCTATAAAGTTCTATAATTATTTTTATCTGCTCTTTCATCATATTTTCTATCATACTCTTCATTTTTGTAAAAGAAGTCTGTTTTTTTATTTACAGGATGTTTCTCTTGCTGTTTTGCAAACATTACCACAAAGAATGCAACAATAGGAATTAATACAGATACTAAAGAAATAATTGTACTAAGTATTAACTCAACTGTTACTACATTATTATTAAAAATAAATAGTACATTGTTAAATAAATTAGGTCCATAATACATTATTGAACCTATTATCATAATAATAGTTCCACTAACCTTACTTTTTGCAATTAACGCTATACAGGGAAGTGTTACAAATAACAGTATTATTTCAATACGAGGATTCAGTGAAGTTGCAAAAAATTCTATTCCCATGGTTGTTGTAAATACAACTATTAATCTAAATATAAATAGTACTACCATTAGCATTACTATTAAATAGTGAGAAAACGTTTTCATTTTATATCCTCCTACTACTCTAATAATTTAATATGTGGTTTTTCTATCTTGTACTTTTTACTATTTTCATCTAGTACAAACTGAATTAAAGATTCAGATAAAGATTCTTCATTTTGCATTAAATCAGTTGTAAAATATAATTTTAGCTCTTCTATTTCTAAACTATTTTTTACTATGCACTTAAATACCTCTGCCATGTGGTTATTGTCTTCGCATACTAATATTAATTGTGGCATAGAGCTAAACCCTGAATCGCCATTAACAAAATTTTTATAAAAATCATTATAAAATGTCATTTTATCTTTTAGCTTCTTTTCCCAATCACTTTCTCTTCTTACTATTTCAAATACAAAATTAATAGATTTTCCTGATTTAGTAAGTTTAATTGTTCCACCTGTTGGTTTAAATGCTTTTCCAAGTGTTTTAGCTGTCATTGAAGGTTTAACTATATATGAATCAAATGACTTAACCTTTCTTAAATATGCTATCATTACTTGGTTAGCTGCTAATCTCTTTTTTATCATTGCAATTGGTTTCGTATTGTCTGTTGGTTGCCATTTACATTCTTTTTCCCTTGAAGTTAATAAATATTTTCCCATTTTTTCAAGACAATATACTCTATAAATTCCCTTACCTTCATCTGAGTTAAAGAAATATCTTGTTAGTATTTTAGATTTAACTAAAGAATCCAGTTTGTTATTAAGCTTGTCCTGTGACTTATAGTTAATACCTCTGTTTTCTAATATTTGGCACAACTGTCTTGATGTAATAAATTCGAATTCATTTACTATATCCAATATCTCAAAATGTAAGTCATTAATATGTCCCAAATTGATTTTTGTAATTATTTGATTAATTGATACATATCCATCTTTTCCGTCGAATACTTTTATCTCTCCGCTTCTCATTGCGAACGGAGACTGTTTTGCTTCTATTTGGTTATCTTCTACCATTTTTTACCTCCATTTTTAAGTATTCTAATACATTTAAATTTTATCACATTTAATTTTTTTTGTCTATTTAATTAAAGACAAAACTTCTTTTTGTGTTAAATATCTCCACTTTCCAAGTTCTAAGTCTTTAACTCCAATACTTCCTATTTTAGTTCTATGTAAAGCAATTACTTTTTTATCTATAGCCTCACACATTTTTCTAATCTGCCTGTTTTTTCCCTCATGTATTGTAATTTCAAGTCTTGATATGTTTTTTTCAATATCTGTTTTTAAAATTTTCACTTTAGCTGGTTTAGTTATATAGTCATCAATTTTTACTCCGCTTCTCAAGCTTAATAACTTCTTCTTTTGATATAATTTCTTTAATTGTTACCGTATAAGTTTTATCAATCTCATGACTTGGATGAGTTATTTTATTTATAAATTCTCCATCATTGCTTAAAATAAGTGCTCCTGATGTATACATATCTAGTCTGCCTGCTGGCACAACTCTTTTATTAATTTTTATTAAGTCTAGTACAGTGTCTCTATTAAATTGATCTTTTGCAGTAGTTACATAACCTATTGGTTTATTTAATAATATATATACTAGTTCTTCATTTTTCTGTACTAATTTATTATCAAAATAAACTTTATCTTTTTTAGGATCTATTTTTGTACCCAATTCATTAACTATTTTTTCATTTACTTTTACTCTTCCTTGTTGAATATATTCTTCACACTTTCTTCGTGAAGCTATACCTGCACTTGCAAGATACTTTTGTAGTCTTTCTTCTTCCATAAAAATTTACCTTTCTAACACTATTTTTGGTCAAGTTCATCCAAGACTTTCTGAAAGTACTCTGGTATTGGTGCCTCTAGTTTTAAAATTTTACCTGTTATAGGATGTTTAAATTCTAAACTTTTGGCATGTAGCATTTGGCCTATAACTCCAAATGGATTTTTTCCATTTGAATATACCATATCACCTACAACTGGATATCCAATATTGGCAAGATGTACTCTTATTTGATGTGTTCTTCCTGTATCTATTTTTATATCAAGTAAAGTATAGTCTTTGTACCTTTTTAAAACTTCAAAATGTGTTACTGCATTTTTTCCATCTTTTCTTACTGCCATCTTTTTTCTATCTGAGTTGCTTCTTCCAATAGGCATATTTATTGTTGCTTTGTTTTCTTTTACAACTCCCCTAACTAAAGCTATATACTTTTTTATGATTTCCCTATTTTTTATTTGATTGCTCAAATTTATATGTGCTTTATCATTTTTCGCAATTATTAGAAGCCCTGATGTATCCTTATCTAGCCTATGCACAATTCCTGGTCTTAATGCTCCACCTATTCCAGATAATGAGTCTTTGCATATATTCATTATTGCATTAACCAATGTTCCATCTGGATTTCCATTTGCAGGATGAACAACAAGTCCCTTGGGTTTGTTTACAACAATTATGTCATTATCCTCATATATAATCTCAATAGGTATATCCTCTGGCTTTATATTTAATTCTTTTATTTCGATTTCCTGTATTTTTATAATATCATTTAACTTTGTTTTATAAGAAGGTTTTTCTTTTTTGTTATTAACAAATATTTTCTCTTCCTGTAAGAGTTTTTGAATCATAGTTCTTGATATTTCTGTATTTAATATGGAAATAGCTTTATCTAACCTTAAATTCTGTACTTCTTCATTTACTATATATTCTTTCAATATTTCTCCTTTAAACTTTATAATTATGAAGCACTTTCCTTCAATTTTACTAATATATTTAATGCATCTATTGGTGTCAATTCATTTACATTAACTTTATCTAACTCGTGAGCAATGTCCGCTAGTTTATAATTATACATATCCAATTGACCACTTACTATTTTTTTTGATTGTTTTTCTACATTCTTATTATTAAGCACATTTTTCTTTTCTATATTTTTTAATATTTCAGTTGCACTTTTTAATACTTCTTGTGGAACCCCTGCAAGTTTTGCTACATGTATACCATAGCTTTCATCTGTTCCACCTTTAACTATTTTTCTTAAGAAAATTATATCTTCTCCTTTTTCTTTTACTGCAACAGAATAATTCTTTACACCATCAAGCTTATTTTCTAAATCTGTTAATTCATGATAGTGTGTAGCAAAGAGAGTTTTTGCTCCGCATTTTTCTTTATTAGATATATATTCGGCAACTGCCCAAGCAATTGAAAGTCCATCATATGTAGATGTTCCTCTTCCAATTTCGTCTAATATAACTAAGCTGTTGCTTGTTGCATCTTTTAATATATTTGCAACTTCAGTCATTTCAACCATAAATGTACTTTGCCCCATGCTTAAATCATCAGATGCTCCAACTCTTGTAAATATCTTATCTACTACCCCAATTCGTGCTTGTTGTGCTGGTACAAAACTACCTATTTGTGCCATTAAAGTAATTAGTGCAACTTGCCTCATGTATGTTGATTTTCCTGCCATATTAGGTCCTGTAATTATTGCTAATCTATCAGTTTCCTTATTTAAGTATGTATCGTTTGACACAAAACTTCCAGATGGAAGCATCTTTTCTATTACTGGATGTCTTCCTTCTTTTATATTAATCTCTCCACTATTGTCTATTATTGGCATAGTATAATTCATGTCTGATGCAACTGTTGCAAAAGATGCTATTACATCCAAAATAGAAACTATAGTTGCTGCCTTTTGAATTCTTTGTATTTCCTTTGAAATTTTATTTCTAATATCCTGGAAAATATTATATTCAAGTTCAATCAACTTTTCTTGTGCGCCTAATGTCTTCTCTTCTAATTCTTTCAATTCTTCTGTTATATATCTTTCAGCCCCTGTTAAAGTTTGTTTTCTTATATATCTATCTGGCACTTGATCTAAGTAAGATTTTGTAACTTCTATAAAATATCCAAATACTTTATTGTATCCAACCTTTAAATTTTTAATTCCTGTTAACTCTTTTTCTTTAGATTCTAGTTTTATTATCCACATTTTTCCATTAGTAGTCATATCTTTTAGTTCGTCTGCTTGATCATTATACCCTTTTTTTATTAAATTTCCTTCTTTAACAGAAATTGGAGGTTCGTCAACTATTGAATCGTTGATTAGTTCATAAATATCTTTAAGTTCGTCCATTTCCTCAAAAAGCTCTTTTAATAATCCTGATGAGCTTTTTGATAATATGTTCTTTAAATCTGGAAGTTGTCCTATTGAATTTTTTAGTGAAATTAAATCCCTTCCATTTGCATTTCCATAAGATATTTTTCCTATTAGTCTTTCTATGTCATAAACTTTTTTTAGTTTTTCAATAATATCATCCTTAAAAATTGGATTATCTTTTAACTCTTTAACAGATTCTAATCTTTTATTAATCTCTTTAACATCTAATAATGGATCATTAATCCATCTTCTTAACATTCTTCCGCCCATTGATGTTGATGTTTTATCAAGTACCCACAATAGAGTACCTTTTTTTGTTTTATCTCTCATTTTCTCTGTTAATTCTAAGTTTCTTCTTGAATTTATATCTAGTGACATATATTTTGTAATATTATATAAGTTAATCTTGTTTATATGGCTTAGTTTTATTTTTTGTGTTTCATTTAAGTATTGTAACAAACCATTGGCAGCAATAATAGAAAGCTCATTATTTTCTATATTACTAATTTCTTTTTGTTCCATGTAAATAGAATAGTTATTTATAAGCTCCTCATAATTACTTTCAAATTCTTCATTATCTATTTTTGATATATAACTATCAAATCTTTCTTTAATTCTGTCTATTTCTTCTGCTGTAGAAATCATCATATTGTTTACAACTATTTCTGCTGGAGTATATCTAGAAATTTCATCTAAAAGCTTAACAAAATTTCCAGTTTGCTTAATTTGAGTTGCATAAAAATCACCAGTAGAAATGTCGCAAACTGCCATACCAAAATATAAGCCATTTTTATATATTGACATTATATAATTATTCTTTTTATCATCTAGCATATTTGTTTCAATTACTGTTCCAGGTGTAACTACTCTTATAACATCTCTTTTTACAATTCCTTTTGCCTTTTTAGGATCTTCTAATTGCTCACAAATTGCTACCTTATATCCTTTTGATATTAATCTTGAAATATATATTTCAGCAGCATGGAATGGAATTCCGCACATTGGAGCTCTTTCTTCTTGTCCACAATCCTTTCCTGTTAAAGTAAGTTCTAGTTCTCTTGATGCTGTTATTGCATCATCAAAAAACATTTCATAAAAGTCACCTAATCTATAAAACAATATACAATCTTTATACTTTTCCTTTGTTGTAAGATAGTGTTGCATCATTGGAGAATACTCTGCCATAACTATTACCCTTCCTTTATTTTCCTTTTTCTATATCTTCACGTTTTTTTCTAAATATTCCTGGATTACTCTTAATTTTTTCATTAGCTTCTTTGATATTTCCTCCATTTTTTTGAGTTATAATTTCACACTTTGCGATTATATTTCTAGTAATGTCTGAACTTAAAATTCTAGGATTTCTTAAGATCATTGCGACAACGTCTTGGCTTCTCATATATCCATTACTAGCTTCTTCTATATCCTTATTTCTTTTTTCAAAGTATTCTAATAATTCTAATAATTTTTTAGCTAATGTAAACTTAGAAATTTTTGTTTGCTTTCTTTCCTGACATCTATCATAAATATCTTCAATCCATTCTGGTTGAATTCCTTTTTGGGCTAACCCCTCTATCATTAATTTATATTCCTCAGATTCTACTGCCTTTTTCTTTTTGTCTCTTCCAACTCTTCCAGTTCCATTTGGACTTTTATATCTAGCCATTTATTATCTCTCCTTTTAAATACCACACACAATTTTCTGTAATTTTAACATTAACTGTTTTATTTATATTTAATTTATCGGCTTCTACTATAACAACCTTATTACTGTCAGTTCTACCACTTAAAGTATTCTCGTTCGTCTTACTAGTATTTTCTATTAAAATCTTTTGAATTGTGCCAACATATTTTTGATTATTTTCTTCTATTTGTTTTTCAACTAATTCCTTAAGTCTATCAAATCTTTTATGCTTAATTTCTTCTTTAATCTGGTTTTCCATTCTATCTGCAACTGTGCCTTTTCTTCTTGAATATATAAACATAAAAACCTGTTCAAATCCAACTTTTTTTACAACATCAAGAGTATCTTCAAAGTCCTCTTCTGTTTCACCAGGGAATCCAACTATTATATCTGTTGTTAAAGCAATATTTGGTATTCTTTTTTTTATTTTATCAACGAGTTCTAAATATTGCTCTTTTGTGTACTTTCTGTTCATTAATCTCAACACATTTGTGCTTCCAGATTGCATTGGTAAATGAATGCACTTTGAAACTTTCTCTGAATTTGCTATTGCCTCTATAACATCATCTGTAAAATCTTTAGGATGTGGAGATATAAATCGTATAATTTCAATTTCATCTATGTTACTTATATCTGTTAAAAGGTTTGCAAAATTGTATGAATCTCCTCCATTATATGAATTAACATTTTGACCCAGTAAAGTTATTTCTTTGTATCCGTCTTTTGCAAGTTCCTTTATTTCTTTTATTATTTTCTCTGGCTTTCTGCTTCTTTCTCTTCCTCTAACATATGGTACAATACAATAACTACAAAAATTATTACATCCATACATTATTGTAACATATGCCTTAATATCATTTTCTCTTTTTATTGGTATTCCTTCATATATTTCACCATCAATGTCAATAACATCATTTATTTTACTTTTTCCCATTAATATGTTGTATATGTCTTCTGGTAATTTATGTAGAGTATGTGTTCCAAATATTATATCAACATATGGGTAACTCTTTTTCAATTTATCTACTATATGGTTCTCCTGCATCATACAACCACCAATAGCAATAATTGTATCTTTATTATTTTGTTTTACTTTTTTTACTTCTCCAAGCTTTCCAAACAATTTATCTTCTGCATTTTCTCGTATGCAACATGTATTAAATACAATTACATTTGCTTTTTCTACATCCTGTGTTCTTTTATAATTCATTTTCTCAAGCATTCCGCTTATTTTTTCAGAGTCATTCTCATTTAATGAGCACCCCATGGTTAAAATATAATAGTTCAGATTTCTTTCTTTATTAATATTTTTTATTTTTTCTATATAATTTAATTGTACTTTTATTTCTTCGTTCTTCAAAACTTTAGCCTCCATATTTAATATTTTATTATATTTTTCCACTATTTTCAAGTTTTTTTATCATTAAAATAGACGATTATATTTATATACAATCGTCTATTTTTTTAACCTATATATACTATATCTTCAAGATTTCTATATTTTTCATCATAATCTAGTCCATATCCAAAAATAAATTTATCTTCAATTTCAAATCCAGTGTAATCAATATCTATTGGTTTTGTCCTACGAGATTTTTTATCTAGAAGAACACATATTTTAATTGTTTTTGGATTTTTGGTTTTTAAGTGATCATATAAATAATTTAGTGTTATACCAGAATCTATTATATCTTCTACTATTATTACATTTTTGTTTTCTATATCTTCGCTAACATCTAGCTTAAAATTAATTTTTCCTGTAGTTTCTCTTTGATTTGTTCCATAGCTACTAACCTTAATAAAGTCTAAAATCAAATTTTCATTTTTAATTTTTTTTGCTAGATCAATTGCAAAGCACACTGCTCCTTTAAGAACACAAATCATTATTATCTCTTCATTTTTATAATCTTCTGAAATTTTAGTTGCAATTTCTTCTACTCTTTTTTGAATCTCTTCTTTTTTTATTAATACATTTACTTTTTCCATAAAATTCTCCATATATTTTTATTTTTTAAACATTATATCAAATGTTTTTAAGAAAAAAAAGTAAAAATTATTAATAAAAAATTAAGTACTTTTTCTATATTTGCATTTTTCTATAATAATTAATCATCCATTCCTACTGATTCAACTGTACCAGTTATTTTGTCATTTTCAATTTTAAAACCATTGCTGTTTTTTAATGTAAATTTTTTTAAACTTAAATTCTCATCATATATGAATGATATTTCACCTTCTTCTTGATAATTAACAGTTATCTCATTACTAAATACTCCAGATAAGTTTGAAAACTTCCATTCTGAATCACTAATTTTAGTTTGTTCAAAATCTTCTAATTTTTTTCCTACAAATAATTGTTGTATATTTTTGTAATCAGAATAGAATTTTGTTGCACTGTCGTAATATTTTTGCTTATTTCCGTCTTCATCTATAAATTCTTTGTTTTTGTCTAAAACTTCAACATTACTTGGATCATTATCATTCATAAAATACATGTATGTCTTATTATTTTTAGTCTCCACAATATAAACTAATTCTGGTGAATCCATTCTCATATAAATAGCAAAGTTTCCTAAGTTTACTAATTCCGTTTGTGCTTTTTCATCTCCATTATTAGCTTTTATTAGAAGTTGTCTTATATATTCTTCTTCACTTGTCTCATTGCTATTATCATCTATAAATTCTACATAATTTTTTATTTTTTCTTCTTCCTGTTCTTTTGCATCTAGATACTTATTCTTTCCTGTTTCTGCTTTTCCTAGAATATTATCTCCTGTTATTGCTCGTATGCTTATTACTGCTAATATCAAAAGTATTATTATTGTTATTATTAAAGCAACTAATGTTATTCCTTTCTCATTTTTTGTTAATTTTTTTTCCATCTTTGTTCCTCCTTTTTTATTTTTGCAACGCAAAAAGAGATGAACTTTTATCCATCTCTTTTAATATATCCAAAGTAAAGCAGTTTTATTTTCTGCTCTTTTGTTATTTATTAAATTACATTGTGTGTGTGTGTGTGTGTTACAGCCTCAATCGTTACAAGCTTTGTCATTTGTAATTTCTCCTTTTATATTTTTCTTGCGTTGTCTTTTTACTTTAATTAACTGTTTTTATTATCACATAAGCCAATTCAATTTGCAAGAGTTTTATATAAAATTTAAATTGCAAATTATACAATAATTTATCTAGCCTAACTTTTGTATATTTTTTTAAAAGATTAAACTCTCCAAGGCATACGCGGGTATTCCCCCGCCTCAATGGGCTGTCGAGATTTAACTTTTTTAAAAATATACAAAACGGCTAGTTATAAATACTAATATAAATCACCCAAACTATATATTATTTTCGATGAATAAAAAAATTAATTGTTCGAGCTGCTTAGAACATTATATTTTTTTATTAAGAGAAAAAATATATAGTTTGGTTGATGCCATCTTTCTATAATTTGTATTAATAAATAAAAACTAATTATTCGTGCTGCTTAGAACATTATATTTTTTTATTAAGAGAAAAAATATATAGTTTGGGTGATGCTATCTTTCTATAATCTATATTAATAAATAAAAACTAATTGTTCGTGCTGCCTAGAACATTATATTTTTTTATAATTCAAATCTTGTTAATTAAAATATTAATTATTTATGTCAAAATTCTCCGTCCCAAATGACATATTATTTTCGATGAATAAAAAAATTAATTGTTCGAGCTGCTTAGAACATTATATTTTTTTATTAAGAGAAAAAAT
>CAKOYB010000018.1 GCA_934130435.1 uncultured Clostridia bacterium
ATTAAGCAAAAATGTTTCACATTTATAAGGAGGAAAATCATGGAAGAAAAAATTGAAATTATGAATCTTCTTCAAAGCAAACAGGTACTTGAACATGAATTGCAATCACTTGCATATGGATCAGTAGAAATAAGAAGAAACAATTCAAATAAATATATTTATGTACATTATCGAGAAGATGGAGTAGCTTTAACAAAATATGTTGGAGAGTATTCTGATGAATTATATAATTTAGTACTAAATAATAGCATTAAAGCAAAACAATTGAAAAAGCAAATAAGAGAGATAACAAAAAAACTAAAACAATTAAATTATACAGAAGAAGAATTATCAGAAAAAGTAGAACAAAATATAGACTTTGCGAAAAGACATTTAGTAGATACAATATATAAACAAGCTATATTAGAAGGTGTTGCAACTACATTTGCAGATACAGAAAGTATTATTGAAGGTGGAAAAGTAAATAATATGACATCTGAAGATATACTAAAAATAGTAAATCTAAAACATGCTTGGGAATTTATATTAAATAAAAATGTTATTTTAAGCGATACAAACTTTGCCTTATTATGCGAAATAAATAAAATGGTAGAAGAAGGATTTTATTATACAGCAGGTAAAGTAAGAAATACACCAGTAGCAATAGGTGGAACAACATGGAAACCAGATTTGCCTATTGAAAGTGTAATAAAAGAAGAATTAGAAGAAATTTTTAGTAAGAAACTGGATGATATAGACAGAGCAATCGAACTTTTATTATACACAATGAAAAAACAAGTATTTATAGATGGAAATAAAAGAACAGCAGTAATTTATAGTAATCATTATTTGATTTCAAAAGGAAAAGGAATAATAGCAATTCCAGTAGAATTAACAGAAAAATTTAAGGATTTACTTATTCCTTATTATGAAGGAAGAGATGAAAAAGAGATAAAGAAGTTTATTAAAGCGAAATGTTACATGAGTATATAGAAAAAATACTCCAAAGAAATAGTATTTAGCGTACTGTACAAAAACATAAGAAACTAAATTTTGTTTAGTAGAATAAACAAAATAAATTAGAGTATAAATAAAAACGTGAAACAGAGTTAATAAAAATGATTAAAATAAGAAAGCACTTGGAAAAAATGAGTTACGCGATAATAAGAAATACAAAATACAAAAGAGAAAATTTGAGGGGAATATTTAGGCACAATGAAATAAGAAATCAAATATATTACTAATTGGATTTTTTATTGTATTGTTTATAATACGGGGGATTGGTGGATTTATTAGACATAAATTCAAAGTTTACAAAATTTGCAAAATGCAAGAAAATGTGGTATTATTAAAATAATGGCAATAGCCATGTTGAAACCGTTATAAAATCATCACTTAAGGAGGTATAAACGATGAAACGGTATGGAAAAATTGTGTTTGAGGCAGAAGAGGGTACAACCTTTGAAGTTTCAAGTGGAACAAGTGGAGAGTTAATTATCAGAGTTCTGAACATTACTACAGCCAACTATGTAAATCCTCCAATTCCAGAAGGATATAAGCATGTCTGTGGAGAATGGGACAATGGATTTGTAATTGAAAGATATTCTGATGGGAGCCAATTTGTATGGATTCCTGTTGGAAGTCTCGACTCTAATGGAACACTTGATGGAGAACATTTTTCAGAGAGATTCGGCAGACGAAATTACAAAAAGGCTAAATTTTCGGATGATGAATTCAATGAAGCTTTAAATTGTGAACTGCTTGAACAACTTGAAAGTGTCAAAAAATATGGGGGATTTTATATTTCTCGTTATAACATTTCCAAAAGTTCAGAAGGAAAACCACAGTCGGTAAAAGGCGTTATGCCGTGGGTAATCATGACTTTTGATGATGCCAAGAAGGTTGCATCCACTATCGAAGATAATGAAGCAGTTAAGAGTCATCTGACTTTTGGTGCAGAATATGATTCGGTATTGGAATGGTTTATCAAAACGGAAGTTAAAACTCTTGCTGAAATTGTAGAGAACTCTACTGAATGGGGCAACCATTGGAATACAGAGAATTCTCCGAAGAAAGTAGTTGAAACAGGAAGCAGAGAAGAATGGTGTGCTAATAATATCTACGACTTTGCAGGTAATGTAGATGAATGGACACAAGAGCAGAACGGAAGTTCTGATCGTGTTATCCGCGGTGGCAGTTACGAAAATAGTGGGGACGGTTGCCCTGTCGCCTATCGCTTTTACTGCGATCCTTTTTACTACTGTGACAACACTGGTTTTCGTGCCACGCTTTATATTAAGTAACACTGACCACTGTAAAATTGCTTTAATTGTATTCAGACACAGAAAGAGGGAGAGAACTTTGAATTTCAGAGTTCCTCCTTCTTTTTTATATATTTTTTAATAGGAGCTGATATAAAGATGGCGAAAATTCTAAACACGCTCTAACAATTTAAAATATTTTAAGGAAACAATCCAATTTTTCATCCATGGTATTTGATTCTTTAGCAGTACATACAAGTTTTATTAATTGAGTATATATTGGTTTCAATTTATTAAAATCTTCATAAGTCATTATTAAAAATTCATATAATTTATCTCCAATATTATATTCAAAATCATGAGTAGCATCGAAAAACTCCCCGATCATTGAAAATTGAATAGCAAACTACAAGTACAGATAATGAAACTTTCATCTGGCTAACATGATGTGAAGGGGCGATTCTATAAAAAGGGGAATGATGGCAAATCTCATATGGGAGCTAATCCACTTGTAACAGTATAAAAACCTAAAATTTGGAAAAAATAAAACAAGAGGAGTGAGGCTATTGGAAGAAAAAAAAAATATAAGAAAAAGAATCATTTAAGATAAATATATTTTTTAATGAAAAAGGAGAAACATTGGAGAAAGTGGTAGAAAGAGCCTTTGGGAATTATTGCCTAAAAACAGTTAAAAAATAAGATGAAACAATAGTATTTGATGAGATAATATGGTATAATGTTTGCAAGAGTATCAATATTATCTCATTATATTTAAATAGCGTAAGAAGAAGGTAAATGTGAGCTATACAATAATGAATATTTAGGAACAGCACCTTATGGCTATAAAAAAGATCCAGAAAATAAATACCATTTAATAATAGATGAAGAAGCAGCAAATGTTGTATGTGCTAAACTATCTGTGTATGAATTCTTCATACGAATCACTCCTTTATTATTTTAATTTTTAAGCCGTCAAACTTAAAATTATTATAACATTGAGAGTGATTTTTTTGTTACATTAATCACAACTATAAGTTTTATTGGACTCCCCAGCATAGCTGGGGGTTTAACGCTAAAGTTAAAAATAGGATACTACAAAAAGTAGTATCCTTCCTGCTCTTATCTGCATTCACAGTTTTCATCAACTAAGCAAAGAACTAGATTTAATAAACCTAATATTGTCATTGTTAGGAATAAAGTTCCTAAACCTATTAATATTGCTATTAAGACTGACTCTGCTGTAATTGTAATTGATAAGCCTATTATTGATGTTACAATTGTTCCGACTGCTGCTATAGCAATGCATTTTCCATTTCTGCATATACATTTTTCTTTTTTGCAACAAGTTTTTGCAGCAATTAGTGTCAGTAACACTAATGCTCCTACGCCTATTCCAAATGCTATCCATATTGCTGTAACTATTCCCGGTATTAAAGTTATATATGCATTATATCCAACTATTATTCCAAGTACTATACCAATTAATAAGTTTATTAAACATCCACAAATATCACGTTTCATACATATTTTCCCTTCCAAGAGCTTTTATCGTATTGCTCTTTATATTATTATATGAACTAATTTATCTACTTGTTAATTTATGTAAAGTCACTTGATTAACTTTTAAAATATTTTATTTTCTCATATCTCCTATGTATCTCTAAATCAGCTCATTTTGATAAGTTTCTTTTATATTTATTTTTGAAAAGGATGATGCCTAGTTGAATTCTTCTGTTTTTACAGCATACTCTAATCTTCTCGTATGCCATAATACATTGCATACACAATAAAACAAAACCTGCCTCATTTCAGGTTATTTTCTCCATCATTTGCAATAAAATTCACATTGGGGTTATATTTAGTAAAAATATTTAGACCTCTTCTCCTTTATATATTCTATTATATTGTAAATATTCTTTACAAACATAGCTTATATCCATCTTGTTAAAATCAAATCAGCAATTTATAAAAAACAACTTCAAAGTTATTCATTAGAACTTGCAACCTTCGGGTTATGAGGGTTACATAACATATTTTATTAGATGTGTTGAATTGTATTGTATGCTAGTGATATTAGTGCTTTGCTGGATTTTCGTTTAGTGTACAATTTTGTTAAAATTGGGGTGATTTTGAAAATTTGATCCCCAATTTCTCCCCAATTTTTTATAAATAATTTTTGGAAGTATTTGGATCTTTAATTTATAATTTGGAGGTTTATTTTATGGAGAATAATTTTAGAGAAAATAAAGAAGATATTTTAAAAGAATGGTTAGATTTTAGAGAAGAAACTGAACTAACTTACTTAACAGAAGAAGATAAAAAACATTTCACTCATTTTGAGGAAATTAGTAAACGTATATTAAAGAACGTCCCAAAACAGAATCAAAAGTATGTAAAAAAACAATTTGAATTACTTGATAGAAATTTCTTAGATCATGTTTGTTATTATAATGAGAAATATTATAGAAATGGATTTGTGGATGAAATCCAGCTTATTATTGGATGTTTAGAGCATTAATTATTTTCTAATATATATTTTTAAAAAATTTGATATACATTTTTTAAGAATTTAAATATACATTTTTTAAAAATAAAAAGTGTGAAATTTGAATTTTGAGTTTAAATGTCATTTCTCACACTTTTATATTTTATATTCCCTTATTTTTCATAATCTTCCATATATTTAATACCACCTCAATTATATAATCACTAAATTATTAATATGACTTTTATAATTTAATAACATTTTCTTCTCCAAACCATACTTTTGCTTTATTTATAGCTTGAATTGAAGGCTTACAATAATAAACATATAACCTTTCTTTTGCTCTAGTACAACAAACATAAAATATCTTTTGAGTACGTTTTAGTACATTTTCATTACCTGTTTCTGTAAATAAATATTCAAAATTGTATTGATTCCAATTCCCATTATCCAGGATTACCAGTACATTATTAAACTCAGCTCCTTTAACCTTATGTTGTGTTGAAAAAGGTGTATATCCCTCTATATATTTAAAAAGATTTTTAAATTCTTCATATTTCAATTTTTTAACTCTATTATATAAATATTCATTATCAGCTATAAAAGTTTTAAACTTATCATCTTTTATACAAATTCCTAATTCATCAGCCGTATCTATTACTTGTTCAACTGTTTGATTTTGTTTTTCTTTTAATTTAATAATTTTTTCATTAATTATTTTCTTGTCTTCTAATCTATTAATGAAAAAATCTGTCTTCTTTATGAATTCGTTAAAGTTCTTATTTTCATACAATGATATTAAATATTGAATTCTAAATAATTGATTTATCAATACATCTCTTTTTCTTCCTTTATTTTTTACTTCTTCTACAGACAATTTTTTATCATCTATTAAAGAATCTTTTGAAAAATACATTTTTCTTATTTCTCTAAAAGCCTTATCTTTTACTGTATTATACAAATTATTAGTTGTTTCATCTCTTTTTATTGTTTCAATTTTCGTTTTAAATTGCGGATATTGATTTAAAATCTCCTCAAAAGTACAATCTTCATTTATAATATCATTTGCTATTTTTCTTACTAATTCTTGTTTTAGTTTTAATATTGGATCATTATCATATATTTTCATTAAGTTTCCAAATCCAGCTCTATTAGCAATTAAATTATGTGTTAAATCTAGTTCTTTAGTATTAATATGATCACCAAAATTCCAATCCTGAAAAATCTGATTTACCTTTAATTCTTCATATTCTATAAAATCCTCTGAATATATAAATTTTATTTCACCTAACTTTACTCTACCATTTTCCATATTAGGTGCTTCAATGTCGTCAGAAGGTTCTTGTATTAATCCATCTGTTCTTATTTTATTTGCTAATTCTATTACTTTAAGTGGATTTCTACGATTTTGTTTCTTTTGTATTTCAATTATTTCACCATTCTCTACATAATTTTTCAAATCTCCTACACCATCATTATATATAGACTGCATTGAATCTCCATAAAAACCAATTATACTTTTTTTACTACTTTTCTTTAAACAATCTAATAAAATTTCTATAACAAATTTATTAGTATCTTGGTATTCATCCACTAATATAAAATCATATTTATCTTTTAAAATATCACATAATACTTTATATTCACTGTACATTTTATTCGATATTAGAATTACTTCATCATGTGATATAATGCCATTTTTTATATCTAAATACTCTTTATACTGAATATCCATACCATCAAAGTAATTTTCTTGTATATTTTCATCATTAAATTTTATTTGTTCTTCATTTATTAATTCTACAATACACTTTCTTAATTCTTTTTGAAATTTTTTTATATTCTCCCATAAAAAATCATGAATAGTAGATACTTTAAGATTTTTATTATCTACAACTCTATTCTTTATTTCATTTACTGCAACATTAGTGTATGTTATACAAGCTATTGATTTATTATTATAGTTTTCTTTAATAAAGTTGATGGTTTGTACTAAAGAATATGTTTTACCACTACCAGCTCCACCACTTAATAAAAAATTATTATTATTTTCTATACATTCTTGTATATTTTTTAATTCATCTATTTTTTCAACCATTCTAATCCCTCTTTTATGTACTTTGGTATATTCCAATTTGAAAAATCCTCTTTGCTGTTCAATAATATTTCTATTGCAAAAGATGGCTTACTATCAACACATTCGTCAGCTATTTTATAATAATCATTTGGTTCTTCTTCTATAATTTCTTTATTTTTCAAAGCTGAAAATTCATTATCCTTTATAAAGTCAGTGTTAATACATATAAAAGCATCTTCAAAACTTCTAGGATAATAATTTACTGAATCTTCTTTTTCCTGATATTGAATCATTACATGTCCATTTATATCTTTTTCCCATCCGTTTTCACCTTTTTTTATAACTCTATCTTCTGTTTGAATATTTTTTAATACCTCTAAACAATCATCATTTTCAATATATTTATCCAAAAAGAATTTTATTGAATCATTGCTTGTTCTTATCGCCTCATCTATTTCAACAGGACAAGACACATATACCGTTTTTCCTTTTGGAGTTATTTTTTCTTTTGTTGAATCTATATCTGTTATAATTAAAGTTTTTATTTGAAGAAAATCTAAGAATTTTTCAAATATTTTTGAATGTCTACCTACTTCTATTATAGAAATGTTTTGAGATAATAATTTTTCATCTGTTTCACTACTACTTGCATCTATTTTCTTTAACATTGCTGGTAATAGAATTCTCTCAGTATCTCCTTCAATAAAAATAATTTTATCAGCAAAAAATATTTCTGAACGATTTAACGTTAAATATTGTTTTAAAAATTTGTAGCTCCTTTCTTCACTTTTATACTCTTTTTCCAAATCTTTTAAATTTTTACACCATGTACCTTTGTCATTCTTGTTAAAATATTTTATATCATCAAAATTGCTTTGTGATACTATATGTGATGAATGTGTAGTTATAATAGTCTGTAACTCTATGCCTTTTTCTTTAGATGATTTTGTTAGAAGACTTTTTATATTGTTTATAAATACATATTGCATTTGTGGATGAGTATGTGCCTCAGGTTCTTCTATAAAAAGTAAATTAATGTCTGCTACTTCATCCGATTTAGAAAAATCTGTTATTATATTTTCTATCTCAAAAATTATGCTAATTAAATTAAGATATCCTAATCCATTATAATTTTCTGGTAAATTAGTTTGACCTTTGTAATTATAAAAAACTGTTGTGTTGCCCTTTAAGATATTACTTTGCTCTAGAAACGACTTTATTTCCAAGTTTAGATCATCTTTTTTTAAGCAGCCGAATTCTTTTATTTTATCTATTACATCCTTAAATATCTGAGCATATTTTTCATCAAATTTTTTATCTGTTTTCTCCAACTCGTTTCTAAAATCAGCTATGTTTTGTTCCATTTCTGGTGTATTCTCTATTTTTTCATAGTAACTTGCCGATTGCATTGATAACGTCTTATTAGAATCCTTATTATCAACTAATCTTTTAGCCGAAATATATTTTATTCTTATTATCTTACTAATATCTTTATCATTTTCTATATCAACATAATTTTCTTCATTTTCTTTTTTATTATCTTTATCATATTCCAAACTTCTTTTTATAGTTTTAAAATATTTTTTATAATTATGTTTAAAAAAATACTCAAAATTTTTCTCTGTATTATCATGAATAAATTTCATAAAATCTGTTTTTAATTTTATAAAATTTTCTTCATTCAATATATATTCTATATCTATAATAATATAGTTATTTTCAGGATCTAATGTAGTTAATAAATTTGATATATTTGATAAATTATCCTTTTCATTGTAAGCTATAAATATTTTCATTTTTATTCCCTGTGTAATAAACTCATATGATTCATCTCTTATGTTTTTTTCTAGTTCTTTTACATAATCAATGTTAAAATCATCAGATTCAATTCCACCACTTTTATTTATTAATTTATTCAATATTTCTATAACCGATGTTTTTCCAGTATTGTTTTTTCCAACAATTAATGACATTGTTTCTTCTAATTCTATTTCAAAATTTTTAAGACTTCTAAAATTCTCTACCTTTATCTTTTCTATTTTCATTTTTTTCTCCCTTTTTATTTCATAATATCATATAAAAATAAAATATTTTGTCGAAACTTGTCTTTTATTATCAAAAAAAGCAAAATAATTCTGTAACATCAAAGTACAATTATTTTGCTTTTTCTTATGTATTATTTAACTTTATATAATTTCTTAACTTCTTCTATAGTAATATTAAATCCAATTGATTTATATCTTGGTATTAACTTTTGATAAATATCTTCAATTATTTTCGCTTTTACCTCATTTGTTCCATTATGAAATGCTCTATGACAAGTTGGACACAATGACACTATATTTTCAACGCAGTCAACATTTATAGTATATTTAGCCCATATTAATTGTTGATATTTTACTGGTACCAAGTGATGAGCTTCCATGAAATTTTTATGACTTTTAGCAGATATAAAAGTTTCGTGATTTGGATTATGCTCGCAACAGTAATAAGCTTTTTGAATAGCAATTTTTCCCAACAATGGATTTCTTTTATACTTCTTGCTAATCTTTTTATCATCATCTAGTATTACTGGAGCTATCTTATATGCACCTTCTGCGACATCAGAATTGACATTGTTTTCATCAATTTTATCAATTTTTTCAATGTAGTTATCATCTTTTTCTTCATCAGATTCTTCAGATTCAATAACTTCTTCCTTGATATTCTCATTAGTTGCTTCAACTTCAATTATTTCTGGCTCATCAATTAAATTTATATCAAAATCTTGTACATTATATAAAAAATATGAATAATCTACATCCCTATAAAGAATCTCATTTAATTCTTCTATATCATATTTAAGCATAAAATTATTATAAAAATAATTATCAAATGTTGGGTTTATAGATATTGTATCAGTTGTTATATTAAATAAATTTGTATTATTTTTAATTAAAGCAATAATTCTACTATAATCTTTATAATGTTCTACATGCTCTGATATTGGTGAATTTGTTCTTATATATTCGACAGCAGATTCCCATTGACTATATTCTTTACAAGTCATTATATATGTATATAGATGATCTATTGATACTTCTTTAATATCATGTTGCAATTGTAATTCTTTTAATACTTTATAAATAAATAATACTGGTAAAATGTGATAGTCTTCATTATTGTCTGCAGTATCTATAATCGCATGAATTTTTATCTTTAAAATTTGCTCAGTTAATACTTCATGGAATTTTTCTGGACTTAATATAGGATTAATACTTTTTAATTTGTCCCACACAGCTGTAGTTTTTTCTTTATTATATAATTGACCTCTTTTATAAAAAGGTGTTTTTGTTACAAATCCAAAAAATTGTGGTATAACAAGTGTTCTATGTCTATCTGTTTCTACATCAAACTCAGTATGATGATCTTTCCAATATTGTTCTATATCAGCATGCTCTCTATCAGGAATTTTATCAAACATATTAGTTGCATTAATAATTTGTTCTAAGTTACTTGTTTGCTGTTTTGTAAATACCCATACTGATTTTTCATCTAATGATTTTAAGTATTCTTCTGCACTAATCATTTTCTAATATCCTCCTTATCATTGTTCCCAGAAAATATGATAATTTAGGTGGTACAGCATTTCCTATCTGTTTACATATGCTTGATTTTGTACCAACAAATTCAAAGTCATCAGGAAAACTTTGTATTCTTGCTGCTTCTCTTGGAGTAATAGTTCTGTTTTCAAATGGATGAATAAACCTTCCTCCAGAAGGAGTATCAAATCTTGTAGTTATTGTTGGAGCTATATTATCAGGATCTAATCTTCCATATGATCCACTATGTACAGTTTTTATTTCTTCATCTAATACTGTGAAATTTTCATTTATGCCTACCTTTTCCATTCTTCTAACAGCAATAGAATTATGTTTTGTCATTATATGATTATACGTTCTTCCCGAGTTTGAACTTAATAATTCTTGATAATTATTTTCTGGTTTTTTTGTACTTATATTACCATCTTCTGTTGGTTTTGGCAAATTAGAAATAGCTTGCCAAACTGTAACATTATCAAAAAAATGCTTATCTTTTTCCTTTATATATTCTTTTGTTTTGTCTATTTCTTCATCTAAGTTAAAATCTATCATAGAACCAATAATTATTGTTCTTTCTCTATTTTGAGGAATCCCAAATTCTCTTGCTTTCATTACTTTATATTGAATTTTATATGGTTTTCCTTCAAAATTTTCTGGATCTTCAAATATCTTTTTTATTTCATTGAATACTTGTCCATTCTTCATAGTAAGTATACCTTTTACATTTTCTATTATAAATATTTTTGGTCTTACTATTTTTACAACATTAAAATAATGTTTAAATAAATAATTTCTAGGATCATCAATAAATCCTTTTCTTATTCTTGCCCCTGCCATTGAAAATCCTTGACATGGAGGTCCACCTATAATAATAGTTGCATCATCTTTTTTAAAAATATTATTATTATCCACATTCTTTATGTCGTCTGCTATCATCTTTGTTTTCGGGTGATTTACCTCATATGATTTTGCTATGCTTTTATCAAATTCAACTGCTGAAGTTATATTATAACCAGCTTTTTCAAAACCACATGAAAAGCCTCCACATCCAGCAAATAGATCTATTACTTTAATCATTTTTTCCCTCACTAACTCTGTATTTTAAAGCAAAATTTTTACAGTATTTTATTTCATCACTACTTAATTTATATTCTTTACCTATACAATCATCTATTTCATCAATTATGTCTTTACACAACTTATGTTTGTATTCATAATTTGTTTGTTTTGATCCTATATATTTTTTTGTTTTTTCAAGTTTATTTTCTAACTTTTTGTATAATTTTTCATACATTTTATTATCTTTTAATTCTTTTGGCAATATAAAATGCTTTAATTCCTTCGTAGTAATATGCCAACAATCTGATATTATAGTCCAGTATACCCAAAATAAACTAGAATTTAATAGGCATAATATAAAATAATAATTTTCATTTTCGTATTTAAATTCTTTATATTCATTACTTCCTGGATTAAAAGTAAAAGCTTTAATCCAAAATGTTGCTCTCATATTTATATATATTTCATTTCCATTTTGATTTTGAAAATCATATAGATTATTTTTTTCTTCAGTATAAACTTTTTTGTATAAATCTTCTTCAATCTTGTTTCCTATCTTTGGAATATAATTCATTATATCATATTTTTCTATTTTGTTAATTTCTCTTCCATTTAATAATTCTTTTCTTTCTTCTTTATACCAATGTTTATAATTCGATGAATATATCTCTTTATTTGCTTTACCCAGTCTAAAAATTAAAATCGTTAATTTTTGATGTACACCAGTAAATAAGCAGTCAGGTCTATCGGCAAAATTTAATAAAAATTGTTTTTCAGAATTTTCATAAATAAGTTCTCTAATTTTATTCATTCTTGGAGTTGCAACATATGATAATGGAATAATATATCCTAAAACTGTATTTTCGTTACTCATATCTATACTATTCTTTAAAACATCTGCATAAATATTTCCAAAATTGTTTTCTAATTTACATTTATTTTCTTTTTGATACTTTCCATATTCTACATATGGTGGATTTCCAACTATAATATCAAATTTCATCTTGATTTTTTCATATTTTTGTATATAATCGATTGCAAAAAATCTCTTATTTATTATCTCTGCTAATTTACTATATGATTCTTTTCTTTGTAAATTATTTATCAACTTAAAAAATATTCTTAATTTGCATATATCTATTGATTCATGATCTATATCATTTCCATAAATAGTTTCTGCTATTTTTAAAACAATTTCATCTGTTAATTGTTCATTTTTTAAAATTTCTAATTTTACATTTATAGAGTTTATTAAAAACTCTCCTGTTCCACATGTAGGGTCAAAAATTGTGTATCTATATAATATATTATTCTTTTCTTTTTTATTTAAATTTCTAAAAATTTCTATACAATCTTCATCATTATGAGTTTGATTTATATTTTTATCTACCTTCATAAGAAATGAATTACATACAATATATCTTGTAACATCATCTGATGTATAATATACACCGTTTTTTTTCTGTTTTTTACTTTTTTCATTTAATTTAAACAAGCTTGATTGAAAATTCTCATCCGTTATATACTTTATATCCTCTTTGTTAATAGATGTATCAAAATCATATTTCTTATAATTTTTATCTAGTAGTATTTTTAAAGCATTATAAATCTCATTTATATATTTTTCTGACTGAGATAATTTATTAACAGTTATATTTTTTACTTTTTGTTTTACACTAGTCATAAACATTTCCTCCAATTAATTGTATATCTACTTTTTTTCCCACTTTATTTCATAGCCCAAAATATCTGCGATTTTTTTAACCTCAGAATATCTAATAGTCTCTTTAGTAAGTTTATTAGATAAATTTTGTAATGCTACTTTACTTTTTCTGTCACTTAATCTATTGGCAACTTCTCCCATTTGCCATCCGCTAAAAGCAATATAACCTTTTATTTCATCCCTTATGACATGTTTATTTCCTTTTTTCCCCATTTTTTCCCCCTACGTTTGGTCTTTTATAATTTTATATCATATAATGTAAAACTTTGCAATATATTATATTAAATATATCTTGAAATAATATAAATATATTATTTAGTATAATATTATATAATTTTATCTATTATATTTATAAAATTTTCTAATATATTTCCTTTTCTTTCACTTTGTTTTAATTTTAGAAGAGCCTCTTGTATAGTATCGTTATTAATATGCTTTATAATATTATCCAGATTTTTTCTTTCTTTTTTTCTTGTAATAAATTTAAAAGCTATTCTTATAAAATCTTTTTCATTGGATGTATATTGATTCCACAAAATAACTTTTTCTATTTTTTTATATTCAAAATCAAAAGTCTTAAGCTCAACTTTATTTATAAATTCGTTTGCCAAAATAACATCTAAACTAGATATCTCTTTAACTGTTATAATCTTTTCTATTTTTTCTTCTTTCTTTTCACAAATATTGTGATTTTTTTCTTGCTCTTTACTCTCCCAATTTTTAATATACACAATATTTGATTTTCCAACTTCTATCCATTTTTCTTCAATTAAATTTACTCTAATTAATTCTTTGTAAATAGATGTTATTGTGTTTTTAGTAATATTTAATTTTTGCATTATATATATCCTTGCATCTTCTATATATCTATCTCCATTAATATCAGTTTTAACGTTAATATTTTCGTCTAACATATCTTTTAAAATGCAATATGTAATTTTAGAATTTAGTTTTAGATTTTTATATTTATCATCTTCAAATAAGAATTTATCTAATTTATAAAATCCCTTCAACGTTCCACCTCCCAACTTATGTGACACAGTCACTTGATCAAGAATATTTATTTTCGTTGCTACTTGTATGTACAAGTGGGAATCTTGCTTA
>CAKOYB010000019.1 GCA_934130435.1 uncultured Clostridia bacterium
TTACTTTCTGCTCTTTTTTCTTTTATTAAATTACCGTGTGTGTGTGTGTGTGTGTGTGTGTGTGTTACAGCCTCAGTCGTTACAAGCTTTGTCATTTGTAATTTCTCCTTTTATATTTTCTTGCGTTATATTTTACTTTAATTAACTATTTTTATTATTACATAAGAAAATTTAATTTTCAATAGTTTATACAAAATTTAATATCATAAATTATTATCGTTTTAAGCCTATTTTTCTATATAATTTTTTAAATGAATGATTTTTCCCCATTAGAGCTTCATTACATTTACTGCTATTGCAAAATATATTAAAATTGAACATGTGTCTACTATTGTAGTTATTAATGGTGCTGCCATTATAGCCGGATCCAGTTTTAATTTTTTTGCTAACATAGGTAATATACAACCTAGTAACTTTGCTAATAAAACTGTTCCAACCAGTGTACTGCCTAAAACAATTGCTAATCTAATATCTTTATATTGTAATACTATCCTTACTCCATTGCATATTGCAAGTGCAATTCCAACCAATAATGCAACTCTAAATTCTTTCCATATTGCTCTAAAAAAATCTTTTAGTTTTATCTCGTCAACTGCCATACCACGAATTATCAGTGTAGAGCTTTGTGAACCGCAATTTCCTCCTGTACCCATTATCATTGGTATAAACGAAACTAATACAGGTATTGCTGCAAAAGCATTTTCATAATGTGTTATAATTAGTCCTGTAATTGTAGAAGATAACATAAGAATTAATAGCCATAATATTCTATTTTTAGCATGTTTAAATACAGATGTCTTAAAATAGGTATCTTCTGTTGGTGTCATTGCCGCCATTATCTCAAAATCTTCTGTATTTTCCTCTTGTATTACATCTATAGCATCATCTACAGTAATAATTCCTACTAATCTTTCTTCTTTATCTACTACTGGAAGTGCCATAAAGTCATATTTATCAAATTTTTTAGCAACTTCTTCTTGATCATCTAAAGTAAATACAGTTATAACATTTGTTTCCATTATATCTTTAATTTGTATATTTTTATCTGATAATAATAAATCCTTAACTGTAACTAATCCTTTAATTTTCCTTCTAGTATCTAATACATAGCATGTATATATTGTTTCTTTATCTATACCAATTTTTCTTATTTTTTCAAAAGCTTCTTCAACTGTCATGTTTACTTTTAAGTCAATGAATTCAGTGGTCATAATGCTTCCTGCTGAATCATCTGGGTATTTTAAAAGTTCATTTATCGTTTTTCTATCTTCTTTACTTACTGTTTTTAGTATACGTTTTACAACATTTGATGGCATTTCTTCTATCAAATCAACTGTATCATCCATAAATAATTCATCTATAACAAGCTTCAGTTCTTTATCAGTAAGTAAGTTTATTAATTTTTCTTGAATATCTGTATCCATATATGAAAAAGTTTCTGCTGCTTCATCTTTTGATAACAATCTAAATAGTATTGCCATATCTTCGTTTGTTAAATCATCAAATAAACCAGAAATATCTTGGCTGTTTAATTTATCTATATACTCTTGTAAACTGGTATATTTCTTTTCTTCTAATAATTCTATAACTTTTTCTTTTATTTCATTAATTTCTTCATTCATTAATACTACAACCTTTCATTTATAATCCAGAACAATCAAAATTAGGAACATATTCTTCTTCATGTTCTCCTAATTCTTGTATATATCCGTTTTCTATTTCCAGTTTTTCTATGTACTCTTCTATTTCATTATATTCTTGTTTATTTATTTTTCTATTTAAAGTTTCATTTTGTTTTGCCTTATATGTAGGAAAATACTGTGCCATAATACTTATATAAACATTATTACCAAATTCATTTTTTATCCATTTTAAAACTTTCTTTGAATTCTCTATATTATTGGGTAATATTAAATGTCTTATTATTATTCCTTTTTTTATAATACCATTCTCATCAAATTGTGGTTTTCCAACTTGTTTATACATCTCTTTTATTGCTTCTGTCGCGTATTCAAAATAATTATTTACTTTTGAATACTCTTGTGCCAAATTATCAAAATAGTATTTAAGATCTGGCAGATATACGTCTATATATCCATTTAAAGCTTTTATCGTTTGAACATTCTCATATGCATTTGTATTATATATAATTGGTATTGTTAAACCCATTTTTCTAGCAATTTTTATTGCCTCAATTATTTGATAAACATACATTGTTGGTGTTACGAGATTTATATTATTTGCACCATTTTTTTCTTGTTTAATAAATATATTTGCAAGTTCATCTATTGTAATTATTTTTCCTTTTCCATTATGACTTATTTCATAATTTTGACAAAATTCACATTTTAAATTACAGTTTGAAAAAAATATCGTTCCAGAACCGTTTTCACCACTAATGCATGGTTCTTCATAATAGTGTAAAGATGCTAAAGCAACCTTTACTTTATTACCACATTTGCAAAATCCATTCTCATTTATATTTCTATTTACTTTACAATTATGTGGGCATATTTTACATTCTTTTAATTCTTCTAACATAATTACTTCCTATATAATAATTATAATTTGATAAATTATAATCTTTAGTACATTCTTTGAAATTAATATAAAATTAGTAGTTTTGCTTCCTAATTCTGTTACATATTTATATTCTTTATTTAACTCATCTTTCTCCTTTTTAGAAAAATTGTTTTTTGAGTTTATATATTCTTTCGCAATTGTTGGAGCTTTTATAATTGCCTCATTTTCTAAGCTTTCTCTTATTATGTATTGTATAGTAACCATAAAAGTTATTATAGCTGTTTGAGCTAGTGTATTATTTAACTTATTAAACAATGTTAAAATTGATATAATAAAAAAATAAATATTAAATATATTACTAAAAATAAAGTTGAACCATAATGTAATCTTGTTTTGTGTTGAATGAATGCATTCGTGTGCAATTGTTTGAACCTTCATATAGTTTTGTTTAAATTTTCCAATTATTATTTTATTAGTTAATACAATATATAATGAGTTTTTACTTTTAGGATCTTCTTCTATTTTTACAGATTCATTTCCTACTAGATTCAATATTTCCTTACACATTTTATTATCTTCTTCAAATCTTGCTGACATTTTTTCTAGAGTCTTATTGCTTCTTTTCTTTAATTCAAATATTTCTTTTAATTTTATGTCTAGTGCAAGTTTTAATATTATAATTAAGATCACACAAAGTAATAAGATAAAAAATTCCATATTTACTCCTAATAATATAAAATATAATTTTTAAATGAAAAATAAAAAAGAGCTTCAAATTAGTTTGAAGCTCTTTTCTAGTTTAATACATCTTTTACTGATTCACCTATTATTTTATTAACATCTGCTAATAGTATATTAAACTTAAATTCTGAGTCGAAGTAATCTTTTACTTCATTGATTGCTATTAATTCTGTATAAAGTTCCTGCATTTTTTTCTCTTTTTCCTTATCGCATTCCTTCCCTTGTAATGCAGATATTTGTACTTCATATCTAATTTTTTCAAATTCCTTTATTCTATTCTCAAGTTCAGCATTCGACTGTATTCGCTCTTTAGTTCTTTTAAATTCAATATATTCATTCGATGATTTAATTTCTTGCGCTAGTTTATTTGCAGTATCATAAACATTCATTTTTCTATCTCCTAATTATTTTAAGCATATGCTTGACGTTTTCTGAATTCTAGTAAATTAGAAATCTCTTTTTCTTCTCCCTTAAGTCTTCTAACTTTAGATGCCTTTTCTTGCTCTATTTGTTTTGCTTGTCTTGCTGCCATTGTTTCACATATTGCTTTTTGATATGTAAAGTGTGTATCTTGTGCTATTTTAGTCCAATTATATTTTTCTTTTACTATAGTCTTTGCATTTTTTGCAATTTCATTACATAATTTATGGTCAAATAACAATGTTAGTATGGAATCCGCAATTGAATTAGCATTTCCAGCATAACTTTTCATTCCATTAACTCCATGTTCAACTATTTCATTTAGTCCACCAATATCTGAAACAACAACAGGATTCCCTGCTAGCATTCCTTCTAGGGCTACAATTCCAAATGGTTCATATGTACTTGGAAATACAGCTATATCAGCACATTTATATAATTTGCATAAATCTTTGTGATTCATATATCCTGTAAAATATACTTTGTTTCCTAATCCTAGGTAATCCACTTGCTGCTTTAACTCATCGTACATTCCGCCTTTTCCAGCTATTACTAATTTAGCATCATTATAATTTTGTAATATTTTGGGCATCGATGCAATTAAATGTTGAACACCTTTTTCATATACTAGTCTTCCCGCATATAATATAATTTTTTCATTATCAGATGCATAGTTTCTTCTAAAATCATAGTCCTTCTCTATTCCACTATACATTGTTAAGTTAACTCCATTAGGTATTACATTTATTTTTTCAAATGGTAATCCAAAGTTTCTTTGTAATTCACATTTCATATAATTACTATTAACAATTACTTCATTTGCTTCATATGTTAGCATCCATTCTGTATCATTAATGTACCTTTGTGTTTCGTCGTGTATTCCACTATTTCTTCCTGCCTCTGTTGCATGTATTGTTGCAACAATTGGAATATCATATGAATTTTTTATTGATTTTGCTGCATATGCTACTAGCCAATCATGTGCATGTATTACATCAAACTTTCCGTTTTTTGCCATTATTTCATTTGCTTTTGCAATTAAGTTAAAGTTTAGTTGCATAATCCAATCAATAAAATTGTTCGGATTAATCATATAGTTGTCTACTCTATAAACCTTTACTCCTTTGTCATCCTCAAAATATGGAACGTTTCCTTCTTTGTATGTTACAACAGTAACTTCATGTCCGTCTTTAATTAATCTATGTGATAGGTCATATACAACTCTTGCTATTCCTCCAACTATTCTAGGTGGATACTCCCATGTTAGCATTAGTATTTTCATAACCAAATGCTCCTTTCAATATTATCTTTTGTTTATTTACTAATTTTATACAAAATATTCCAAAAAGTAAACAATTATTTGAAATTTTTTTATTTTTTTATTTTCTTCGTCCACACTTTATTTCTAATTCATGTTTTAGTTGCTATTTCAGCATTTTTTTAGTATAATTATTAAAATTTATATTAGGAGTTTTAAATGAATAAAAAATATTTAGATAAATTAGAATATAATAGTGTTTTATTAGAGTTAAGTTCTTTTTGTAAAACTGAATCTGGTAAAAAACTTTGTATGTCTTTAGAACCTACTTTTAGTTTTGAAAAAGTTTCAAAACTTCAAATGCAGACACTCTCTGCATTTACAGTTTTAGTAAAATATTCTACACCACCAATAAGTAACTTTTCTTCAATAGATCTGTCTTTAAAAAAATTAAAGAGTAATAATATTCTTTCTCCAAAAGAATTATTAGATATTGCTAGAATATTGCAAATGTCTAGGGATCTATTTAGTTACTTTGATGATATAAAAAAAGAGACTGAAGCTTCTGAATATTCAAGTATTGAAAATTATTTTTTAAATTTATACTGTAATATTGAACTTGAAAAAGAAATCTTTGCCAAAATAATAGATGATATTACTTTAGATGATAAAGCTTCTAATAACTTATATTCAATAAGGAAAAACATTAAGCTTTTCGAATTACAAATAAAAGAAAAACTATATAAATTTATACATACTGCCACATACTCTAAATATATGATGGATCCAGTTATTACTATAAGAAACAACAGATTTGTTGTTCCTGTAAAAAGCGAATATCGTAGCCTAGTCCCTGGATTTATTCACGATATATCTTCAAGTGGATCTACAGTATTTATAGAACCTACTGCTATCTTTGAATTAAATAATAAAATTAACAGCTTAAAATTAGATGAAAATATAGAAATTGAAAAGATTTTAGCTAATATCTCTGACAAAATAAAACCTTTTGTGGAGCTTTTATATAATGATGTTCAATTAATATCTAATATTGATTTTCTATTTGCAAAGGCAGAATATGCCAAAGCAACAGATTCAATTTCGCCCACTTTAAATAAAGATAAAAAGTTTAACTTAATAAAAGCAAGACATCCTTTAATTTCTAAAAATTCTGTTGTTCCAATTAATGTTTATTTAGGTTTAGAAAATTCTAGTTTAGTTATTACTGGTCCAAATACTGGTGGAAAAACTGTTACTTTAAAAACTGTAGGGCTACTACATCTAATGGCATATAGTGGACTTATGATACCAGCTAACGAACATAGCTCAATATTTGTTTTTGATAATATATTTGCAGACATTGGTGATGAACAAAGTATAAGTGAATCATTAAGTACATTTTCATCACATATGAAAAATATTATAGAAATAACTAATTTAGCAACATGCCAAAGTTTAATTTTGTTAGATGAGTTAGGATCAGGTACAGATCCAATTGAAGGAAGCAGATTAGCTATTAGCATTTTGGAATATTTTAATAATCTTGGTTGCTTATGTATTTCTACAACTCATTATCAAGAAATTAAAAACTATGTCATGACCCATGACCATTTTATTAATGCTAGTGCAGAATTTGATATTGAAAATTTAAAACCTACATATAACATTATTATGGGAATTCCAGGTAAAAGTAATGCTTTTGCCATTTCAAGAAAATTGGGGCTTAATCCAAAAATATTAGACAGAGCTCAAGATTTAGTAAATTCAGATGAAACTAAAATTGAAGATCTCTTAAAACAAATCTATGATGATAAAAAAGCAATTGAAACTGAAAAAATTAATATTGAAAATTATTCTAATGAAATAAAAAAGTTAAGAGAATCATTATCTCAAGATAATATAGAAAAACAAATAAAGGCTAAAGAGATAATTGAAAACGCTAAAATTGAGGCACGAAACATTTTGCTTTCTGCAAAAGATGAAGCAACCTCAATCATTAGAAAGATAAACAGCCTTCCTAATTCAAATAATAACGAAAATATAAAGGATTTAAATAATCTAAGAAATTCTCTTAACAATTCAATAAAGAATATTGGTTTTGCCACAGATGAAAATAATAATATAACATTAGAAAAGGGTGATTTAACAGTAGGCACAAATGTAGTAATTAAAAACTTAAATCAACACGGTACAATTTCTGGAAAAGTTTCTAATAATAGAGTAGAAGTTCTCGTTGGAAGTAATAAATTAAATGTAGACATAAGCAACTTAGAACTTGACAACTCTACTATTAATAAAAAAGACACTTTAGTAAAATCAACAACTAAATCAAATATAACTTCAAAAAATGTTTCAAGTGAAATAAACGTAATCGGCTTAAATGTTGATGAAGCAGTTTATGTAATAGATAAATATCTAGATGATTGCTCTTTATCCAGCATAAAAAAAGTACGCATTGTTCATGGTAAAGGAACAGGAAAACTAAGAACTGGCATTCATAGTTTTCTAAAAAATAATAGTCATGTTAAGTCATTTAGAATAGGCACTTTTGGAGAAGGTGAAATGGGCGTAACTATTGTAGAATTAAAATAGCAAAAAGAAGCTTTATCTTAGTTGATAAAGCTTCTTTTTTATATAGTAGGAAATTTCTCATTTCCTACTATATAAAAAATGCTATAATCGCTATTACCTTTGAGATTTCCTCATTCCATTCGGAAACTCAAATCGGCGAGAACAAAGGGCGACTAAAGTCGCTTTGTTCCATATACAATAAGGTTAAGTTTCATTAGGTCGTGCATATTTGCAAAGCAAAATACACATATGACAATTATTTCTTAACACTACATATAATCATTGTTATAAGATAAATCATTAATGCTATTGGCATTGTGTAATTGCTAAAAGGTATTCTAGTAATTACTATTATGCTAAAGAATAGTCCTGCTACTATTAATAAAGTAACAAAAACTTTGGCTATACTTTTTATTACTTTATTTTCTTTAATGTTTCTAATTCCTACATATAATAATGAAATTACTGTTGCCATAGTTACTGGCCAAACATATGGACTAACTATAGTTCTAATCCTTGTTGCAGGAACTGCTATTTCATACAATGATAAGTTATCTTTCTCGATTTCATATTTCTCGCAAATTTTAGATTTAAAATTATCTAATTCTTCTTCTGAATATTCATTAAGTTTAATAGATACAACTTGATTAATCTCTTCTACATCTTGAATATCATACTTTTTATTTGGAAAACATTCTTTTACAATTGTCTCTACATCTTTTTTGTCATATCCACTTTGTAGGCTAACTTCTATTCTTGTTCCACTTTTATATTCCATTGATTTGTTAAAACCAATTGTTGCTGTCATAATTATTCCAACTAGTATAACCACTATCACAGCAATAATCATTATTTTTTTATTTTTCATGTTCTACCTCCATTACTAAAGATTATTCTTTATCTTTTATTATATATAAATAAGGAATTGTAAATATTAAGTTTCCTAATACTGTAACAATCCAACCCCAGAACATAAATAATCCCATTGCATTTATAACGCTCATGCTTGAGAATGCAAATACCACAAGTATTATTGCTAGGATAACAATTAAATCTATTTTCTCTAGATATGCATTTTTTATATTATCCTTAAAATTTTTTTCATTATTAGTAATATTTTTTAAAATACTATTCATCAACAATAAATTTAATAATAACAAAGGAACTATAGAAGCTATTGAATTAAGTGAAATTTCAACCTTTGTTGTTCTTATTAATATTATAAATAATGCAATATTAGTAAGAAAAGCTATTGAAGCAACAATTCCATTTTTCTTATATTTTAAAATTAAATATATAATTATTCCTAAGCATATTAATGCTAAGCATATAAATATAATTTTTATTGTATTTTCATTTATACTAGATTTTAAATATTCTTCAGCAGACAATTTGTACTTTAATGGAGTTTTACCTATATTAGATAATTTAGTTACAGCAGTACCAACATTAAGTCTTGAATTAACCGTTGACGTGTCTGTAATGTTTTTTTCTATTGTAATTCTTAAGTTCTTTCCTGTAATTACAAAGTCATCATAATTTACCTGGCTTATTTGTTCTTCATCAAATAAAATACTAGCTTTAATTTCTTCTTTTTCTTGTTCCTCTTGTTGCTGTGTATCATCATCAGTATTTTCCTCATTTGACTCTGATTGATTTTTATATTTATCCAAATTATTCATTTTTTCAATTCCGGATTTATTTAACCTAAAATTATAGAAAACTGTATATCCTTTTTCTGTAGAAGCATATGTTACTTCTGAATTGTTAAAATCAGTATTATCTAAAATGATATCATTAGTTTTATTGTCTTTAATTTGTAAATTTCCTTCCATTGGTAAAAATGATTCAACATCTGATTTATATTTAGATTCAAAAGACACAAATATTTTTCCTGTCTTTTTATCTAAATCAACACTATATTGTTCTGTTCCAAGAAAGTTTAATCTTTCTTTAATTATGTTAACAGTTTTGTTATAGTTTTCTAATGTTAAATTTTCTTCTGGATTTACTTTTTTTTCTTCTTTTGTGTATTCTGATGTATCTGTATTATCATCACTTACTTCAACTTTATTTCCGTCCTTATCATAATATGTTGTATCTACAGTATCATCCACTTCTAGTTCTATTACAGTTGTTCCTTTTAAGTCTGATGCTAAATTAAATTCATTTAGTTTATTGCTATATTTATTTTTGTCCTTTACATATATTCCAATAAATCCCATAAGAATTATTGATATGCATATTAAGGTAATTAATATTGTTTTTAAAATTTTTGTCTTTTTCACTTTTTATCCTCCTAAATCTAATTCTATTATACTGTTTTTAAATTTTATATCAACTATTATTTTTTTTCAACCGTTTTATGAAAAAAGGACTAATAATTTTAATTATTAATCCTTTTATTATTTCATAAAAAAATAAAATTATTTTGTTATAGACAAAATTTTAAATTTTGCAATTCCGCCTGGTGTTTCTGCTTCTACAACTTGATTCTTTTTTGCACCTAATAAAGCTGAACCAATTGGAGATTCATTAGAAATCTTGTTATTTTCTAAATCTACTTCTGTTGAACCAACTATAGTGTATTCTAAATCTTCATCAAATTCTAAATCTTTTATTTTAACAGTATTTCCAATTTGTACAGTTTTTGTATCAATTTCGTCGTCAGAGATAATCTTTGCATGTCTTATTTTGTTTTCTAAATCTGCAATTTTAATTTCATTTGCAGCTTGAGCATTTTTTGCTTCATCATATTCTGAGTTTTCTGATAAATCTCCAAATCCAAGAGCAACTCTTATTCTTTCTGCTATTTCAGCTCTTTCTTCAGTTTTTAAATATTCTAACTCTTTTTCTAATTTATCATATCCCTCTTGTGTTAATAAAACTTCTTTTTCTTCCATAATAGTCATCTCCTATTTGTTTTTTAAATTGCTTTTCTATATTACTACCATTTCTACTTTTTGTCAATATAATTTTTTTAAATTTAAATTATCTAAATTTAAAAATATTTTTTCTATTGGCAATGTAAAAATCTTATATCATTATAATTATACATTTTCAAATTTTTATAATATGCATCTTCTGTATGGCATGCAACAAATATATTATCTACTTTTTTATCAACAATTATTAAACTATGTCCAAAGTTATTATTATCAAATTTTAGCTGTATTATATCTCCAATTGTGCATAAGTTTTTTGAAGTTAATTCTGCTTTTGGTCCTTTTCCTTTATTATTAACTAAAAAGTTATATAAAAACTCCACTCCAGACCAAGCTGGTGCCCTGTCACTTATTGAATTATAATACCATCCAGTGTGTTTTTTATAGTTCATCTCATTATATCCAGCAAATAAGCATTGAGAAATAAAAGATGTGCAGTCTCCACCTATATTATCAAAATTGTAATACTTTGGATTCCTTTTATATGCCCATGTTTTGGCATAATCAATTGCATTCTTTCTATCATAATTTCCCATAAAAAAAACCTCAAGGAAATATATTCTTGAGGCATTAATTTTGTTAATCTTCTATTTGTATATATTTTTTATTCTCTAATTTTCTTGTTTCTTCTTTTGGAAATGTTAAAGTTAATATTCCATTTTTAAAGTTTGCTTTAATTTGATCCTCTGTTATATTGTCTCCAGCAAAAAATGATCTAGAACATTTTCCATAAAATCTTTCTTTATGAATATAATGTGTTTTCTTGTCTTCCTCATTTTTGTTTTCTTCTTTTGCTGCTGTAACCGTTAAGTATCCATCTTCTAATTCAATTTTAATATCATCTTTGTCATATCCTGGTACATCAATTTCCAAAATATAATTTCCGTCTTTTTCTTTAATGTCTGTTTTCATTAGATTATTTTCTCTTCTAGCTATTCCCCTTTCAAAAAATGGTTCATTAAAAACCTCATCAAATATGTCAAAATTATTTTTTCTTGGTATCATCATCATAATAACCCCTCCTATTATAAAAAATTTTTATGTGTTGACACCACTTAGGTAGCACATATTTCTTTTAACATTTATTATTATATATCTATTTTTTAGCAATGTCAATAGTAGAGTGCTAATTTTCTTAAAAATATTTAAATATATTATTAGCATTTTTATAATAATTATTTATTTTTTTGCTTGACATTAAAAAAAATATATGCTAATATAAATACTGTTATATGCGGATGTGGCGGAATTGGCAGACGCGCTGGTCTTAGGAACCAGTGTCAACGACGTGGGGGTTCAAGTCCCTTCATCCGCACCAGAAAAGACTTAAAGTAAAAACTTTAAGTCTTTTTTGTGCAATAATAACACGCTTTAGTTTTCAAAATTAATTTATCATAAAAAACGACTTAATTAGTAAGTCGGTTTTTATGATTAGTTATTTTTTTGGTATTCATAACTTGAGCACATTGATTCATCACATTTTTTAGTATCACAATTTGGTAATGGAGAAACTACAATTTGTTTCAATTCACACATATTATTTTTGCAATTATTATATTTGCAACTTTCAACTGTACAATTTATTGTTTGTTTGTCATTCATAAAAATAACCTCCTAATTTTTTTATACAGTTATTATTTGTATTTTTAATAATTTTATTATAAAAAATTATTCCAATTCTCTTTTATTTTCTATTTTCTTTATCTCATTTTCTTGTTCTTGAATTTTATTGCATTCACAATCTTTAAAACTTAAATACCAATTCATACCATTTTTGTTATTTTTTACAAATTCTGCTCTTTCAATTAATTCATTAAAAGTTGCTGGAATCTTATTTATTATTGGTCCTCCTGGAGTCCAATTTGCTGGTGTTGATCCATCACACTTTTTAGCCATTTGTAAAGCTTCTAATGCTCTTAAAATCTCTGGAATACATCTTCCAACATTCATTGGATATATTAATATCAGTCTAATTATTCCATCAGGATCAATTATGTATACGTTTCTCACTGTTTCTGTATTACTTATATCATTAGAAATCATTCCATATTTTCGTGCAATTGCTCCATTTCTATCTGCAATAATAGGAAAAGGAATTTTTATTCCAGTTTTGCAGTAAATGTCATATATCCAAGCCAGATGTGAAGCATTACTATCTACACTAAGTCCTAATAAACAAGCATTTTTTTCTTCAAAATACATATTTGCTCTTGCAAATGTAATTATCTCGGTTGTACATACGGGGGTAAAAGCCTTCAATTTGGGGATAGTTATTTAATTATTCTTTCTATATTTCCTATACTATATAATGGTATATTAGTTAGCCATTCTTCTACTCTAAAATTAGCCATTGAAGTTCTAATATTAATTTTTGTATTATATTTTTCTACAAATGATTTTAAGCTTTTGGCTTGTAAATTTTCATTTGATTTCACTTCTATTGGTACATTGTTTTTACCAATTTGCACTATAAAATCAATTTCTGCAATTCCTTTTTCGGATGACCAATAAAACACATTTAATTCTGTACATTCTTTTAGTTGACATAAAACATATTGTTCTGTTAAGCTTCCTTTAAATTCTTCAAAAATATCATTGCCTTCTAAAATTGTTTTAGAATCTAAATCTGCCATTGCTCCTAATAATCCCACATCCAATAAATATAACTTAAATGCATTGAAATCTTGATATGCAGATAATGGAACTTTGCAGTTATTTACCCTGTTAACTTGATAAACAAGTCCACAATCTATAAGCCATGATAATGCAATTTCATATTCTCTTGCTCTAGCACCTTCTTTTACTAAACCATATATAAATTTTTTATTTTCTTTTGCAAGTTGTGTAGGAATATTATTCCATAGTTGCCTAATTCTTGGAACAACATTGTTTGGTGCATGTTTAGAAAAATCTTGTTCATAATCTTTTAATAGTGTTTTTTGTATGCTACGAACTTCTTCTAAATTTTTTTCTTCTATATACGAATTAACCACTTCTGGCATTCCACCAATATAATAATAAAGTTTTAAATAATCTTTATATTTATTATTAAATACACTAATCATATCAAATTCATTGTTTTTTAATAAATTTAATAAATGTTCTTGCCCCAATGCATCTAAAAACTCAAAAAAGCTTAAAGGCATTAAATCCATAAAATTTACTTTACCAACTGGGAATGAAGTTCCTTGATGCATAGCCACTCCCAAAAGAGAACCAGCTGCAACAATATGGTATTCATTTGCATTTTCATAAAAATATTTTAGTGCTTTTAATGCTTTTGGAGTTTCTTGAATTTCATCAAAGATTATTAGAGTATTTTCAGGCTCAATATTTATTCCTGATTCAATCTTTAATCCTTGTATTATTCTATCCAAATCAAACTCTTCATTAAATAATATATCCATTCTTGAATTATTATCAAAATTTATGTAAGCACATTTTTCATAATATAATTTTCCAAATTCTTTCATGAGCCAAGTTTTTCCAACTTGTCTTGCACCTCTAATTATTAAAGGTTTTCTATTTTTAGATACCTTCCATTCTTTTAACGTTTCCATTCTTTCTCTATACATATACTCACTCTCCTAATGTATAATCTAATTATATTATAACACTATATTTCACAAAAATCAAACGACTTTTATAG
>CAKOYB010000020.1 GCA_934130435.1 uncultured Clostridia bacterium
CACCACCGTTAGTACCAATGATATCATGTCTTTTAGTGAATAGCAATATGTTTTTTTGAATTTATAAATATTTTGAAATGTGGTTTGAATATCTTACACTTTTTGTATAATTCTTTGTATGACTTTCCTATTATATAAAAAAGATCCTAAGCTCTTTTATTGTATTCTTCTAATTCTTTATAAGCGATTTTTCCTAATTTAGTTTTAGGTAATTCATCTAAAACCTCTATTTCTCTTGGTTGCTCATATTTTGCTAGATGTTTTTTTAGGTATTTTTGAATACTTACTTTTGCAAGCATTGCATTTTTACCTTCTTTTAATGTTATAAATGCTTTTACAATTTCACCCTTATTAGGATCTGGTACACCTATTACAGCACATGATGTAACTGCTTCATGATTCATGATGATATCTTCAACATTTGCTGGATAAACATTATATCCACTTGTAATAATCATTCTTTTTAATCTAGCTTTATAATGAACTAAACCTTTTGAATCAATATAACCAATGTCACCAGTATGAAGATAAGTCTTACCATTTATTACTTCTAATGTATTCTTTGTTTCCTCTTCTTCATCTAAATATTCAAGCATTACATTTGGACCTGAGATACATATTTCCCCAGGCATTCCTTTTTTTACTTCTTCTTTAGTATTTATATCTATAATTTTAAATTCTGTATCTGGGAAAGGATAACCTATTACATCTGCTTCATCATATATACCTGATGGAGAAAGCGCAACTACACCACTTGATTCTGTTAAACCATAACCGATTTTTATATCTGTTTCACAACCATATTTTTGTAAAAAGCCATTTACTTTTTGTTTTAGAGGAAGACTCATTGAATCCCCACCACATACAACTAATTTTAAACATTTTAATTCATTTTTGTTAAATTCCATTTTAGTTATATAATCATATAATGTTGGAACACCACACAAGATATTAAAATGGTATCTTCTTAAATAGGTTTTAAATTTTTTTGAGTCAAATTGAGGTATTAATATTGCTGTCATACCATTAAATAATGGTGTATGTGTGCATATTCCGATACCGAAGGCATGAAAGTTTGGTAGAAATGTCAAAAATGAATTTTCAGGAACTAAAGCTTCTGGTGCGACATACCTACTTTGTAAGGCTTGTGTATTAAATGAATAGTTACTTATTACAACACCTTTAGGTTTACCAGTTGTACCACCACTATATAAAATAACTGCTGGATCATTGCTATCCATACTTTCATAAGGATCTTCTGCATATGATAGTGCTTTTTTTAAGAAGTGATCCCATAAAATAAATTTTTCATTTTCTGATACTTTTAATTTTCTACCTTTTATAACCCAGTATAAAAATGCTGTCATTCTTTCCATTGATTTTGTTGCTGAAGTTATAATTACTTTTTGAACATTTGTGTTATCAATTATGTTTTGAACCTTTTTATAAGTTATATCAATACATAACATTACCTTTGTATTACTTTTATTTAAGTAATATTCTATTTCTTTTTCACTTGACAAAGGATGAATCATATTCGCTACTGCACCTATTTCATTGATTGCATAAAACATTGTTACTTCTTCAGGAGTATTTGGCATACAAATTGTTACTTTATCGCCTTTTTCAACACCTAATGCCTTTAATGCTTTGGCACATTTATTAATTCTTTTTATCAATTGTTTATAAGTTATTTGGTTATTTTCATATTCTATTGCTGTATTCATTGGATATTTTAAAGCTGATTCAAATATAGCATCATATAAACTTCCTTCAAAATATTTTACTTTTTTAGGTAATTTATAACCTTTTTTCCATTTATTTCTTATTTTATTATTTATACTTCTACATAAATTTCTGGTTTTTAAAATTAATTTCTCTATCATTTTAATTTTTCCTTTCTTAATTTATAGAAAATTGCTCCTCCAATAAGTACTATACTTAAGGGAATTACTACTTTAAGTATATCACTTTTTCCAGAATTATTAACTATATTTTGATATATTTTATCTCTATTTATTTTTGTTTTCAATATGTTTTCAATGTTCATTTTTGGCCTTCCTTCATATACTTTTTTAATTTTTTTAATGTTCTATATAGATAATTCTTTACATTTGATTCATTTAAATTTAAAGCATGCGCGATTTCAGGAATTGTTAATCCATAGTTATAATATAAATAAAATATTTTAGCAACTGTTTGATTCTTTTTTAGATATTTCCAGACCTTTTCTTGATCATACTTTTTTATTGTAATTTCTTCTATATCTATATCATCTTTGTATTCTTCAATATTTTCTTTACTTGTAAATAGGGAAATAAATTTTTGTTTATAATTATATCTATAATAATCATTTATTTTGTTTTGAGCGATTCCTTTAATGTATGCTTTACTTAATAAATCATAATTATCTTTATTTATTATTTTAAACACTTCCATGTAAATAGTTTGTAAAATGTCATTCACATCGTTTATGTTTGGAGTAGCGCAGATGACATATTTAGAAATATCATCAAATGTTTCTTTGTATAATTTGTTAAATAATTTTTCCTTCATATGTATTCTCCTATTATATAGTCGTTTGTTCTTAAAAAAAAGTTTCACAAATTGAAAGTTTTTGGGAATATTCAAAAATAATGTTTTAAATGTAAGATAAATTTGTTTTATCAAATTTTCCCAGTTTACCATATTTTTTCTTTAAATCATATATATTGTATCAAAAAATGTAGTTAAAAAAAAGATACTATTTTAATATCCTTTCTTCTTTTGCAATAATTGCTCCATTATTTAAATATATTTTTGAAAATTCTATTGGTAAGTATGTTTTATCTAAATCATTAACTGAATATAAATATATATTATCAACTTTTTCTGGTAAAACTAGTTCTTTTATATTTTGTAAGTTATTTAAATATAGACTTCCATGTATACTTTTTGGTAAAACTAGATTGTTACAATCAGTTAGACTATTTAAATATAAATTACCATTCATAGTTTCAGGAAATGTCATTTTTCTGATTGTTTTTAAATTGTTTAAATAAACATCACCATTTATAGTTTTAGGTAGTTCTAGTTCAACATCTTTTTCTAAACTATTTAAATTAAGGTTACCATTTAGAGTTGTAGGCAATTTTAAATTTTTAGAATCAGTTAAATTAGATAAATTTATACTACCATTAAAGACTGTTGGTAAATTAAAATTGTCTACTTTTTTTATGCTTTTTAAACTTATGTTTCCGAAGAAATTTGATGGTAAATTTAGAAATGTTGGATCTTCTAATCCATCTAAATATAAGTCTCCTTTAAAGATGGGTGGTAAAATCAAATTTTGAGCTTCTTTTAAATCATTTAAAAATAAGTTGCCATAAAACTGCTTTGGTAATTTAAGATTAACAGCACTAGATAAATTCATTATTATTAAATTACCTTTAAAAATTTTAGGCATTTTTATATTCGGTAATCCATTAAAAATTAAATTGCCTTCATAATATATTGTATTATCATTTAATTCTTCTTCTGATAATCCTATATTTGCTTTAGTGGTTTTAAAAAGGTGCGCTAGGTCATTTTTTTTATCTCTTGTTTCTAAAATTTCTTTAATTCTCGGATCTTTACTATAACCAAATCCATCTATTTTATAACCTATTTCATACAAAAATGCTAGTTCTTCATCTGAATAATTATCTTTGCCATATAATTCGGTTATTTTTTTCATATCAAATATTTTTTTAATATATTTTTCTTTATCCGTAAACTCAGATAATTTTTTTAAAACTATTTGCTCCATATTTGGTTCTAAGTTTTGATTTTGGGCGATTCCTCTAACTTCAACAATATGGTTACAATCTGTTCTGATTGCTATTCTAGGAATTGTTGGCATACCGTTTTTATCATATGAGTAATATATATAAAAATCCCCTACTCCTAGTTGATATTCAGCAAAAGAGCCTCCAGCAGTACACCAGCCTGTACCTTTTCCTACTATATCTTTTTGTAAGATACTATAATCACTACCTTGACTATATTTTTTCCATATACCATTATCTGTTTTATTTAATTCTTTCTTATTTATATTTTTTAATACATAACTATATATTTTTTTAAAAGACCCATTTTCTAGTAGTTTATTAAGGATTTCATCTGATACTTTTATTCCATTTAAAAATTTAATCATATGGTCAATTGTAATTGCAAGTGCTTCTCTATTTAAATCAGCAAACATGTTGGTGGTACTTTTACTTCTTTTTTCATATTCGCCAGTTTCTTTATTAAAATTACCCATTGTTAGCATTCCTTTAAATGCCCAATATTTGGCCCAAAAGGGATAATTTGCATCATCACTTAATAAATAATCTAACCATAAATCAAGTGATTCTTTTTGATTTCTTATTAATTCATTATTTAATTCTTTTATTTTTGTTTCATCAAAATTGATATGTCCTTTGCCTTTTTCAAAAGAAATTTTATCTTTTAGTTTATAATAACTACTAGGTATATTTTCTTCTTTAATAACATATTTTCTATAATAAAATTCTTTTAATGCGATCATATGGTTATGCTCTAATGCTTGGTTGTGCATGTGCTCCATTCTATCTAAATATGCCTTGATATTTTCTTCTTTTTTTCCAATATATTTTTGATCTATACCATGCATAACTTCTTCACTTTTATACATGTCTTTATATAGTCTGTTTAAAAATTCTTCTCCCATAAAACACCTTAATTAAATTATACTATTTTTTTGTTTTTAAAATCAATAATACTTTTAAATTTAAGGAATAATTTTGAAAAAAAAGGGATGTTTTCTTGTGCTTTCATAATAAATATTATATAATTAAAAAGTAAGGAGTGTATTATGATAACAAACGAAGAATTAATTAAAATTGATAAATACTTTAGAGCAGCAAATTACCTTTCTGCTTGTCAATTATATTTACTTGATAATCCTTTACTTAAGAGACCTCTTAAAATTGAAGATATAAAGAGAAATATTGTTGGCCACTGGGGTACTGTTCCTGGTCAAAATTTTATTTATACTCATTTAAATAGAATTATTAAAAAATATGATTTAAATATGATTTATTTATCTGGTCCTGGACATGGTGGTAATGCAATGGTCGCGCAGAGCTATTTAGAGGGAACTTATAGTGAAATTTACCCTAATATTAGTCAAGATGAGGAAGGTCTAAAAAAACTTTTTAAACAATTTTCATTTCCTGGTGGTATTTCTTCCCATGTGGCACCAGAAACACCTGGTTCTATTAATGAGGGCGGTGAATTAGGTTATAGTCTAGCACATGCTTATGGTGCTGTACTTGATAATCCTGATTTAATTGCTGCTTGTGTAGTTGGTGATGGAGAAGCAGAAACGGGACCTCTTGCCACTAGTTGGCATCTTAATAAATTTATTAATCCTAAAACCGATGGTGTTGTTTTACCGATTTTACATTTAAATGGGTATAAAATTGCAAATCCTACTATTTTTGCAAGAATTTCTAATGAAGAATTAGTAGATTTCTTTAAGGGATGTGGTTATGAACCTTTTATTGTTGAAGATAGTGATGATATACATGAGAGAATGGCCAATACTTTAGATATTGTTATTGATAGAATTAAAAAAATTAAAAACAATGCTTTAGTTAATGATAGTCGTCCTATATGGCCAATGATTATTTTGAAAACAAAAAAGGGATGGACTGGTCCAAAGGAAGTTAAGGGTTCATTTATTGAGGGAACTTTTAGAGCTCATCAAGTACCTATTCCCATTTCGAGAAATAATCCGGAAAATTTAAATATTCTTGAAGAGTGGCTTAAAAGTTATAGGCCATGGGAATTGTTTGATGAAAATGGTAGATTAATTCCTGAACTTGAGGAACTTGCACCAATTGGTGATCATAGAATGAGTGCAAATCCTAATGCAAATGGTGGTGTTTTGTTAAGAGAACTTAGAACACCTGACTTTAAGGATTTTGGCATTAATGTCGAAAGAGGAATTACTGTTGCTCAAGATATGAAAGAGCTTGGGCGCTATGTAAAAGAATTGATTAGATTAAATGAAGAAAGCAGAAACTTCCGTGTATTTGGTCCTGATGAAGCTTTATCTAATAGGCTAAATTATATGTTTGATGTAACTAATAGACAGTTTATGGGTACTAAATATGATTATGATGAATTCTTAAATGATGATGGTAGAGTTATTGATTCTTACCTTTCAGAGCATGTTTGTGAAGGATTACTTGAGGGATATTTATTAACTGGTAGACATGGGTTCTTCCATAGTTATGAAGCTTTTGTTAGAATTGTTGATTCTATGGCTAGCCAACATGCAAAATGGCTTAAGGTTACTAGTGAGCTTGCTTGGAGAAGACCTATTGCATCATTAAACTATGTTTTAACAAGTCATATTTGGCAACAAGATCATAATGGTTATACTCATCAAGATCCAGGATTTTTAAATCATTTGGTTACTAAAAAAGCAGATATTGTTAGAATTTATTTGCCTGCTGATGCTAATATGTTACTTTCTTGTTTCGATCATTGTATTAAGAGTAAAAACTATATTAACGTTATTGTTGCTAGTAAACATGAAAGGATGCAATGGCTTAGTATGGATGAAGCTGTTAAACATTGCACTAATGGTATTGGTATTTGGAAATGGGCAAGTAACGATGAGGGATATGAACCTGATATTGTAATGGCTTGCGCTGGTGATACGCCTACTCTTGAAACTTTAGCTGCTACTAAAATTTTGAATGAATTTTTCCCAGAAGTTAAGGTGCGAGTTATAAATGTTGTTGATTTAATGAAGCTTGAATCTAATACAAATCATCCTCATGGTTTAACGGAAGATGAATTTGATATGTTGTTTACTAAAGATAAACCTGTTATATTTGCTTTTCATGGTTACCCTTCTTTAGTTCATCAACTTGCTTATAAGAGAACGAATAAAAATATTCATGTTCATGGATATAAAGAGGAAGGTACTATCACTACTCCATTTGATATGCGTGTGCAAAACCATTTAGATAGATTCCATTTAGTTATGGATGCCTTAAATTATTTGGACATCTTGGGAGAAAGACGTGCTTCACTGAACGAATGGTGTAAAGAAAAATTACTTGAACATAGTGCTTATATTAGAGAATATGGTGAAGATATGCCATATGTTAAAGATTGGAAATGGAAATAATACTTCTTTGTAAGTATTATTTTTTTTTTGAATAAAATTTATTAGGGGGTGTTAATGGTGATTGTAAGGAATTTTCAAGATAATAAGTTAATTAATCCTAAAGATTTGATCATTAAAAATAAAAGTATTTATGAAATAATTGATAAATATATTAAAAAATGACTGCCGGGTTATATGTTAGAGTTTCAACTGATTCACAGGTTGAAGGCTATTCAATTGATGCTCAAAAAGAGATGCTTTCTGGTTATGCTAAAATAAAAGAGTTTGATAAATTTAAGTTTTATGTTGATGGTGGGTACTCTGGGAAAGATTTGAATAGACCTGCTATTAATGATCTTATATCTGATATTAAAAAGGGTTTTATTGATACTGTTATCGTTTTCAAACTTGATAGAATTTCTAGAAGTCAAAGAGATACTCTTTATTTGATTGAAGAAGTTTTTAATAAATATAATGTTGGTTTTATTTCTATTAGGGAAAACTTTGATACTACTACTCCTTTTGGTAAAGCTATGATAGGGATACTTTCTGTGTTTGCTCAACTTGAAAGAGAAACTATTTTAGAAAGAACACGAATTGGTATTCAAAAGAGAGCTGAAGCTGGTTTATGGAAAGGTGGTGGGAAGATACCTTTTGCTTATGATTATGATAGTAAGATGGGAATTTTGATTCGTAATGATTATCGTGCATCAATTTTGAAGAAGATGGTTAATCTTTATATTAGTGGTTTTTCTTTTAAAAAAATTGGCTCTCTTTTTGAGATTGATGAGAGTAATGTTGAAAAAATTATTTTATCTAAAACTAATGTTGGATATGTTCCTTATAAAGGCAGATATTTTGTTGGAAAACATGATGGTATTATTTCAGAAGAGATTTATAATCAAATTCTTATGATTAATTCTCTTCGTAAAAAATCACGCACTTCTAGGCATTATTTGCTCTCAGGTAAAATTTATTGTGGTGTTTGTGGGGCGAAATACAGGTATCAAAAATGGGGCAAAAGAATTGTTTGTTATTGTTATTCTAAGCAAAAGAGTAAACCTAAATTTGTGAAAGATCCTAATTGTAATAATAAAAGTTATGATTCTTATGTTTTGGAGGATTGTATTTTAGAGAGTATTTTTAGTTTAAATTTTGATGATAATTTTATGAAAAATGATTATGATTTTGATATAAGAAATGATTATGAAAAAAAAATTATTTCGATTGATAAAAAAATAACTAATCTTTTAAATAATATTTGCAATAATGTTGCTGTTGATATAACTAATGAAAAGATAAAAAGTTTAGAATGTGAAAAAAAAATAATCAAAAATATGCTTGATAGTAATATTAATAAAAAAATTAATATTTTTAAATCATTAGCTGATGTTTGGAATTTTATGCCTTTTGAGGAAAAGAAAATTATAATTGAATTTTTGATTGATAAGATTGTTGTTAATAATAATACAATTGATATTTATTATAATCTCGCCATCTGACTATGATTGGGGTTATTATGGGAGAGTTCTTAGTTTCTAAAGAAGGTATTGGTTATTTAATAATGTATGGTTCACAGGTTTTTAATTTGAATTTAGTCATGACGGGTATATTTTTACTTTTGATTATTTCAACTATTCTATATTATTTAGTTGTTCTTATCGAAAAAAGGAGAAAAAATGAATAAGTATAAGGTTTATGTTTATGCTATATGTAAAAATGAAGAGAAGTTTGTTCATAATTGGGTAAAGTCTATGAGTGAAGCTGATGGTATATATGTACTTGATACTGGATCAACTGATAATACTGTTCAACTACTTTTGGATGAAAATGTTAATGTTGTTTCTAAAAAAATTATTCCTTGGAGATTTGATGTTGCTAGGAATGAATCTTTAAAACTTGTTCCAACAGATGCTGATATTTGTGTTTGTACAGACTTTGATGAATTATTTGAGCCTGGTTGGAGAAAAAAGCTTGAAAACACTTGGGAAAGTGGTGTAAATAGAGTATTATATACTTATAATTGGAGTATTAATGATAAGGGTATACCTGTTGTTACTTTCTTTAGAGAAAAGATACATGATCGTTTTAATTATAAGTGGGTCTATCCTGTTCATGAAATACCTGAATTTACTGGAGAAAATGAGATTGTTAAGACGAATGAGGAAATTATTTTAAATCACTTTCCTGATACATCTAAGTCCAGAAGTTCTTATTTAAATTTGCTTGAGTTATCTGTTAAGGAAAATCCTAGTAATGATAGAAATTTGCATTATTTGGGAAGAGAATATATGTATTATGGTAAGTGGAATGAATGTATTGATACTTTAATTAAACATTTGAAACTTAAGAGTGCAACCTGGAAAGATGAGAGATCTGCTTCTATGAGATTTATTGCTAGAGCTTATGTTGGGCTTGGAAGACTTGATGAGGCTAATTTGTATTTAGATAAGGCTATTGAAGAAGCACCTTATTTAAGAGATCCTTATGTTGAAAAAGCTTTGCTTTCTTATGAGAATGGTGATTATAAAAGTGCTGAAAAATATTTGAAGAAGGCTTTAAAAATTAAGAAACATGAGAAGACTTACATTAATGAGACTTTTTGTTGGGATAATACTATTTATGATTTACTTTCTATTTGTACTTTTTATAATGGTAAATTTTCTGAATCTTTGAAATGGGTTAATAAAGCTATTTTGCTTGAATCTAATGAGAGACTTTTGAATAATAAAAAAATTATTGAAGAGTATATTAAAAATAATTAATTTTGTGATAAAATAGTAATTATGAAAAAGTTTTTGATTTGGCTTATAAGGGTTTATCAATCTATACCTTTTGGAATGCATGGGGCTTGTAGATTTACTCCTAGTTGTTCTAATTATGCTATTGAAGCTATTAATGTTTATGGGGCTTTTAAGGGTTCTATTTTAACTATTAGACGGGTTTTTAGGTGCACTCCATGGAGTAATGGTGGATATGATCCTGTACCAAAAAAATAATATCTTTGGGCTTTGGTAACCTTTAGATATTATTTTTATTTGTAGTAATATTTTTTACCTATATACTCTATTTTTGCATTTTCTATTCTTATGAATGAGCCATCAGGTATTGCTAGGATTGGTTCTTTTTTGCTTACTTCTTTTATTTCTTTTATTAAGTCTTGATTGTAGTGTGGATATATTGATGTTTGGAAGTAATTTAATCCTTCATAGTCATATAGTTTGTTTTCTTCAAATTCATCTATGTATATTACTCTTTTTGTTTGGTTCATAGCGCCGGCACTTACGCCTATTATAAGGGGTACTTTTTTTATTACTTGTTGTAGTTCATTTTTATTTATTATTTGCATTTGGATGTGTGGGGATCCTCCTAATAGAAATATTATATTACTTTCTTTTATATATTTTTTTGCATCTATTTTATTTGTTTCTTCATCTATCGTATTTATTTTTTTGAAGTTTATTCCTATTTGCTTTAAACACTTTATTTTGTTTTCTATACTTTCTCGTTGTTTTTCTGGTTCTCTTGTATAAGCTGATATAAATGTTATAGTTGAATTTTCCTTTATGTCTTTTAACATGTATTCTTTCTCTTTTTTTGTAAATCCTGTTTCTTTATTGATTCTACTGAATAGATAGTTTACCATTTTATTGTCTCCTTGATTACTTTGTTATTCATAAATTTTGATTATTAGTGATATAAGCGCAATTAAAGTTGTTAATATTAAATATATTATCCATACTGTCTTTATTTTTTCTTTTAATGTTTTGGTTTCATTATTTTTTGTTTGCTCTATATTTGATTCCTTTATGGTTGTTTCTTTATCATCTTTTGGTTCTGTTTCTTTTATTACTTTTTTTACTGGTTTGGTGTTCGTACTAGGTATATTTTTAATTTCATCATAGGAATTACGTGAATTATTTTCTAAAAAATTTAGAAAATTAATTTTATAAATATCTTTTTCTCTACTTGTTTTTGATACAAGTATGCCCTTATAAGTTGTTAATTCATTTTTGCTTCCTTCTAATAGTAAATTTTCTGGATTTAATGTTTCTAATATTATGACTTTTTCTTTTTTATTTACTGTATATATTAGCGAGATATGTCCATGAATTTTTTTGAATATTTCATCTGCTGGTAATTCCAACTCGTACTTTGTGTGACTAGCTTCATTATTTTGTTCTATTATTTTACCATCGAATTTTCCTTCTTTTAAATTAGGATAATAATAAAATATTAATTTTTTATATGCTTGCATATTATATTTTCTTAGGAATCGTTCTAATTTTTTTAATTTGACTTCATTAAGATATTCTATTTTATATTCATTATTCATATTATTGTTCCTTACCTATAAT
>CAKOYB010000021.1 GCA_934130435.1 uncultured Clostridia bacterium
ATTGATGATGTTATTGGTTTTGTATTAATTAAAGATTGTGGTGTTACTATATCTAAGTCTTGAATTGTCATTCTTTCACGAACAACTCTTTCTAGTCTTGTTAAACCAATTCTAAATTGATTTTGTAGTAATTCTCCAACACATCTAACACGTCTATTTCCTAAATGATCTATGTCATCAACTTTTCCAATTCCATTATCTAGGTTGAAAATATAATTAATTGATGCAATTATATCTTCGTTTGTTATATGTTTTGGAACCAATTCATCCATTCTTTCTTTAATTTCTTTTAAAAGATTTTTTGGTTCTGTATTGTCTATAATATTTTTAAGTACTTCATAGTTAACATCTTCTTTTATTTTTAAGTCTTTAAAGTCTATGTCTAGAACTTTGTGAATGTCAACTGTTCCATTTCCAATTACTCTAACTTTTTTATCATTTAGTTTAATATCTACAATATTAATTCCAGCATTTTTTATTTCTTCTGCTAACTCTTTTGTTATTACTTCATCTTTTTGTACAAGAACTTCACCTGTTTCTGGATCTATTATGTCGTTAAAAGCTATTTGGTTTGCAATTCTTGTTGCAATAGATAATTTTTGGTTAAATTTATATCTACCAACTCTTGCTAAATCATATCTTCTAGGATCAAATAGTAAACCATTAAATAAATTCCTTGCTGCATCTGCTGTTGGTAATTCTCCTGGTCTTAATTTTTTGTATATTTCTATTAATGCTTCGTCTTGAGTTTTTATAGTGTCTTTTTGAATAGTTGCTAATAATTTTGGTTCATCTCCAAATAATTCTACCATTTGTTCATCATTAACTATTCCTATTGCTCTTAATAGCATTGTTACAGGTATTTTTCTTGTTCTATCAACTCTTGCATAGAACACGTCATTTGCATCAGTTTCATATTCTATCCATGCACCTCTAATTGGCATAACTGTTGATGTAAATAATTTTTTTCCTGTTTTATCGTATGTAAATGCATAATAGCAACCTGGAGAACGAACTAATTGGCTTACTACTACTCTCTCTGCTCCATTTATAACAAATGTTCCTGTATCTGTCATAAGTGGAAAATCTCCTAAATAGATTTCTTGTTCCTTAATTTCTCCTGTTTCTTTGTTTATAAGTCTAACTTTAACGTGTAATCTTGTTGCATATGTTGTGTCTCTTTCTTTTGCTTCTTCAATAGAATATTTTGTTTTTTCTTCCATAAAGTAATCAAAAAACTCTAATATTAGATTTCCAGAATAGTCAACTATAGGAGATATGTCTTTTAATACTTCCCCTAGACCTTCTTTAAGAAACCAATCATAAGAGTCTTTTTGTACTTTAATAAGATTTGGCATTTCTATGCTATCTTCTGTTTTTGCAAATGTCTTACGTACGCATTTTTCGTGTTTGATATCTTTTACCAAACTAATCACCCCTATTTTTAAATTAGCAGGTTATAGTTTTGCTTTTTTAAAAGTCCCTCTTAAAATATAAGGTATCTACAAGGTTTATTCAGCCCTGCCTAAACTAAAAAACCAAATATACTTTCTTATATTTAATTCCTCTTTTAAAAAATGAAGTAATAATTTGGGCAATAAAAATACATGTCGATAAACTCTCTTTTTATCAACATATAATTATCATATTTTTTAAAAAACTTTTAGCGCTTTTAGTTTTTTAATTTTAATCACCCTTCTCATTTACAATAGAATTATTATATAGTCTTTAAGTAAAGTTGTCAAGCTTTTTAGCCAAAAAAGTAAAAAATGATTTCTTGAATTTACTTGGATTTGTTCAATTTTAAAAAATTAAAAGCAACTGTAAATAAATGCTAAGTTATTCTTATTTTTAAGTGGCTTTGCCACATGTGCATTTCACTTTGCAAATATGTGCAGCCTAATGTAACTAAACCTTATTGTATACGTAAAAATCTTCGATTTTTCTTATACAATAAAAAAGGCTATATATTTACTTTAACTAATAAATATATAACCTTCTAGTTATTCATATTTTATTTAAGTTTGTAGGAAACCTGTTACTTTTGACTTGTTTTTGTGTCAAAGTTCTCCATCCCTACTGACATTATAATGGTAAATCTTTTCTATCAAATTTTAATATACCAATTATATAACATATAATTCCTATTGCAAATAAGAATACTACTCCTTTTATCCATTCTAGTGTTCCATCTATAATTGATGTTACATTAAAGAATGATATTATTGATGCATAATTGAAATAATTCATTGCTTCTATTCTTATTGCAGATGGAATAACTTTTTCTCCAAATAGTCCCAGTATTGAGCATACTAAGAAGAACATTGTTATTCCTCCACCAACACTTAGTGAATTCTTTTCTCTGTTGAAAATTGCAGAGGCTAAATAGCAGATTCCACTTATTGCAAAAATAACAAAGAATGCACATACACTAAATAATATTATTTGTTTTGCTGTAATTGTAAATAGTTCATTTGTAACAAAGTTTGTGCATATTGCTCCTGAAATTCCTACAAGTAAGTACATTAAAAATACTGAGAAAATCAAGTATATCATTTGTGTAAAGGCTACTTTAAATCTTCTAGTTGGTGTTGATAAAACATATGCCATTGATCCTGAGTCTACTTGACCTGCTAGTAAGTTATTTGCTGTCATTATTACAAATATCATTGGAAGTAATAGTCCTGCAATTCTAAATAAAATATTTCCAATTACTAAAGCATAAATATTTAGGTCTTTTATTTCTGTTATTGCACTTCCAACTTCTTCTGGTAGTTGTTCTATTAAGCTTTTTGATATTTCATCACTAGCATCTTGTTTTGAATATCCGCTTTCAACCTTTGAGTCATATTCGCTTATTGCAGACATTGCAACACTTTTAGCTAGTTTTGAATCGTCTTCGCTATTTTCTTTTATTGCTTCATCATATACAGAATTTGCAACAAACTCCTTTGCCAATTTCATTAACGTTTCTTCGTCTGTTTTCTTGTTTTCTTTATATCTATTAATAATTTTCTCTGCTTCTGCTTGAGTTTTATTAGCTGTTTCTTCATCTTTTCCTTGTTCTATTGATTTATCATATATAGTATCTAGTATTTTTGTCTGTATAGTTTTCTCTGCTTCTGTTTTTAATTTTGCTTTACTTGATTTTAATGTTTTTTCAGATGACTCAAGTTTTTTCTTTGAACTGCTAATTTGTGTTTCAGCAACTTTTATTTTACTTTGTCCAGATGATAAACCATTATTAATTTGAGATATCCCTGACTTAACCTGAGATAATTTTGATTTAGCATCTTTTATTCCTGCCTCGTATTGAGAAATTCCCGCTTCAATTTGTGCTTTTTGTGTTTCTAATGTTTTTAATTTGCTTTCTAATGCTGCTTTAGTTTCTTCGTTTGGTGCTTGTTCAATTCCTGCTTTTACTTGAGCTATTCCTGCATTTACTTGTTTCTGCTTACTTTTTAAATCTTCTAGTTCCTTTTCTGATTTTGATATTCCATCTTCTAATAACCCTTTTTGTTCATTTAAAGTTTTTAATTTTGCTGTATATTCATTTTTACTTATGGTATATGTTTTTTTGCTGCTTTCTAACTTTGCTTCTCCTGATGATATTTGATTTTTAGCTGTTGAAATTTTACTTTCTCCATTTTTTATTTTTTGTATTGCAGTTTTAAAATCTTCTGATAAAGAATCAATTTCACTTTCTGATGCTTTTCCATCTACAGCCCTATTTACTATGTCTACATTTTCTTTATAATTATCTAAAACTTCATTATACATATCGAATGTTTTTTGATAGCCATCTATAGCTGTACTTTGTATTTGAGATTGCTTATCTGAGTCTTCAAATAGCTTTTCAAGAGATACTCTTATTTCTCCAACTTTTAAATTTCCTAATATTAGGATAACAACTGCTACTATAAAACATGATGCAAATGTTACTATTAACCATCTTGTAAAATTTGCTTTTATTGATTGTTTAAATAAAGGCCAACTAATCATTTTCTTTTCCTCCTTTTTTGGCATTTCTATTTAACACTTCTTTAAAATACATTTCCAAATTATAATCTACTTCTCTAAAAAACTTTACATTATATTTTGATAATTTTTTTAAAAAACTTTGAATTTTTTCTTTTGGTAATTTTACAGTTACTTGATTGTATTCTTCTTGAATTCTATTTATTTCATATTGATTTTCTTTTATAAAACTTGTGTATTCATCTTTTGACTCGAATTCAACTTTATAAAGTCTCCAATCAACATTTTTTATTTCTTTCATATTTGCTATATCAAGTATTCTTCCGTTTACAATTAATCCAACCTTATCAGAGTATTCTTCTAATTCCTCATACATATGACTACTCATTAATATTGTTTTGCCTTTTTTATGTTCTTCTGCAACAAGTTCCATAAAACTTGCTCTCATTAATGGATCAAGTCCTGTTGTTGGTTCATCAAAAAGTAAAATTTCTGGATTATGCATTAATGCCAAAACAATTGATAACTTTTGTTTCATTCCTTTACTCATTGAACGTGGATTTCCTCTTACATCTAATTGTAATTTTTTTATTAACATGTTAGCATATGATAAATCTTTTACTCCCAAAAATTCTGCTTGTGATTTTATTACATCACTTCCAGAATTCAAATCTGGAAATGCTATTTCTCCTGGAATATATCCTATTCTTTTCATAAGTTGATCTGATTTTTTCCAAGGATCCATTCCATCTATCCTAACAGTTCCTGAGTCTGGTTTAATAAAGCCTAATAAATGCCTTATAGTTGTTGTTTTTCCAGCTCCATTTGTTCCAACATATCCAAACATTTCTCCTTTTTCAATGTTAAAACTGACATCAAATATTCCTTTTCCATCCTTATAATCTTTTGTTAGATGATTTATTTCTATTAAACTCATTATTTCACCTCACCATATGTTCTGTCTTCTTTGTAGAATTTCATAAAGTAATCTTGTAATGAAATTTTATCTTCCGTAAAATCTTTTAATTGAATTTTTGAAATTTCTCTCAAAAACTCATTTGTATAATCTTCGTTAACTTTTGCTACTATTTCATTTCCTTTTGATTCAATTATCTCAAAGTTTTTATTTTCCTTTAATTTCTCTGCATCTTGTTTATTATTAAATTCTACTCGATATACCTTTATTTTATTATGCTTTAAGTCGCTAGTAACAAAGTTGTCTACTATTTTTCCATCTTTGATTATAGCAATTTTATCACAAGTTGCATCAACTTCTGAAAAAATATGACTTGATAACAAAATCGTTTTTCCTCTTTTCTTTTCATTAATTATATAATTAATGAAAACCTCTTGCATTACTGGATCCAGCCCACTTGTAGGTTCATCTAAAATTAAAATATCTGGGTCATGCATAAATGCTGCAACTACTGCTAATTTTCTTTTCTGTCCAAGACTCATCTTTTTTGTTTCCCCTGATGGGTCTAGTTTAAACATTTCTATTAGTTCTTTAGTTAATTTGTCGCTTTCCATGTGTCTTAGTTTTTTCATCATGTTTAGAAATTCTGTTCCTGTTAATCCTTCTGGCAAAGCAACTTCTCCTGGCAGATATCCTACTTTGTCTAAAATTTCGTAATGATATTTAAATGTGTTTTTGTCGTTTATTTTTGTAAATCCTGAATCTGGTTTTGAAAATCCCATTAAGTGTCTAATTGTTGTACTCTTTCCTGCTCCATTTGGTCCTAGAAATCCAAAAACCTCACCTTTTTCTATCGAAAAATTAACGTCAAAAACTCCTCTTCCTAGCCCATAGTCTTTAGTTAAATGTTCAACTGAAACTACACTCATAGTTTTTAACTCCTTTACATGATTTTTAAAAATATAATATACTAGTATAACATGCTTTTATAAAAATGTTAATAGTTTTTTTATTTTTATTTTATATTCTTATTAATTATTTATGAATTAATTTATTCACTATTTTTATTGCTTGTCCTTAAATATGTAATGTTTAACAAATAGGAACTGTTACATTTAAAATTTCTATGTAATAAATATCCATGAGTGTTGTTGTTAGCACCATCTTTTGAAAAATATTGATACTCTTAAAATACATATTGTTATTGATACAAAATTAGTGATAAAATCAAAATAATACAACAAATTTCAAAAAATGTGAAACAAATTAAATGGAAAACGCAAAAAAGTTTCACATTTTTTAAAATTTATGATATAATAAAAATGTGAAACAAAATCAAACAAATTAAGCAAAAATGTTTCACATTTATAAGGAGGAAAATCATGGAAGAAAAAATTGAAATTATGAATCTTCTTCAAAG
>CAKOYB010000022.1 GCA_934130435.1 uncultured Clostridia bacterium
CTGGTGTATAGAGGATTTGTTAACCCAGTTTACTCTGGGAAATAAGGTACTTAAAATATTGTTTTAACTATTTAAGAGATGGGAAAATATGTTTTAGACACCAGTCTTAAAACCTTTTTTTCCTATTTATAAAAAGTTCAGTTCACACATTATTTTATTTTTTTTGTGGTGGATCAGGGAATCGAACCCTGCCAAGATAATTTCCACCATACGATAAAAAAAAATTGAAAGATGGTTTATATAGATTAGAAAATAAAAAAATTAAAATAACAAAATATAAAATGGAGGTGATAATTTTGACTGAAAAACAAGAAAAGCCAGTCAAAGAACCAAAAGTTCAAAATCCTTACAAACCAAATCCCAAAGGAAGAAGAATGCGCCAAAAAGGATTAAATCCAAAAAAATAAAGAAAATTAATATTCTAAAGATCCATAAATGAGAATCATTTCACGTTTGAATTCTTCCCATTTTTTAGGGTCTTCAGCTTTAATTTGTTCTTCAAGCTGATGACGCTCTTCAGTAGTACTCATATCCCAAGTAATATCATAAGCCATCAATTCAGTCACTGAAAGATCATAAAAAGGTCCACTCATATCAATCCCTCAAATATTAATTACTTAATTAAAGTATTATACCAATTATTATATATAATTATGGATTGATATAGCTTACTTCAACATGATATTTAGAAAATTGTTTATTTGATGTATTAACAATACGATATAAATTCTCAATGAAATATTCATCAATAATCCTAGCATTATCCCTAGCTTTATTTGTAGAATATTTTTTTACATTATTGAACTCATTTTTACGTACAAAATAACATTCATCTTTTATTTCTTGATAAATATCCTTCCATATTTTATTAATTTTATATGCCGAATCATCATCAAATTTCTTGAAATTTTGATTTTTAAAAATTTTGATTCCTTTATTTTCAGTAAATGAAATGCTATACTTCAGATTATAAAGGGTAAACATTTCAACATCTGCTAATGAGTGATATGGATTTCCACCCGGATGATTATGTATCACCATAAATAAGTTATTTGTTAATTTTGCTTTTTCACATAAATCTACACTTCCTATGTTGTTTTGTGTAAATTGATTGCAAATTACATTACCTTCTCCATCAACTGCATTTAAATATTCCATATTTTTATTTTGCAGACCATACATATATTTCATGACTTCATCTGTTAAATTATCTAAATCTTCAGGATCTGCAATGGATTCTAATTGTTTTCGTAATGATTTTGTTGTCCATTTAATTTCTGGCCTTTCAACTTTATCATTTTTATTATTCGGAGTGCAATCCATGAACTTAGGATTTTCTAATGGCCTTCTAACTAGAATTCCATGTCTTATATATGCCATCACGGAGCATCTGCATAATGGATGGAAAGGTACTAAATCCCCGGCATCCTCTATAAGATAAATCTTTGTTTCTGCTTCTCGACAAATAGCACATACATTATCATCACCCGCAGTTAAAATCTTAACCTCATGTACACCATAATTAGCATAAGACTGCAAACGACCTTGTGTCATTGCACGTGCTGATTCAGTACGAGCAATCATCATAGCTCTTTGACGAGCAGATAATGTTTTACCCGTTAATGAATGATTAGTAGCATCTAATATTCGCTTAGCTACTTCCGGCATTCCTTCACCAGCAGCAATACCTGCGAATATTTCTTCCCGTATATGGTTTTTCAAATCATCATTAACATTGCTGATTAACTCAAAGTTATATGATTGTAAAAAATGTAGACCATATTTTGTTGCATCGTTATAGTATCGGGTTCTTTTTATCTCATCAGCACCTGCCTGTAATCCTGAATCATAGATACGTGATATGATTTCATCTGCTTTTAAACTGGTATCATGAACTATTTCTTTAATCTGTTCATCTATTTTAGCAAATGTATGGTCATTGTATTGTTCGTTTTCATAAAATATTCTTCGTGCTTCATCTGAATCTAACCAATCAATATAGAATTGAGTTTGATTATTAAATCCATCTATGATACTGTTGAAGTATTTTATTTCATCAACAGATAAATTAGAAGTATCGAATAATGCTTTATCAAACTCTATGATATCCATGAGAAGTTTGTTTGTGCATATTCTATGTTCACTTGCCGCAGTTGTCATTGGTAATCAGCCTTTAATCTTTCAATAGTTAATGCTTTGCGATAAGTTTGTAATTGTTTTTGAGCATCTGGTTCAGAGTTAAGTTCATTTAAACCATTATTGCCTGCATAAGATAATGGTCTATCCCCCCAATCAACAGGGTCAAGACCATAACCTGCACGAATTTCATTAACAAATGTAGATCCATTTCTAAGTTGTTTATCTTCAATAGATGCTCGTTTTTCTTTGTCTTCCAAGTCCATCTCTGTGAATCCAAATAGTTCTTCAAACCCTGAACGACCAAAGACTTTGTTGTGTGCACCTTCAAATAATTTCAACCAACCACTCAAGTTTGCTTTCACTGTTTCTTTTTGTGATTGACCAGTACCTCCTCCAAGATTACCTGACTCGATAATTCCTGCTTCTGCAGGAGTAACTCCATACATGGATAATGTAATATCCCTCACTAAGTGTTCCAAGTCAATGTATTGCATATCCTTATTACTAGTCTGTGTTTGTATATACTCAGCACCTTGAACAATCAGAACGCCGTCAGGATTTTCCTTACGATCCTTTTCTAATCTTTCAATCTCACGCAATAAATCATCATATTCAATATTAAGATCATAATTCATCACAGCTCTAGGATTAATACCATTATTTTCAAAAATGCTGGTATTATATTTCAAACCATACAATTGTAAAGCAAGATATCTAGCTAGTGAATCAATGAGACTAGTTCCCCATTTTTCCCCTCGTATTCCCGGTTCATGGAAATGAATTATCTCATCATTTTCAAAACGAACATTATTATATTTCAAACCCCATTGGTCAGTTGTATAATCATACATCATCCATTCAAAAGGAATGAATTCTAATCCTTCAGGTATACCCTCAAATACTTCATTATAATGCACACGTGCAAAACCATCTCCCGTAACTAGGAAGCTATCTAACATACGTGTAATATATGTTTCAAAGAATTCCCCGGCATATATTCCCATAGGATTTTTCAGTAAATTATTTAAGTAGTTGACAGTTGATGGATGATTGAATGATTCGTCAGGATTAGTAACTTGATAACCCAGGGAGATAACTCTATTCTTTATGACTCTTCTGCAAACTCTTACCCATGGCATATCCCCTGCTTCAAAGTATGTTCCAATATTTAAACCAATATCTTTTACTCTTGGTTGTAGTGCCCAAAGGTGACTTAATCTTAATTTGTCTGCTTCAGACCTTTTAGGTTCACGAATAGCTGGAAGATTCTTTATTCCTTTAACTATTCTATTGTTTTTCCAATTCATAATTTGATTCTCCGTGGTGCATGATAAATTTGTTTTTTAGCTGTTTTCATTGGTCCACAGATTCCACCACGCCACATATCTGGGCAGTGATCATCTTGTTTTAATGGTTTATCTTCTCCACGTTGTTGGGATTGTTTATCCCAACAGTAAGTTTGAGCTTGTTCAATACTGTTCTTACAGTTCACATGTATCTTGAATCTACGGGTAGCTATGAGGCTTTGTATTGTTGCAATATCTGCATTAACATCAGGAGTGTATGTTTTAACTTCCATCCTGATTCTTTTATCTTTTTCACAGGCGGTCTTTAGTGATGCTGCATCGTGAGGTAAATACAATGTATTATTACTATCAAGTTTATACTGGTTTTGTAAGGTCACAATATCATCCACTCTTTCATCATCAGATTGAGTAACTCCTTCAACTTCAGCATCATAATATGTTTCATCTAACAAGTAATATGAATTTCCTTCAACAACATCTCTCTTGATACCCATTACACCAAACGTGGTGACTGTGCTAACTCCATAGTCACAGCAAATATTAATATCATGAAGTTTAGGCCTATATCTGAAAGTGTTTTCAGATTCAACAAATTTATCATAAATAGCTCCTTCAGCAATAACCCATCTTCCAAGAATATATCTGTCATATTGAAGCTTGCTTGCACTGTATAATGATTTCAGATTATCAATATATCCTGGAGTTAAGTTCAGATTATCCTCGAGGGTGAAATGCCATACTTTAGCAATACCTTTCTTTCGTAATTCAGGATTGTTGATGTATTGTTTATAAATATAATGATAAGGACTGTCAGGGTTCATTGTCAAGAATATTTGTGCCCCTGAAAGACTACACCTCGACATTGCCATTTTGATGGCTGATTCTGGTGCTGTGGCAGCTTCATCACCATACCATCCTGCAACAGTCATACCTTGTATTCTAGCAGTTGCTCCCTCATCATTGAATCCAACAATATAAGTTCTTTTATCTCCAATGTCCAAGTAACCATCATATTTATCATAGTCATAATATAATTTACCATGAATCATTTTGATTAGATCTTCAATAACATTCCGTTCAATAGTATCTCTTGTTTTACCTGTCAGGAGAAATTTATCATGGGGGCTATTTGCTTGGAAGTTTAACCATCTGACATTAGCATTGGTTGTTTTACTTGACCTTACTGACCCATGCAGAATGTTCAGGAATACATCACTATTATCCAAAAAATCTAATGCTTTCTTACTGAATACACCATACTCAAAACTTTTAATGGGCCTTATATATTTCCCTCGATTTTTTGATGGCATCTGCTAATTCTCCAAACCCTTCATTAATATTAATTTCAATATTATCTTCTTCATGTTTGAAGTAATCATTATATATCTTATTAGCTTGAATAGAAATATTTGCAACATCTTTCCATTCAGTTTTCGAATTTGGATCCCTAGCATCTTGTTTAGCACGCCCAAAAATAGTTGGTAATTCACTAGCTACTTTAGCAACACCCTCCATATTATCTGCAATAGTTTGTGCAACAATACTCATAGTGTCTTCAGCAGCTTCAATTTTATCTGCTTGACTTTGAACGGCATTTTCCGTTTTATTTTTAAGTTCTTGTCTTTTATTCAGTTCAGCTTCAACTCTATCTTCTATTTTAATATTTTTTGATTTGTATCTATTTAAAGCGGCAAAAGAAATCTTTTCATTATATGTGTTTTCCAGCCAACGAGAAACACTTCTTCCAGATTCTCCACATGATAATCGTTTGATTATTTCATTATAATGTGGGCTGGATTCTACTTTATTTTTTCTTGCCATGTTCATGCACATCCAGTTAACTTTTTTTTGTAATGTAATGGAATAATTTTGAAACGTTTCACTGAAATGTTTCAGTGAAACATTAAATGTTTAGAGAATTTTTTTATGAAATTTTGTAAAAATTATTATAAAATAAGAGAGAATATTAAGAAGAGATTATGAATGTTTTTTTTATATTATGTATAAAAATGTATAAGAGTGAGAAGTGTTATTAGTTAAA
>CAKOYB010000023.1 GCA_934130435.1 uncultured Clostridia bacterium
GTTGTTCTTTCTACTTTTGGTAGTTCGTTCATAAAATCACCTCCAAATTTAATTTTTTTCAAAACTTGTTAACTTTTTACTCATTTTTTCGCCTATATAGTTAGAAAATAAAATTTTTTTCTAAAAAGTCGGTACATTTTCGGGACATATTTCGCCTATATGGTTGAAAGATGTTAATTCAAGTTTTGCTATGCAGTTTATAACTAGCTAATTACTAATTGTTATTTTAGTTGTTTGACTAAGAATTAAAAACACGACAATTTACAATTTCTAAAAATTGTATTTTTGTCGAGTAAATTTAAAAGGAGGGATTTTTATGTATCATCTATTTAATGTTTTATTTGATGATAGTACAAAAGAAGAAAAATTATTTTTTTATAAATTAATACAAGACCAACATACTAAAGAATATGCCTCAGTTTTAGTAACTGATTATCCATCTAAAGCTATTGGTAGTTTTCTATTTGATTTTGTAAGCCAAGATTTTTCATGTAGAAAAACTTTTTGTGAATTTGTTAGTAATTATTGTTTTGAAGCATTATTATATGCTTATTATCCTTATCGATTACGTAATCCTGATTATTCATTTGTAATTAATGAAGAAGATTATAATGATTTGTTAAATATGTTCTTTAATGCATATAGTAAAGATTTTTGTTATTATAAACAAGAATTATATGATTTAATTAATACTAAAGATCGTTTAGATTTTTTTAGCTATATTGATAAAACTGAACCTGTAAAAATGAAACCTTATGAATACGAAAAATATAATAATGTTAATATAAAAGAACATTTAAAAAATATTAGCTTGAATTTTGATTATAAAAATTGGTTAAATTGTAATTATAAAAATATTGAATTTGCATACGAAACTGACAACTTTTTCTCTATACTCTATTTATTTATGTGGAAATTAACAAAATTAAATAATGTTGTTTATTTTTGTAAAAATTGTGGTAAGTATTTTATTCCAGATTTTCAATACAATTCAAAATATTGTAACAACATATATTCTAATAATAAAACTTGTAGAGAAATTGCAGCTCAAATACAATACAAAAAAAAATTAGAATCAAAACCTATACTAAAAAAATGTAGAACATTTTACCAAACACTACAAAAAAGTGCTTCCTTATATGGTGGAAAGCATATTGAAAGATATGAAAACTTCAAAAGAGAATCTAAAATAATGAAAAAGGCCTTTGCTGATGGAAATATAAGTGTAAAAGAATTTAATGAATGGATAAAAAGTCAAAAAATAAGGAAGTAATATACTTCCTTTTACTACTCTACTAAATAGCCTCCACCTAATATATCTATATTAACTACTATTTCATTTTCATTTTGACTATCAATTATTCCTGTAACAATTACGCTATCAGAACCATCTTTATCATAAATAGTAGGTACTATATTATTTTGTATTTTTACTTGTGATAAAAACATCAATAAATGATTTTTATTAGCATTTTTTCCTGTTATTGATACTAATTTATTTGTTTTTTTATCTCTAAGTCTTGCACACATTTTATTATCTTCATTTAAATATTCTTGTATGTAGCATTTTAATTTTATTTCTTCACTCATTTTTTATCCTCCTTATATATTAAAACAATAATTGAAATAGAGAAATACCTAATACAAATGTTGGAATAATAGTTACAATTGCTTTTATAACAAAAGATATTGTAACTCTAAAATAATACTTTAATATATCTTTAAATTCTATTTTTACTTCACTATCTTTCAAAGCATATTTTATATAGTCATATTCCGAATGGTTCTCAACACTACCTAATAATTTTATATATTTTTCAGAAAATTCATTAAATTTATTAATGTCTATTTGCTTTAGTGATATAGAATTTTCTATATCATAATATAATAAATTAATATTATTGTAATTTTCTTTCATTTTTAAATATCTTTCTTTATAGTTTCTTCCTTCAAAATATAAAAATAATATAGTAACCATAACAGAAAGAACTATTGAAAAAACATCCATATTTTCTGATTTATTAACATAGTTTAATATAGATACTGCTGCTAAAATTGCTGAATAGTATATTGACAAAAATGCAATAAATTCATTTTTACCTTTTAATCTTTCTGCAGCATTTATTCTAGATTTATAACTTTTCCATACTCTATTTTTTAAAGAAACAAAATTACTTTTTAATTCTTCTTCCATATATCCTCCTATCCAGAAATTGAATCAATATCTCTTTCTAAGCTTTTTAATGTTCTATAAAGATTATATCTATATCTATAATCCAATTCTTCATCTGATAGTTTCTCTACATTTTTTAAAGAACATATATCCTTTAAGAAATTCTGTTTATCTTCTGTACTTACATTATTTAAATTCAATAAATAATTTGATGTATTTAAATTATAATTAATCTCATAATATGTTCTTATAAATTTCTTTACATCTTCATTTTTTATAATGTCACCAAGTTTAAATCTTTTTATAAATTTTTGAATTAAGAAATCCATTTTCTTTAATATTGTTAAATCATTAATACAACTAAAATAATATAACCATCCATACTTTTTGTTATCAACTAATATTCCTGTTATTTTAACATTTAATAGCCAAATAAATTTTTTTATTTGTTTTTCATCTTTTTGTTGAATTAATGAAAAATTTTTAAAAATTTTTTCAATATTTCTTTCGAACTTTAATATAGAACTCTGTCGAATTGTAATAATGTCTCCTTCAAATTTATAGCCTAAATATTCTAAACCATCTTCTATATTCCCTTTTTTTGTTTTTTCTTGATTTATTAACAATAAATTTTTTCTCTCTAAATCATATTTTACACATTCAAATATTTCATTTATTTTTTCTGAGCTATCAGCAAAAATAATAATATCATCAATATATCTAAAGTAATCTATCTCAGGATTATTTATATATTTCATATCAAATTGATGCATATATATATTAGATAAGAGAGTGGCAATGGATATGCCTTGAGGTACTCCTATTATATTTTTTATCTTTTTATCTGTTTCATCACATTTTTGTGGATTCTCTAATATTTTTCTCAATAATATTAAAACTTTTTCATCTTTAACGTTTTCTTTTATTATATTTAATAAAAGATCATGATTAATATTATCAAAAAAAGACTTCATATCAATCTTTATATAATAATTTTTGTTTTTATCTTTTAATATTTTTGTTATATCTTCTATGATTTTATTTGCTGGAATATTAAATGTTTCATCATCAAATATATCATATAGATATCTTTTTAACGCAGATATAGTAATTCTATCCTTTATTGCAGGAATACATGTTTTTCTTGGTTTTGAGTCTTTATTTTTTATTATAAGTTTTACTTTATAAGGTACTAATTCATAATTTCCAGATAAAACTTTATCATTTATTTCTTTTAATAATTTTAATTTGTTTTTATTTACTTTTTTTGAATTTATTTTATCCCATCCAACACTTGGAGAATAATATATTTTTTCTTTTTCTGCTAATTCATCTAAATATTCATAATTAAAGTAATCTTCTAATTTATTCACATAATCCTCCTAATATATAAATTATAAATTAGTGAAACTTTAACAAAATCGCATATTGCATTATATAAAAATATATAATCTGAATTTTATTTTCTTAGTTATTATTTTATCTGTATAGACCATAATTTATAAATTACTATAGCTTTATAAATTATAAAGTTTCACTAATTTACATATTTATATCATATTTTTCCTTAAAAATCCAGCATATTCCAATTATTATATTGTTAATATTTTTTTCGACAAATAAATTCTATAAGAAACTTTTTTATTGTCGGGTTTTGTTTTCTTTTTTCAAGATGTTACAATAAAATCATAGTAATACACTCTATTACTAAATAAAACGAAAGGAGGTAGAAAATTGACTGGTAGTATTGAAAAACGTGGAAAAGACAGTTATAGGTTAGTAGTATTCAAAGGCTACGATTTAGATGGAAAATCCATAAGACATCAAAAAACAATTCATTGTAAAAACAAATCAGAAGCAAGAACTGAACTTGCAAAATATATAGCAGAAGTTGAAAATGGTTTTGTTGTTGAAGGAAATATCCCAACATTTAAAGAATTTGTTGAAATATGGAAAAGAGATTATGGATTAAAGGAACTTGCACCATCTACTTATTACAGATATTTAGGAATATTGGAATCTAGAATTCTTCCCTACTTTGGACATTTCAAGTTAAATAAAATAAGACCTATTGATATTATGCAATTTTATAATTTGCTTGAAGATGATACACAAATAATCAGAAAGAAAAATAACAATGGAAAGAAAACTAGAAAACCATTATCAAAGAAAACAATTTTAGAACATCATAGACTTTTACACGCAATGCTAACAAAAGCTGTATACTGGCAAATGATTGTAACTAATCCTGCAGATAGAGTACAACCACCTAAAGCACCTAAACCTAAAAGAGAATGTTATGATGAAATACAGACAAGAATTTTAATTGACAACCTTGAAAAATTAACTGGAAATGATGTCAAATACAAAGTTGCAGTTTTACTAGATATATTCATAGGTGCAAGACTCGGCGAACTAGCTGGACTTGAATGGTCTGATATTGATTTAAAAAATGGAATTATCAGCATAAACAAATCGAGTCAATATTTATCTGACAAAGGAATATTTACAAAAAGCCCTAAAACAGAAAGTTCAATTCGTGAAGTCGCTATTCCTGATTTTATTGTTTCTTTACTTGAGGAATATAAATTATGGTATGAAGAACAAAAATCGATTGTAGGCGATTTCTGGCACAATTCTGATAGATTATTTGTACAAATAGATGGCAAACCAATTACTCCATCAACAATTAGTAAATGGTTTGAAAAATTTATTAAACAAATTGGCTTACCTGTAATAACATTTCACGGTTTACGCCACACAAACGCAACATTGCTTATAGCTCAGCAAGTAGATGTAGCAACTGTATCAGCAAGACTAGGTCATGCACAGATTACTACAACTTATAATTTCTATGTACATCCTTTAAAATCACACGATAAACACGCAGGAAATGTACTAGAAAATTTATTAGTTACTAACGCACATTAACAATTCAATATTACTAAATCTTTTTTGCTCTCATATTTATCAGCTATAAATTTTGTTGAAATTTATAGTATTACAAAGGTCTAGTTTGAGGAGTTCATCCCCAATTTCTCCCCAAATTGACATAAGAAG
>CAKOYB010000024.1 GCA_934130435.1 uncultured Clostridia bacterium
TATGTATTCTAATAGAGGTAATTTAAAAAAACAAATGATAAGTATGTGTTTTTGGATTTCTATTTATGCAGTTATTTCATATTTATTTGTAAGTAAAACGTATGGATTAATTACACTAGCAGTTATATTAGTGTACCCATTACTAAAAATGTATAATGGTGAAAAAGGTAAAGCAAAATGGATGAAATGGTTTTTCTACTTATACTATCCATTACATTTAGTTATAATAGGAATATTAAGAATAGTAATATATGGAAATATACCATTATTATTTAAGTAAATTGAAAGTGAGGTTAATTATGAAAAAATAGTTTTTATAGGTGTATGTTGTGTTTTATATTTGAGAGGTTGTTCTAATGATTCAAAGGCAAATATAAATGCAAAACAATTAGAAAAAGAAATAACTATAAGTTTTAACAAAATTGAAGAAGTAACCGATATGACATCCTCTAATCCTTATGATTATACCGAAAATGAGTATTATAAGAATATTGTAGAATTGGGTGAAGATGCAGTTTCTATATTAGAAAATATGTATAAAAATAAAAAACTATCAGGAGTAAATGCTTATCTTTCTACTTTAGCAATACAAGATATCACAAAGTGTAATTTATATGAAAAATATGATTTAAATTGGTAGACAGCAGAAGAATTTTATCAAGTATCATATTGTTTGACCGATTAAGAGTATATGACTATATAATTGATGCCTATTTAATATATAAACTATTCTTTAAAAAAATAGAAAGAAAAAATTAAAAATATCATAATCAAAATGATATTTTTTTATTAATCTAATGTAAAATGCACAATTTAACACAAAGAGCATAAATAATTAAATATTGGATATTATAGCAAGTATTTTATAATAATTCTTAATAATTTCATAATTGATTTATAAAAAAAATATGATACTATTAATTTGTAGGTGATTTTTATGGAATATTATATTCTTACATACATGGCTATATTTATTACCATAGGTGCCCAATTACTTATAAGTACTAGATATAGCAAATACTCAAAAATTCAAAACAAAAGGAACATTACTGGCTTAGAAGCTGCCAGGATGATTCTTGATAAAAATGGCTTAAACAACATTAATGTTGTATGCACAAGTGGTACACTTACAGATCACTATGATCCTAAAAATAAAGTAATTCGATTATCAAATAGTATATATAACGAATCAAGTATTGCAAGTGTAGCCGTAGCATCACATGAATGTGGCCATGCAATTCAAGACAAAACAGGTTATACTTTTCTTCGCATCCGCGCAGCACTAGTTCCCTTTGTAAACTTTTCTTCTTATGCTGGATATATAGCAATATTACTAGGATTTCTATTTGATTATTTAGATTTAATTTGGTTAGGTATAATATTTGAACTCGTTATATTAGCATTTCAAATTATTACTTTACCAGTTGAAATAAATGCAAGTGCTAGAGCTTTAAAAGAATTAGATAATACCCATATACTAAATAGTACAGAACTAAATAAAAGCAAAAAAGTTTTAGTATCAGCTGCGCTTACTTATGTCGCAAGTTGCGCTTCTACCATTATAGAAATATTAAGATTAATACTTATGTTTGGCAAAAGAGAAAATTAGTTTTTCTTTACTTATATAAATGCTACTAAAATTCTTATAAATGTAAAATAAAAATCACCTAAAATATAGAATATATTATAATTAAAACTCCTTCCGAAAAATAGATTGAATAAATCTATTTTTTTCTTAAAATATCTTCTTGTTTTATTTATCACAAAGATGTAAAATGATAATAGAAGAGGTAAAAAATGAAAAAAATATTTGAAAAACATGAAACTTTATTTTGTATACTTTTAATAGTACTCTATGTAATAATTAATTCATATTGTGTTCAAAATTTTGGGACCAAAGATTATAGAAGTACCATAATAAATACCATAATATCAGCTTTCTTAATTATTTTAATGATATCTTTAAAAAAAACAAAATATTATGGATTAACAAAAGTAAATAACCCTAAAAAATATCTATATTTTATCCCATTGCTCTTAATTACATCAGCCAATTTATGGAATGGTATTAATATAAATAATTCAAAAAATGAAATAATTTTTCATATATTAACAATGATAAATGTAGGATTTATTGAAGAAATTATTTTTAGAGGATTCTTATTTAAAATGATGGCCAAAGAAAATGTAAAAAGAGCAATTTTAGCAAGTACATTAACATTTGGCATAGGCCATATAGTTAATTTATTAAATGGTGCTAGTACAATACCAACACTATTACAAATCTGCTATGCAGTTTCTCTAGGATACTTATTTGTAATTATATTCTATAAAAGTAAATCATTAATACCATGTATAATCACACACGCTTTAATAAATTCATTATCTATATTTAATATAGAAACAAAAATATCATTATATATAATTCCTATATTTTTAATAATAGTACCATTACTATATGCCTATTACATAAATAAAAATATTAACTAAATAGATTGCAAAATCTATTTTTTCTTTTTCAAAAAATCTTTCAAAAAAATAAATATTATGCTATACTAGATTTACAGTACAAAGGAAGTGATAAAATTGGAACAGTACATTCCGGATATTTACCAAAAAAGTATTTATACTATAAACTATGAAAAATTAATTGATAGAGGTATTAAATGTTTACTTTTTGATTTGGACAACACAATCGCTCCAGTTGGTGTCAAAAGTCCAAGCAAAAAAGTAAAAGATTTATTTATAGATTTAAAAAAAATGGGATTTTTAGTCATTATTTTTTCAAACAGTGGTCCAAATAGACTTGAACCATTTAAAGAAGAATTAAATGTTGAAGTAAATGCCCATTCAATGAAACCATTAAAAAGAAGTTTCTTAAAAATTATGGATAAACATGATTTAAAAGACAGTGAAGTAGCGATCATAGGCGACCAATTTCTAACAGATATAATAGGTGGTAATAAAGTGGGAATTACAACTATTTTAGTTAATCCAATAGGTTTAAAAGATTTCTTCTTTACAAAAATAAACAGAATAAGAGAAAAACAAATAATGAATAAACTTGCTAAAAATCTCTTATTCATAAAAGGAAGATATTATGATTAAAAAATGTAGTGGTTGTGGTGCTATACTAACACTTGAACAAGGAAAATTAGGATATACAAATAATCTAGAATCAGATCTTTGTATGAGATGTTTTAATATAAGAAACTATAACAAATATGAAAAAGTTAATTATTTAGAAGATATTAATACCATTATAAAAGAAGTAAGAGATACCAAAGATATAATTTTATTTGTAGTAGATATATTTAACATAAGCAATAAATTAAAAGAAATAATAGATTATTTAAACAATAATGTTATATTATGTATTACCAAATATGATTTAGTAGATATAGATGAAAATAAAATATTAAATTATATCAAAACCTTAAATATAAACTGTTTAGGAAGTATAGTAATAAGTTCAAAAAACAATTACAATTTGGACAATTTATTTAATTTAATCAATGAAAATAAAAAAAGCAATAATGTCTATTTAGTAGGATATACAAATACAGGTAAATCAACATTAATTAATAAAATAATTAAAAATTATAGTAATAAAGACTATAATTTAACAACCAGTATTTTACCTTCTACAACTTTAAGTTTTGTAAAAGTAAATGTTAATGAAAATTTAACACTAATAGATACACCAGGTATTATAGTAAGCAATATAATAGATTATTTAGATGAAGAAGAAATAAAAAAAATAATTCCTAAAAAGAAAGTAAAACCTATAATATATCAGATAAAAACAGAACAAACAATAATGGTTGATAATTTTTTAGGCGTTAAAATTAAGCCTTATAATAGTATCGTATTTTATGGTTCTGATAGATTAGAATATAATAGATATTATAAAGATATCACTAGCGATCTATTTATTAAAAAAATAAAAGTTCCCGATAACAGCGAATTAATTATAAATGGTTATGGTATTATCAAAATAAAGAAAAAAACAGAGATTGAATTATATTTAATAAATAATATTGATATTGAAATAAGAAAAGCTTTATTCTAGTCAAAAAGATGAATATTAAAAAATAATATTCCTTTTTTTTATATAATAATGTATAATATTACTATAGGAGAGTAAAAATGTTAGGAACAATTATATCAATAG
>CAKOYB010000025.1 GCA_934130435.1 uncultured Clostridia bacterium
CAACATTGTTTATCTATTTCTTAAATTACTATGATATTTTGTATAAAGATGATAAACAAGTTATTGATAATAATACACTTACCGCCTTAACACTACTTATTGCTGAATCAAATCCAAAAGAAAAAGAAATTATAATTGATTTGATTATGAACTTTTTAAGTTAGAAAGAAGGATAAGTATGAATAAAAAACTAGACTGTGATATTTTAGCATAGTTAACGTTCTGTTGATTTTTTTTCTATATAATAATATAATAAGTCACATATATTAATCTGAATCTATGTCAAGTTTTAGTACATTTACTTAAATAGAATTATTTGCTAAAATAGAATCAGAATAGAGGCGAGACAAATGAAAAAGAATAAGGGATTCACTTTAGTTGAATTATTGGCTACAATTGCTATTATGGGAATGATTATGATACTGGTTACACCTTCAATTGTAAATTTACAAAACAATAATAAAAAAAAGAAGTTTGAATATTATGGAAAAACTTTAGTAGAGGCTGCAAAGGTATATGTTCAAAAAGAGGGTGTAGATATTACAAGCTTAGGTGTTTCTGATTGGGTAGGGTGTGTAGATATTACTTATCAGGACTTGTTAACAAATGATTTGATTAAATCATTTGAAGATGCCGATTATATTTGTAATGGTAAGGTACGCTTTACAAGAAGTAGTAGTGGTGATAGTTATACCTATAACTTGATTTGTAATTCAAGAAATCCTCAAAAAGATAATTTTTCTTCAATCAATATTAGAAATAATCGATGTAATGTAAGTAAAACTTAATAATAGGAAGTGATATTATGGAACTTTTATGTCCAGCAGGAAACAAGGAAAGCTTGATAGCAGCTATAAATAGTGGTGCAGATGCTATTTACCTATCAGGAAAGAAATTTGGTGCAAGAGCCTTTGCTACTAATTTTTCTAATGAAGAATTAAAAGAGGCTATTAGAATAGGAAAAATCTATGGGGTTAAGATATATGTAACCATGAATACTTTAATAAAAGAAAATGAAATAGATGAGTTTCTTTCCCAAGTAGAATTCTTATATTCTAATGGAGTAGATGCTATTTTGATGCAAGACTTTGGAATGATTTGTTTATGCCTTAAAAAGTATCCTAACTTAGAGATACATGCTTCAACTCAGGCACATAATTCATCACTTCAAGGAATAGATTTTCTTTATAAACTAGGAGTTAAGAGGGTAGTTTTACCAAGAGAGATGAGTCTTGATGAAATAAAACTTATTAAGACTCCTATAGAGAAAGAAGTATTTATCCATGGGGCACTTTGTGTTAGTTATTCAGGAAGATGTTTAATATCCCAAGTATTAGGTGGTAGAAGTGGTAATAGAGGAGAATGTGCAGGATGCTGTAGATTTAAATGGAAACTATATAAAAGTGATAAACTGCTAAAAGAAGGCTATCTTCTTTCTATGAAAGAATTAAATCTAAGTGATGATGTTTTAAAACTAGTCCCTTATGTAGATAGTTTAAAAATAGAAGGTAGAATGAAAAGCCCTACCTATGTGTCATTTATAACTAACTATTATAGAAAAATATTAAATGGAGAAAAGATAACAGATATAGATAAAGAGACATTACAAAGCCTTTTCTATAGAGGATATACTAAAGGTCATTTATTAAATAGTAAAGATTTAGTAAATACTAAGTCACCTAACCATATAGGACTTCCTATTGGCAAAGTGATTGATGTAAATGATTCTAAGATAACTATCTTACTTGATAAAGAATTAAACCAAGAAGATGGAATAAGATTCTTAGAAAGTGGTAAGGGACTAATAGTTAATTATCTTTATGATATGAAGGATAGATTAATATCTAAAGGTAGTCCTAAGCAGAAGATTATATTAGATAATAAGATAGGACTAACTAGTTTAGATACAGTGTCTTTAACTACTAATCATAAGTTAATAACTAAGTTTGATAATATCACTAAGAAAGTAGATATTGCAATAAAAGTAATTGCAAAGATTAATGAACCATTAGAAATAAGCTTTATAAAAGATAATATTGTAGTAAGGGAAAAAGGTAATATTGTAGAGAAGGCTAAAAGTGCTGTAGTTACTAAAGAGAGAATAATAAGTCAAGTGAAGAGGCTTGGTAATACCCCCTTTAATTGTCATGATATAGATGTTTTACTAGATGATGATATATTTATTCCTATGGGAGAGATTAATGTCTTAAGAAGAACTTTAACAGAAAGATTAATTGGTATGTTAATGATGAATTTTAAAGAACCAGTAATTAAAGATATTAATCTAGATTATATTAATTCTAGTGATATTAATATTAATGATTATAAATCTATAGATGAGTGTCAATTTGATATTGAAGATAAAAAAGGTATTATTC
>CAKOYB010000026.1 GCA_934130435.1 uncultured Clostridia bacterium
ATTCCAGATAATCCACCACCTAAAATTATTGTTTTCATTTGTTCCTCTTTTCTATTTAATTAATAATAATTCAAGTAATATTTTAATTCGTCATCATCAAAAAAATTATTTTTTTGGTTTTGATCAATTATTTTTTTTGTTGTCTTTTTTCTTAATTGTTCATTTTTTTCACAAGGAAAGATTCCTTGCAAATTCATTATTTCATCTGTGCTAAAGCTATTTTTAAGCGTTTTCTTATAATATTTTTTCATACTTCTTATAACTGATTTTTCTCTTTTTTTAATATATTTTTTATTAGAAGTAATATTTTCGTCACTTTTTCTATAATATAAAAGTATATCTTTCATTAGTTCTATTTTTATTCCTTTTGTTAACGCTGTACACCATAGTTCATAATCTTCTGAAATATAATTTTTATTATATTTTAGTCTGTATTTGTCAATTATACTTTTTCTTATAATTATGGTTGGATGACATATAGGATTTCCTATAAGCAAATCAACTTTTATTTTTTCGCAATTAAAATCATCGCTGAACCAAGGACCTGTTATCTTACCAAAGTATTCTGCATTTGAACCGAGTATCCCTACATCTTTATGTTTCTTTAAATAATTAACTTGCCTTTCAATTCTATCTGAAATTGAAATATCGTCAATATCCATGCGTGCAACAAATTCACCATTAGAATAGTTTAAGCCTTTATTTAAAGAACGTGCTAATCCTAAATTAATCTTATTTAACAATAAAACTATATTTTTATTTTTATATTTTTTTACAATATGATTTTTAATCTTTTTTTGGTCTTTTGTTTTTTCTATAATCATAACTATTTCAATATTATCGTATGTTTGGTTTAATATACTATTTATGGCATCATCCATATATTTTGAATAATTATTTATTGGCAAAATAACACATACTTTACTTTTTTCAATATTTTTAGTGTTTATCATTAATATTATTACCTGTTATTTCATTTTTTGTTAGATAATTGTAGAATATTTTCATCATCATATGATCAAATGTCATATGTACATCCTCTGCAATTTGCATATCCATTTCATCCACATGCATTTTATAATCTGCTAAATCTTTCAATTTACCACCAGAATATCCTGTTATGCCAATAACTTTAGCTCCACATTCTTTAGCGTATTCAGCTGCATTTAATACATTTTTAGAGTTTCCACTACCTGATATTCCTATAAATAAGTCTTTTTCTGTAATGTTATTTATTAATGGAAATCTAAATACTTCTTCATATCCTATATCATTTGCTACTGCCATCATTGTTGAAACGTTGTCATTCAAACAATAAAATTTAAATTTTTTATCAGTGTATTCACTTATACCTTTATTAAAATCATTTTGCATGTGACTTGCAGTTGATGCTGATCCACCATTTCCGCATACGTATATAGTTCCTCCATTGTTATAAGTCTTTAATAGAGCATTCATAGCTTCATTTATCTCATCTAAATTTAATCTATTAATAACATCAATTTCTCTTTCATAATATTCTTTTATTGCTTTTTTAAAATCCATTTTTTCTCCTACTTTCTTAATATTTTTTTTACAGCAGCGTAAATATCATTTTCTATAAAATCTGCTGTTACATCATATTTTTTATCTTCTCCAGCTTGACCTGTTTTCACTAATATTGTTTTCATTCCTGCATTTATTCCAGTTTTGACATCTAATGTCGAATCACCAATTATATAAGATTCATTAAAGTCTATGTTAAAATCTTTTTTTGCTGCTTCTAACATTCCTATTTTAGGCTTTCTGCAGTCACAGTCTATTTTTAATTTCTTAATTTCTCCTTCAAAACCTTTATCTGGATGATGCGGACAATAATAAATTTTATCAATATATGCTCCGTTTTGCCCTAACAATACTTCTAATCTTTTATGTATTCCATCTAAATTTTCTATTGTACTTTCTCCTCTTGCAATTATTGGTTGATTTGTAACAATAATACATAAATAACCACTGTTATTTATTTCTTTTATAGCTTCTGCAGCATTAGGAATAAGTT
>CAKOYB010000027.1 GCA_934130435.1 uncultured Clostridia bacterium
GGTATGACTCTACTATTCAAAAGGTTTTATCAAATGAACTTTATAAAGGTGATTTTATCAATGGTAAAAGAACTAAACACCCTACATATTATGAAAATGTTGTTGAGCCAATAGTATCAAAAGAAAAATGGGAAAATTGCCAATATCAAAAACAAAGAAATGCTAGACATTATGAAAGAACAGCTACTTATCTTTTTACTAACAAACTTAAATGTGCTAATTGTGGTAAATTTCTAGGTGGATGTGCTACCACTAAAAAGAAAAGTGGAAAGAAATATTATTACTATAAATGTGAGAGTTGTAAAACTACTTACAAAGAATATGAAATAGAAAGTTTATTACTAGGTTTAATGTTGGAACTAGTTAAACAAGATGAACTTATAAATGATTATTACACACCATTTATTAAATCTAAATTTGATAACAAACAAGCAGATTATGAAAAAGAAATTAAGAATTTAGATAAGCAAATGGATAGAATTAAAACTGCTTATATCAAAGGTGTATTAAAACTTAATGATTTTGATAAAGAGATAAAACATATTGAATATCAAAGAACTGAATTAACTAATAAATTAAAAGAACAAAAACAATATGAGAATTTAAGTTTCATTATTGATGATTTATTGATTATACAAGATAAACAAGAAATAGAAACATATGTTAATCCAGAAAAATTTATTGAAAATATTTATAATTGGGTAAATGAAACAAGAGAAAAAAGACAAAAACTAGTTGCTACTTATATTGATAATATTGAAATTAAAAAAGTTAATGATAAAGTAGAAATGGTAGATGGAAATTTTAGGTCAGATTATATAATGGGTATGATTAGCAATCATAATAATTATGGACTACCATATAATCTTAAATGGTTTGTTGATGATTATGGTTGTAGTTTAAACATGAATAAAGAACATAAAACGCAAAAACAAGCACTTAAATACTTTAATAAATTACAAGAAACTATGGGAAGTGATTATAAACTAAACTATTATGAAGTTGATACTGATGATGATTTAAAAGATATCTCGTTTAGTTCAGATATTGAAGCCGAAAAAATAATAAGATTAATTTGTATTAAGAATGACAAAAACTATAAAAAGCAAAACTTTAGATTATGTGTTATAACAATAGACTTATCTGATATCAAAGATAAAAATGGCAATTCACTTTATAAAGAGGTTTTAGAAAAAGTAAAAGAGGTATATAAAAATGAGTTATGCAATATTTAGAGTTGAGCCAATAAATAAATTATCTGATCTCGCACAAATCGGATCGCACAACAAACGAGAGAAAAAAGCATATAAATCTAACCCTGATATAGATATTACAAAAACTAAAAATAATATTGAACTAGTACCACTTTCTGAAAAATATATTAAAGGATTCTATAACTTAACAAAAGAATATAAAAAAGAACATGATAAACGAATGGAAACTATGAGAGATGATAGAAAGAAAACATTTAAACAAATGGTAGATGATTCAAATAATGTAGTTGCAGATAAATTACTATTTACAAGTGATAATGATTTCTTTAAGGATATGAATAAAAGACAAATTAAAAAATGGGCTGATACTTGTATGGAATTTGTTTATGAAGATTTAGGTTATACAAAAGAACAAGTATTACACGCTACACTGCACCTAGATGAAAAAATGCCACATATCCATTGTGTAGTTGTACCTTTAATTAGAAAATATGATAAAAGAACTAATACTGAAAAATACACTATTTCAAAAAAGCAATATATCAAAGATAAAGCCTATTTAAGCCTACTTCAAGACAAATACTATCAAAGACTAATAGACAAAGGTTTTGA
>CAKOYB010000028.1 GCA_934130435.1 uncultured Clostridia bacterium
GTGTAGGGGGGATTGTGCGTTATTTGAGCATATTATCCATATAATCCTTTAGATTTAAATAATCAGGAACAGAAGACATAAGCCTGGTAGTCTTTTCTCTTTGAGTCTGAGTATTAAACTTAGCTAGAAGATCTGTAAGACCAATTAGAACCTGAATAGGATCATCCATACTGGAACCTGAACTTATAATTTTTTTAGCATTGTCTTGGAAGCTCTTTGGAAAAGCCTTGAGCCAAGAGAGATCAGAATTTTTGAAGAATTCTTCGGTGTCAGTGCTTTTTTCTTTGAATTGATCACTCATTTCCATCTGCTGTTGGATGTTAAAGTAAGAAGTAACGCTTCTTAAAACTACTTCATATTCATCGCCAATGTCAACAGAATCATCAAAGTCGTGGACATAGACATAGATTCCTTGATAGATTCCAACAAGTACAGAATTGAGGTTTGCAACAATAAGAACTTTTACTTTTTTATTAAGTAAAGAATTTGCTTTTGCAACACGTAAGTCATAAATGACTTTTGTGACTTTTCGAACTCTATTGTTAAGGCTAGCTTCTTCAGGACGATCCATATACATAACAGGAGTGCCGGGTGTTGCTTCAAGAGCATTAACAGTAAGAAACCAATAATTCTCTCGTTTGATAAGATTCAATTGTTCGTCAAATTTTTTACTACTTTCACCAGGATATCCTACCATTACATTGGAAAAGATAACCTTGTTTTTGAAAGCTCTTAAAGCTGTTTTCAGAACTTTGGCATTATCATCTCCAATTTTCATGTTTTTTCTAACAGTGGGGATAAATGATTGAGCTTCTAATTGAATAACAATGAATCTAGGATTGGTAAGTGTGGAAATAAGTTCAGGCGTAAGTTCAGAAGCAACTAAGCCATTGAGTTGATATAAAACATTGGGAATTTCCAAACATTTTACCAATAGATCATTTAAAGTAGTTTGAGTCTCAAGGTCACAACCATATTGAGTTGAATTCATGGCATTAAAAACAATAGAATTAAAACCAAGACTTACACCAGTTTTAATAGCATTTATGATACTATCAATAGATTTGCTCTTGTAAGTAGCATCAATATAACTAGTTTTACAAAAAGTGCAACGTTTGTTACAGCCTTCAGAGATATTGATAACAAATTGATTATTAAAGATATCAAAATCAGGCTTAATGTGAATGGGAGTATTTGTAAGTTCAGAAACTAATTCCTGGGGAGTAGAAAACGTTGTAAAGTTAAATCTTGCCCGTAAAGGAATTATAATGTCTTTTGCTTTGGTAATACAACCACATACGTACAATTTTGCTGGAAACGATGAATACTTGATAATAAGTCGAACAGCTTCTTGAATTTCTGTGTATGTCATGACACAGAAAGATCCAATAATTGCGTCAGCTTCTTTATAATTATCGGTAGTATCCCAGCCAGATTTTAACAATTCGTTTTCAATTGTTTCCCGGTTTAATGCACCATTTAAACACACGGAAGATTGCAGATTTTTACCAATGAGAAAAAATTTTTTATTCATAGTAATTAGCTCCTCTTTTTTAGTTTATTGTGAATAGTCGGACA
>CAKOYB010000029.1 GCA_934130435.1 uncultured Clostridia bacterium
CTTGCTGACAGCATCCACTCCAGTTTATTAAATGAAGGCTTTACATAATTCAACACTCTCCAATTATTAGGAAGCTGCGTATAGTCCGTGATCTTACCATAATCACCGGTAACAAGGCCAACACTAATTTCCAGATAAACATGTGACAGTTTCTGCCTCTTATCAGCTTCCCGCAGCAAATAATATGAAGCATTCATCGGCTGTAAACCTGTCGACAAATTAAAATTATTTTCTCCAGTTATCTCGTCCAATATTTCAGGCTGTATATTATAATGTACATGTGATGACCCGAGATATATATTATCTATATTTTCTTCCATTTCATAAAAATCCGTCATCAAAAGCTCTGTAAAACCATCTCTTACTACCAGCAGATATTCCAAAACTGTTTCCGTAAGCATTAAACATGCTATGAATACAAGCAGCACTCCCAGACGTTTAAAACGCAAAATAAATGAACGTATTGACATCATAGTCCACTCCATATATTCCCAGCAATAAAACTGCATAAACCAACACAGCCGCTGCCGCTGACCTTTTTATTACTCCCCATTTCCCCCAAACCTCCAAAAAATGTTTTTCCTTATTATGCATATAATCTACAAACAACAAAAATGCTATTGCCACCAGAAGCACTCCAAACTCTTTTTCGTTAAGCCCGGCTTGATATAACGATCCATCCAGCAAAATCCATGGATTAAATATATTTATAATATTCTGCAACACTATTTTAGCCTGTTCAATACTGCCTGCCCTGAAAAAAAGCCACGAAAAATATATCAGCGCAAATGTGAAAATCCTTTTTAAAAAAATATGATCGGATCTCTTTATGTTCATTTTTCTAGTAAATGCTTCTATTGCTTTATCCTTCAAATCACCCACAATCTGATATATTCCATTAAGTCCTCCCCAGATTATATAGGCCATTGATGCTCCATGCCAAAGCCCGCTAACTGCAAACACAAATAATAGATTTATGTATTTTCTAAGGTTTCCTTTTCTATTTCCTCCAAGGGGAATATAGAGATAATCTCTAAACCAACCAGACAGCGAAATGTGCCATTTCCTCCAAAAATCCGAAACCGAAACCGCCAAATATGGGGATTTAAAATTTTCCATGAGTTCAAATCCCATCACCCTCGCAGACCCTCTTGCAATCGTTGTATACCCCGCAAAATCACAATAAATCTGAAATGCAAACAAGATTGTTGCTACAATCAGATAAAAGCCTCCATATTGAACCGGATCATTATATATGGTATTTATCACAATCGCTGCTCTGTCCGCAATTACTAATTTAAGAAAAAACCCCCATGCCATAGTCAAAAGACCATTTATAATTCTATCATAATTAAAACCATGCTCCTGTCGTACCTGCTTTAGCAGCTTGTCTGACCTTTCTATTGGACCTGCTACAAGCTGTGGGAAAAAAGCTATAAATAATGCATAATATTTTAAATTCTTTTCCGCATGCGTTTTTCCCCTATACACATCTATCACATATCCCAAGCCCTGAAATGTA